>NZ_BCTY01000052.1 GCF_001591005.1 Sphingomonas sanguinis NBRC 13937
GGGGGGGGGTGTCCCGGCAGGAGAGGTCGGACACCCCTCGCGACCGGTGACACCCCTCCACCGTGCTTTGCACGGTCCCCCTCCCCTTCCAGGGGAGGAATAGGGCATCAATCCTCCACCAGCGCCGCCCGCACCGCACGCGCCACCTGACGGCTGGAGCGTTGCAACACGCCGCCCGCTTCGCCCGCCCCGGCGTTGATCGTGATCGCGACGCGCACGTCCCGCGCGCCGCCTGCGGCCCCCAGCGTCTCCACCCGCCCGCTGCTGGTCGGCACGAAAACCTCCGGCCCGCGCTCGCCGACCAGATAGGGCCGGTCGGGCGATACCGGCCCACCCGTCGCCCGCCCGGGCAGGCCGGAGACCAGCCCGCCCAGCAGTCCCGCCAGGCCGCCATTGCCGATCGCTCCCACGCCCTGCCGCAACGCCGCCCGCGCAATCTGGTCGAGCACCGACAGTGCGGTGGCCTTCAACTCCTCGAACCCGAACCGGCCGGTCCGCGCGGCGCGCAGCAGCGCGCCCTCGACCGTGCGCGCGCCCAGTTCCGCCGCATCGCCGAGGCCATGCGACAGCTCGGCCCGCATCGCCGCCATATCGGCGGTGAAGCCCCGCATATCGATACGAGGCGTGATGTCCTGCTCATCCATCCGGATACATCTCCCGCAAACGGGCCAGCGTGGCGGACGTCGGCGGTGCCTCGTCCACCTGCCCCGCCATCGCCGTCACCACGCTGTGAAGTTCGGCGGGGGTGGCGCGCCAGAAGCGGTCGGGCGACCAGCCCAGCACCGCGCCCGCCATCCCCGCCAGCCGCCCCGCCTCCTCGGCAAAGCTCATCGGCCGCCCAGTATCTGGCGCAGCAATTGCCGCAGCACGGGCGCGAGCGCCGCCAGCCCGAGTTCGACCAGCGCCTCGCCCAGCTGTTCGCGGCTCAGCCCCTCCGGCACGTCGCGCAGACAATGCCAGATCAGCGCTGCCGCCTCGCCCAGCGAGAGTTTGCCCTCGCCCGCGCGCTCGACCAGCTCGAACAACGGCCCCAGTTCGCCCTCCGCGGCAACCAGCGCCTGGAAGCTCGGCCGCACGATCAGCTCCGCGCCACCGACCCGGACGCTCGCCTCGCCGCGCACAGGGTTCGCGCTCATGCCGCCACCACCGCGCCGGAGCTTTCCAGCGCCAGCGTGTAGGTCCGCTCGCCACCAAAATCGCCCGAATAGTCGAGCCGCGTGACCAGGAACCGCCCGGTCATCGATCCGCCGCTCTCGAAGCTCAACCGATAGGTCTCGATCGTGCCCGCCAGCGCGTGGCCGCGCATCCGCGCCTCCGCCGCCGATCCGGTAAAGACGCCCGCGCCGGCTGTAGCCGCGCAAAAATTCCGAGCAGTAAATCGGGAAAACGAGCAATAAATCAGCGCGCCGCTGTCTGAAGCTCGTCATGCAGACGGTCGTGCTATGAACGCGCTATCGCCAGCGTAGCCGGCGACCGGTTAGCTGGCCCTCTCAATGGCGGCGGCCGCATCTAGCGGAGCTACGCCTTCGCCGGTCAGTTCGACTAGCGCCGCGTCGAGACAAATAGCCACGTTGCCCGCGCCGACCTCGTCCGCCGTGAGAAGGGCCTCAAGGATGAGTTGCCGCAAAGTGTTGAACTGTTCGCGTGTCACGTCCCAGCTGTAGAACGTAAGTGACGGACGTCCTAGCCGCGCTCTGCGGCAGCCAGAGAATTGCGGGTCTCGACGACCCACGTAAACACCTGATGCCAAGCGTGATCCGTCAGCACGACATAGGCACGGCGCTTGTCCTTTGGATCGTCGTGACGAACGACGAGCCCCTCTTCGACCAAGCGCGCAATCCATCGCAGCCCCGTCGTCTGGGCGACTCGTGCGGCGATGCACGTGCTCGATATGCTCACGCTCTTTCCCAGCGACTCGTTGAGGAACATATCCACCATGATGTCCCACGCCGGATCGGCAAAGAGCCCGGCGGAAAAGCGGGAGCGGCGGGCATCTTGGGCTTTCAGATAGGCCCGGACCCATTGGCTTAGCTGTCGAAACTCTTCGACCTTCTGTCTAGCGCAATCCCGATTACCATCGCAGCCAGACACGGGACCGCCCACACAGTGCTCACGGCATAATAGATTCTGGGCACGAACTGCGGAACGAAGACGACTGCACAATGGCTGATCGCGGTCAGCATCTGCGCTGCCGCCATCCATATCGGCCAGAAAGACCGGCTGATCAGCATCAGAGCTATCAACGCGCCCAGCAGGAGCAGGTCGATCAGCACCGCCGCCTGATGCACCGACGCGTAGGAGGGGGAGAGCTGATCGTCGACCCAGGTAAGCAGTACCGCGAGGAAAATCATTCCGGCTGCCCATCGGCCGTCCCTTCCGCCAAACAGGCCTGCGTAAATCAGGCTGGAAATCGTCAGGATGAGGAAGGTGATCTGTATCATGCGACGACCACCTTCCTCGCATCCCAGACGCGAAATGTAACCGCGTTTCGTCAGGCGACGACGCGCAAAGGCTTTGCTTCCTCGGCATTGTCGAGGGGGTTGTTCGAGCCTGGGCAACCAAAGCTGGTTTCAGCGATGTTGCTGCGCCGCTGAAGGCTGGTCATCAACACGGTCGCTTCGGCCATACCGCCCCGCGCGGCGACGAGGTCGCCCTGGCTCTTATGGAACGTCGCCAGCACACGCTGGCTTTCCTTTGCCGTCACACCTTCGCCACCGACATTGGCCATGGTGTCGAGAAACGAGATGGTGAGACTGGCGGCAGTGCGTAGCGCATGGTCGTAAGACCGGAAGGCGGCCTGTGCGTCGCGAGCCACGCTAGTGGCGGAAATCGGATCGACGTGAATCATGAAACCTCCGCAAGGGGGCTCAATGCAATGCGCGCATGGCCCCGACAAAAACGAGCGTCAGAGCCGACACGACGGTCACCAACAGACAGGTCACCCGCAACATTTCGCGGATTCGCCCGGCAACCGTCAGGTCGTTCTCACTGCCCCCGATTGGCGGTGGGGTCGCCATCGACAGGATGAACCGGCCCAACCGCCGAGCCACCTTCTTGCGGTCGCCGACCGGTTCGGAAAGGTCTGGCGATTGAGATACGAAACGTTCGGATTGCTCGAAATCCGCCAGCATTCGCGCTGCCGAGCGGCGATCCGCCGCCCCCAAATGTCCCATGGCTTGGCGGACATACGTGTCGACCGACGCCGGAGCCAGCTGGACGATCGGCGCGATTTCCTTCGACCGCAGCCCCTGTTGCACGAGCCGCAGAATCGCCTTTTGCTGGTCCGACAGTCCTGCAATCTGTTCCGGTGTGGCCTCCATACCGGACCGATATCATCAATATGTTATGGTTAACATGTCACCACCGGCGCCTCTGCCCGAATCGGCCATTAATTTACCGCGCCGCTGCCTGAACCTCGTCATGAAGCCGATCGCTCTGCGCGCGCGCCACCGCCAGAACCTGTCGCAGTTCCTCCCGGTCCGCATCGCTGACAAGGACCTTGAACCCCTCGTACAAGCGCATTGCAGCGGGGGTCGCGGCACCGACGATCTCAATCGCCTTCAGGATCGTGGCGAGGTCCATCAACAGCCTTTCCTATCCAAGAAATCACGCACGGCGGCGCGTGCATCCGCAACCTCGACGGCAAGGGTGGGAGCGTGCCGGTCATAGGCGACACGCGCGGCCGAGATCGCTCGATACGCCCGTCCGTCCAGGATGGCGACGCATCGCCGCTGCGACGCGTCGAGCCTGCCCGAATGCAGCGCGGCCAGTTCGCCGACCGCCACCGTCTGATAGGCCCGTTCGACCGACAGCGCCGCTTGCTCGGCCAGCCGCTGGTCGGTGCGCGTCGTGGCGCAGCCGGGAAGCGCGACGATGATCGCCAGCACGCCCGGCACGACGAACAGCGCGCTCTCCATCCGGCCTTTCACTTCGGGCCCCGCAGGCGCTCGACCGACTTCGCCAGCCCGTAACCCGATGCCAGCGTCCCGATCAGCAGCACGATGTCGGTAGGGATACCCGCCAGAAACGCGGTCGAAGCGGCGACCATCGCGGCGGCGGCGCGGGGCGAGACCATGGCCACCAGCCCTACCGACGCCGCCCCGGCGGTGGGAATCATCATCAACGCCCCGACGCACAGCGGCCGGATCGACCGGGCAAGTGCCGTCATCCAGGCCGGAGCGCCCGACCCCAGGTCGAGCGTGTCCAGCCCACCGGCATCTCCGCCCAGGCGCAGGCCCTCGGCCAGCATCGGATCGAAGGCGATCGGCGGGGGCAGTCCTGCCGGGTCGTGCGTTCCGTTCTCCAATGGCGAGGGGAAACCGTTGTCGCGAAGCGGCGGGGTCATGCGGCCTTCCTGATGGTCGGGGGGAAAGTGAAAGCGACGCGCTGGGCCCAGCCCAGCACGAAATCCTCATTGGCGGCGCGCAGTTCGGCCAATTCGATGTAGCGCGCGCCCTGAAGCGCATTGAGGTAGATCAGCACGGCATTGCGGCCGACGATCCCGCGCCGCGCGATCAGCGCGCGCAGGGCGGCGGCGGTCGCGGGACCGGCACTGCCGTCGACCTTGAGGTCCGGATAGTCGCGGCCCTGCCGGTTCAGGGCATTCAACACACGCTGGAGGAAGGTCACCGCGACACCGACGCCCATGTTCACGGCGGTGTCGAACAGCTCGGCGGCGGTGTCGCGATCGACGGCGGCGATCCAGTCCAAGCCGATCCTGTCCCAATACAGGCGACGGTAGATCGACAGCGCCCGCGCCTTGGGCAGGTCCGCCATCGCGCCGGTATAGCCATCGGCGCGGGCCACGGCCTCGGTAATGCCCCATTGGGTCGCGCCGCCCCGGTCGGACGGGTGATCGCTGTACCCGCCCTCGATGCCGAGCGTGTGGGCGGCGGACTCTTCAAAGGGTAAAAGGGTAGCCATGCCCTACCATAGGAGATGCGTCAGCGCCGCGTCGGGGTGCGCTGGCGCATCAGGCCCAATCCCCGATCGCCATCGCGAGCTTGGACGTGCCGTCGGCCTGCCGCTCGAACGTTTCGAGTTTGGGGAAACGTCCCCAGTGAATACGCTCGTTCAGACCGAAGGTCGCCGCCTCGTCCTCGATCGCGAGGAAATCGCCGGTCGTGCCCAAATCGAGCTGCATGGCGTACAGCCGGTCGCGCAGCTCGTCCGTCAGGTCGACCATCGTCCAGGCATAGCCGCCCGCGACCGCACCACCCTCGCCGCCGAAACCGCCCGACCAGAGCCGGTCGGACCGGCCGGTATCGACCAGCGGGCGGCCCGAGCCATATTCGTAAGCCGACCGTATCGCCTGCCCGACGACGGCAACCCCCGCGCGGATCGGCGCGGCGGCGGTGACGCGGAGCTGGACGTATCGGGTAACGACCGGCGCAGGCAGTACGCAAAGCCCGTGGCGCAGGACCGGCGGACGGCGATAGCTATGCCCAAAGACGCCCTGCACTGCCGCGCCGTCGAGGCCCGGCACGACGGCAAACCCATCGGCGGCGCTGGCGGTGGTGAAGCCCAGGACGACGCGGTCGATCGCCTGGGCGCTGCCCAGGTCCAAGACGATGGTCGCGTTGGCGGTGGACGCCGCGAACGCCTCGCGTGGCGACGGCGTCGCCAGATTGGCGAGCCCCGCGCCGCCCGACGATCGCGCTTGGTCGACGGTGAAGGCGATGGGATGAACGATCGAAAGCATCAGGCCCCCACGCGTTTCAGCACGGTCAAAGATGTGGTGTTGTTGTCCAGCTCCTGCGCCCCGAGCACGAAGACGAGGTCGCCCGGCCGGTAATCCAGGCGCGAGCAGTCAGCGGCGATGCAACGGCCTTGCAAGTCCGCCCGCGCACCCGCCACGATCGCCACGTCCTCGACCAGAGGATAGCCGTAGAAATCGGCCAGCCGCGCGCCCTCGGACTGTGCCCCCGCCTCGGTGGCGAAGGGCGAGGCGGACGCGATGGTCCGTCCCTTGGGGAAATGCGTTGCCGCTACCGTGGCGACGGGCAACTCGCGCTGGTTCGCTTTGAGCTGTGCCGCGTAACCGGCGGCGACAGGCGCGTCAGCCATGTTGCACGTCGATCCACGCACGGCCGCCGCGAATGGCCCAGACCTTGCCGATGCGACGGCGATACTGGCGGTCGGTCAGGCTGTCGTCGTCCTTGACCGCGACGGCCTTGATGGCGGCACCGTCCTGGACGGGGATGATGTAATCACCCACCGCGAAATCGCCGGAGACATTGCAGGGGACCTGTCCGCAAAAGGCGATGCGGTCGACACGGACGCGCGCCGCTTCCAGCTGCGCCTCCCATGCCGGAAGGTCGCGGGCATAGGCCGCCTTGGCATCTGCCCAGGCCGCATGATTGGCCTCAAAGGTGGCATGGGCAGCGGGATAGGCGTCGGTTGCAGCCTGCCATTCGGCAAGTGCCAATGCGTAATCGCGCTCTGCGACAGCGAAGGCGAAGCGGGCCTGGAGCCATTCCGCATACACCGGCCCCTCCTCGTCGGGCTCTGGGCCGGGCTCGATCGGGGCGACCGGCGCAGGGCCGGGCTGAACAGGCGGCATGGGTTCGGCACCCGGCAGTTCGGGCTTGGGCGGCAAGTGGGTCGCCCAAGTATCACCGCCGACCAGCGACGGATCGGTCGACTTCACCACGAAGCTGATCGCATCCGACCAGCGATCGGTCAGCTTTCCGTCGCGATCGACGCCGCATACATCCCCCTTGGCGATCAGCCCACAGCCATCCGCCTTGACCATGTACTCGGCATAGTCGGCGCCGCTGGCGTTCACCGTGCCACCAGAATTGATCGACCTGTTCGTGTCCGTGTTCCGCCCGACATTCATAGCGGCACCGGCCGAGCTATAGCCATGCGCGGCAACCGCATTGAAAGCGGCCGATTGGCTTCCGGTCGTCGATGAGAAAACGGCCATAACGGCCGATCCCTGCGCGACGCCCTTGGCGATGACGTTTGCCGAGCCGCTCGCCACACCGACGAGGAAGTTCCCGCCAACATCGAAACGACCGCGTTCAACTACAGAAGTACCAAAAGTTATCGCACCGCCAACGCACTCGTTGTAGATGTTGAAATCGTCGCTGAGCGAGCCATAGCCCAAGTACGACTTGCGACCGCCGGCGTCATAAAAACTGACATAACCGTTTCCGCCGCCACGCGCGGCCGGTGTTTCAAAGCGCGCGATCTCGCCGCCTACCGCCGCTTTGACGTGATGCCGTGCGGCTGGAGCCGTCGTGCCAATGCCGACATTGCCAGTGTCCATGATCCGCACCTGCTCGGTCGCGACACCACCACGCGCGGTGCACAGAGCAAGCTGACCAGCATCGACAAACGTCCCGGTCGCCTGCACCGAAGCAATCCGCCCCACCAGCGACCCGCTCGGCGAATAGAAGTCCTGCGCGATATAGGTCTGATCCGCGCCGTTATTCGGATTGGCCACCGCGATCGTGCTTCGCAGGTCCATTCGACCGGATACAGAAAGGCCGTCTGGCCCCACCACAGCACGGTCTGCGCCGCCCGCCGTCAAGGCCAACCGGTTGTCACCGAGCCAGCGCAAGCCGGTATCCTGATCATTCAGGCCCCGGACGCCTGGCGCGGCATTGGT
Organism: Sphingomonas sanguinis NBRC 13937; assembly: GCF_001591005.1. GTDB lineage: Bacteria > Pseudomonadota > Alphaproteobacteria > Sphingomonadales > Sphingomonadaceae > Sphingomonas > Sphingomonas sanguinis. Next base: position 7,616 of record NZ_BCTY01000052.1, read on the forward strand.
GCCGGGCTGGAAGATGCCTTGGAGAACGGTGTCGCGGTAATTGCCATAGGTGTTCTTCAGGTCGACGGCCGCATATGCCAGCGACCGGATATAGTCCTGGGTCGGCTGGACGCGGAACTGCCCCGTCCCGCCCTGCCCATTATACGGCGTCCGCAGGATCAGCTTGTTGCGGCTGTCCGCCCGGTCGATCTCCATCGGGAGGCCGTTGGGACCGATGCACGCGTCGCCGGGGAAGACGTTGCTGACAAAGTCGACATTGCCGTCGCCAACCACCTCCAAGCTACCGGTGGTGAAGGTCGCCGTACCCGTGTACCACATGAATTTACTCCTCGATCGCGACGATGGTCAGGCGCTGGATGACGCCCTCGGAAAGGGTGAAGCCGCGCGACAGAGCGAGGCGAAGGGTTCGATTGGCGGTGGACTGGACGGGATCGAGCACGGTGAAGCCGCCCCCGATCGAGGCGGTGAAGGTCGCCCGGCCGGGCGCGTCGCCCGGCGAAGGCTTCAACCCGCGAAAGGTGACCTGCTCGGTCGTCCAGCTGCGCTGATCCAGCTGCGCATAGGATGCGCCCGCGAAAGCACGGCTCAGCGTGATGGTCGAACTATCGCGCTGGTCGTTCTTGGAGCCGAAATAGATGGCCCCGCCATCGTCGGATGTCGCGTTGAAGGACGCAACCGTTCGATTGAACTGGTCGAGCCCATCATTATCCGCAGCGAATGTGCGGGTATACTCGCTGTAATAGGACCAGCTGGCGACATAGCGCACCGGCTTTCCGTTCGATCCGAAAGCAGGAACCTCCGCCACCGCATCGGCGGCGAGGCTGCTTGAAGCGCTGCCATTGCGCAGCGTACCAGCCGAGAAACTGCCCCCCGTGTACACTTCACCGTTGATAGTCTTGTAGGTAATCGCATTGGCGCGGCTGCACTTGTCGACCGCCATGGTCGGCCCGAACCATTCCACCAAATCCTTGGCGACACCGAAGCCCACGCCCTCGACGGACATGAACGCGCCGGTATTCTTGATGAGCAAGCCAGTCCCCAACCTCAAATCGGTGTTGATGAGATTGAGCGATCCGGGGCCTTTCGCGCCGCCGACCAGCTGGAGGCCGGTGATGTTGCCGTCGACGTCGATCTTGAAGGTAATTGTGCCCTCGATCTTGCCAAGCCGGTCCACGACGGCCTTCATGGCCTGCTCCAGACCGACGCCCCCGACGCCATCGACCTCGGCCCGGACCTGCCGGATGGACTCGGCCGCTGCATCGTCCCGGCTCGTGGTCACCCGCGCCAGATCGGCGATGGCCCCGCGCGCCCAAGCTAGGCCGGTTGCCGGATCGTTGACCTGGCCCTCCAGAAGGTCGAGCCGACGAATGGCCGCCGTGTTCTGCGTCGCCACAAGTTCGCTCAGTGAGGTCAGGGCGGTCCGCGTCTTTTCCAAGCCGGTTTTCGGGTCGGTCACGATCGCGCGCAGCTGCGTGATCGCATCGACATTCGCCTGCGCTGCCTCGGCCGTCACTCGCTCCAGACGCGACAGGTCGGATTGGGTCGCCGCTAGCCCGGTGGCCTGATCGTCGAAGCGCGCTCCCAGCGACGTGATAAGCTGCGTCACCGCCCGGATGCGATCGGCGGTGCTGCGCGCCTCTTGGTCGAAGCGCGCGTCCGCCGAATCGATCCGCGCGCGCAGCCCCTGTCGGGCAACCGCCTCCGCCTGGAAGCCTGCGACAAGGGTGGTGGTCAGCTGCGAATGGATTTCCGCCAGCGACGTGATGAAGCGGCTCTCGGCCTGATCGCTGCCCAGGATACCGCTCAGGAGAGCCGCATCGGCCTGCGACTGGCCACGCGCCTGCTGGCGGATCGTCTGCTCGATGCCCGCGATCCCGACACCCGCCGCCAGCGACGTCTTTTTCAGCGAGGCGATCTCCGCCGATTGCTGGCTATTCTGGACACCCAGCGCATCGATATCCTGCGCCAGCACCGCATCACGGTCGATCGACAGGAACCGGTCCTGCACCGATCGCGCATCGAGGTCGCGAAGCCGCAAGCCGATCTCTGTCCGCGCCCGCGCTTCCAGCGCGTCGCCATCGACGATCTTGGCGTACAGCTCCTGTCGTAACAGAGCCTGTGCGGCCAGCCGCAGCTCGTCCGCCTGATGGTCCCCCAGGATCGACGCCAACAGCGCCTGATCGCTCTGACTGCGCGCGGCGCGCGACTGGCGCAGCTCGACGCTGTAGCGCGACACTTCGCCATAGGATTGCAGCAGCTGCTCGGCCGAGCCGATCCGGGTCAGCGCCTGGTCGAAGCTGGTCTGCTCGACCTTGCTGGCGATCAGCCCCTCGGCCGCGCTGATACGCTGCTCGGCATTGGTGATGCGCGCGACCGCCTTGGTCAGCTCGACCAGCTCGGCTTTCGTGCGGACCTCCGCCTTCAGCGCGTCATAGACCACCTCGACCGCTGCGATCCGCGCCAGCAGCGGCTCCAGCTGGGCGACCTGCTCGGGGTTCAGCACCGCCTTCAGGATTTTCTCGTCCACCTCGGTACTGGTTGCGCGCAGAGCAATTTGCCCGGCCTGCGCGTCCAGCGTCGCCTCGACCTTCGTCTGACGATCGCCCAGGCGGTCGAGCGCATAGGCATAGACCTTGCCGGTGGCCGGATCAGTGATGAAACCGGCGTCGCGCATCCGCGTATCGGCCGCGTCCGACATCATCAGGAGCTGAAGCGTCGCGGCGGCCAGCTTGCCTTCCGCCCGCTGGAGCTGACGCTGGGTCGCCGCACCGTCCAGCACGACGCCACGCAACTGCGCCAGCGCCACGACGGCCGCGTCGTCGCTCTGGCGCAGGCGATCTACCGCATCGTCCAGGTCCTTTTGCGCTTCCTTCAGCTCGGCCGTGTCTCGGCCGATAGGCTCGATGCGGTCGAGCTGGGCGACGACCGTGGCGGCCGGACGCCCCGCGACAGCCTTGGTATCGGCCGCCGTATTCTGACCGGTCACGTCCGCGCCCTTCTGGGCAGGTTGGAGGTCGGCGACCTTTTGCCCGTCAGGAAAGACGACATCGCCCGCCAGTATGGCGGCGCTGATTTCGCCATCGGTGTGGACGCGGTGGTTTTTCTGGAAACCGACCTTGACGCTGGCAACCGGCGCATAGGCGGCGCGGCGCTCGACATCCTCGAACGTGATGGTCTCAACCGGGTCGGCAAAGGCGATGGGCCGCAGCGCGAGACGGCGATCGGCTGTCACCCCCCAGGACAGCGAGGCGCGAAGACACAGCCGATCCAGCATCTGGGCGGGCGTTTCGCTGGCGTCGTCCGCGTGAAGCCCGGCCGGGTCGGGACGAAGCCCCGCCAAGGCCGCCAGTCCATCCAGGCCCGGCCCCTCGGCCGCTGCCGAAATGGCGGCGGCGATGCCGGGCACATGCTCGACATAGCCCGCGCCCAGTTCACCGCGCAGGTCGGCGGTCAGGGTGGACGGCTGTGTCCAGAATTTCACGCACGCGATGGAGGGGGCGGCAGCGCATCCCCCGTCCGGCACCTGCGCAGCCTTCAGCGCGTCGAGTGTGGCGGTGACCGAACCGGCCCAGGCGACAGTGACGATCGTGACCGGCCGCCCCTTGTCCTTGATGGCGTCGAACGCACCAAGCTGGCGGGTCGGGTCGCCGAACTCGTAGACATTGTAGGCGGCGAGAAGGACGCGGCCCTCGACGTTCCAGCACCGGCCCCAGCTGCGCCGCTTCACGCGGCCCTTTGCCGCTGCGTCGCCCTCGATGCCGCCGGTCCCGGCGAACGTGTCCTTGACCAGCGGCTCACCCAGGCGGCCCGCCATGTCGGACAGGGTGAACACGAACCGCCCGGCGCTGACCGAATAACCCGCCACCGTGCCCGCCAGCCGGACCTTGAACGACGGGTCCGCCGCCTCGTCGTCAGCGACCGACACGGTGATGGCCGCGTCGTTCCAGATCAGCCCGGCAACCAGCGCCCTGGTCGATGCCATGGCGGGCGAGAAGCCGATCGCGCTGGCCTGCGCCACCGCACCACCGGTAAAGCCATCCTTGCCGAAGCCCAGCGACGATTGAAGACGCGGCAGGCTGATGACGCCCGCGCGCCAGTCGCTTTGCCCGTTGAACAGATAATGGCCGCAACCGCCGCCCGCGAGGCGGATGTCGACCGGCTGGCCGGTCGCGTCGCTGGGCCGCGCCTCGACGATGACCGTCCTCATACTGTCAATTCCCGGCCGAGAATGTGGCGCTCGACAAGGCCAAGGTCGGGGGCCACGGGCGAGGCTTCCCGCCGCGCGCCCTGGTCGACCAGCGCCTGGAGCAATTCGGTCTGGGCGTCGGCCGCCTTGACCATCTGCGCGGTCAGCGCATTGCCCGCCTCGATCGCGCTCGTCTGTGACGCCTGGACGCCTGCGGCCGAGTTGACGCGGTTCGTCTCGATATCGATCAGCGCGCGCGCCGCCGCCGCCGCCGATTTGCGGTCGGTGGCATATTCGTCGCCGCCCGTGCCGAACGCCTCTTTGCTGGTCGACAGGAGCTGGCGGTAAAGCTCCGCCACCTTGTCGGCCGCGCCATCCTTGCCCGCCTCGGCATCGGCGCGGGCGGTGGCGATGTCCTTCAACAGCGCGTTGCGGCGATCGGCGGCGGAGCCCTCGAACAGGTCGCCGGTCGACATGCTGGTCAACAGGTCCTTTAGGCTGCCGATGCGCGATTTCAGCGTGTCTTCCAGAAGCTTGGCACGTTCGGTCGCGTTCAGCTTTTCGACCTGGAGGAGGTCGAGGCCATAAGCCTTGGCGATCCGCACGCGATCGGCGGCGGTCTGGTCGAACGTGTCGAAAATGCTCTTGAGCTGGCCCGTCAGGCCGCCCAGGCTCTTTTCCAGGTTTTGGACCTTGATCGCCTCGGACAGCGCCTTGTCCAGCGAGGACGAGGATTGCAACGCCTTTGCAACGGCAGGCGACAGACCCTTGACCGCACCGTCCGCGATGGCGTCGCGGATAGCGATCTCGATCGCGACCGCTTCGTCCTTGCCATTGTAGAGAAGGCCGGAGCCGGGATGCTTGTCGGACACCCGGTTGCTGCCGCCCCCATCGACCCGGAAATAATCCTCGCGCTTGCCGATCGAAACGCTGAACGCGCCGGTCTGCGCACCGAGCTGGTCGGCGATCTTCTGGATGCCGTCCTGCACCGACTTGGCGGTGCCGGACAGCTTCTCGGTGACCGAGTCGGCTCCGCGCGTCGTCGCCGCGCTGTCCACGGAGGTGATGGTGGCGCTTCCCGACTTCGGCCGGGTGAACAGGTTGCCGACCAGCCCGCCGATCAGGCCCAGCGCGGCCCCCGCGCCGGGAATGCCGGTCAGGCCGCCGATCATGCCGCCGATCGCGCTGCCCGTGCCGTTCGTCTTGATGCCGATCATGTTCGCGATCGACGACGCGGCCTGCCCCTCGAACGCGCCCGCCAGTCCCTTGCCTGCATATTTGCCGAAGCCCTGGCCGATCTTCGACGCGGTCTCCGGGTTGGTGAATAGGCCGATCGTCTTCGTCGCGATGCCGCCAAGCGCGCCCGCGAACAGGTCTTGTGGGCTCTTCACGCCACGGCGCGGCGCGGTGACCGTGAAGTCGCCGGAGTCGCCCGCATCGGGCAAGGTCGACGGGGTGGCGTCCGGCTTTTCGCCGCCGTGTGCCGGTACATGGACGGCTGCATCGCCAAGATCATCCTGTCCCAGACCATGACGACCGACAACGGGTCGTCCAGAGCGCAGGGGCAGGTTCATGCCGATGTGAAGCTGGAGATCGTCGCGGCCGATGCCGATCTGCTGGCCGACACGTTCAATTCCGGCCCGGCGCGGTGGTGGACCAACCTGAATTACGGGCCCGACGTCGCCAGCCCGATGGTCGTGCGGATCGTCGAAAAGGAGGACGACCTCCAGACGGCGGCGGAAACCGACAAGGCGCTGGCCGAGCTGGGCTGGGTGCGGACGGAAGAGAGTTTCAAGGATCGATATGGCGACGGCTATGTCCGCAAGACGGCGGCCGACCCGCTCAGGCCGCCAGTCGACGGCACCGCGACGCCTCCGGCCGCGAACGACGACGTAGCCGCCCCGGAAGACCCGCCCGCCGACCCGGCGATCGCGCTGGCCGAGCCCGCTGCCCACTCCGATCGCGACGATATCGACGGCGCGGTGGACGCGATCATGGCCGATGAAGGGTGGACCGCGTCTGCCGCCGACATGATCGCGCCGCTGGTCGATAAGTTGCGCGCGGCCGGGTCGGTCGAAGACGCGATCGCCGTACTGGAGGCCGCCGCCGCCGATGACGCGGCCGAGCGCCTGGCCGAACGCATGGCCCGCGCGACCTTTGCTGCCCAGGTCCAGGCGATGACCGGATCGGAGCCGCACTGATGGCTGACGAGATGGATTTGTCGGTCGAGGTCGCGACGCGAGAGCTGTCGCGCCTGATCGCGATTGCAAGCCAACCGGTGGCGGTCGGCGTGGAGGGGGATTGCCGGGAATGCGGGTGGCACTCGCCCCGGCTGGTCGGTGGGCGCTGTGCGCCGTGCCGGGACGGGCGCTGACCATGGCCGCCCGCTGGGACCGTGATGTCCTGCCGCACCTACCGCCCAAGGATCGCTGCCCTTGCGAGGCCTGCAACGCCAAGCGCATAGCCCGCTGGGCCGCACTATCGCCCGCTCAGCGCCGCGCGCTGCTGGCGGTGCACCCAGAGTCCCCACGCCACGTCCCCGACGTGCTCCGTGCGGGGGTGCGCTGGCGGACCCTTGCAACGCTGCTGCAACGCCGTCGCGATCGGCCTGCACTGATCGAACAACTGGGTCTGAAGACATGGTCGCTGAACAGCGAGTCCATGCCCTTCCTGCGCCTGTCCCAGGCGGGCCGCGACCTGCTCGACACGGTGCAACGGTGAAGCGTCGCCCGCCCGTCCGCGCGCGTCAGGCGGATCAGGGCGACATTGCCGCCGCCTGGGTCCGGCGCGGCATCAACGACCTGGACGATACCTATCCGGCCGAGCTGGCGCGCCCCATCGGTTGGATACCGCCCAGCCGCGACCGCCCGCCGCCCGAATGTCCGCCCGCGCTGGTCCGTTACTGGCTGCTTGGTTGGGACCGCCGGGCGGCCGTCCGCCTGCGCTGGGACGACCAAGCCGCGCAGATGGAAGCGCAGCTCGACAAGGCGCGGCGCTTCCTGGACCGCAATTCCGAGCCGGGCAAACTGAAGCGGTCGAGTATGCTCGCACTCCGTTTCTACGTTCTGGCGACCGGCGATCTGGGTCCCGACTATGCGTGGACGTGGTTCCAGAACCGCATGGCCGACCTGCGCGACGAATATCGCGAGGCCCAGGCGGAGGGGTGGGTGTGAAGCGCAACCCCGGTTTTTGCCCGCGCGAAGCGACGGCCAAACGCGTCAAGGGGACGCTGCGCAACGGCGACCGCTTCGGCGCACCCGGCGGCTGGCCTGCCGATGGCCGCACCGGCTGCCGCTGGTCGCTGACCGGCCATCCCCACGATATCGAATTTTACGAGGTATACGGGTGACGGTTCCCTCGCTCCGCGCCACCATCAACCTGCCCGCCACCGACACCGTCGCGGCGTTCGAGGCGCGGGACAAACTCCGCCCGACCGTCCACTGGACGGAAATGTGGCAGGCCGACCATGCCCGCGCCTTCACTGTCGCCAAGGTCGCGAACCTCGACCTGCTGGCGACCATCCGCCAGTCGCTGGACAAGGTGATGCGCGACGGCGGGACGCTGGAACAGTGGAAGGCGGGTTTGGTCCCCGAGCTGCAAAAGGCCGGGTGGTGGGGGATGGTCGAGAACAAGGCTCTGACCGGCACTGACGATCCGGTATTCGTCGGCGGCCGACGCCTGCGCACCATCTACGACACGAACCTGCGCATCAGCCGGGCGGCCGGGCGGTGGAAGCGCATCCAGGAGATGAAGGACGTCCGGCCGTACCTGATGTACGTGTCGATCGGCGACAACCGGACGCGCCCGCTGCATCGGCGCTGGGGCGGTAATGACCCCGCGTTTCCGTTCCGCATCATCCTGCCCGTCGACCATCCGGCCTGGGCGGTGTTCTATCCACCGAACGACTGGGGGTGCCGCTGCTCGGTCCGTCAATTGTCCCAGGCCGAACTCGACCGCCTGGGTTACCGCGTCACCACCGATGCCGAGCTGGAGCGGATCGGGTGGATGACGGCGGATGGTCAGGTCGGCGGACGGTTGCGCACATTTTGGCGTAAGGGGGCCGAGAAACCCGAAGCCGTGCCGGTCGGGGTCGGTCCGGGCTTCGCCTACAACCCCGGAGTTTCCGGGATGCAGGCGGTGGCGGAAAAGGCGACCCGCTCGCTGGAGGAAATGGCTCCGCTCGATCTGAAGGCGGCGCGCTATACGCTGGTCGATCTGGTCAAGTCGGACGCCTTCCTGGAAACGCTGAACGAGCCGAACGGCGTCTTTCCCGTCATGATCCTAGGCGACGAGGCGCGGGCGGCGCTGGGCGCGAAAAACCATGTCGTGGTGCTGTCGAGCGACAGCTACGCGAAGCAACGCGGTCTGACCGCCCGGAGCGCGGGTCACACCGATCTGACCGTGCCGGATTACCGCCTCTTGCCCCGCATCGGGGCAGCACCCGACCACGTCATCCGCGACCGTGACCAGCATGTCGTTTTGTGGAAGCTGGACGGCGAGCGATACCTGCGCGCGGTCGTGAAGGTCACGGCGTCGGGCGACCAGATGTATCTCCAAAGCTACCGGGTCGGCGAGGCGAGGAACCTCGCGCGCGAAATCGCGACGGGCAACCGCGTCGGAGGAAAGGTCGACGTTCCACCCGCCAGTCCCGAGACCGGCCCCCGTGTCGCTGCAACCGTGGCGTTGGACAGGCTCGGCCCCGATGCGACCCGCAAGGACGGACGCAGCGCGATGCAGGCACTGGTCGAGGCGGCAAAGGCGGACCTGCCCGCGACGCAAGCCGCGTTGGAGGCATTTGTCGCGTCGGATCGGTTTGCGGCTGTCGTGGAAAAGATGGGCGAGGCACCCGCTCTTGCCCTGGCGGATGATCTGCGCCGCCTCCTGGGCGCGCCTTCCGGGATCGCCCGCATCGCGCGCGACAATCTGCCCGCGATCATCGGCGATATCGATGGGTTGGGGGCTTTCACCCAGGAGCCCGACGAAATCCGCCGGGATGGTCAAGACGCCGTACTGATCCGCAGAGTCGGCGATCGGACGATGATGCTGCGCCTTCGGCCAAAGGCCAGCTTGCTCCAAATCATCGCTCTGCGCGTATTGCAGGCGGAGGAGTTGGCGGCGATCCTGGAATTGCCGATATGGTGATGGAAAGTGCGTCGCGCGGCGAGGTCTGGCTGTCCCTCACAAGCGATCCCGGATTGCTCCGGTCCTACGGCCGCCAGTTTCACCGTGTCACGCGCGACGCATAACCGATTTAGGTGCGCCAACGCCCCCCGACAAGCGGGGAAATGCGTCGCACTGTCCTCCTGTTTGAATATGGAGGTCCGCTTGCCCGTCCAATCCTACTACCGCAGGGCGATCGCGCTCGCTCTGCTCCTTGCTCCAGCGCTGGCGTCCGCCCAGTCCAAACCGATCGCCGCGCCCGGTTCCTTCGTGCCGCAGGGGGCCGTCGCCTATGGCGCGTCTGGCGCGGCGGCGACGCCCGTGACACCGACGACACCGCTCCCGGTGATGACGCGCGGCGAGTCGTTCCAGTTGGTCACCGCCAATGCCCCGGCGGCGGCGGTGGCGCTGGTCGGCGGGGCCTATGTCTTCTCCCAGCTTTGCACCAACTATGGCAGTATCGCGCTTCGCTATCGGGGGCCGGACGGCGCGACCATGACCACATTGGTGTCAAAGACCGCCGCCGACAGTGGAGGCGGGACGGTCTTTTCGTTCGGGACGAATGCGATCGTCGATGCGGTGGTGTCGGGCACGACCGGTTGCAACGCGACGCTGGCGAGGATGCCGTGATGTGGCGGCTCTCTATCGTATGGGCCGCACTGGCCGCCCTGATCGCCGGTCCGGCCTTTGCCCAGGCGGTGGGCACGACGCCCGTGGCCTTTGCGGGCGGCCAGCCCGCCGGTACGCCGATCGCGCCCGCCTGGACCTTTGGCGCATCGTCGTTCCGAACGGCGGGTGCCGACCTGTATCGGATGTCCGCGTCGGACGCGAACAGACTGACCGAGCTGTCGGACTTGTATCTGCCGCCGCAGCCGTCGGGCTGGCGGATCGTCTTCACCAATTTCGGGCTCGATTCCAACAGCCGCCCCGCCGGAATCGCTCGCGAGTTGAAGCCCGGCAACGCGAACACGCTGGACTATGTCGTCGCCTTCACCGCCGCGAATGGAGGCGGGACGCGAGTCGTCCTCACATTCGGTGGCGCGGGTACGACGGTCATGCAGGACGGCGGGTTCGCGATCAGCGATCCCGTACCCAGCGCCTGGCCGGGCGGGTTCCTGCGAACGTCGATCAGCACGGCCATGGGGGCGGCTCGATCGCGTGGCTTTACCAGCATGGGCCAGCTCGGCGAGGTGCGTCGTCATCTTGCCGCCCCGAACGCCGCCGCCGCATCGGGCGGTTCGATCGCCAGCGTCGGGATTACCGCGAACACCACCAACGGCTATTCCCCCGTTGCGGTGCTGGTCCCTTGGTCCCGCCAACCATCCGTCTTGGAAATCGGCGACAGCATCACCCAACAGGATGACCTACCGCAACTTGCCAGCGCGCGTGGTATGGTGGGGAGCATCACGCGCGGCCTGGATGACGACGCGGTGACCGGCCGTTTTGGCGTCGGAAATTTCGGCCACCATGGCGCGCAGATGGCGGACTTGATGGACCTTTCGGATGGTCGGTTCGGACTCCGCTACAAGCTGCTGGCCTATATTCGGAACACCCTCAACGGCGGGCAGGTGTGGCCTTTCTCGACCATCTGGTCACAAGGGCTGCGCAACGACTTCTCGGCCATGGGTTACGCCTCCACCGATACGACTGTGTCCGTCACAGCCGACATGCAGGCCCGCGCGGTGGCTTGGTGGCAGTTCCTGGCGCGGACGTTTCCCGGCGTTCCCATCGTGCAGTCGACGATCAGCCCCAGAACCGTCGACAACACCCTGGCGCGCACGACGCTGGCATCGCAGAGCGGCAACGGATTGGGGAGTTCGCAGCCGCTCCAGACGGTCAACGACTGGATCGTGGCGCGACCGGCCCCGCTGGCCCTGTCGATCGATCTACGGGCCAGCTATCAGGCTCCGGACGATGGTAGTGGCGTGCCGAAATGGAAATTAACCCCGCTGGCGTCTGCTGGGGGCGGCACGTTGGTGACGGCGCTCGCGGCCGGTGCCGACATCAGTAATGTCGCCGTCAAATTTGCCGCCGCTACGCCGTCGCAGACAGGGGAATATCTCGTCTTCGAGCCGGGCAGCGCCAACATGGAAGTAGGTCCCCAGCTCGGGACATCGACGATCATTAACGGTGATGGGACCTTTACCGTAAAGCCGCCGTCCTACTACGCGATGAAGCGTGCCCATGCAGCCGGTTCGATCGTGACGACGACTAACAGCGCTGACGGGACGCACCCTTCATCGGCGATCCAACAGGCAGCGGCCGTTCAGGTGATCGCCGCCAAGTCGGCCATTGCCAATCTGACAGTGCGGTAATCGTCGAGATCGCAAACTGTCACACGAGAGGCTGCATGCGGGTTGAAGCACCGTTTCAACGGCCTTTTTGGGCCGTTAACTGTCACAAGCGTGACACTTCGCCCGTCGAGCCTCCGAAAGCTCGGATTTCAGCCATTGTCATCCCAGTATGGCCCAGAATGGCCCGCCCAATCCCACCGTCTCACGGTGTGACAGTTCATGATCCCCTACACCGGCCACGCTGACATGCCGCACGCCCGCCCCCGATAGCAGCTCGCGCCAGCCGCCCGAATCCTTGCTGGTCACCACCACCGTCTCGCCATTGATCGACAGCTGCGTGGTGCGCAGCCCCGCCATGGTGGCGAAGGCGGGCGGTTCCGCCCCGTCGCCGATCTTCAACAGAAAGGCGCTGCCCTTTTCGATTGCCATGTCCTGTCCCCCTATTGTCCCACGCGCCACAGCCGGGCGCGCCACTCGACGCTTGCCGTCCAGCGCGCGCCGTTCTTCGCCATGCGGGTCGCCGTCACGCTCAGCCCCGCGACCCGCCATCCGTCCGCCAGCATGTCCGGCAGCGCGATCGCCTCGACCGCCTGCATCGCGGTGCGCAGGCGAAGCGGTCGTTCGCCCTCATCGGTCAGCGTCAGGGCCACGCGTAGTTCGCGCCCCTCGATCCCCGCCGCGCCCCAGTCGCCCTCGCTCGGCTCGCCCAGCACCGCCTGGGGCACGCCCGCCCGCACCGGCACGGCATCGAACAGCGTCACCGCCAGCGGCTGCAACACCGTCCTCAGGGCGCTCAGCAGGCCGCTGCGCAACGCCTCGCGCGCGGTCATGCGCGCCTCGGGTGGTCGAGTCGCATCCGCCGCCACGGCCGCCACAAGGCCGCGACAGCGGCGGGCGGCACGGCGGCGGCATCGCGATTGTCGAACAGGTGCGCGCCCATGATCGCCACGCCATGCGCGATCTCCGCCGGCAATCCCGCCCAGCTTTCGGCCAGCCCCGCGCGATAGCGCACCGCAACCGGCTCGCCCGTCCGTACCCAGCCGCGCCCGTCGCGATCGATCTCGCCCGCAGCCCCCGACAGGATCGCCACCACCGGAACGGCCGACAGCGCCTGCCAGTCGACCGCGCCCGCGACTCGCTCCTCGACGGCTCGCTGGATTAGCACCTGCCCACAGAAGGATTCGGCCAGCCCCAGCGCCACGCCCGCCACCCGCTCGACCAGCGCCGCCTCGTTACCCTCGTCCAGCCGCAGCAGCGCGCGCACCGCGCCCGCCGCCGCCGTCACGGTCGAAGGCGGCAGGGGCTCCATCGTCCCGCTCATCATGTAAACTCCTTCATCGATACAAGTTGCGACAGGCTCGACACACGGGCGTCACACTTGGAGAGCAGAGGGTGGTTCAGCCGCTGCCCGCCTCCCCCTGGGCATCGGCCATGCCGACCCTGCGCCCCCCGGCCGGGTTCGGTATCCTCCCTGAACTACGGGGCAGCCCCCTGCCGGCTGCCCCGATTTTTCGGAGGGATCAGTTCACCGAGAACTTCATCAGCTTGATCGCCTCCGAGTCGCTGACGCAGCCGCCCACACGGCGCGTGGCGTAGAAGGTCACGAACGGCTTGTTGCTGTACGGATCGCGCAGGATCGCGGTCTCGGCCCGCTCGGCGATCAGGTAACCCGCCTGGAAATTGCCGAAGGCGATGGCGCAATTGTCCTGCGCGATATCGGGCATGTCCTCCGCCTCGATCACCGGATAGCCGAGCAGGGTCGCGGGCTGGCCCGCCGCCAGGCCGGGTGCCCACAGGAACTGGCCGTCGGTCGTCTTCATCTTGCGGATGCGCGCCGAGGTCGCCGCGTTCATCACGAAACACGCCCCCTGCCGGTACGGCGCGCGCAGGCTCTGGACCAGATCGACCAGCCGCTCCTCGCCGCCATTGGGGAAGCCGCCATTCGCACCGCTCGCCAGATATTGCAGCGTGCCGAACGGGCGAACGCCGTCCTTGGCGGTCGAGATGGCGTTGGTCAGGAAGCCCTTGGGCCGGTTGACGCCCGAGCCGTTGACGAAGGCCTGCCCCTCGGCCCGCGCGAACTCGGTCGCGATCTCGCCCGCGAGCCAGCCCTCCACGTCGAAGGCGGCATCGTCCAGCATCGCCTGGCTGGCCGAAGGGTTGGCATAAAGCTCGCCCATCGGCGGCGCGAGTTCGACGAAGCTCGGCGTCGCGGTTTCCGGTCGCGCCGCCGTTTCGCTGGCCCAGCCCGATGGCGTGCCGCCCGTCGTCACCAGCTTGCGATACCCCGCCGACCCCACCGTCACCACGTTCGCGATGGCGCGGATCGGCGAGACGCTCTTCAGGACCGAGGCGATCGCCGCATCGATCTCGCGCGGCACGGCGAAACCGCCGCTGTCGCCGGTGGTCCCGGTAAAAGCCTTCAGCTCGACGGTGGCGCCGCTGCGCACATAGCCGTCGAAAGCACCGCTCTTGGCCCGCGCACCGTCCAGCACGGGTCGTTCGATCACGTCCATATCAATCCCCCTTGGTTGAAGTCTGAATCACGCGGGCGAGCGGTTGCATCGGCACCGTCACCAGGCTGATCTCGATGAGCTCGGCCGACAGGATGGCGCGGGTGCCGCCCTGATGGACGACGCGCGGCCGGTATCCAACCGACAGCCCCGCCACCGCCCCCGACCGCACCAGCGCGGCCAGCGCCGGGTCTTCGACCGTCCCTGCGACCGACAGGCCGGTCTCGTCCTCGGCCAGCGCGGTGATGCGGCCCATCGGTGTCCCGCGATGCTGCCAGAGCAACGGCACCTCGCCCGCGCCCGCAAAGGCCCCGCGCCGCATGACGTCGCCCGCCCGGTCCATCCGGTCCCAGATCGCGGCATAGCCGGTGAAGGAGAGACTCATTTCAGCCAGTCCTCCATCCCCAGCCGCATCGCGATCCCCGCCAGCAGCAGCGCGCCGAGCAGCCGCGTCAGCCAGCCGACCGCGCTTTTCCACACCGATGACTTGGCTTCGCGCCACGCGGTCAGCAGTTCGCGCAGTTCGGCGACATCCCCTGCGGCGTCGGCATCGGCGAGGCCCAGCCGGGTGAGCGCCCGCGTCGCGCCCAGCTCGCCCGCTTCCTCGGCGACCGCGCGCAAGGTTACGAGGTCCGCGCCGCTATCCGCCGCCTGCGCCAGCAGCCGCGCCAGAACGTCGCCGCTCATGACAGGCCGACCATCTGGCGCTTCTCCGCCGGATCGAGGAAATCGGCGCTTGCCGCCATTTGCCACAGCATCTGGCGCTCCTCGGCCAGCGCGGTGACCCGGTTGATATCGACCGACAGGCTCGCCCCCTCGAACCAGCCCGCCAGTCCCTGCGCCAGGCCGCTCAGGATTCCGCCCGCCAGCGGCAGGATCGCCTGTCGCCACAGCGCACGATTCGCCTCGCGATAATTGGCATAGGTGTTGTCGCCGGGCAGACCGAGCAGCATCGGCGGCACCCCGAACGCCAGCGCGATCTCACGCGCCGCCGACGACTTGGCCGCGATGAAGTCGAGTTCGGCGGGCGTCAGACTCATCGCCTGCCACTTCAGGCCGCCCTCCAGCAGCAGCGGACGTCCCGCATTGCCACTGCCCGCAAAGCCTTCCATCTCGGCGCGCAACCGCTCGAACTGGTCGGGCGTCAGCGTCGAGCCGTCACCCGGATCATAGACCAAAGCCCCCGACGGCCGCGCCGCATTGTCGAGCAGCGCCCGATTCCAGGAGGCGGCCGCATTGTGAATCGCGATCGCCCCCGCCGCCGCGCCCAGACAGCCCAGCCCATAATGGTCGTCGAGCGGGTGGCAGCTTTTCAGATGCACCACCAACGGCTTCACCGGATCGACCGGCAAGGTCGTCACCCGCCCCCCGGCGCGGTAGAGATAGGCGGCGGGCCAGCCACTGGCGTCCAGCTCCATCGTCACCCGCTCGGGGCGCAGCGCGAACAGCTCCGCCACGTCGCCCTCGGCATCGCGCAGGATCTGCACATAGGCATTGCCGTGCAGCAGCATGTGCGTCGCCACCGTCTCCAGCAGCGCCTGACCCTCGCTACGCGCCGCGACCAGCGCGACCAGTTCGGGATGCGAGGCGCTGAGCGGCGCATCGGCCAGCCCGCCCGCCACCATCCGCACCGCGCGCTGCGCCACCGGATTGCGGAGATAGCCCTCGCGCACCTGGGTTTCATAAGACGGAGCCGACCCCGTCAAGGGCACTCCCGACCGGGCCAACCCCAGCCCGAGCAGAGGACGCGCGGCCCCCCGCCCGGTCTTGCGACCGAATATCCTCATGATCGAACTCCTCTAGCTCCTCCCCGGCACGGGGAGGTGGCAGCGCGCAGCGCTGACGGAGGGGGGCTTCCACGCAAGGTCACCCCTCGCGGCGA
>NZ_BCTY01000053.1 GCF_001591005.1 Sphingomonas sanguinis NBRC 13937
CCCTCCCCCGCCGCGCTGGGGCGGCTATGACGGCGGGTATCGCGGCTATGAGGGCGGTTATGGCTGGCGCGATGCGGGCTATGGCTATCGGCCGCACTATCGGCCGTATCGCCGCTGCTGGACGGAATATCGCGGCTGGGAGCGGGTCCGCATCTGCCGCTGATCGGAAGGGCATCGTCCTTCCTCCCCTGTACGGGAGGAAGGCGGTGTCCCTTTAGTCCGAACCGAAGATGTCGCGGGTGAACAGCTTGTCCGCGACATCGGCCAGTTCGGGATCGTTGCGGTTGGCGATGATGACGTCGCTGTCCTGCTTGAACTGGCCCAGGTCGCGGTACACACGCGATCCGAAGAACGCCTCGTCCTGCAGGGTCGGCTCGAAGACGACGACCTCGATCCCCTTGGCCTTGATCCGCTTCATGATCCCCTGGATCGAGGACTGGCGGAAATTGTCCGAGCCCGCCTTCATGGTCAGGCGGAAGATGCCGACGCGCCTGGGCGCCCGCGCGATGATCTGGTCGGCCAGGAAATCCTTGCGCGTGCGGTTGGCGTCGACGATCGCCCGGATCAGGTTCTGCGGCACGTTGGTGTAATTGGCCAGCAGCTGCTTGGTGTCCTTGGGCAGGCAATAGCCGCCATAGCCGAAGCTGGGATTGTTGTAATGCGTGCCGATACGCGGATCGAGGCCGACGCCCTCGATGATCTGGCGCGTGTCCATGTCGCCGGCGATCGCATAGCTGTCGAGTTCGTTGAAGAAGGCGACGCGCATCGCGAGATAGGTGTTGGCGAACAGCTTGATCGCCTCGGCCTCGCGGGTGCCGGTGAACAGGACGGGAATGTCCTGCTTTTCCGCGCCCTGGACCAACAGGTCGGCAAAGATGCGCGCCCGCTCCGACTGTTCGCCGACGATGATCCGCGACGGGTGGAGGTTGTCGTGCAGCGCGCGGCCCTCGCGCAGGAATTCGGGGCTGAAGACGACTTGCTCGGTGCCAAGGCGCGCGCGCACATCGTCGATAAAGCCGACCGGGATGGTCGACTTGACGACCACGGTCGCGCCCGGCGCATGGGTCTTCGCCAGCGCAATGACCGCCTCGACCGAGGAGGTGTTGAAGCTGTTGGTGTCGATGTCGTAATTGGTCGGCGTGGCGACGATCACGTAATCCGCGCCCGACAGCGCGTCCGCCGCATCGGTGGTCGCGGTCAGGTCCAGTGTGCGGCCGGTCAGGAAGTCCTGCAGCTCAGCATCGATGATCGGCGAGGTGCGCGCATTGACCATCGCCACCCGCTCGGGTGAGATGTCGACCGCGACGACCCGGTTATGCTGGGCCAGCAACACCGCGTTGGACATTCCGACATAGCCGAGGCCGAAAACAGCGATCTTCATTCCATGCACCTTAGCCAAGAGGGAGACCGGCCCGCCGGCCCCCCCGCCATGCTTCGTCGCCGGCCATGCCCGAAGGACCCGGTCAGGGCAATTGCCAGGGTGCGAGGATGGGGGGACCTGTCCCGTTTCGCCACAATATCGGACTCTCCATTCCTCCCCTGCAAGGGGAGATGGCAGGCCGCAGGCCTGACGGAGGGGTGTCCCGCTATCGAGAGGGTGACACCCCTCCGACGCGCCACGCGCGCCACCTCCCCTTACAGGGGAGGAATAGCCATATTCTTACAGCCCCAGCGCCTCCGCCACCTTGGCCCAGCTGACATATTTGAAGTTCTGCGTGTCCGGCGCGTTGTCGCCGTCCTGCGCGACGAACAGGCCCTGGGGGTAGTCGGGCCCGAAATCGCCCAGCACCAGCTCGATCCCGTCGGTTTCGCTGGTCCCGTCGATCGCGCCGCCCCCGATGCGGAAGCGCCCGGCATAGGCCATGTCGGGCAGGCGATAGACGGTATAGGCGCTGTCGCCCTGGCTGGAGACCACCAGATAGCCACCCGTCGCTCCCTTGGGCGCCAGCGCCAATCCTTCGGCATCGGCGACCAGGGTCCGGCCGTCGACGCGGGCAATCGGGGTTGCGGTGGTCGGTGCAGCGGGATCGGCCGCGAAGCGCCACAGCCCGACATCCTCCTCGGCGACATAGAGCTGGCCGGTGCGGTCGTCGGCCACGCAGCCCTCCGCCTGGGTGCCCAGCTTCATGCTGCGTACCGTGTCCACGCGCGGGGTCGCGCCCGACAGGTCAATACGGACCTGATCGATCCGCCCGTCCTTCAAAACGACAAAGCCGAACAGTGCTTGGTCGCTGGCGCGGGTCCACAGGCACATGCCATAGGCCTCGCCCGCCCCCACCGGATAGCGGCCCATCGGCACCAGGCGGCGCGCAGCGGTGTCGAGGGTGAACAGCGCGACATGCGCATTCGCCACATCCGCCCGGTCGCTGGCCGCAGCGATCACCCGTCCGTCGGCCAGCGTGCGCAGGTCGACATTGTTCAGCCGCGCGGCGGGCGTGAAGGACAGGCGTTTGCCCTTCAGGTCATAGACATGAATGCCGACCTTCTTGTCGGTGCCGATGACCAGGCTGGCGGCCGGGTCGGCCGCGTTGCGCCAGATGGCGGGATCGTCCGCCGCATCCGCCACGCTGTCGACCGGATCGGTCTCGGCCGTGGCGGCGATGACCGGGGCGGCGGCTTGCGGCGTGCTCGCGGGCATGCTGGCGCACCCCGCGAGCAGCAGGGTCAGGAAAGCGGCCCTCACAGCTTCACCCGCAGGCCGCCGAAGATCGTGTAGCCGAACTTCTCATATTCATAGGTCCGATACCGCTCACCGAAATAGCGCACGCCCGGGGTATTGGTCAGGTTCTTGCCCTCGGCGAACAGGTTGATGCCGTTCGCCATCTGCACGCTGCCCGTGACGTCGAGCTGGCCACGCCCCTCCCAATACAGGTCGAGCGCGGGATTGTCGGCGTTGATCTCGTCCAGATAGTCGGAGCGTTTGGTATAGGCGACGCGCAGGTTCACGGGGCCGCGCTCATAGAAGACGCTGGCATTCCACATATGCGTCGACTGGCCCGGCAGCGCGAAACGGCTGCGCCCGGCAAAGCTACCGTCGAAGGTCGCATGCCCCTTGGTATAGGTATAGTTGGCGAAGACGCCGAAGCCGCTGAGGAAGCCGGGTAGGAAGCTCAACTGCTGCTGCCAGTTCAGCTCGACGCCGTAGAGCTCGCCCTTGCGCGCGTTGATCGGGCGGCTCAGGATCGCCCCGCCCACACCATTGTACACGCCCGTGCTGGTCAGCGTGTAGCGATAGTCGGACAGGTCCTTATAGAAACCGTTGACCGAGATCACGCCCAGCGGCCGGATATAATATTCCAGTCCCGCATCGGCATTGTTCGACAGGGTCGGCCGCAGGTCGGGATTGCCGAACTCTACGCGCACCGTGTTGCCCTCGCTCGTCTCCAGCACGCGCGGCGCGATCTGCGGGAAATTGGGACGGTTGATCGCGCGGCTCAGCGCAGCCCGCAGGATCAGATTGGGGGTGAAGGCCTGGCGCAGCGTCAGGTTCGGGAAGAAATCGGCATAGCCGTTATGCCCGCGGGCGGTGACGACTGCACCGGTGCGCGAGACGCTGGGCGCGGTGCTTTCGAAATCGGTCGTCTCGACGCGCAGACCCGCGACCAGGGTCGTGCCGTCCTTCACATATTTGGCCATGCCGAACAGGCCCAGGATCTTCTCCTCGGCGGTGTAATCGGCGGTCAGCGACTGCGGCAGGCGGCGTTCCGAGGCGGCCTTGGTCGCGTCGAAATAGGCGTCCGCCAGCCCGGTGTCGAAGCGCTTGCCCAGGTCATAACCGAAGTTGCGCGAATCCTCGTCCGAGAGCAGCCCCGCCAGCGTCTGGCTCGGCGCGGACGAGGTCCGGCGGTCGCGGAACCGCTCCTCATCGGCGTTGATATGCCGCTCGCGATATTTGCCACCGGTCGAGAAGGTCACCAGCTCGCCCACCGGCAGGTCGGTGCGGACCGCCAGCGTCAGTTCATCATTCTTGGTGGTGTTCGACCGATAGGCATTCTCGCGGAACGCGAAGGTGCCGGTCTGGAGATGCTCCTTCGACGTGAACAGCGAATAGCTGGGCAGGTCGACATCGGCGAAGTCGTAGGAAAGCGTCGGCCGCAGCGACGAGCGGAACAGCAGCTCGTCACGGCGCGGATAGGTCTGCGACGTCTCGCTATAGGCCACGTCCGCCCGGATCGTCCCCTCGCCCAGCCGCTGTTCGATGCCCGCAGTCGCCGACCAGATCTCGTTCACCTGTTTGCGGTGGCGGACCTGCTTTTCGACGCGCGTGTTGCGATACGTGGCGGCGCGATCGGTCGATCCGGCCAGCAGCGTGCCCTCGCTCCACAGGATGCCAAGCCGGTCGCGAAACTCGTCATCCTCGAACCGGGCATAGGTTCCGCGCACCCAGGCATGGGTCATGTCCGACGGCCGCCACTCGAACGCACCGGTGCCCGCGATCCGCTGGCGCTTGGTGTCGTAATCCTTGAACAGCGTCTCGGTGACACGCAGGCCCGCCGGGGTCTGCGACCACGTATTTTCGACATTGTCGGGGCGGCGATGCGTCATCGAATAGCTGCCCGAGAGCAGCAGGCCGAACTGGCGGTCGGGACCGAAGGTGTCGCTGACCGCGGCCGATCCGCGATAGTCATGGCCCTTGCCATATTGGTTGTAGCTGGTGCCCGCCATGCCGGTCAGCGCAAAGCCCTTGCGGTCGAAGGGCGAGCGGGTGGTGATGTTGACCGCGCCCGCGATCGAGTCCGCATCCTGATAGGGGAGCAGCGACTTGGTCACTTCCAGGTTCGCGACGATGTCCGAGGGCAAGGTATCCAGGTCGACCGCGCGGGTGTTCGGATCGACCGAGGGGATCTGGATGCCGTCGACCGAGACCGCCGACCATTCGGACGGCGCGCCGCGCACGTTGATATAGCGGCCCTCGCCCTGGTCGCGCTCGATGCCGACCCCCGGCGCGCGCTGCAGCGCTTCGGCGATATTGGGGTCGGGGAAGCGACCGATCGCGTCCGACGAGATGACGGTGATGGTGTTGTCCGCCGTCCGCTGCTGGTTGAGCGCGCGCGCGGTATTATCGAGCAGCGAGGCACCGGTGACGACGATTTCGCCGCGCGGCCCCTCAGCGGTCGACAGGGTCAGCGACAGCGGGCGATTGCGCTCGGTCGCGGTGACGACCCGCGTGACCGGCGGGCGGCCGAGATAGTCGATCAGCAGGGTGACGTCGCTGGTCTCGTCGGGGGCGACTAGGCTGAACTCGCCTTGGAGGTTGGTGGTCGCCTGCGCGCCCGTCCCCTCAACTACGATGCGCGCGCCGGGCAGCGCGGTGCCGTTCGCGTCATAGACGCGGCCCGACAGGATCGGCCCCGACAGGGTGACGCCCGCAGGGGCGCTGTCCGGCGCCTCGGCCCGCGCGACCGTGGCGGCGAAGCCCAAGGCGATGAATGAGGCGCCCGCGAGACCGCGGATGCCGGAACGAATGGCGTGCATGATGCTCCCCCTGGGTGCTGGTCGTGCCGACACCCTCCCCGGCGCCGGTCGTTCCCGCCCCCGTGGCGGCGCATTGTTACGCAAGCATGATGAAGTAATGACGGATGGATGACGGCGACGTCATCCATCCGTGAGACGGCGGATGTCCCCTTCGCCGCGCCGGAAAGGGAAGAAAGCGCTCACCCCTTTGTCAGGTACATCCCCCGCAGCTTCGCGATTTTGGCCGCATCCAGGCCCAGTTCGTCCTTGAGATACCCCATGGTCCCGCCGGGATGACGGTCGGTCACGGCGAACACCGCGTCGATGTAGCGGCGGTCGACACCGGCGAAGGTGCGGGCGGCCTCGGGCGACAGCTTGGCCCAGAAACCGGTCGGGTGCGCGGGCGGTGGAGCCATGTGCTGGTTGGAGAGGAGATAATCCTCGACGATCGTCGCACGCGGCACGCCCAGCGCGGTCAGCAGCAGCGCGGCGGCCACGCCCGTCCGGTCCTTGCCCGCCGTACAGTGAAAGGCGAGCGGCACGTCGCCCGCCAGCAGCTCGGCGAACATGCGGCGGTACTGGCCGTTGAACTGGTCGAGCAGCCTGGGATAGGTGGCGGTCATCGCGTCCACGACCTGCTCATGGGTCCAGGTCGCGGGGTCGCCGGGCAGCTGCATCGCGCTCATGTCCAGCGCATAATCGTCGCTCAGCACCTTCGGCTTCTGTCCGGCGGGCCAGAGCGTCGGCTCGTTTGTGCGTTCGCGCGTGTCGCGAAAGTCGCAGACGGTGCGGATGCCCAGCTTTTGCAGATACGTGTAATCCGCCGGGGTCAGGTCGTGCATCTGGCCCGAGCGATAGAGCAGCCCCCATTTCACCATCCGGCCATCGGCGGTGCGGTAGCCGCCCAGATCGCGGAAATTGCGCCCGCCCTGCAGCGGCAGGACACGGGTCTGCGCCGCGCCCGCGACCGGAGCAGAGGCCGAAGCCCCCGCCCCCATCGGCCCACCCACCGGCACCGCCAGCACCATGGCAAGAGCGATCAGGCCGCGCATCAGAACTTCACCCCGGCTTCGAGGCCATAGGTGCGCGGTTCGTTGAAGAAGCCCGACACGCCGGTCAGCGTGTTCAACCCCTTGTAGAACATATGCTGCTCGTTGAAGAGGTTGCGCGCCCAGGCCGACAGGGTCAGACGCGCGCCCGTGTCGTTCAGCGCGATGTCGGCGACGCCGATCCGGCCGTTGACGACGAAGCCCGGATCGCCCTTGGGCTGGCTGACCCCTGGCGCGGGATCGTTGTAATTGGCGTAGAAGCCGCTGTCGTAATTGGCGTCGAGATGCGCGATCAGATTATACTCGCCCATCGGCCGGTCGTAATCGATCGATCCGCTGGCGGCGTGCGCCGGGGTATAGACCGGATAGATCTTGATCGGCGTCGTCACGATCACACCGCTCGCCCCCTGCGGGAAGGGGTTCACCGTCGCCGGGATGGTGACGTCGTTGTAGGAATAGCTCGCCCCCAGCGTCAGCCCGGTCATGGGCGCGAAGGTCAGCTCGGCCTCGAACCCCTTGGCGCGGCCGGTGCCGGGTGCGTTGGTCGTCTCGATGGTGGTGCGGTTGGTCTGGAGCAGATTGCCCTGCGCGTCGACCTGCAGGTAATTCGCCTGGAAGTCGATCTGGATCGCCTTATACGCGCCGGTATAGGCGGCCAGGTTCAGGCGGGCACGGTGGTCGAGAAACTCGGTCTTGGCGCCCACCTCAAACATCGACAGCGTTTCCGGGTTGAACGGGGCATAGCGCAGCGAGCGCGAGTTGGCGCCGCCCGACTTATACCCCTCCGACCATTTGCCATAGACATGGACGTCGCCCGTCACGTCATAGGCCAGCGTCACCAGCGGGTCGACGCGCGACCAGCTGGCATCCAGCGTGCGCGGGCCCACCACGCCGTCGACATTGGGCGTCTTGCCGTTGACGATGAACAGCTGGCCCTTCTTCATGTCGCGGGTGTAGCGCGCGCCGCCGGTAACGTGCAGGCGATCGTCGAGGATTGCCGGGGTCCAGGTCGCCTGGCCGAACGCGCCGATGCTGCGCGTGGTGATCCGGCTGGCGCGGTCGAACGGAACGGTGGCGATATTATAGGTCGCGATGGTGGAGGCAGTGCCGTCCGCGTTCCAGATATTGGTGTTGAACGCCTGGGCATTGTCCTCGGTATGCTCGCGGTACGCCATGGCGCCCGCGACATATTTCAGGCGCGGCGCGTCGCCGATCAGCTGGATTTCCTGGCTGAACTGGTTCTGGGTAAAGCCCGCCAGGCTGTAGCGGCTGAAGCTGCCGTTCGGCTTATAGGTGGTGCTGTTCTGGCCGCCATTGTCATACTGGCTCTGGTCCAGTTCGCGGTACGCGGTGATCGACTTCAGCTGCAGCCCGGGCGCGAGGTCGAGGCCCAGGGTCAGACGGTGGCCGTGCGTCTTGCCGATGCTCTCCTGCTGCGGCACCCCGATGCTGGCGCGGCGCACCCGGTTGGGCTGGAGCGGCAGGGCGGGCGCACGGGTCAGCGTTCCGGCCGTGATCGCCTGGAGATAGAGCGGGGTAGAGGCGTCGTAGGAGGTGTCAAACGCATAGTCCGCGCTCACCCCGTCTTGCGGCTTCCACAGCACCTCGACATGCGCGCCGTGCCGGTCGAAGCCGTTGAAATCCGCCTGGCCGGGCAGCGGATTGTCGACCAGCCCGTTCCGCTTGGTGACGATACCGTCCAGCTTAACGGCGAAATTGTGCCATTCGGGCAGGTTCAGATGCGCCTCGACCTTATGCGCGCCGAAATTGCCGATGCCTGCGGTCGCCGACAGGCCGAATTCGCCGGTGGGCTTCTTGGTCACGATGCTGACCGCGCCGCCCTCGGTATTGCGGCCGAACAGCGTGCCCTGCGGACCTTTGAGCACCTCGATGCTCTCGATATCGTAGAGCGCGGTGCCCAGCCCCTGGGCGCGCCCCAGATATACGCCGTCGATATAGACGCCGACGCCCTGGTCGCGCGCGGGCTGGTTGCTGTCGGCCAGCACGCCGATGCCGCGGATATTCATGATGAGCGCGGAGTTGCGCGAATAGAAGGGCGCGACACGTAAGGACGGGATCGCGCCGTCCTGCAGGTCGACCAGCGACTGGACGTGCCGGTTCGCCAGATCCTCGGACGACAGGACCGAGATCGCGATCGGCGTCTTCTGCAGGCTCTGGGGCCGCTTTTCGGCGGTGACAATGATGTCGTTCAGCGCGCCGTCGGCATTGGTTTTCTGGTCGTCGGGCGCGGTCGTCCTGGTCGGGTCGACCACCGGGTCGGCCGCCAGCGCAGGCGTGGCGAGCAGAAGGGCCAGTGCGCTGGACGCAAGACAGCGCCCCGCGAAACGCGGGTCGAACGAGATCATGATATGGATTCCCCCAAAGGACTGTGCGGCCGTCCCTTGGTGTCGGATCGTTGCGACTTGATGACGTTATGGGGGAAGAATGCGGTTTTTATGATGACAATGGCGTCATGAAAGCTGCCTCTTCCGCACGTCAAAGTGCAGCGATCAACTTTCCGCCTTATATGGAAGAACAGGTCGTGCCGCTTGACCACGATCAGAAAAATAGCCCCTCGGCCATGTCATCTCGATCGCGCAGGACCAGCGCGGCCTGCCTCTCCTCGACCAACTGCTCGGGACTCGCCAAAATCGGACAGCGGCGGTGACGGAACCAGATAAGTCGCCCGCTCTTGTCCAGCTGCGCTCACGCAGCCGGTTTGCCTCGTATAGCGACCATGGCGCGCCGTCCCGCGAGCGATTATGACCGACCGGTCAGGAGAACGGGGATTGAAGGAAGCCATCGGTTTTTCCAGCGAGGGGATGGACGAGGACCTCGCCTTCGACCGGTATCGCCAGCTTTATGCAAACGGCGCCGATGTCATCCGGCTGAGCGGCCCATTCCACGCACGCGTCACCGGCTGGCGGTTTCGCCACATGCTGCTGTTCGACCGGCACCTGTCGGGCATGGCTCATGTCCGGGAAGAGAGGGTGCAGGCGGATGGCTTCGACCATATCGTGCTGCACCATGTCCTGTCGGGCACGCTGATCGGCGGGCCCCGCAGCGGGTTCAAGCGGGCGGGGCCCGGCGACATCGTCTTTCTCGACACACGGCGCGGCCACCGGACCGAGGCGCGCGACCTGCACGTCATCACCGCCAGCATCGCGCGCGAGTTGGCGCTGGCTGCGCTGGGCAGTTTGGGCGCGCTGCACGGGCTGGTCGTGCAGGCCCCCGACACCGCGATGCTCAGCGACTTCCTGCAATCGCTGGTCCGCCATGCCCCCGCGCTGGACGACCGGCATGACGGCGCCTTTGCCCGCGCACTGATCGAACTGCTGCCGACCGCGCTGGGCGGCCCGCGCGACGTCGCGGTCGAGGCGCGGCGCCAGGACCATCTGCGCCGCGAGGCCGTCGAGCAGTTGATCGATCGAGAGTTGGCCAATCCGAACCTGACCGGCGCGGTCGTGGCGGAACGGGTCGGGGTGTCGCGCGCGACGCTCTATCGCCTGTATCAACGGAGCGGCGGGATCGCGCGCCATGTCCGCCGACGCCGCGTCGATGCGGTCCGCCGCGCGCTGGAGGGCGCTGAGGAGCGTGGGCTGGACGAGCTGGCGCACGATTATGGGCTGGGCGACGCGGCGGGACTGGTCCGCGCCTTTCGCGCCGACCAGGGGACCGACCCGACCGAATACCGCGCGCGCTTCCGCCGGAACCAAGGCGATGCGGTGGAGACGGGCACTCGCCGCTGGAACGGCTGGATGCACGAACTGGATTAGGGACCTGCAAAGCCGGTGGAAGCGGGAGTTTCGCAAAGGATGTTTCGTCAGGCCCGGCGACCTGCCACCTTGCCTTCCTAGGGGCTATCGCCTCTGTTGGCCCGCATCGCCACCAGCCCCGCCCCGCACCCTACCAGCCCGGTCATGCCCAGCACCCGGCCGATCGCGTCGGCCAGGCCGGTCGGGCCTGCGATCGCCTGGGCGGCCGCGCCGACCGCCCAGGGGCCGAGCGCGGTGCCGAGCAGCGTGACGAGGGTCAGGAAGATCGCCGTAGCCTCCACCCGCAGATCGGGCGGCACCCTCTGCTGTAACCCGATCAGGCCGTTCGCCAGCGTGATCGACAGCCCGACGACCGCCACCACTAGCGCGGCGAGCGCCAGCCCCAGACCGCTCGCACGCGTCAGCGGCCACAGTGCCAAGGTCGCCACCGCCAGTCCCAGCAGCATCAGTCCAGGCGCCCCCCTGCCCCAACGATCGGCGAGCATCCCGCCCAGGACATGCCCGAACGCCCCAGCCAGCATCATCGCCAGCCCGACATACAGACCCGCGCGGGGCGGCGTCAGGCCATGAAGACGGATCAGAAGGCTGGCCGACCAGCTGGTCAGCGACTGGATCACCAGCACCGCGCACAACGCCGCCAGGATGTGGGGCAGCAAGACGCGCGCATCGGCGATCATCCGGCGCAGCGCTTCGCCCATAGGCTGCCCCCCGCCCTGCGGTCGCGCGTCAGGCGATGCCATTCGCGACAGCACTAGTGCCAGCGGTAGGCCGATCGCGCCGCCTGCGACGAACACCGCCCGCCACGGCGCGACCGCCCCGCCGACCAGTGCGAACAGCGCCAGCAGCGCGCCGCCTCCGATCATGGCCAAGCCCCGGCCCAGCGACGCTCCCCCGGTGAACAGGCTGATCCCCCGCCCCCGATGCGCTGGCGCCATGGCGGCGACGATCAGGCCCATCGCGGCGGGGCCGATCGCGGCCTGGGCCAGGCCCAGCATCATGCGCGCCCCCGCCAGCGTCCCACCCGATGTCGCCAGGCCGCAGGCGATGGTCGCAACGCTCGACCCCGCCAGCGCGACGGCGAGCAGCCGCGCCAGCGGCCAGCGGCGCGCCAGTAGGATCATCGGGATGATGGCGACGCCGTTGACGATGGCAAAGGCGGGCCCCTGCAACGCACCGATCACCGCATCGCCCAGGCCCAGATCGGCCTTGATCGGCTCGATCAGGATCGACAGCAGAAAGCGGTCGCCGACCGCCAGCATATGGGCCAGCGCCATCAACCACGCGACGCGATAGCCCTGATGCCGGGAAAGAGGGGGCAAGCGGACTCCTTCGTCAGTATCCGGTGACCGACCGCGTCGCCATGCCCGCCGGGGGCCGATCCGAATACCGGTTCACATCCTCTTCGGCATAGAACGGCGCATCGTCTTCGGAAAGGCCGATGCGAATCCGCTCCGGGCCTACCGCAGTCATCAACGGGGCCGCGACGTCCCAGTCCGCATCCAGCCAGGTCGCGCGATCCCCGGTCGCGATCACCACCGGCATGACGGGAAAGGGGCCATCGGTCGGACAAGCCAGCATCGCGAAACAGCGCGCATCGCCGGTATCACGCCACAGGCCCGCAATGGTGAAGACGGATTCTTCGATCATGGTGAACCAGCCGGACCGTCCGTCGCGCCCGTCACGGGGCGGCAGCGGCGCGGCGCAGGCGGTGACCGGGATCAGGCAGCGCTGCGCCGGACGCGTCGCCAGACGTCGCCACCAGGGCAGCGACATACTGAGAATCCAGGTCGTCGGCCAGCATCCGGCGCCCCCGCTGATGTCCCAGCGCTGGGTATCCAGGCTCAAACCGCCGCTTGCCGGCGTCCGGCGCAACACGAAGGCGGGCTGGCCGGGCCAAAGCTCGCCCAGATGCGACCAGTTGCCCCACGATCCTTGCGCGGCCCCGTCCAGCCCGAACGTCCGGCCCAGCGCCTCGGCCGTCCGGTCCAGCATCGCGCGGTCGCGCCCGTGCGGCTTAGGGCTGGGATGCAGCGGATAGATCGACATGGGGACGGCTCGGTACGGTCCAGATCCATTGGCGGCGCGTCGACGAGTAACGGCGCTGCACCCGCCGACAGATCAGCATGTGGCGGCGATGGTCGCTCTGCAACTGGACGAAGCCGAACAGCAGGAACACGGCCTGCCAGTTGCGATGGCGCCGAAAGGGAATGGCAACGGGCAGGGCGAACACGATCGGCCTTTGACAACATGAAGGAAGGACGGCGGACGACTGGCGTTGAGACAGTCCGTCCGCTTCGGCTTTAATCCTTTAGGTCAATCGGTTGGCAGTGCCCATGGGCCACGCCCCCGTGTCTCACCGTTGAGACGGTCGGCGCCGGAACCTTTCGATCGCGCCTCGCCGGGGCGCGCGCGCTCCCCTTTCTATACGGAAGCAATGGCGCTCCCGATCGCCTGGGCCGCCAACCCGCGGACATCGACCCGCGCCTTCAGCCGTGCGCAGAGCAGCGCAGTCCCGCTGATCTTGCGCTGGACGAACAGCGTCTCGACATGCGGCACGTGCCAGGTGTCACGGTCGGCGATCATCGGCCTGGTCTCCTCGCGCACCACCGGCACGAAGGCGCGGTCGCCGAAGTCGAATGGGCCTGGCCTTGCCATCGTGTCGTCGATCGCGGCGATGATCCGATCGACCGCCGGACGGTGCGCGGCGACCGCCTTTTCGCCCAGAAAGCCCGTCTCCACCGCGATCTCGCGAATCCGGTCGCGGTCATGCGCCAGACCCGCCTCGATCAACCGGCGATAGGAGGCGGCGGTCTCGACCGGCACGTCGCGCGCCGCCCCGAAGTCGAGCAGGACGAGCCGCCCCGTCTCCGCCTGCCAGCGATAATTGGCGAAGTTCGGATCGGTCTGCATCATGCCGAAGTCGAACAGCTCGCGTAAGACCAGCTGGATCAGCGCAGTCATCGCGGTGTCGCGCGTCTCCTGCGGTGCCTCGGTCAGCGTCTCGATCGACTGGCCGGGCACGAAGTCCATCGCCAGCACCAGCGGCGTCGTCAGCTCGGGCACCGGCGATGGCACGATATAGCGCGGATCGCCCGCCAGATGCGCGCCGTACACCCGCATCCGGTCGGCCTCGCGGATATAATCGGCTTCCTCGGCCAGCTGACGCTTGGCTTCCTCCAGCAGCGGCTTCAGGTCGATCGAGGGGGGCAACAGGTTCGACACCCGCAGCAGCGTGGCCACATTGTCGACGTCCGACCCGATGCTGTCGCGCACCCCCGGATATTGCACCTTGATCGCCAGCACCCGACCGTCGGGCAGCGTCGCGCGGTGGACCTGCCCGATTGAGGCGGCGGCCATCGGCGCGGCCTCGAAATGACGGAACTTGCGTCGCCAGTCGGCTCCCCACTCGGCCTTCAGCACCTTGTCGAGCTGCGCAGGCGGCATCCGGTACGCTTGGTCGCGAAGCCGCGCGAGGATGGTCTGAAGCTCCGGCGGCAACAGGTCGCCCGCGTCCATCGAGATCATCTGACCCAGCTTCATCGCCGCGCCGCGCAAATGCGACAACCGGTCGGCGACGCGCGCGGCGTTGCCGGGGGTCAGGATCAGGTCGCCGAGCCGGGGCCGCTCGCCCTGGGCCAGCCGCCGCGCGCCCTCGGCCAGCATCCCGCCGGCGACACCGCCCGCCAGGCGGCCGAACGCGCCCGCGCGGGCGAAGCGGCCGCTGGGGACCGCACCATGCTGGGTGGGATCATCCGTCATGCCCCGACATAGCGGCGGGCGCGCGGCTTGGTTCCCCCAACCGGCGCGCGATCACCCAGGCGGCCAGGATCACGACGAAGGGCATGGCCGGATAGTGATACCGCGTCTGCCCGGTAAAGCCGAAAGCCAGCGCGGTGCAGAATAGCGGCATGACGCCCGCGACCAGCATGGCGGCACCCTGACGCCCCGCCCACGCCGCGCGCGCCGCCCGCCCGATGCCGATGGCCGCCAGCACCAGCAGGGCCATGTAGAATAGCTGGTTCACCCCTTGCGCGATCTTCCACAGCCCCGCGCGCTCGGGATGGCTGGCGTCGAGCGACCAACAGCCGTCGCCGTCCTTCAGCCAGAGCAGCGCGACCTTGCGCACTCCCAGCAGCCCCCAGCGCACGGGATGCGCGGCGATCCAGTCGGTCGCCATCACCTTCAACCGGCGGTCGATCTCGACCTGCCGCTGCACCCGGTCGGCAAAGGGAATGCCGACCTGCGCCCAGAGGGGGGATTTCTCGACTTGGAAATAGCCGCCATCGGCCAGGTCGTTGGCCCCGGCCTGCAGCGCGACGCCGCCATTGGTAGACACCAGCACGGGCGCACCCAGCACCGCGCGGTTGCGCATCGTCCACGGCGCGACGACAACCGCCATCCCCGCCGCAATCAACAGCATCAGCAGCAACGCCCGCCGCCAGTCCACGCCCCGCGACACCCACAAGGCGCCGACCAGAAAAGGCGGCAGGAGCATCGTCTGCGGCCGCATCAGCATCGCCGCGCCCAGCACCAGCGCGCCAACGAGCGCCCAGATGAGGCCCTTGCCGCCCCGTCCCTTCAGGATCAGCGCGATGCCTGCCAGCGTGACAGCCGTCGCGGTCGTCTCGGCCGCGGTGTCGCCCGTATAGGCGATATGCGCGGGGTAGAGTGCATAGAGCAGCCCCGCCAGCCGCGCCGCCCCCTCTCCGGCCCCCAAGCGGCGCGCCAGCCACAGGATCAGCAGGATGGTGGCGGCCTGCGCGATCAGGTTGAACAACAGCGGCCCGAACAGGGTGGGCCCAAAAAGCCAAGTCGCCACACCGATCAGCGCAGGATAGCCGACCGGCCAGAAGGCGGTCGGAAAGCCCCCCTCCTGATACCCCATCCCCGCCGCAATCTCCCGCCCCCGCTCGAGATACCAGAGCGAATCCGTTCGCGGGCTGATCGGAAAACCCAGGATCAACCCGAGACGAAGCGCGAGCGCCAGCAGCAGGATCGCCGGTATGACACTGCGGGCTCTGGCAAAATACGCCCAAGGACCGGACGGCGATGGGCTGACGGTCTGCGTACCAGACGACATGATGGCTTCCCCATGGCGACGCATCCCCCGAGCGCCGGAACGGCTACGCTAGAGGAGCGGGGAGCGGCGCGGCAAGGGGGCGGTGGGTCGCCAGGGCCTTTCCCGGCCTGCGGTGGGTCATTGCGGACATATGTTCAATCTCCGCACGGAGCCGCGCTATCGTTCGGATTGGATAGCATTTGGGAAACGGCCAAGAGCGCGTCGATAAGCCCCCCTCTCCCGCGCGCTGCCGAGACGTGGGCGCGGACGGTGATGCTGTTGATGCTGTAGTGGCCGGCATCCGTCATGATCTCGGCCAGCGTCACCGCCACGATCTCCCAGACCCCGGCTTCGCTCCATCGCCGGAACCAAAGGAGATGGTGTTCCAGCTACCGTGTTTGGGCGGCCTAGCCTCCAAAGTTCGTCGCACGACAGCACCGAAATCGCTACAGCGTCCAGATCAGCACATTACCGACCAGCACCACCGCCATCACCAGCATCAACACGCCCTTCCGCCGATCTCCGCGCCGGATGGTCAAAATCCCGCCCGCGACACAGGCAAAGGCCGCCAGCATCGCGATCCCCGGCGCAGCGTTCGCAATCCCCTCCATCAGCCCGCCAGCACACGCGCATAGGCGGCACGGTCGACATTGCCGCCGGACAGCAGAATCAGCATCCCCTCCTCCGCCGCGACCTTGCCCGCCAGCAGCGCGGCGAGCGCGACCGCGCCGCCCGGCTCGACCACCAGGCGCAATTTGTCGGCGGCGAAACGCTGCGCGGCCGCGACCTCGGCCTCGGTGACCGCGACACCCTCCGCGCCGCGCCGGGCCAGCACCTCGAAGGTCAGCGGCGAGACGCGCGGCGTCTGTAGCGAATCACAGGCGGTCGGCGGCGGGCTGTCGCCCACCGGCTCGATCCACCCCGCCTCCAGCGAGCGGCGCATATCGTCCCACCCCTCGGGCTCGACCACGGTGACCTTCGCCTCGGGCAGCGCCAGGGTCAGCCCCGCCGCCAGCCCACCGCCGCCACAGGGCGTCACGACATGCCCCGGCGCCGCCATGCCCAGCGCCGCCATCTGGGCCGCCGCCTCGATCCCCGCCGAGCCCTGGCCCTCGATCACCCAGGGATCGTCGAAGCTGGGCACGAGCGTCGCCCCACGCGCCTCGGCGAGTCGGCGCGCGATCTTCTCGCGGCTTTCGGTTGCGCGATCATAATCGACGATCTCTGCGCCCAGCGCGAGCGTGCCTTCGCGCTTCGATACGGGCGCGTCGGCGGGCATAACGATGGTCGCCGCGATTCCCAGCCGCCGCGCCGCCCAGGCGATTCCCTGCGCATGGTTGCCCGATGAGAAAGCGACCACGCCCCGCGCCCGCGAATCCGCGTCCAACGCGGTTAATCGGTGCCACGCGCCGCGCAATTTGAATGCGCCGATCGGCTGCAAATTCTCGGCTTTGAAAACCACAGTTTTTCCGTTGATATTCAACGGAAATATCGGCGACGGCGGCAGGATTCTGGCGATCTTTTCGGCGGCGTCGCGGACCCCTGCTTTTGTCGGTTGTCTTAAGATTGTCACTTTTTATCTCCGACGCCCTCTCTACCGCTTTACATTCCAAAAAGCGGACCCTATTTCGCGCCTCCGCTGCCCCATGGGACTTCCAACCGCAAGGCAGCTTTTTGTCACCGTATGCCGTCAGGCAATTGGAGGTCCCTTGAGTTGCACCAGAATCATCGCGCGCTGGGGCTAGCTGCCCACTCGACCGCCGTCCCCTCCAATCTGGAGCGCGGCATCGACATCGCCAAGCGTCGTCCGGCTGATCCGGTCACGCTGCTTCGCCCGCACGCCGCTGCGCGCGCCGCCCGATTCTTCGTCGAGAAGTTTCCGGGCCGGCCGATGTATGCGGTGAAGGCGAATCCGTCTGCGGATCTGATCCAGATCCTGTGGGACAATGGCATCACCCATTTCGACACCGCCTCGATCGCGGAAGTTCGTCTGGTGAAGTCGGTCGCCCCGCAGGCCGTCTGCTGCTTCATGCATCCGGTGAAGTCGGAAGAGGCGATTGCCGAGGCCTATTTCACGCACGGCGTCCGTACCTATTCGCTCGACAGCATGGAAGAGCTGGAGAAGATCGTCCGCGCCACGAACGGCGCGACCGACCTGACCCTGTGCGTCCGCATCCGCGTGTCGTCGGAATATGCCAAGCTGAGCCTGGGGTCGAAGTTCGGCGTCAGCGTGGAAGAGTCGAAGGACCTGCTGATCGCGACCCGCCAGGTCGCCGATGCGCTGGGCATCTGCTTCCATGTGGGCAGCCAGACCATGACCCCCGACGCCTATTCGGCGGCGATGGAGCGCGTGCGGGCGGTGATCGTCGGCGCGGCGGTAACCGTCGACGTGATCGATGTCGGCGGCGGCTTCCCCTCGGCCTATCCGGGCATGACCCCGCCGCCGCTGGAGCGTTTCTTCGAGACGATCCACCGCGCGTTCGAGAGCCTGCCGGTGTCCTATTCGGCCGAACTCTGGGCCGAGCCGGGCCGGGCACTGTGTGCGGAATATTCTTCCGTCGTGGTGCGCGTCGAGCGTCGTCGCGGCAACGAGCTGTACATCAATGACGGCGCGTACGGCGCGCTGTTCGATGCGGCGCATATCGGGTGGAAGTATCCGGTCCAGCTGCTGCGCGAGCCGGCTTCGGACGCGCGTGACATGGACTTCAGCTTCTGGGGCCCGACCTGCGACGACCTGGACTTCATGCAGGGTCCGTTCCCGCTGCCCGCGGATACGAACACCGGCGATTATTTCGAGATCGGGATGCTGGGCGCGTACGGCCAGGCCATGCGCACCCAGTTCAACGGCTTCACCTGCTACGAGTTCGTCGTGACCGACGACGAGCCGATGTTCTCGGTGTACCGCGACGAGGTCGAGCAGGCCCGTCCCGCCAACGTCGTCAAGCTGTAACCCAGCCCGACTAGCAATCTCTATAACCCTCCCGCTTCGGCGGGAGGGGAATGGGGTGGCGTTGCGGTTTCGACCGCGATAAGGCCCCTTCCCATACCCGCCCTGCCACCGCGCAGGACCGGGCCAGCCGGGTTACCGCGTCCCCAATAACGACGACGGCTTCTCGATGATGATGGAACCATCATGACCGACACGCAGATCAACGACACCCGTAAGGCCGAGCTCCTCTCGAGCGTGGTCGAGCATATCGACATTACCTCGTTCGACGCCCGCCCGATCATCGATTCGATGGGCAAGATGAGCTTCACCAGCCGCGACCTGGCGCGCGCGACCGGCATCTACAACCAGATGCTGGCCGACAAGGACTGCTCGATCTTCCTGGTGATCGCCGGTTCGACCTCGGCGGGCGGCTGCATGGACCTGTATGCCGAGCTGCTGCGCTCGAACATGATCGACGGCATCGTCGCCACCGGTGCGTCGATCGTCGACATGGATTTCTTCGAGGGCCTGGGTCACAAGCATTATCAGGCGCTGGAAATCCCCGACGATAACACGCTGCGTTCGCTGTACATCGACCGCATCTACGACACCTATATCGACGAAGAGCAGCTGCAGGACTGCGATCACACGATCGGCAAGATCGCGGACTCGCTGGAGCCCAAGCCCTATTCGAGCCGCGCCTTCATCCGCGAGATGGGCAAGTATTTGGTCGAGCACGGCAAAAAGGAAAACAGCCTCGTCAAGCTCGCCTATGAACATGACGTGCCGATTTTCTGCCCGGCGTTCGTGGATTCGTCGGCAGGCTTCGGTCTGGTGAAGCATCAGGTCGAGCGCGCCAAGGAAGGCAAGCCTTACATGGTGCTCGACGCCATTGCGGACTTCCGCGAACTGACCGACATCAAGATCAAGGCGGGCACCACCGGTCTTCTGATGATCGGCGGCGGCGTGCCGAAGAATTTCATCCAGGACACGGTTGTCTGTGCCGAGATCCTGGGCCATGACGACGTGGAAATGCACAAGTACGCGGTGCAGATCACGGTGGCCGATGTTCGTGACGGTGCCTGCTCGTCCTCGACGCTCAAGGAAGCGGCGAGCTGGGGCAAGGTCGATACCGCGCTCGAGCAGATGGTGTTCGCGGAAGCGGGTTCGGTCATGCCGCTCCTCGCCTCGGACGCCTATCATCGCGGCCACTGGCGTGAGCGCGTGAAGCGTCGTTGGGGAGCGATTTTCGACTAATGCTGGAATTTCTTGAACGCGATCAGCTTGCCTATGTGATCATCGGCATCGTTCTGGTTACCGGGTTGGCGTTCGCGATCCCGTATAGCCGTCGGCGCAAGCGTGAAAAGCTGCGTCGGCGTGGGATCAAGAAATACGGTCATTGAGACAAGGGGGCGGAGGCGAGAGCTTTCCGCCCCTTTTCTTGTACGGCCTTTTCACTTGATCGGCGCGCGCGGGCCCGGCACCCTAACACCTGTGTAGCGCTATCAGGCGCCGAGGATGAGGGGATGCCAGTGATCGACCGACGCTCTTTGATCGGGGCCATGGCCACCGTGCCGCTGGCGACCCGCGTAGCAGCCCAGACCGCTCCCGCCGCACCCGCGATGACCCCCTGGCCCCCCGCCGAGCATTTCCCGCTCTGGCCCGGTCGCCCGCCGGGTGCGCGCGCGACGCTGCCCACGCCCAATCCGTCGATGAACGGCCCGGCCGGACGTCAGGAATTGTGGCTGCGCGGCACCGCCACTCCGATCGTCGCGGTCTTCCGCCCCGAACGCCCCGATGGCCGCGCCGTGCTGACCATCCCGGGTGGCGGCTATGGTTTCGTGTCCATCCAGAATGAAGGGATCGACGTCGCCAAGACGCTGAACCCGCACGGCATCACCGTCTTTGCCCTCTCTTATCGCCTGCCATCGGAAGGCTGGGATCATCAGGCCGATGTACCGCTGCAGGATGCGCAGCGGGCGATGCGGCTGATCCGCGCCAATGCGGCGCGCTATGGTATCGACCCGGCCAAGCTGGGCATTGTCGGCTTCTCGGCCGGTGGGCATCTCGCCGCGTCGCTGACCGTTGGGTATGACGACAAGGTCTATACCCCGGTCGACGCCGCCGACCGGCAATCGGCCCGCCCGCGCTTCTCCGGCCTGGTCTATCCGGTCGCCAGCCTGTCGACGCCGAGCACGCATCCCGGGTCACGCGACAATCTGCTGGGCCCCAATCCCGATCCGGCGGTCAAGGCGCGCTACGACAATCCCCGCCGGATCAATGCGAGCACGCCGCCGCTCTTCCTGGTCCATGCGGTCGATGACGGGCTGGTCCCGCTCGACCAGTCGATCGATGTGCTGACCCAGGCGCGCGCCGCCAAGGTGCCGGTCGAGGCGCATTTCTTCGAGCGCGGCGGCCATGGCTTCGGCGCGATGAGCGCCCCGGAAGGCTCGCCCGAGCGGCTGTGGCCGGACCTGTTCGATCGGTGGATCGCCCAGACGTTGAAGGGGTAATCTCTTCCTCCCCTGCAAGGGGAGGGGGACCAACGAAGCTGGTGGA
>NZ_BCTY01000054.1 GCF_001591005.1 Sphingomonas sanguinis NBRC 13937
CCGCTATAGAACGAAAACGCCGCCCTCACGGGCGGCGTTTTCGTTTATGGCGTACGCCACCAGCGACGCCACGCTGGCCACCACCTCTGCCGCGGGACCCTCCGGTTCATCCGGATAGATCGTCACGCTCTCGATAAGCCGCGACATGATCGATGCAGCCTGCCCGCGTACCGCAGGATCTTCCAGTGTGCTGCGCAGGGCGGCGATCCGCGCCTCAAACTGAGCCTGCAGAACGGATGGCGTTGGAAGCAGGGGAGGCGAGACCACACCCCCGTCGACGGTGGCGTTTCGCAAAATCAGGCGGGCCTTTTCCGCTTCCCGTTCGTCGATCATCTGACACAGGGCGAGGGTCGCGATACCCGCCAGCAGATTTTCATACAGATTGCCAAGTTCGCGCTCCAGTTGCTGCAGCCGGATCCTGGCCGTGTCAGCCTCATGGCTGTCGATCCGGGCAAGCCGCGTGGCTTCGCGCTCATATTCCGCAATGAACAGGCGGACATGGTCTTCGGTGAGCAGGTGGTGCTGGATAGCCGTCAGGCTTGCCTCTTCCAGGGGCCCCTTGCGGACCGATAGCCTGTTGTCACAGGTGCCACGTTCCTTCTGACCGGCGCAGCGATAATAGTCCTTGCTGCTGATCGTGTAGTTGGAGCCGCAGCAACTGCATCGGATCAGGCCGGATAGCAGATGCCTGTTGCGATTACCTTGGGCCAGCGGTGGCGACGTCGACCGCTTTCCCCATCTCGCCGCAGCCATGATCTGGCTATGCTGACGTCGATCCGGCCTAGCGGGTTGGAGATGCGGATAGTATCATTCGGGGGAGCAAGAGGCCGTAACGCGTAAAACCGTTCTAACCATCGGCTTGGCAAAGCATCTCATCGCTTTCCGTCAACGCCCGCTTTCCTTCGCGATGTGATCCGAGGGCAGGCATAGGAATGATCAAGGCGAAGTCATAAGTCGTCCGCGTTATCCTGCTGGGCAGAGACATGTTACCTCAATGGTCGCCTCCGTCAGCGATCGACGCGGCTCAGAAATATTTGAGCCAGCCGATATCCTTGCGCCGCTGCTTGAGCCCGGCGAACCAGCGTGTAGGGACGTAAAGCGGTACGATCAGCGCGATCCACAGCCCCCATATCCAGGGTATCGAGGGCAGGCCGAAGACCATGCCGTGATTGGTGCCCCAAAGGGCAAGGCCGAGCAGGTACAGGCCGCGCAGGATATAGAGGTGGAAGAGGTAGAAGAACATCGGCGCGCCGCCGAAGACCGCCAGCCAGCCGATCACCCGTATGTCCGCCATCCGCTCGAACAGCGCCAGCAGCAACAGGCCCACGCCCAGCGTCGACATCAGGAACAGTAGAGACGGCGGGTATTTGGTCAGGGCCAGGACGCTCATGGCCGTACGCAAAGGCGCGTCTGCGACCACGAACCAGGGGGCATCGCCATAGATGTTGAGCGCGCGCAGCAGGACAAAACCGACGAGCAGCAGCGCGCCGGTCCGCACCAGCCGCTTGCGTCGCGTGGCGGCATCGCCGTTGGCGAACCATGGCCCGACGGCCCAGCCCAGAGCGATCACGCCGAACCACGGCAGCACGGGATAGCTGAAGCGGACTGGAAATCCCTGAATCGTCACCATCGCGCGGTCATGTAGGAACGACCAAACAAGATGCAGCGGATGTCCTTCCGCTACAGTCACGGGATCGAGGAGATTATGTCCGGCGACGATGCCGATGCCGATCGCGGCGACCACCTTGTGCGGCAGGTGGATCAGCGCGGCGAGCACGATCATGCTCAGGCCGATCGCCCAGATGACCTGGAGATACAAGATCGTCGGTGGGAATTGCGCGCGCCAGACGAAATTGACGAGCGTCAGTTCGAGCAGGATCAGGAATGCGCCCCGTTTGAGGAGGAAGGCGCTGGTCTGGGCCCTGCTGTGCTTTTGCGAGTAGAGATAGGCGCTGAGCCCGGTCAGAGCGACGAAGACGGGAGCACACAAGGTGCTGGTCAGGCGAGTGAAGAAATAAGCGGGATCGGTGGTCGTTGCGTCGACCGGATCGGCGACCGGCACCCAGAGCAGGAATGTCTCGCGCACATGGTCGAGCAGCATCAACAGCATGACGAAACCCCGCAGCGCATCGATGCTGGCCAGCCGCGTGCTGGCGCGTGCGGTGGGCTTGGTCATGGACAGGGGACGGATGGGGGCCGTCATGATGCTCGCCATCAGGCGGGACTCCAAAGCTATCGGTAATGCGTCGGCTAGCCGACCACAGCGCGGAAATGGCATGAAATAACATAACGTTCAACAAGGGGTAGTGTTGAATGGCCGTGGGTGATGCACGATCGGCGGAGCGCAAAGGGGGTGCTTTTGCACCTGAGTTTTGCCGATCATTTACATACGTCGTCCGCCGGATGCCCGCATTTCCCAGGCTTCCACGGCGGAATAGGTACAAGCCTACCTAGCCTTACGCGCAAAAATACCAGGAACAGCTTAACTTATCATAGGTTGTACCCGGCCAGATCGGTCGCATTTTCGCCGCCGGTTCTACGGGAGACTCCGGTGGTCAAAATCGTCGCAAGCATCGGCATCGCCTTGACGGCGGTCGCCTGCACGCCGCCGTCGACGCGCATCGCCACCGGGCTGGAGCGCTATGGCCTGGACAGCCAGCGCTCGACCTGTGTTGGCCAGCGGCTGGAGCGCAACCTGTCGATCGGCCAGTTGCAGCAGTTAGGCAATGCCGCCGCGGCCTATCGTCGCGACGACCCCGATCCGTCGCAGCTGACGGTTGGCGACCTGATCCGGGTCGCAGGCGAGATCAAGGACCCGCGCGTCGCGCTGGAGGTCGGCAAGGCCGCCGCCGGTTGTGGCGTCGCGCCCTGATCCCGCGATCGATCTTCTTTTTTCATTCGGAGACGAACGATGAACAAGCATGAACTGCACGGCAATGCGC
Source organism: Sphingomonas sanguinis NBRC 13937 (assembly GCF_001591005.1). Taxonomy (GTDB): domain Bacteria; phylum Pseudomonadota; class Alphaproteobacteria; order Sphingomonadales; family Sphingomonadaceae; genus Sphingomonas; species Sphingomonas sanguinis. Next base: position 2,943 of record NZ_BCTY01000054.1, read on the forward strand.
GCCATCTGGGCGGCAAGGTGGAAAAGGCGATCGGCGACATGGTCGACAGCCGCGACTGGAAAGTGGCGGGCGTCACCGATCAGGTCGCGGGCAGCGCCGAGCATATGTTCGGCCGTGCCCAGTCCGTCGCGGGCGAGGTCGCCGATGCGACCCCCAGCCTGATCGAGGAAGCGCGCGAGCGGATCGGCGATGTCGCCGATCGTTCGGTCGCCGCCACACGTCGCGGATCGGGCAAGGCCGTAGAGGCGGTTCGTGCCCATAACGGCAATAACGGCGTCGTCTGGGCGGTCGTCGCGGCGTTGGGCGGCTATGCGTTGGCCGCACTGGTCCACGGGCGCCGGAACTGAGGCACGCGCCTTGGCCCCCTCGCTTGCCTCTTTGCGGGATACCGTCGACCTCCGGCACTTGCGACAGATCGTCGCGGGGCTGGACGAGGGGGTAATCCTGATCGACCCCGACCAGAGCCTGCTCTGGGCGAACGACGCCGCGCTGACCATGCACGGGGTCGAGCGTCTGGAGCAGCTCGGCCGGACGGTTGACGAGTATCGCGGCCGATTCCAGCTGCGTTACCGCAACAACCATCGGCTGGAGGCCGATGACTATCCGGTCGAGCGGGTCGCGGCGGGCGAGCGCTTTTCCGAGGTCGTGGTCGAGGTGATTGTTGCGGGCGAGTTGCAGCCGCGCTGGGTCCATCAAGTGCGCAGCCTGGTACTCAACGACCGTGATGATGGCGAGCCGGCGTGCGTCGTCCTGGTCATCCAAGACGTCACCGCCCGCTATGAGGCCGAGGATCGGTTCGAGCAGTCGTTCAACGCCAACCCTGCCCCCGCGATCATCTGTCGCCTCGCCGATCTGCGCTTCGTCAAGGTCAATCAGGGCTTTGTCGAGATGACCGGCTTTCCGCGCGACCAGGTGCTGTGCCGCACGGTCTATGACATCGACGTGCTGCGCGGGGCCGAGCGGCAGGAACTGGCCAAGGAACGGCTGGCGGAAGGGCGAACCATTCCGCAGATGGAGGCGGAGCTGGCCCTGCCGGGTGGTGGGACCAAGTTGGTCATCGTGGCAGGGCAGCCGATCGACATGGGCGATCAGCCCTGCATGTTGTTCACCTTCGCCGATCTGGAGCCACGCCGAAAGGCTGAGTCCGCGCTGCGCCATAGCGAGGAGCGGTTCACCCGCACCTTCCAGATGGCGCCGGTGCCGATGGCGATCGGTGCCCGCGACGGGCATGTGCTGTGCGAGGTCAATGCCAGCTTCACCGCGTTGACCGGTTACGGTTCGACGGACATCGTCGGGCGGTCGCTCGCCGATGTCGGGCTGTGGTCCAGTGACGCGGCGCGGGGCGAGGTGGAGGTCGCGATCGACGAGGGCCGCGACCTGCGCGGCTTCGAGGCGCGGATCGTCGCCAAGGACGGCGGCCTGAGCGACTGTCTGGTGTCAACCGAACTCATTACGCTGGGCGACGATGCCTGTGTGCTGTGGGCGTTCCAGGACATCACCCAACGCAAGGCCACCGAGCTGGAGCTGGTCGAGGCGATCGATGCGGTGATGAAGGACACCAGCTGGTTCAGCCGGTCGATCATGGACAAGCTGGCCCGGTTGCGCGCGCCGAAGGCGGAGCCGGATGGTGCCGGGCTGGACGACCTGACCGCGCGCGAGCGCGAGGTACTGGGTCTGATCTGTCGCGGGCTGGACGACAAGAGCATCGCGCGGGCGCTGGGCGTGTCGGGCAACACCGTGCGCAACCATGTCGCGCGGATCTACGCCAAGATCGGTGTGAACCGGCGCACCGCTGCTGCCGCCTGGGCCCATGCCCGTGGCTTTGACGGCGAGGGCGTGCTGGGCCGCCGGGAGGTCGCTGCATGAGTGACAAGACATCCAAGGTTCCGGTCGATCGCGTCCGCCGCGCCCAGGGCGCCGCGCGCGAGACGATCGGCAAGCTGATCGGCGACGACGCCGAGATTCGTCAGGGGCGAAAACAACAGGAGGCGGCCGGCCGCAAGACCTCGACCGAGCCCGCCCGGACATCGAAAGAACAGGAGTGAATATGGCTACGCATGCAGCGCACGGCTACGTGCCCGAAGAGACCGCGATCATCCGCGCCGGTCGCCGGATTTCGTGGGGCGCGATCTTTGCCGGTGTGGTGATCGCGGTCGCGGTCCAGTTGGTGATGGGCATCCTTGGCACTGGCATCGGCCTGTCGATGGTCGATCCGGTCGAGGGTTCGACGCCGGGCGCGACGGGCTTTGGCATCGGTGCGGGCCTCTATTGGCTGATCACCACGGTGGTAGCACTGGGCGCGGGTGGCTATGCGGCCGCGCGCGTGTCGGGGGTGACGGAGAAGTTCGACGCGCTGGTCCATGGCTTGGTTGTGTGGGGCGTCACGCTGATCCTGACGCTGTATCTGCTGACCTCGGCGGTCGGCGGCATCATCGGCGGCGCATTCCGCACGGTCGGCGCAGTGGCGGGGGCCGCCGGTTCGACCGTGGGGGCTGCGGCCCCGCGCGTCGCACAGGTCGCTGGTGTCGACCAGAATGATATCCAGCAGGAAGCGGCCAAGTATCTGACCGAAACCCCCACCGACCCGGCGCAGATGACGCCCGAGCAGGCGCAGAAGGAAATTGCCAAGCAGCTGCCCGCTATGGCGCGCGGTGGTGCTGACGGCGTGAAGGCTGAATCGCGGGTGGTCGATATCGTCGCGGCTCAGCGCAAGATCAGCCGTGACCAGGCCCAGGCCCAGGTCAATCAGGCCAAGGCCGATTTCGTGAAGACCAAGAACGAAACCGTCCAGACTGCCAAGTCGGCCGCCGATGCCGCCGCCGGGGCCGGGGCCAAGACCTCGTTCATCCTGGTGCTCGCGCTACTGGTCGGCGCCGGTGCCTCCGCCTTTGGCGCAACGTCGGCCGCGCGCCGCCGCCTGCGCTGAGTACCCGCGGCGGGCCGGCGTATCGGGCCCGCCGCATCCCCCTTTTTTGAGAAGATCGTCATGACCAAGAAGATCGCTTTGGGTGCTACCCTCTTCGCCGTACTGACGCTGTCGGCCTGCAACACGGTCAACGGCGCAGGCCGCGACCTGCGCTCGGCCGGGTCCGCGATTTCGGACGCTTCGGGCGAGAACAAGCCGAAGAAGTAAATTCTGACCAATCCTCCCCTGCAAGGGGAGGGTGTTCGGGATGGTGGAGGGGAGTGGCAGGTCAAACCCGCCCTGCGGGTTTGAGGATTGCCGGGATCAATCCGGCCTGCCACTCGCTATCGAGAGGGTGACGCCCTTACGTCAGGGCTTCGCCTTGCCACCTCCCCTGCCAGGGGAGGATTTCTTTTGCCCCTCCGGCGGTGCATCCGCCTCGACCAGTTCAACGATCTCGAATTGGTATCCGACCCAGCCGCGCTGCCGCACCGCTTCTGCCATGGCGGCATCGTTCGCCATTGCCGCCTTGCGTGACTTGGCATGGCCCCAGAAAACTTCGGTCTTACCCCCGCCCAGATCGGCGACGATCCGCCAATAATGGGTAAAGGGTTGGGAGGTTGGGCCGATCGTCTTCACATAGCCATCGGGCATCGTTGCGATCAGATAGCGGTTCCTGCGTGCCATCGGCCTTCCATAGCGCAAGCCTGCCGCGGCCTCATCCCGCTTGACGCACGCCATGGCGACCGCCTAGCGATACGAGGCCGGAATGATCCGGCGATATGATCGCGCCGGTTCCCCCGACAAGGGGGATTAAAAGGGAACACGGTGAGGGCCTTGGCCCAAATCCGCGGCTGTCCCTGCAACTGTAAGCGGTGAGCGGCGATGCACGGGCCGACCGTCTGGTCGATCCAGCCACTGGGGCAACCTGGGAAGGCGCATTCGTCCGCGATGACCCGTGAGCCAGGAGACCTGCCGGCGTCAGGTCGCTCATGCCCGGTCCAGGGGATGGTCGAGGCTAGGTCCGTTCCGACGAGCGACGCCATAAGTGGCGGAGGCGCATGGGTGGCCCTGTGGAATGCGGAAAATGGCGTGCCGCACGCAGGGCATCCGGCCGTTCGGCAACGATCGGAAGGCCTCGGCTTGTTCGCGACAAGACGCTATGGGCAATGAAATGATATATCGTAACCGATTCGGACAGGTCCAACTTGGCCTGTGGGGTGGCGCGGCGCTTCTGCTGGGGGCAACCGACGCGAGGGCGCAAAAGGCTGGGGAGCCGGGCGGCGACGCCACCGTGCTGGTCATCGGGACGCGGGAGAAACAGGCGCTCGACACACCCAATGCCACTGGTAGTCGCCTGGGCCTAACCCCGCTGGAGACACCCGCCAGTATCACCTCGCTGGATGGCGGGACGATCCGCGCCCGCGGCGACCTGTCGATCATCGAGGCGGAGACGCGTGCGCCCGGCCTGTCGAGCGTCGCCAATCCGGGCAATGGCGGTACGGCGCTCGCCGCACGAGGCTTTTCGGGGCAGGGGTCGGTGCTGCAACTGATCGACGGGGTGCGGCTGTTCCCGGCGGCGGGGACGATCACCTTCCCGACCGACCCCTGGATGGTCGAGCGCATCGACGTGCTGGGCGGCCCCGCCTCGGTCCTCTATGGGCAAGGCGCACTGGGTGGCGCGGTGAATGTCGTGATGCGCGCGCCCACCGCGCAGACCCATGGCCAGGCTGAGATCGGCTATGGCGGGCAGGACAGTTTCCGCGCCGCCGCCGGGCTGGGTGGGCCGTTGACCCCAACACTGGGTTACCGGGTGGATGCCAGCTATCGCCGCTCGGATGGCTATGTCGATCGGGGGCGTTCGGACAGCGTCGCGCTGTCGGGCACGCTGCGCTGGACGCCGTCCTCGATGCTGGCGGTGACGGTGCGCGGCGATCATGGCGACCAGCGGCCCATGGTTTATTTCGGTACGCCGCTGATCGACGGGCGGCTCGACCTGCGCGTACGGGATCGCAACTATAATGTCGGCGATGGGCGGATGCGCTTCCGCGACGACCGCGCCTCGATCCGGGTCGACTGGACGCCGAGCAATGCGATCAGCCTGTCCAACATCGCCTATGTGCTGACCAGCGGCCGGTTCTGGCGCAATCTGGAGAATTATTGCTGGGTTGCTGCGAGTGGCGCGTGCGCGGACGGATCGACGGGCAATCCGACCACGATCCGGCGGAACAGCAATTACGGCATCCGCCACGACCTGACCCAATGGGGCGACCAGGCCAGTGCGACTTGGCGTACCGGTATCGCACCGGGCATCACGAACGCGCTGGTCGTCGGCTTGGACGCCAATCTGGTCCGCTTCACCCATGAGAACGACTTCGGCTCGGTCGAACAGGTCGATGCGGTCGACCCCTTTGCCTTCGATCCCGGTCGCTTCCTGGATACGCAGGGGATCGCGCCGCGCTATCGCACCCGCACCACCGCGCTGGCGGTGTTTGCCGAGGACCGGGTGACGCTGGGCCCGAAATGGTCGGTGGTCGGCGGCGTCCGTTACGAGGTGGACACGGTTCGCCGCTGGACCGTCGCCGCGCCCGATCGCTTCGTGCTGGAAAAGACGTTCCGCAACGCGACGTGGCGCGCGGGGCTGGTCTATCAGCCGGTGCCGACCCTGTCGCTTTATGCGCAATACGCCACGGGCGTCGATCCGCTGGGCACGCTGACCACCGTGTCGACCGGGCAGGTCCAGTTCAGCAATGCGCGGGGCCATCAGGTCGAGGCGGGGGCCAAGTGGCTGTTCGCGAACGGACACGGCACCGCGACGCTGGCTGCCTATCGTATCGTCAAGACGGGGCTGCTGGCCCAGCGCACTCTGGCGAGCCCCGTCGAGCAGGTGGGCCAGCGATCCTCGCAGGGCGTCGAGGCGGCGGTGACGCTCGATCTGCCGCAAGGCTTCGGGATCGACGCGAACGGCACGCTGCTGGATGCGCGGTTCGACGATTTCCGCTCCGGCGGCGTGGACTATAGCGGCCGCACCCCGCCGAACGTGCCTGAGGCACTGGCCAATCTCTGGCTACGCTGGGATGCCTCGGCCAAGCTACAGGCGCGCGCCGGGCTGCGTTATGTCGGGCGGCGCTTCTCCGATAATGGCGGTGCGTTCCGCATCCCGGGCTATGCGACGGTGGACACCACCTTGTCCTATGCGCTGACGCCGCATCTGGCGGTCGATGTCCGTGTCTATAACCTGTTCGACAAGGCCTATGCGGTGACGGCGTACGGCGACCAGCAATGGATATTGGGCCGCCCGCGCGCGCTGGATATTGGCGTTCGTGCCGGGTTCTGACCGGTCTTGGGGGAAGGCGGCTTTGCGGCTTGCCTTCCTCGCCCATCGTTGGGTCGGGATCGTCACCTGCCTGTTCTTCGCCATGTGGTTCGCGAGCGGGCTGGTGATGCTTTACGTGCCCTATCCGTCGTTAGAGCCGGCGGAGAGCTGGGCGAGAGCACAACCGATCGACTGGGCGCGGGTGGGCCCAGCGCCCGTGGCGCCGGACGCCCGGCGGATCACGCTGGAAATGCGCGACTCCGCGCCGGTCTGGCGGATCGAGAGCCGCGACGGCGACACCCGCATCCTGTCGGCGGACGGCGGAGCGGTCACCCCCGTCGATGCCGCCCTGGCCACACGAGTCGCCACGCGGTTTGCGGGGCCGGTCCGCCACGTCGAGCGGATCGCCGACGATCAGTGGACAGTGGCGGGCGGGTTCGACCGGTATCGCCCCTTGTGGAAGGTCGCGCTGGGCGATGCGGTGGGAACCGAACTCTATATCTCTAGCCAGACCGGCCAGCCGGTGCAGCGGACGACACGGGGGCAGCGGTTTTGGAACTGGCTGGGCTCGGTTCCGCACTGGATCTATCCGACCCTGTTGCGCCGGGCTCGCGAGACTTGGCGGCAGGCGGTGATGTGGGTGGCGGGCCCGTGCATCGCGGTGGCGCTGACTGGCCTGTGGATCGGCATATTACGGCTTAGGGCGGGGCGACGGCGCTATCGCGGCGGGCGGATGACGCCCTATCGCGGCTGGATGCTCTGGCACCATGTCAGCGGACTGGCGGGCGGTGTGATGCTGACGACCTGGATCGTCAGCGGCTGGCTGTCGGTCGATCCGGGGCACGCCTTTGCCGGGGGCGAAGCGCCCGCGGCGGCGATGCGGGCCTATGCCGGGCGAGCAGGAGAGCCGCATGACCTCGACCGGCTGGCCCGGATCGCGCCACATGCGCGCACCGTCGAGTGGAGCGGGGACGCCGGGTTCGCCCGGATCGCGATCGACCGCACCTCGCCGCATCCGCTTTGGCTGGAGCAGGCGACGCTGGCCGCCGCCCGGGCCACCGATCCGTTACGCGCCGCGATGCTGGTGCCGGACGGACGGCGGGTGGCGCGTGACTGGCTGGCGCGGCCCGATTTCTACTGGACCGATGCGACACGGCTGCCCCTCTGGCGATTGCGTTTCGACGATGCGGCGGCGACCTGGCTCTATGTCGATCCGATGAGCGGCGCGCTGGTCGAGCGGCAGGATGGCACGCGGCGCGCTTATCGCTGGGCCTATACGCTGCTCCACACCTGGGACTGGCCGTGGCTGACCGCGCATTTTTGGGTCTGGACCGGCTGGATGTGGCTCTGGTCGTTGGCCGGTTTGGTCCTGTCGATCAGCGGTATCGTGCTCGGGCAGCGAAGGTTGCGCCGCCCCGCGCGCGGGAAAGGGTGAAAAGCGCGCCATCGGGGTTGGCGTCGCGCGTCCCGCCCGCTTAAGTGGGCGGCATGTGGCAACTCTACCAATTCCCGCTCTGTCCCTTTTCCCGCAAGGTCCGGCTGTTGCTGGGCGAGAAGGGCGTCGGATACGAGTTGGTGCGCGAGTCGCCGTGGCAGCGGCGTGACGAGTTCCTCGACATGAACCCCGCCGGGCAGACGCCGGTGATGGTCGACGAGGAGCGCGGCGTGCTGCTGGTCGACTCGATGGCGATCAGCGAGTTTTTCGAGGAGACGGTCGAGAAGTCGGCGATGATCAACGGCACCGCCGTCGGTCGCGCCGAGATCCGGCGGTTGGTGACGTGGTTCGACACGCATTTTTATCAGGACGTGACCGGCCCGCTGCTCCACGAACGCATGGTCAAGCGTGTCGCGCGTACCGGCAGCCCCGATGCCAAGGGCCTGCGCGAGGCGATGAAGGCCGCTGTCGGGCATCTCGACTATACCGACTATCTGCTCGACCATCGCAACTGGCTGGGCGGGGCGACGATGAGTCTCGCCGATCTGGCGGCGGCGGCGCAGATTTCGGTCGCTGATTATCTGGGCGGTATCGACTGGAAGGGTCATGAGCAGACCGCGCGCTGGTATCGCGGACTGAAGAGCCGCCCCTCCTTCCGTCCGCTGCTGTCCGAGCGAATGGAGATGGTCACCCCGCCGTCGCATTATGACAATGTCGACTTCTGACGCGCCCGCGCCCCGGATTGGGATCGAGGATTTCCTCGCGGTCGACATCCGCGTCGGCACCGTCATCGCCGCCGAGCCCTTCCCCGAAGCGCGCAAGCCCGCGATCAAGCTGACCATCGATTTCGGTGAGGTGATCGGCGTGAAACGCTCCTCGGCGCAGATCACGCGGCATTACACGCCCGAGACGTTGGTCGGGCGACAGGTGGCGGCGGTGGTCAACTTCCCCCCGCGCCAGATCGGGCCGATGATCTCCGAGGTGCTGACGCTGGGCTTTCCCGATGCGGAGGGGCAGGTGGTGCTGATCGCACCGGACCTGGCCGTGCCCAATGGCGGGCGGCTGTTCTAAGATTTTCTCTTGGGGCTTCTGTCTGTTAGCCTTACCATTTTCGCTTGCGTCTATTACCGCAAGGCGTACCATCCTGCTCCAACCGTAGGGACATAACCCACGGAGGACAGGAGAGGATATGACGTCCAATCGCTGGGCCAGCCATGCGCTGGCCGCTTTGCTAGCGCTCTCGGTGGCCGGACCCGCCTTGGCGCAGTCCGACAAGATGGCTCCGATCGCCATACCCGCGCAGCCGAACGCCATCCCGCTGAATACCGGGCCCCTGCCGGGCGCGACCAACAAGGAAAGCTGGCACAGCCAATATAACAGCGTCTTCGCGCGCAACGTGACCGAGGCGACGCTGACGCCGTTCCTGCCTGATCCGGCAAAGGCGACCGGCACCGCCGTCATCGTCGCGCCGGGCGGCGGGTTCCGCACCCTGTCGATGCAGAATGAGGGCTGGGACGTGGCAAAGGCGCTGGCCGATCGCGGGATCGCGGCGTTCGTGCTCAAATATCGGCTGAACCAGACGCCTGCCGATATGGGCGCGTTCGAGACGTCGATGACCGCGATGTTCTCCAGCGTGGCGCGCCCGGCTGCGCGACCCGATCCGGCGGCGGCGCTGAAGGGCCTGTCGCCCCAGATCGCCGATGCCCGCGCCGCCTTCGCGCTGGTTCGCCAGCGGGCGGGGCAGTGGAAGGTCGACCCGAACCGCATCGGCATGGTCGGCTTTTCGGCGGGTGCGATGCTGACCGTGGCGACCGTGCTCGACGGACAGGCCAAGCCCGCCTTTATCGGCGATATCTATGGCCCGCTTCAGCCGATGACCGTCCCCGCCGACGCACCGCCGATGTTCGCAGCGATCGCCGCCGACGATCCGCTGTTCGCTGGCAAGGGCTTCGGGCTGATCGACCAGTGGATGGCCGCGAAGAAGCCGGTCGAGTTCCACCTGTACGGGCGTGGCGGCCACGGCTTCGGCATGTATCCGAAGGCGACGACCAGCACCGGCTGGTTCGACGCCTTTTACCGCTGGATCGCGATGGAAGGGTTTTTGAAGGCTAAGGCCCAGTAACATTCCTCCCCTGTAAGGGGAGGTGGCATGGCGAAGCCATGACGGAGGGGTGTCCCCGTTGGAGAGGCAAGACCGACCTCACACGTGGTGACACCCCTCCACCAGCTTTGCTGGTCCCCCTCCCCTTGCAGGGGAGGAATAGGGCTATTCGATGCTCTTGGACGCCTGCTCGAACAGGTCCTTGGACAGGCCGGGCGTGCCGACGATGCGGATCAGCTCGGCGCACATCAGCTTGGAGCGCTTCGGATCGAACCGACGCCAGCGACCCAGCGGCGGCAGCAGCTTGGCGGCCGTCTGCGGGTTCAGCCGGTCAAGCGCGATCAGCTGGTCGGCCAGGAAGCGGTAGCCCGAACCATCGGCCGCATTGAACGCGCGCTGGTTCATCCCGAACGCCCCCAGAACCGCACGGGCGCGGTTGGGATTGGCCAGGGTGAAGTCGGGATGCTCGGCCAGCTTTGCGACCGCCGCGCCGGTATCGCTGCGCGACGACAGCGCCTGGGTCTGGAACCACTTGTCCAGCACCAGCGGATTGTCGGCATAGCGCGCGTGGAACCGGGCCAGCGCCTCCTCCCGCTCGGGCGCATCCGAATTGACCAGCGTGGTCAGCGCCGCCTGCCGGTCGGTCATATTGTCCGCCGTCTCGAACTGCGCAAAGGCGAGGGCGGCGGCATCGGGCGCGCCGCTGGCCGCGATATAGCCGAGCGCGACGTTGCGCAGGCGGCGGCGCCCCTTGGCATCGGGCGAATAGACATAAGACCCCTGCGCCATTTCGGCATAGAGCCGCCGCCACACCGGCTCCAGTGCATGGCCCAGTCGCTGTCGCAGTGCCTCGCGCGCGACATGGATGGCGTCCGGGTCGACCGTCACCAGCTGGTCGCCGATGAAATTCTCCGACGGCAGCAGCACGGCTTCGGCGAGGAAGGCGGGCTCCAGCCCCTCGGCGTCCAGCGTGCGGGCGACCGCATCGATCACCGCATCAGCATTCACATCGCCGTGCAGCGTGCCCGCGACCAGCGTGTCGAGCATCAGCTGCTGCATCGCCTCATAGCGGGCGAAGGGATCGTCGTCATGTGCCGACAGGAAGGCGAGGTCCTGCGCGGTGCGGTCGCTTTCGACCACGATGGGGGCGGAAAAGCCGCGATTGATCGACAGGACGGGGCGCTCGGTGACGGCCTCGAAGGTGATCGTCTCGGCCACCTGGTCGAGCAGGACCAGTCGCTCCTCGGTCAGCGGGCGGCCGGTCTCCGCCCCGAACAAACGGACCTTCAGGGGAAGGAGCATCGGCTTCTTGACGCTCTGTCCCGGCGTGGCGGGGACATGCTGGGCCAGGCGCAGCTCGGCACGGCCGCCGCCGGGTTCGTGGCTCAGGCCCGCCGAGACGCGCGGCGTGCCAGCCTGGCTATACCACAGGCGGAATTGTGACAGGTCGATCCCGCCCGCCTCCTCCATGCAGGCAACGAAATCCTCGCAGGTCGCCGCCGTGCCGTCGAACCGGTCGAAATACAGGTCGGTGGCGGCGCGGAACTTCACCGGGCCCAGCATGGTCGCCATCATGCGGATCAGCTCGGCACCCTTGTTATAGATGGTCGCCGTGTAGAAATTGCTGATCTCGATATAGCTTTCGGGGCGCACCGGATGGGCAAGCGGCCCCGAATCCTCGGGAAACTGGCTGGCGCGCAGGCCGCGCACATCCTCGATCCGCTTGACCGCCGCCGATCCCTGGTCGGCGGAGAAACACTGGTCGCGATAGACGGTAAAGCCTTCCTTGAGGCTCAATTGGAACCAGTCGCGACAGGTGATCCGGTTGCCCGACCAGTTGTGAAAATACTCATGGGCGACGACGGCGGCGATCGCGTCGTAATCATAATCGGTCGCGGTGTCGGGGTCGGCCAGGATGTAGCGGCTGTTGAAGATGTTCAGCCCCTTATTCTCCATCGCGCCGAAGTTGAAATCGTCGACTGCGACGATGTTGAACACGTCCAGGTCATATTCGCGGCCATAGACCCGCTCGTCCCACGCCATCGACAGCTTGAGCGCGTGGAGCGCATGGTCCGTCTTCGCGATATCGGCGGCGCGGACCCAGATGCCCAGCTCGACGACGCGGCCGCTCATGGTGGTGAAAGTCGAGGCGTTGACCGCCAGATCACCCGCCACCAGCGCGAACAGATAGGAGGGCTTGGGGAAGGGGTCGTGCCATTCGGCCCAGTGGGTGCCGTCGTCATTCTCGCCGCTCGCCACCGGATCGCCATTGGCGAGCAGCACCGGGAAACGCGCCTTGTCCGCCGTCATGCGCACGCGATAGATGCTCAGCACATCGGGCCGGTCGGGGAAGAAGGTGATGCGGCGGAACCCCTCCGCCTCGCACTGGGTGCACAGATTGCCGCCCGAGGCATAGAGGCCCATCAGCTGGGTGTTGCGGTCGGGCGCGATCATGACCTCGGTCTCGACCAGATGCGCCTCGCCGGGCAGCGCGATGACCAGCTGTTCGCCCTCGATCCGCCAGTCCTGGAACGGCGCGCCGTCGACCTTCACCGACAGCGGTGTCTGCCCCGCGCCGTCCAGCCGCAGCGGCGCGTCATGCGGGCTGTGCCGCTCGACGCTCAGCGCGGCGCGGACGCGGGTGTCGGACGGGTCGAGCGTGAAGTCGAGCGACACCTGCGGCACGGCCCAGGCGGGCGGGCTGTAATCCTCGCGCCGGATGGCGGCGGGGGTCATGCTGGGCTGGGCGGCGCTGCGCTGAATGTCCATGGCGGGACTATAGCCCGTCCCGCCATCCCAGGCCCATGAAAAACGACGCGGGCGGGTGAAGGGCGGGGTTGATCGCAGGTCGGGGCGTGATACCTCTATGTCACACCATCTCCCCGAAAGGTCCTGCATGTCGCGTATGACGGCCCTGTTGCCGCTGCTTTTCCTGTCCACTGCCGCCATCGCGCATGATCACGACCATGGCCAGGCCGCCGCCCCCGCTCCGGCGGCAAAGCCCGCCCCGCAGCGCAGCGCCGCCGAGCGCAATGCCATCGTCACCGCCGCGCTGCCCGAGGATCAGGCCGCGATGAAGGCGCATGTGATGTTCCTGGCGTCAGACGCGATGGCCGGGCGCGAGGCGGGCACGCGCGACTATGACATCGCCGCCCAATATGTCGCCGCGCAATTCTATGCGGCGGGCCTGCGGCCCGGCGGAGAGGATGGCGGCTATCTGCAGAAGGTGCCGCTCGTCGCGTACAACGTCGCCGATAAGGGCAGCGCCTTGTGGACGCCCAAGGGCGGCCAGCCGCAGGAGCTGGTCTTCGGCGAGGACTTCGTACCCTCGGCCGTGCCCGACAAGCGTGAGACCAGCCTCAGCGCGCCGGTCGTCTTTGTCGGTTATGGCATCGACGCCGCGCCCTATGGCCTGACCGATTACAAGGGCGTCGATGTTCGCGGCAAGATCGTCGCTTTCGTCCCCGGCACGCCCGAGGGGCTGGACGGCGAGGCGCGCGCCTTTTTTGGATCGGCGGGCAACAAGGCCTCGCTGGCGGCGGCGCATGGCGCGGTCGGTGCGATCCAGATCGATATGCCGCGCGCCGGGCCCCGCCAGCGGCCCTTCTCGGCGCTGGCCCGCTATTACAATGCGCCGCGCGTGACCTGGGCGAACCCGGACGGTACCGCGCACGCCCTGACGCCCTCGACCCCGGTGCTCGGCACCCTGTCGCAGACCGGCGCGGCCAAGCTGTTCGGCAAGGGCTGGGAGGCGGTCATGAAGGCCGCCGCCTCGACCAAGCCCGCCTATAAGCCGCTGGTCGCGGCGGGCCAGTTGACGGTCGCGTCCAAGACCAGCTTCAAGCCGATGGACAGCAGCAACGTCATCGGTCTGATCCCGGGCAGCGACCCCAAGCTGAAGGATGAAGTGGTCGTCCTGTCGGCGCATCTCGACCATATCGGCACCAATGAGGGTGGTGACGGCGACCGGATCAACAATGGCGCGCTCGACAACGCCATTGGCATCGCCAGCCTGATCGAGGAGGCCAAGCGCTTCAAGGCCGCCGCCGCACCCAAGCGGACCGTGATGTTCCTCGCGGTGACGGCGGAAGAGAAGGGGCTGGTCGGATCGGATTATTTCGCCAACCACCCGACCGTGCCGCTGAAGTCGATCGTCGCCGACGTCAATCTCGACATGCCGATCCTGACCTACAAGTTCGAGGATATGGTGGTGTTCGGCGCGGACCGCTCGACGCTGGGGCCGATCGTGCGCAAGGCAGTGGGGGCGATGGGCCTGCCCGTGTCGCCCGATCCGATGCCGGAGGAAGGCATCTTCGTGCGCTCGGACCATTTCCGCTTCGTGCAGAAGGGCATCCCCTCGGTCTTCCTGTGGCCGGGTCAGGCCGGGCCGGGCAAGGCGGCGGTCAACGACTTCATGAGCCACCGCTATCACCGCCCCGGCGACGAGATCGACCAGGGTATCGACTGGAGCCAGGGGCCGCGCTTCGTCAGCGTGAACTATGCTATCGCCCGCGAGATCGCCGACGCGCCCGAGCGGCCGGTGTGGAACAAGGGCGATTATTTCGGCACGCTCTACAAGGGGCCGATGGCGGCGAAGTAAGGCACCGGGCCGTTGCAGCCAAGCCGCCTTCCATCCGTTCAGCCTGAGCGACGTCGAAGGCCATGTCGGGAGGTAGGGTGAGTCAGCTGTTCGTGTTCGGCCTGGGCTATGCCGCGGGGCACCTCGCGGCCCTGTTGGAGGGCCGTGGCTGGTCCGTGACGGGCACCACCCGTGACGGACGCGGCGGCACCATCCGCTTCGACGACCGGGAGCGCGTAACGGCGGAGATCGCCGCCGCGACGCATATCCTGTCCTCGGTCCCGCCCGAGGACGAGGTGGACCCGGTGCTCGTCACCTATGGCGAGCGTCTCGCCCGGTCGGACGCGTGGCTGGGCTATCTCTCCTCGACCGGTGTCTATGGCGATACAGGCGGCGCCTGGGTGGACGAGAGCGCCGCCATCGGCTCCGGCCGCCGTGTCGCCCGCGCGGTGGCGGATGCGGACTGGCAGGCGCTGGGCGCGCGGGTGTTCCGCCTGCCGGGCATCTACGGTCCCGGCCGCTCGCCGATCGACCGGGTGCGTAGCGGACGGTCGCACCGCGTCGGGCTGCCCGGCCAAGTGTTCAGCCGGGTGCATATCGCCGATATCGTCTCGGGCGTCATCGCCGGGTTCGACGGTCCGGCGGGCGCGTATAATCTGTCGGACGATTTCCCATGCGACCAGGATGCGGTCGTGTCCTATGCCGCCGAACTGGCCGGGCTGGCCCCGCCGCCGCTGGTGCCGCTGGACAGCCTGTCGGCGGCGGCGCGCGGTTTCTATGCCGAGAACCGGCGGGTGGCGAACGGCAAGGCGAAGCGGGTGCTGAACTGGCGTCCCCGCTATCCCGATTACCGGTTGGGCCTGCGCGCCTTGAGCGCGATGACCAGCCCCAGCGCGGTCACCGCCGCACCCGCGCCCGCCAGCAGCGACCAGCGATAGCCCTCGAATATCGTCGACAGGCTCATCGCGATGACCGGCACAATGACGCTGGAATAAGCCGCCTTGGCCGGGCCGATGGTGCGTAGTACGCGGTAATAGAGTGGAAAGGCCAGCGCCGAGGCGAACAGGCCCAGATAGAGGATGCCCAGGATATAGCCTGCGCGCATCTCGAACACCGGCGGGCCGTTCAGAATATAGGCGATCACCGCATCCATTGCTGATCCGACCAGCATCGCGACGCTGAGCGTGGCGTGCATCGGGAAACGCTTGGCGGTGTTGGTCGCCTGCATGACATTGGCGGTCGAGGCCGACAGGATCGCGACCAGCGTCAGGACGATGCCGGTCAGGGCGCGCGCGGGCCCGGCCGGATCGACGCGCGCCTCATGCAGGAACAGCAGTGCCGCCCCCGCCATCGCCACCCCGGAGCCGACCAGCAGCTGCCGCCCCATGCGCTGGCCCAGGAAAAGCCGCGCGAACCCGGCATTGGGAATCAGCAGCATCGCAAAGACCACCGCCACCAGGCCGGAGGTGATGTAACCCTCCGCATGATAGACGAAGTTGAAATTGAGGACGAACTGGAACAGCCCGATCCCGGCGGCGAACAGGAAACCGGTCAGGCCCAGCCGAAAACTCTCCCGTCGGGCCAGCGCGAAGGCCCCCATGGCGAGACCACCGATCAGGAAGCGATAGCTGACCGACCAGGTGGCGGGCACGACCGAGATCTGGTCGCGGATGACCAGCCAGGTCGATCCCCAGATCAGCGTGACGATCGCAAAGGGGATCAGGACGGCGGCGCGGGTCGAGCGGGGGCCGGTGTCGAACTCGCTCACGTCGTGCTCTTATTCAGGGCGGCGATCGCGTCGGCCAGGCGGCCGACCGCGCCTGCGTCGGTGTCCCAGGCGGTGACAAGGCGAATCTCGCCCTCCGCCCAGTCGTAGAAGTCGAAGCCCTGCGCCCGCAGCTTGGCGGTTTCATCGGGGGTGGCGCGCAGGAAGACTTCGTTCGCCTCCACGGCATGGATCAGCCGGTCGCCCGCCGCCTCGGCCAGCCGCTCGGCACAGGCATTGGCCAGCGCGCCGTTGGCGATCCACAGGTCGTTCTCAACCATCGCCAGCACCTGCGCCGCCAGATAGCGTCCCTTGGACATCAGCAGGCCCGCGCGCTTGCGGCGGCGGCGGGTGGCGTCAGCAAGACCGGGTTTGAAGAAAACCAGCGCCTCGGCACTCATCGCGCCGTTCTTGACGAAGCCGAAGGACAGCGCATCCACCCCCGCCTGCCAGGTCAGAGCCGCGGGCGTGCAGCCCAGTCGCGCCACCGCATTGGCGAAGCGCGCGCCATCCATGTGGAAGCCCAGCTTGCGCTCCTTGGCCAAGGCCCCGATCGCAGCCACCTCGTCGGGGTTGTACACCCGACCATATTCGGTGGCGTTGGTGATCGAGATCGCGTGCGGCTGAACCCGGTGGACGTCGTTGGCGATGGCGTCGATCACGGTTCGGATCGTGTCGGGGGTCAGCTTGGCCCCCTCGCCATCGGCCAGCATCAGCTTGGCGCCATGGGTGTAGAATTCGGGCGCGCCGCCTTCGTCATTCTGGATATGCGAGTCGCGGTGGCAAACCACGCCGCCATAAGGCGGACAGAGCGCCGCCAGCGCCAGGCAATTGGCGGCGGTGCCGGTGGGCACCCACAGCACCTCGACATCGGTGCCAAACAGGTCCGACAGCCGCTCGTCCAACGCCTTCGACCAGCGGTCGCCGTCATAGGGGCTGTCCATCTCGTCGGCCCCGACGATGGCCTCCATCACCTTGGGATGGATACGGGCGGCGTTATCCGAGAAGAAGCGCATGGCCAAGGCGTTTGGGGGAGGTGGCGGATCAGGTCAACACCGGCACCCTATGGATGGGGCGGACCGGCAGAGGGAGCGGCTTCTCGAGATTCCTCCCCTGCAAGGGGAGGTGGCAGGCCTTCAGGCCTGACGGAGGGGTATCACCCTATCGATAGCGGGACA
>NZ_BCTY01000055.1 GCF_001591005.1 Sphingomonas sanguinis NBRC 13937
GGGGGGGGGGCCAGCCACGGGTGATGGTCTCGGTGAGACTCCCTGCCCTCCCCCCGCCCCCTCCCGCTTGCGGGAGGGGGAGACGCTTCGATTGCCCCCCTCCTCGCCAAGCCCTATATGCGGGGCTCTCATGTCCAGCATCCCCTCCTCCGTCTTCGTTCCCGCCGATTGGCGCGACTTTCTCGCACTGACCAAGCCGCGGGTGATGACGCTGGTGGTGTTCACCGGCCTGTGCGGGATGCTGGCGGCCCCCATCGGCATCGATCCGGTCATCGGCTTCACCGCCATATTGTGCATCGCGCTGGGCGCGGGCGCGGCGGGGGCGCTCAACCAATGGTATGAGGCGGACCTCGACGCGCTGATGAAGCGTACCGCCAAGCGGCCGCTGCCCGCCGGTCGCATGACCCGCGAATCGGCGCTGCATTTCGGGGTGGGGCTGGCGTGCTTCTCGGTCCTGCTGATGGGACTGGCGGTCAATTATGTCGCCGCCGGAATCCTGACCGTCTCGATCCTGTTCTATGTCCTCGTCTACACCGTCTGGCTGAAGCGGCGGACGCCGCAGAATATCGTGATCGGCGGAGCGGCGGGCGCGTTTCCGCCGCTGATCGGCTGGGCCGCCGCGACCGGCGAGGTCGCGCTCCTCCCCTTCCTGCTGTTCAGCCTGGTCTTCCTGTGGACGCCGCCGCATTTCTGGGCGCTCGCGCTGTTCGTGAAGACCGATTACGCTAACGCGGGCGTGCCGATGCTGCCCGTCGTCGCGGGCGAGCGGGTGACGCGCGCGCAGATCGGGCTTTACACCATCCCGATGGCGATCGCCGCCGTCGCGCCCTGGCCGCTGGGGCTGACAGGATCGATCTACGGCGTGATCGCCACTGCCGGGACCGCGCTATTCGCCGCCTATGCCGCCATCGTCGCCTTTCGCCATACCCAGGCCGAGGATTCGATGAAGCCCGAAAAGCGGCTGTTCAAATATTCGATTCTCTATCTTTTCCTTCTCTTTGGCGCGCTGGTGGTGGATCGTTGGGCATGACGCCTGACGACTCGAATCGCATTCGCCGCAAGCAGCGGGCCCGCGCCACCGCGATGGCGCTGCTGCTCGGTTTCCTCGTGGTGCTGATCTTCTTCATCACCCTGTCCAAGATTCGCGCGGGCATGCACGGATGACTCTCTCGCGCCAGGCTCGCACGGTCGCCCTCGCGGTCTTCGGCGTGGTGTTCATGACCGGCCTCGCCTTTGCCAGCGTGCCGCTCTACCGCATGTTCTGCCAGGTGACGGGCTATCAGGGCACGACCCAGCGGGGCAACCAGGCGCCGGGCAGCGTCCACCGCCAGGTCACGGTCAATTTCGACGCCAATGTCTCGTCGCGGCTCGCCTGGACCTTCAAGCCCGAAAATCCGCACGAAACCGTCGATATCGGCGCGCGCGACATGGTGTTCTTCACCGCCACCAACAACGCGAAAGTCCCGATCACCGGCACCGCGACCTTCAACGTCACGCCCGATCAGGCGGGGCGCTATTTCACCAAGATCCAGTGCTTCTGCTTCACCCAGCAGACGCTGAAACCCGGTGAGACCGCGCGGATGCCGGTTATCTTCTTCATCGACCCGAAGATCCTGAACGATCCCGATGCGAAGGACATCGAGACCATTACCCTGTCCTACACATTTTACCCGGTGGATTCGGCGAAGAAAGCGGGTTAGCCTGTCCCCAAAATAGCAAAAAGCTAAGGGACGGGATCATGGCTGGCGCAAAGAACCACGATTATCATATCCTGCCGCCGAGCCCCTGGCCGCTGGCCAGTTCGATGTCGGCGCTGCTCATGGCCTCGGGCGCGATCATGTGGATGCACAGTGCGCCGGGCGGCGGCTGGGCGTTCCTGGCCGGGCTGGCCGCCGTTCTCTTCTGCATGGGCAGCTGGTGGGCGGATGTGGTGCGCGAGGCGCATCATGGCGATCATACCCCGGTGGTGCAGCTGCATTTTCGCTATGGCATGATCCTATTCATCGCATCGGAAGTGATGTTCTTCGTCGGCTGGTTCTGGGCGTTCTTCGACTTCGCATTGTTCCCGACCGCGATGAGCTTCGTCGACGGACAGGTCGAACGTGCGACCGAAGGCGCCGCCGCCATCGCCGCGACCTGGCCGCCCAAGGGGCTGGAGGTGATCGACGCCTTCAAGCTGCCGCTGCTCAACACGCTGATCCTGCTGACCAGCGGCACCACCGTCACCTGGGCGCACCATGCGCTGATCCACAACCAGCGTGGCGGTGAGAAGAAGGGCCTGTGGGGCGCTCTCGGCGTCGGCGACCGCGACGGCGTGCTGAAGGGCCTGTGGCTGACCGTCGTGCTCGGCCTGATCTTTAGCTCGATCCAGGCGTATGAGTATGTCCATGCGCCCTTCCCCTTCAAGGGGATCAACTATGGCGCGTCCTTCTTCATGGCGACCGGATTCCATGGTTTCCACGTCATCGTCGGCACCATTTTCCTGATCGTCTGCCTGATCCGCGCCTATCGCGGCGACTTCACGCCCCGCCAGCATTTCGGGTTCGAGGCGGCGGCCTGGTATTGGCATTTCGTCGACGTGGTGTGGCTGTTCCTGTTCGTCACCATCTATGTCTGGGGTGGCTGGGGCGCGCCGGTTCATAGTGGCTGAGTTTACGCCTCCTACCATCGCGCAGGCGGCATTTCAGGGGCTGTGTCCGCGTTGCGGCCAGCCCCATTTGTTTGCGGGGCCGCTCCTCTCGACGCATCTGGCGACCTTCGCGGATCGGTGTAGCGCCTGCGGGCTGGACTTCACCCGGTTCAATGTCGGGGACGGGCCTGCCGCCTTCCTGACCCTGATCCTGGGCACCGTCATCACCATCGCGGCGATCATCGTCGAACTGACGCTCCATCCGCCGCTATGGCTGCACATGCTGATCTGGCTGCCGCTGACGGCGGTGGGCGTCGTCTATTCCTTGCGCATCGCCAAGGGCGCGCTGATGGCCGCCGAGTATCGCAACGAAGCCCGCGAGGGCGCGGTCGTCGCTCCCCCGGAGGACGAGGACGCATGAGGCGCGTGCCGATCCTGCCCACGTTGATCGTCGGCCTGGCGGTTGCCGCGATGATCGCGCTGGGGCTGTGGCAGCTGCTCGACCGTCTGCCGCAGAAGGAAGCGTATCTGGCGCAGCTGGCCGCCAATCCGACCCGGCCCGTCATCGCCTTTCCGCTCTATCCCGACGAGCGCCTGCTCTTCCGCCGCGCCACCGCCGATTGCCGCCCGCCCGTCACCATCCGGCGCGCAGGGGCGGGGGCGGCGGGCTTTCGCCTGATCGCCACCTGTTCGGTGCCGCAAGGGGCGATGCAGGTGCAGCTCGGCACCACCCATGATCCGCGCAAGGAAGTCACCTGGCCGGGTAGCACAGTCGACGGCTATATCGCCCATGCCCCCGACAGCCGCTCGCTGATCCAGTCGGCCTTCGACCATCGGCCGCAGGCGATGCTGCTGGTCGCCGACACGCCCGTCGGCGGGCTGGAGGCGAATGCGCGTCCCGACCTCGAGTCGGTGCCCAACAACCATCTCGCCTACGCCATCCAATGGTTCCTGTTCGCCGCGATCGCCGCAATTATCTATGCTTTGGCGGTCTTTCGACGCAATCGAATGGTTGTCGCGGGGCCTGCAGCCCGTTAAGCCGCACCGCATCATGCGCTATATCAGTACCCGCGGCTCCGCCCCCGTCCTCGATTTCCGGGGCGCGACCCTGGCCGGTCTCGCCAGCGATGGCGGGCTTTACGTGCCCGAAGCCTGGCCGACCCTGACCCGTGAGGAGATCGAGGGGCTGGCGGGCCTGTCCTATGCGCAGACCGCCGCGCGGATCATGGCGCCGTTCGTCGGCGACAGCCTCACGCCGCAAGAGCTGCAGGATTTGTGCGACACCGCTTATGGCCGTTTCTCACACGCCGCTGTCACGCCGCTGGTCCAACTCGACCATGACCAGTGGCTGCTGGAGCTGTTCCACGGCCCGACGCTGGCGTTCAAGGACGTCGCGCTCCAGATGCTGGGCCTGCTCTTCGAGCGGTTCCTGCGCGGCACCGACACCCGTCTGACCATCGTCGGCGCGACCAGCGGCGACACCGGATCGGCGGCGATCGACGCGGTGGCGGGGCGTGCCAATATCGATATCTTCATGCTGCACCCGGCAGGCCGCGTGACCGAGATCCAGCGGCGCCAGATGACGACGGTGCTCGCCCCCAACGTCCACAATATCGCGATAGAGGGGAATTTCGACGACGCGCAGGCGCTGGTGAAGGCGATGTTCAACGACCGCGCCTTTGCCGACCGCCATACCCTGTCGGCGGTCAACTCGATCAACTGGGCGCGGTTGATGGCGCAGGTCGTCTATTATTTCTACGCCGCCGTCCGGCTGGGCGCACCGGGCAAGGCCATCGCCTTCTCGGTCCCCACGGGCAATTTCGGGGACGTGTTCGCCGGCTATGTCGCGGCGCGCATGGGCCTGCCCGTCGAGCGGCTGATCGTCGCGACCAACGTCAACGACATCCTTCACCGCGCGCTGTCCTCGGGCGACTATTCCAAGGGGCAGGTACAGGCGACCGCAACGCCGTCGATGGACATTCAGGTCAGCTCCAACTTCGAGCGGCTGCTCTTCGACGCGAACGGCCGCGACGGCGCGGCGCTGGCAAGCCAGATGAAGGGGTTCGAGGGCAGCGGCGCGATGCGGCTGACCAATGCGCAGAGCCAGGCCATCGCCCCGCTCTTCACCAGCACGCGCGTCGATGCCGATGACATGAGCCGCGCGATGCGCTGGGCCCATGACGAGGCGGGCCAGGTGCTCGACCCCCACACCGCCATCGCGCTGTCGGCCGCGCGCGCCGCCGAGACGACCGCGCCGGTCGTGACGCTCGCCACCGCGCATCCGGCCAAGTTCACCGATGCGGTCGAGCGCGCGACCGGTGTTCGCCCGCCCCTTCCTCGCCGCGTCGGCGACCTGTTCGAGCGTGAGGAACGCTTCACCACCCTGCCCGCCACCTTCGACGCGGTGACGGCCTTTATCGACGGGCATGGTTTGCGCTAACGCGGGCGCATGAAACTCGAAACGATGATCGGCGAGCCCTGGGCGGATTACGGGCTGGTCGACTCCGGCCATGGTCGCAAGCTGGAACGCTATGGCCGGTTCCGCTTCATCCGCCCCGAACCGCAGGCGATGTGGGCCCCCGCGACCCATGACTGGCGCGCGGCGGCCGAGTTCGTGCCCGGATCGGACGAGGATGGCGGCGGCCGCTGGACCTTCAACGAGCCTGTTCCCCGCGACGGCTGGCCGCTGAAGTGGAACGAGGTGCGCTTCACCGCGCAGAACACGCCGTTCCGCCATCTCGGCTTCTTCCCCGACATGGCGCCGGTGTGGAGCTGGATGCGCGAGCAGGTCGACGGCCTGGCCGAGCCGGAGTGCATGAACCTGTTCGGCTATACCGGCGTCGGCACGCTGGCGATGGCGAGCGCGGGCGCCAAGATGGTCCATGTCGACGCCTCGAAGAAGTCGGTCGAGGCGGCGCGCGGCAATGCGATGCTGTCGGGCCTGGGCGATGCGCCGGTCCGCTGGATCATCGACGACGCCGCCAAGTTCGTCGCGCGCGAAGTGCGGCGCGGGCGGCGCTATGACGGTATCCTGCTCGACCCGCCGAAGTACGGACGCGGGCCGGAGGGCGAGGTCTGGCGGCTGGAGGAAGACCTGCCCGGCCTGATCGCCAATTGCCGCCAGCTGCTCGACGCCGATTCGCGCTTCCTGTTCCTGACCGTGTACGCGGTGCGCATGTCGGCGATGGCGATCGGCGAGATGATGCGCCAGGTGATGGCCGACCTGCCCGGCAAGGTCGAATGTGGCGAACTCGGCGTGCGCGAGGAAGCGCGGGGCCTGACCCTGCCCACCGCCATCTGGGCGCGGTGGAGCCGGTAAGCGGTCAGCCTGAGCGGGGTTTGGAAATCTCGATCAGCGCGACCTCATAGGTTGCAACCGCTCCGGTGGCCTCGAACCGCCGGGCGATACGCCGCATCGCGCCCGGCGGGATGGGCCGATGCCCGTCGCGCGGCGTGCCTGCGCCGATCGCCCGCAGCGCGCGCATAAAGTCCGCCGCCGAGTCGTGCCGCTGCGTAAACGTCCGCGTCTCGACGCTCCATCCCGTCGCCATAAGCCGATCGACGGGAGGATAAACCGGGCTTCCGGCCGCAAATCCTTCCGCCCGGTGCGCCTGATGCCAAGCCGCAAAGGTGCCCTCGGTCAGCGTGGTCACCAGCAGCCGCCCGCCGGGTGCAAGGAACTGCGCCAGCCGCCGCAAGCCTGCCTCCAGATCGGCGAACCACTGCACCGCCAGGCTGCTGACGATCAGGTCGAACGGCGCTTCGCCCGGCAGATCGGGAAACTCGCCATCCATCACCCGCCCCCGCGCGGACGGATTCGCCGCCAGGCCGCGCGCCAGCATGGCGGGAGCGATATCGGTCATCAGCCAGTCGGCCCGCTCCAGCCGGGGCAGAGTTGCTCGCGTCAGGAAGCCGGTGCCGCATCCCACCTCGAGCACACGCGGCGCGGACGGCGCGACCGCGACGACTCGCTCGGCCAGCCAATCCGCGACCTGCCGCTGCACCACCGCATGCGCATCATAGGCCGAGGCCGCGTCAAAGGCCCGCGCGATCACGTTCGCTTCAGCCATCCGTTCAGTCTCGCACCGACCGGATCGCCGCCGCCGCGATCCACGGCGCGCCCGCCACCAGCAGCAGCGACACCGCCGCCAGCAGCTTCAGCGCCCCCATATCGCCGCTCCCCGCTCCGAAGATCAGCAGCGGCAGTGCGAGCGGCAGCAGTAACAGCCCGGCCAGCCCCCCCGCCCCGCGCAACCCCGCGGTCAGCGCCCCCGTCGCCACCGCCAACGCCGCCAGTCCCGGCGTGCCGAGCAGCAACCCCGCCTCGACCCGCACCAGCGCCCCCGCCTCCAACCCGAACAACCCGCCCGCGACCAGCGCTGCCGTCATCAGCGGCGGCGCAAAGGCGATCCAGTGCGCAACGATGCGCAGCGCCATCACCAGCGGCAGCGA
This sequence comes from Sphingomonas sanguinis NBRC 13937, assembly GCF_001591005.1. Classification (GTDB taxonomy): domain Bacteria; phylum Pseudomonadota; class Alphaproteobacteria; order Sphingomonadales; family Sphingomonadaceae; genus Sphingomonas; species Sphingomonas sanguinis. The sequence goes on from NZ_BCTY01000055.1 coordinate 7,082, forward strand.
CAGGCCGTGCACACGAATCTGGTCGAACCACCCCGACTCGGCATCGGGCGCGACCAGCCGCTCGACCGGCAACAGCGCGGCCAGCAGCGCCGCGACCCAGATCGCGCCCGCGCCGACAAGCATCAGCACCGTGCGGTCCGGCCCGATGGCAAAGGGAAACAACACCACCGCCAGCAGGAAGAAGCCGCAGACCAGCCCCGCTCCGCCCCCGGCATAGCCGCGCCGCACGTCGCGCGCGATCAGGGTCGCTATCAAGGCCGGGGCCACGCTCATGCCGCGACCAACGCATCTAGGGCGACCCGCCCCGCCCCCGGAACGTCCAGCGGCTGATGCGTCGTCAACAACACCGCGCCGCCGCCCGCACGATGTTGCGACAGGACTCGCTCCAGCATCGCCACCCCGTCCACGTCCAGGCCATTGCCCGGCTCGTCCAGCAGCCATAGCGAAGACTGCGATGCCCATACCCGCGCCAGCGCCGCGCGGCGACGCTGCCCGGTCGACAAGAGCCGCACCGGGACCTCGGCCAGCGCCGCGAGACCCACCGTCTCCAGCGCCACCGCCACGCGCGCCGCCGCGTCGGCAAGGCCATCGAGCCGCGCCCAGAACAGCAGCGCCTCGCCCAGCCGCCGCTCGGTGTCGAGCGCGATATCCTCGGTCATCAGCGCGATGCGCCCGGCCCGCGCGACGCGCCCCTCGAACGGCGCGATCAGCCCGGCGGCGAGGCGCAACAGGCTGGACTTGCCGATGCCGTTGGGGCCGGTAACGATCGCCGCCTCACCCTTGCCCAGCGACAGCGACAGTCCGGCGAAGAGCAGCCGCCCGCCGCGTGCGCAGGCAACCCGATTCAATTCCAGGATCACGTCACCGCATCTTCCAGCGCGTGCATGTCGTCGTCGGACAGGCCGAAATGATGGCCGATCTCATGGATCGTCACATGAACGACCAGATCGTCCAGCCGAACGCCGGTCTCGATCCATTCGTCCAGGATCGCGCGCCGATACAAATGGATACGGTCTGGCAGGCTGGCGGAATCCATCGAACTTTTCTCGCCCACCGGCCGGCCGTGATACAGGCCGGTCAGGTCCAGCGGGTGTTCGAGGCCCAGTGCCGCCAGCGTCTCGTCATCGGCGAATTCCTCGACGATCAGGACGACATCGCCCAGATGGGCGCGGAATTCCTCCGGCAGGCGCGCGATCGCATCCCGCGCGATCCGCTCGATCACCTCGGGACCGGGTGCTTCACCAATCGCGTCTTGCCCGCTCATGGCCGCCGTCTTACCGCTGTGCCGGTCAAAAGAACAAGAGAAGCCAAGGGGACGATCATGGTGGAACGGCTGAGCGAGCTGGACCGGGACGAGGCGCTGGACGGCCTGACCGAATGGGACTGGGACGAATCGCGCGACGCGATCAGCCGCCGTTTCGTGTTTGCCGACTTCAACGAGGCGTTCGGCTTCATGACCCGCGTCGCCTTGCTGGCGGAAAAGGCCGACCATCATCCCGAATGGTCCAATGTCTGGAACCGGGTCGACATCGTGCTGACCACTCATGACGCAGGGGGGCTGTCGGCCCGCGACATCGACATGGCCGAGGCGATCGACGCGCTGGTGGAGTGACCGCCAAACCCTCCCCAAGCCAGCTTGGGGAGGATCGACATTCAAGTGGAGCCACTTTCTTCCCTCCCCTGGAAGGGGAGGGGGACCATCCAAAGGATGGTGGAGGGGTGTCACCGGTCGTGGACGGGGGCGAACCTCTCCAGCCGAGACACCCCTCCGTCAGGCCTGCGGCCTGCCACCTCCCCTTGCAGGGGAGGAATGGAATAAAGGTCGATCCGCCCTAGACAGGAATGGGTTACTCCACCGTCTGTTCGATCGCGCCGAAGATCGGATGATGGCGGTCATCCTCCATCCAGATGCGCACCGTGTCGCCCTTCTTCAGGAACGGCGTCACCGCCTCGCCGCCCCGGATCGTCTCGATCATGCGCAGTTCGGCCAGGCAGCTATAGCCGACACCGCCCTCGGCGACCGGCTTGCCGGGGCCGCCATCCGAATCGCGGTTGGACACCGTGCCCGACCCGATGATCGTCCCCGCCCCCAGCGCGCGGGTCTTGGCCGCATGCGCGACCAGCGTGCCGAAATCGAAGGTCATGTCCTGCCCCGCATCCGCGCGACCAAAGGGCTGGCCGTTCAGATCGACCTTCAACACCCGGTGCAGCTTGCCGTCCTGCCACCAGTCGCCCAGCGATTCCGGCGTCACGAAGACGGGCGAGAAGGCCGAGGCGGGCTTGGACTGGAAAAAGCCGAAGCCCTTGGCCAGCTCACCCGGAATCAGCCCGCGCAACGACACGTCGTTGGTCAGCCCGACCAGCCGAATCGCCGCCAGCGCCTCTTCGCGGCTCGCGCCCATGGGCACATCGCCAGTGACGACGACGACCTCGCCCTCCAGGTCGCAGCCCCAGCTTTCATCGGGCAGCGGAATGGCGTCGCGCGGCCCCAGAAACCCGTCCGATCCGCCCTGATACATCAGCGGATCGTGCCAGAAGCTCTCGGGCAGTGCCGCCCCGCGCGCCTGGCGGACGAGCGCGACGTGATTCACATAGGCCGACCCGTCCGCCCATTGGTACGCGCGCGGCAAGGGCGAGGCGGCGTCATGCTCGTGGAAACGCGCACGCGGGATCGCCTCATGATCCAGATCGGTGGCCAGATTGGCGAGCGCGGGCGCGATCCTGTCCCAATCGTCGAGTGCCGCCTGCAGCGTCGGTGCGATATGCCCCGCATCCGCATACCAGGCGAGGTCGCTCGACACGACGACCAGCTTGCCGTCGCGACCACTCTTGAGACTGGCGAGTTTCATGCAGGACTCCTCTTCGCTAACTGGTATCGGATGTAACCATCCGTCCGCGCTTGTCACGCATTGGGATGGTGATCCTGCCCGAAACTTGACTTTCCGCAAGCGTTAGCGCACATGCCCGCCCGTCGAGGCGTCCACTCGCAGCGTGAACGGACCATCTGGTCCCGGCTCCGCCCCGACCCTGTCTTCAGGCTTCCCTTGTCACGCGGGGTGTCATCAACCCCGGCCCGCGCTTGCGGCCTGTCGTGACTCGCGCGCCATGATCGAAAGTAATTCCATGTCCTTTTCCGAACTCGGCCTTGCCGAGCCGCTCGTCCGTGCGCTCGAAGCCAAGGGCTATTCCGAACCCACGCCCATTCAGCGCGACTCGATCCCGACGCTGCTGGAAGGCCGCGACCTGCTGGGCATCGCGCAGACCGGCACCGGCAAGACGGCGGCCTTCGTCCTCCCCTCGATCCAGCGTCTGGTCGAGGCGAACAAGCGCGTCCTGCCGACCCATTGTCGGATGCTCGTCCTGGCCCCGACCCGCGAACTGGCCAGCCAGATCGCCGAGAATGCCAAGGGCTATGCCAAGTTTTCCAAGCTTGCGGTCGCGACCGTCTTCGGCGGCACCAGCCTGAACAAGAACCGGCAGGACCTGTCGCGCGGCGTGGACATCCTGGTCGCCACGCCCGGTCGCCTGATCGACCTGGTCGAGCAGGGCTTCCTGAACCTGTCGATGATCGAGATCCTGGTGCTGGATGAGGCCGACCAGATGCTCGATCTGGGCTTCATCCACGCGCTGCGTCGCATCGTGAAGATGATCCCGCGCAAGCGCCAGACCCTGTTCTTCTCGGCCACCATGCCCGCCGCGATCCGCGACTTGGCCGACAAGTTCCTCGACAACCCCGCGACCGTGACCGTCACCCCGGTGTCGACCACCGCCGAGCGCGTCGACCAGTCGGTGACCTTCGTCACGCAGCAGGAGAAGCAGGCGCTGCTGACCATCCTGCTCGCCGATCCCGCGATCGAGCTGGCGCTGGTCTTCACCCGCACCAAGCATGGCGCCGACCGCGTCGTGAAGCTGCTGGCGGGCAACGGCATCGCCGCCAACGCCATCCACGGCAACAAGAGCCAGGGCCAACGCGAGCGTGCGCTGGGCGAGTTCCGCTCGGGCCAGACCCGCGTGCTGGTGGCGACCGACATCGCGGCGCGCGGTATCGACATTCCGGGCGTCAGCCACGTCTTCAACTTCGAGCTGCCCAACGTCGCCGAGCAATATGTCCACCGCATCGGCCGCACCGCGCGCGCCGGTCGCTCGGGCATGGCCATCGCCTTCTGCGCCGAGGATGAGCGGCCGTATCTGAAGGATATCGAGAAGCTGACGCGGCAGAAGATCACCGTCGTGCCGCTTCCCGCCGATTTCGTGAAGCGCGCCGAGACGATCAAGTCGCAGCGCGTGAAGGCGATCGGCGCCGATCCCGCGCCGCGCGTCGACCGCCCGCGCGATCCGGCGCGTCCGCGCGCCACGCATCACCCGCGCGCGACCGACTCGCGGGCACCGCAGGGTCGCCAGCCGCGCCGTCGTAGCGGCGGTGGCGGTGCGCCCGGTGGCGGCGGTCGCGGTCGTGGCGGCCAGGGTCGCCCCGGTGGCGGCGGTGCCGGGCGCGGCGCGCAGGGCTGATTGCTTCTTAAGCCCCTCCCGTAAACGGGAGGGGTTTGGGGAGGGTAAGGGGTCTCACCGAGACCAACCCTGGAGCTTACCCTCCCCCATCCCCTCCCGCCTGCGGGAGGGGCGTGCTGTTGGATAGCACATGAACCCCAAAGCCCCTCTCCCGCGTTGAGCGCGTAACGACACGCGCATCAGGAGAGAGGTTGCCATGGACATTGCCCACACCCCCGCCGCCGAACGCATCGCGCGCGTGCTGTGCGGTCAGCGGTTAAGCGCCAATGCCAAGGGCGACTCCGAATCCGCATCCAAGCTGGTCGACGCGCAGTGGCGCGATCATATGGCCGATGCGCTGGCCGTCTTGCGGACACTGCGCGAGCCCGATCAGGCGATGGCCGATGCGGGCGATCCCGCTATCTGGGAAAAGATGGTGTTGGTCGCGGTCGAGGCCGCCAAGCCACCCAAGGTCACACTCTGAAAGATCCGCCCCGGTACGGGGAGGTGGCAGGGAGAAAGCCCTGACGGAGGGGGGCTTCCACACAGTTCAGCCCCTGCCGCGATCCCCCCTCCACCACCGCGATGCGGCGGCCCCCCTCCCCGTACCGGGGAGGAATAACTCACACCGTCACCTGTTCGCCCAGTTCCAGCACCTTGCCCGGCGGAATCCGCAGGAAGTCGGTGGGGTCGCTCGCATTGCGCTGCAGGAACATGAACAGCCGGTCCTGCCAGGGCGGCATGCCCTTTTCCGCTTCGGGCTTCAGCGTGTTACGGCCGATGAAGAAGCTGGTCTTCATCGGGTCCAGCCCCTTGCCGCTGGTCTGCACGCCCAGATCGCGGGGCAGGTCGCGCGGCACGTCAGGCGTTTCCATGAAACCATATTTCAGCACGACGGTCGCGAAATTCTCGTCCAGCCGCTCCACTTCCGCGCGCTTCTCCGGTGGCACGACGGGGCGGTCGGCGGTGCGGATCGTCACGATCAGGTTTTGCGCGTGCAGGATTTTATTGTGCTTGAGATTGTGGAGCAGCGCGCCCGGCGCCGAGGCGGGGTTGGCGGTCAGGAACACCGCCGTGCCCGGCACCCGCTCGGGCGGACGCTTGGTCAGCGCGGCGGCGAGGTCGGCGAGCGGGATCGCCTGCCGCTTCTCAAAGGCCGAGACGATGCCGCGCCCGCGCACCCAGGTGTGGATGATGACGCCCACGCCCGCACCGACGAGCAGCGGCACCCAGCCCCCCTCGATCACGCGCAGGATATTCGCGCCGAAGAAGACGAGGTCGAGCGCCAGGAAGGGCAGGATCGCCGCGGCCGCCAGCCCGCGCGACCAGCCCCAGCGGTGACGCACCACCAGATAGGCCAGGCAGGTGGTCACCACCATCGTGCCGGTCACCGCGATGCCGTAAGCGGCGGCCATGGCCGAGGAGGTCTTGAACTGGATGACCAGCACCAGCACCCCGAACAGCAACAGCCAGTTGATCGCGGGCAGATAGATCTGCCCCTGGAAATCGGCCGAGGTCTGGCGGACTCGCAGGCGCGGCAACAGGCCGAGCTGGATCGCCTGCTGGGTCAGCGAAAAGGCCCCCGTAATCACCGCCTGCGCCGCGATCACGGTCGCCAGCCCCGCCAGCACGATCAGGGCAGGGCGCAACGGCTCGGGCGCCATCAGGAAGAACCAGTCCTGGTTGGTGAAGGTCTGGCCGTTGGCCGCCGCCTGCTCCAGCGAGGCGAGCGCAAAGGCCCCCTGCCCCAGATAGTTGAGCGCGAGCGCGGGCAAGACCAGCGAGAACCAGCCGATGCGGATCGGCAGCCGCCCGAAATGTCCCATATCGGCGGTCAGTGCCTCCGCGCCGGTCACGGTCAGGAACACCGCACCCAGCACGAACAAGCCGATGACGCCGTGGCTCATCAGGAAGCTGACCCCGTAACCCGGCCAGACCACGCGCGCGATCGAGGGTTCGTCGGCGATATGCCAGACGCCCAGGCCGCCGATGACCAGGAACCAGAGGATACAGATCGGACCGAACAGCTTCGACACCTGCGCCGTGCCGCGCGACTGGATGAAGAACAGCGCGACGAGGATGACGATGGTGCACATCCGAATGACGCTCTCGTCGAAGATCGACGCCGCCGAGGGAATCGTGCGCAACCCCTCCATCGCCGACAGCACCGACAAAGCGGGGGTGATGATCGCGTCGCCGTAGAAGAGCGATGCCCCCGCCGCGCCCAGTACCAGCGCCACGCGCGAGCGAACCCCCGCCGCACGCCGGGCCAGCGCGGCCAGGGCCAGCACCCCGCCCTCGCCCTGATTGTCGGCGCGCATCAGGAAGACGACATATTTGATCGTCACGACCAGGATCAGCGACCAGAGCGCCAGGCTCAGCACGCCCAGGATCTCGCTGGGGTCGATGCCGTCGCCCGCCGTCTGCGCCAGGGCTTCGCGAAAGGCGTAGAGCGGGCTGGTGCCGATGTCCCCGAACACCACGCCGATCGCGCCGACGGTCAGCGCCATTAGCGCCGGATGGCGGTGGACGCCCGCGTCATTACTGTCGCTGGATGGAGCCTGATGGCCCGTCAAATCGGTCGCCGTGCCTATCATGCCCGCCGGAACCCCCTGTGCCAAAAGGACGGCGCGCTTTACGCTTCTGCGCGCCCGACGCAAGGGCTTTCCATCGTCCCCTGCAAACGCTTGATATTGCTGTGCGTCAAGCGCATGGACGGGAAATGGTTCCCTTTTCGTTCGGCGGCCACGACTTTACCGCCCTGCCCGATGGCGCGCTGTACTGGCCCGCGCGGGCGGCGTTGCTGGTCGCCGACCTGCATCTGGAGAAGGCGAGCTGGTATGCGGGCGGCGGGCAGATGCTGCCCCCCTATGATTCGCTCGCCACGCTGACCGAGCTGACCGTCATCGTCCGGCAGACGGGCGCGCGGGAAGTCTGGTGTCTGGGCGACAGCTTTCACGATGCCGAGGGCTGTGACCGATTGCCTGCCGATGCACGAGCGATGCTGCTGGCGCTCACGGCCACGACGAACTGGACCTGGATCACCGGCAACCACGATCCCGTCTTACGCGACCGCTGCGGCGGCGCGGTGACGGAGGAGGCGCTGGTCGACGGCCTCGTCCTGCGCCATGAAGCCGATCCGGCGGAGACCCGGCCCGAATTGTCGGGGCATTTCCATCCCAAGCTGCGCCTGCGAGTCCGCGGCAAGCTGGTTGCCCGGCGCTGTTTCGTGGGGACGGCCAGCAAGCTGATCCTGCCCGCCTTCGGATCGCTGACCGGTGGGCTGGACGTCGATCACCCCGCGCTTCGTCAGGCGGTGGGCCGCCCGGCCGAGGCGCTGGTGCCGGTGCGCGACCGGATGCTGCGCTTCCCGGTCGCCGCTTGAGGCTTACCCTGCCCGCGCCAGATCGGGGAAACCGGCGCGGAAGCCCGCGACCTTGGGCTTGTCCCAGCGCACGATATAGGGGTGCGTCGGATTGCGGTCGTAGAAATTCTGGTGCTCGGCCTCGGCGGGGAAGAAGCTGCCCTGCTCGATCCGAGTCGTGATCGGCCTGGCAAAGGCATGGGCGCGGGTCAGCTGCGCGATATAGGCGCGCGCGACCTGGGCCTGCTGGGGCGACTGGGCGAAGATGGCCGAGCGATAGCTGGGGCCGCGATCGGGGCCCTGCCCGCCGACCTGGGTCGGATCATGCGCGATCGAGAAATAGATGCGAAGCAGCGTCGCATAGGACAGCTGGCGCGGATCATAGGTGATCCGAATCGCTTCGGCATGCCCCGTGCGTTCGGTGGAGACCGCGCCGTAATTGGCGTCTTCGCGCCGCCCCCCGGCATAGCCCGCCGTGACCGAGCGTACGCCCTTCACCCGCTCGAACACCGCTTCCATTCCCCAGAAACAGCCGCCCGCCAGCACCGCGACCTGTGGACGCTGGGCGACAGGCACGTCGAGCGCCGCCTTGGGCAGCGGCACCGCGCGTTCGGCCTGAGCGGGTAGAGAGGATAGGGCGACCGCTCCGAATGCGGTCGCGGCCAGGGCGAGGCAGAGGATATTGCGCATCGCCCGAATATGGGGCGGGCCCGATGGTTCGGCTAGAGGCGACCCCGAGGAATCAGCCTATGGTGGAGGTGCTTAGCGAACCGCCTCGACCGGTGCCGAACCGTAACGGCTGGGTGCTTCGGCCGGGTGAAGGACCACGAGACCCAAAGCTCCCAGCGCAAATCCGCCGGCGAACTGCCACACGAAGCTGGACTTGAAGAGGGCACGCATTGTTCACTTCACCTGTCTAAACGGGTCGCTCCCCGGACGGGTCAGCGATCATCCGGGGGCCATGTGGTCGATGGCCGCCGTTCCGACAATGACGTTTATAGAAACTCAGCATTAACGGCACGTGGACGTGTCGTTCATGCCACAGTTAAGCCATATTGCTGCAGCGCACATAAGCCCATGAAAAAGCCAGCCAATCCGGCAATTTGCCTGGATCGGCTGGCCTCCCCATAGCCGTTATGGCAAAATTATTTCAGTGCGGCGCAAGCCGCCTGGATGCGGGTGCAGGCTTCCTTGAGCAGCGCGTGCGAGGTCGCATAGCTGATTCGCATCGCGGGCGAGAGGCCGAACGCCGCGCCCTGCACCGCCGCCACCTTCGCATCGTCAAGCAGATAGCCGACGAACGCCTCATCGCTGTCGATCAGACGGCCCGAGGGCGTGGTCTTGCCGATCAGCGGTGCGAAGGACGGATAGACATAGAAGGCGCCCTCCGGCGTCGGGCAGGTCATGCCCTCGATCTCATTGAGCATCCCCACCACCATGTCGCGCCGCGCCTGGAAGGCCAGGTTGCGCTCGGCCAGGAAGCTCTGGTCGCCGGTCAGTGCGGCGGTCGCCGCCGCCTGCGCCACCGAACAGGGGTTGGAGGTCGACTGCGACTGGAGCTTGGCGATCGCCTTGATCAGCCAGGGCGCGCCGCCCGCATAGCCGATGCGCCAGCCGGTCATGGCATAGGCCTTGGAACAGCCGTTCACCGTCAGCGTACGCTCGTACAACTCGGGGCAGACCTCCGCGATGGTGGCGAAGCGGAAGCCATCATAAACGATATGCTCGTACATATCGTCGGCGAAGACCCAGACATGCGGGTGCTTCAGGATGACCTCGCCCAGCGCCTTCAACTCGTCGGCGGTATAGCCCGCGCCCGTCGGGTTGGACGGCGAGTTGAGGATGACCCACTTGGTCTTGGGCGTGATCGCGGCGTCGAGCGCTTCGGGGGTCAGCTTGTAACCCTGTTCCGGGCCCGCCTTCACGATCACCGGTACGCCGCCCGCAAACTGCACGACGTCCGGATAGCTGACCCAATAGGGCGCCGGGATCACGACCTCGTCGCCCGCATCGATCGTCGCGACCATCGCGTTGAACAGGGTGTGCTTGCCGCCGACATTCACGCTGATCTGATCGGCCTTGTAGGTCAGACCGTTGTCGCGCGCGAACTTGGCCGCGATCGCCGCTTTCAGCTCAGGCGTGCCGTCGACATTGGTGTACTTCGTCTTGCCGTCGCGGATCGCCTGGATCGCGGCTTCCTTCACGAAATCCGGCGTGTCGAAATCGGGCTCGCCCGCGCCCAGTCCGATCACGTCGACACCGGCCCGCTTCAGCTCCATCACGCGGCTGGTGATGGCGAGCGTGGGGGACGGGCTGATACGGCCGAGCGCGGCGGAGGGCTGCATGATGGATACCTTTGCGACAGGAGAATGCGGCCGCGCCTTAGCCGCTCACCCCCTCAATCCGCAACCATCCGTGCACGAAACAATCCGCGCAGCGCATTGCCAAGCAAGAATCCGTCTTTCAGATCGTCTCGGGTCAACGGCGCCTCGAGTGCCTGCCCCGTCTCGATCAGATGTCCCCGCAGCACGCCGGGGAGCAGTCCGGCGGCGAGCGGTGGCGTCAGCAGCTTCCCCTCCCGCTCGACGAATAGCGACGTGTAACTGCCCTCGGTCAGCGTGCCGTCGGGGCCCTCGAACACCACTTCCGCCGTGCCCGCCGCCGCGCGGGCGGCATCGTAGAAGCCCCGCGCGCTGGTCTTGTGCCGCAGCCGCAGATCCTCGGGCGCAACAGGCAAGGGCACGACACGCACCGGCACGACCTGGTCAAAGGGGGCGGGAGCAGGCCCGACCTCGACCACCAGCGCCCCGCTGCGTGCCAGCAACAGGCGGATGCGGCGGGCATCACGCAGGCGGAAGGTCGCCGCCTGCAATTCGTTGCGCGCGTCATGGCGGTTGAAGCGAAAGCCCAGCGCCGTCGCACTCGCCTTCATCCGCGCGAGATGCGCCTCCAGATGCTGGATACCCTCGATGGGATCGAAGCCCATGGTCTCGATCAGGTCGAAATCGGCCCGCCCGCCGTCGAGGAACGCGCCCTTGGCCAGGCATTCGTCCCACTCGTCCGCCGCCACCGAGTCGGCGACCACGCCCGATCCCAGGCCCAGCGTCGCCTGCGTGCCCCCGACGGGCCAGGTCAGCGTGCGGATCGCGACGTTGAACATCGCATCGCCATCGGCATCCAGCCGCCCGATCGCACCGGTATAGAGGCCGCGCGGCGAATCCTCGATCTCGGCAATCGCCTGCATCGCGCGGATCTTGGGCGCGCCGGTGATCGAACCGCACGGAAAGAGCGCCGCCAGCACGTCCAGCGCATCGCGCCCCTCGGCCAGATCGGCGGTGACGGTCGACACCATCTGGTGCACGGTCGGATAGGGTTCGACCGCGAAGAGTTCGGGCACCGCGACACTGCCCGCCCGCGCGACGCGCGACAGGTCGTTGCGCATCAGGTCGACGATCATCAGATTCTCGGCGCGCTGCTTGGGATCGTCGCGCAAGGCGGCGGCCGCGCGCGCATCGGCGGCGGGATCAGCCTCGCGCCGCGCGGTGCCCTTCATCGGCCGCGCGGTCAGGCGGCCATCCTCCAGCGCGAAGAACAGCTCGGGCGACAGTGACAGGATCGTCGCCTCGCCGGTCGCCACCACCGCGCCCCAGCCCGCCCGCGACCGGGCCCGCAATCCCGCATAGAGCGCCAGGGGATCGCCCGCGACGGGCACCTGCGCGCGAAAGGTCTGGTTGACCTGGTACAGATCGCCCGCCGTGATCAGCGCCTGCACCGCCGCGAACTGCGCGGCATGGCGCTCGGGCGAGACCTCGGGCTCCAGATCGCCGATCCAGGCTCCCGCCGGATCGGGCAGCATCGCCTGCGCATCGACGATCGCATAATCGGCGAAGAGGCCGAACCACAGCAGCGGGCCGTTGGCGGGCCGCGCGGCGACGCCAGGCTCGAACGCCGCCCCCGCCTCATAGGTCAGATAGCCGACCGCATGGAGGCCCGCCTGCCTTGCGCGGCGCAACCGCGCCAGCGCCGGCGCGACCTCCGCCGGGGCGTGGGCGACGACGACCTCGACCGGCGCCGTATAGAGACGCGCCGCCGCTCCCCCGTCACGGGCGTCGTCGAGCAGGACGAAAGGAGGGGTGGGCCGCAGCATGAACCATGATCCATGCACGGCGGGCAGGGGCGGTTGCAAGTATCGATTGGCCGATGCTGTCCCAGCCCCTATCTCCGGGCCCATGACCGAGACCCCTATGCCACCGCTGCGCGCCGCGATCGTGCCCGTCACCCCGCTTCAGCAGAATTGCTCGATCGTCTGGTGCACCGCGACGATGAAGGCGGCGGTGGTCGATCCCGGCGGCGACCTGCCGCGTATCCAGGACGCGATCGCCAAGACCGGGGTAACGGTGGAGAAGATCCTTCTGACCCATGGCCATATCGACCATGCGGGCGGGGCCAAGGCGCTGTCCGATGCATTGTCGGTGCCCGTCGAGGGGCCGCAGGAAGAGGATCGTTTCTGGCTCGCCCGGCTAGACGAGGACGGGCAGGCTTATGGCATCCCCGCGCAGGTGCTGGAGCCGACGCGCTGGCTGTCGGAGGGCGATACGGTGACGATCGGCGACCTGACCCTCGATGTATACGAGACGCCGGGGCACACGCGCGGCCATGTGATCTTCCACCACGCCCCCTCGAATTTCGCGCTGGTCGGGGACGTGCTGTTCCAGGGATCGGTCGGCCGCTCCGACCTGCCTGGCGGGGATCACGATACGCTGATCCGCTCGATCGTGGAAAAGCTCTGGCCGCTGGGGAACGAGACGGCGTTCATTCCGGGTCACGGCCAGCCCAGCACCTTCGGCCATGAACGGCAGAGCAATGCCTTCGTGGCGGACCGGGTATTGGGCCTGGGGTAAGAGGCCTTCGACATTCGTCGTTCTTCCCCTGCAAGGGGAGGTGGCAGTCCGCAGGACTGACGGAGGGGTG
>NZ_BCTY01000056.1 GCF_001591005.1 Sphingomonas sanguinis NBRC 13937
ACGCGCTGCGCGCGCCACCTCCCCTTCCAGGGGAGGAATGTTCTGGACCCTTCCGAATGTCGATCTCGCCAAAGCCTTTGACGAACCATTCTGGCACCCACCGCCTCCTGATCCTGTTCGCCGTCGCGATTCTCGCCCGTGCGCTGACTTTCGGCAACCCGGTGGTGCATGTGGATGAGGAGTTCTACTTCTTCACCGGCCATTCGATGTGGCAGGGCGCATGGCCGTTCGTCGATGTGTGGGATCGCAAGCCGGTCGGGCTGTTCCTGCTCTATGCCATTCCCGCCGCCTTCGGCTTTCCGGCGGGCATTTGGGCCTATCAGGCCATGGCACTCACCAGCGTCGTCGCGACCGGATGGCTGATCGCGCGCATGGCCGAGCGGCTCGGCTGGGGCGCGGGCGCGACGGCGGCGGGGATCGCCTATATCCTGTGGCTGGACCTGCTCGGCGGACAGGGGGGACAGGCGCCGGTCTTCTACAATCTGCTGATGATGGGCGCGGCCTGGGCGATCCTCGAGTCGGACAGGCGGGGCAGGCGCAGCCTGGGCCTTGCGGCGATGGCGCTGGTCGGCCTTGTCCTCCAGATCAAATATTCGGCGGTGTTCGAGGGGATGGTGTTCGGCCTCTGGCTGATGGTTGCCGAATGGCGGCGGAGCCGGTCGGTGGTCGCACTGATCCTCTATGGCGCGGCGCTGGTCACGGCATCGCTGGCCCCGACCGCGCTGGCGGCGGGAGTCTATGCCGCGATCGGGCAGTGGGATGCGTTTCTCTACGCCAATTTCCTGTCGATCTTTCATCGCAACCCCGATCCGATCGGCGAACTGGCGGGCAATCTGGGGCAGATGATCCTGATCCTCTCGCCTATCGTTACGCTGGCGGGGCTAGGACTGAAGCGAGCGGAACGCGATCGCGAGCGGGCCTTCCTGACCGTCTGGCTGGGCGCCGCGATGACCGGCGTGCTCCTGTTCCGGCCGTGGTTCGATCATTATGGCCTGCCGATCCTGCTGCCCGCCTGTACGGCGGCGGCGGCCATGCTGGGGCGAGAGGACTGGCGGCGGCGCCAGACCCCTGCCCTGCTGCTGACCGTGGCGCTGGCAGGGCAGATCGTGCTGCTGTCCTTGCGCCACGAGCGCGGCGACGCGACCGAGTTCGCCGCCCTGTCCCAGGCGGTCGGCAAGGGGCCGGGTTGCCTCTACGTCTATTCGGGCAGCACCATGCTTTATGTCGCGACCCAGCGTTGCACCCTGTCGCGCTGGATTGTCCCTGCGCATCTCAGCCGCGCGCGCGAAGCCGGGGCGACCGGCGTCGACCAGGATAGCGAGACCGCTCGCATTCTCTCGCAACGCCCCGCCGTCGTGGTGATGCGCCCGCCCTATAATGGCGAGCGGCCCGAGGCGCATGCGCGCGTGCTGGCGGCGATGGCGGACGGCTATCGGCTGGCGGCGAAACTGCCGATGGGCAATGAGACGATCAGCGTCTATAAATCCACGCGATGAAACGCCTTCTCGCCTCGATCCATGACGTGTCCCCCCGGTTCGAGGGAGCGGTCGACGCGCTGTATGACCGGCTGTCGGGGCATCTCGGCGGTCCGCGCCTCGCCATGCTGGTCATCCCCGACCATTGGAACAGCGCGCCGATCGCGCCCGGCACCCCATTTGCCACACGCCTGCGCAACTGGGCGGACATGGGGATCGAGATGTTCGTCCATGGCTGGTCGCACAAGGACGATATGGTCCACACCGACCAGAAGACCGCGCTGAAGGCCAAGCACATGACCGCGGGCGAAGGCGAATTCGTCGGCTTGGACCGCGCCGAGGCGCTCCGCCGGATGCAGCGCGGCACCGCGCTGATCGAGGATATCATCGGCCGCCGCGCGACCGGCTTCATCGCCCCCGCCTGGCTCTATTCGGATGAGGCACGTCTGGCCTTGGGCGATGCGGGTTTCGGGCTGGCGGAGGATCATTTCCGCGTCTGGACACCGACCAACGGCAAGATCATCGCACGCGGCCCCGTCGTCACCTGGGCCAGCCGGTCGCGCGGGCGGCAGTTGAGTTCGCTCGCCGCCGCCGCCGTGCTGCGTCACGGCCTGCGCCCGACCCCGGTCGCGCGCGTGGCGGTGCATCCGGGCGACAATGGCGTGCCCGCGCTGCTCGCCAGCATCGACAAGACCTATGCACGGTTGGCGAAGACCCACATGCCATCACGCTACGCGGACCTGCTCGCCGCCTGAATCAGCGTGCCGCCAGCGTGTAGAGGTAGCGATGCCGCGCCTCCGAACCGCGCGGGTAGCTGGCAAGTGTCTTCGCCTCTCCTGCGGTCAGCGTGAACTTGCGATAGCCCTTGCCGGTCAGGCATCGTTCGACATCGCCGACCTGAATCGCCTGTAGCAGTCGCTTTTGCCGATCCGGCTGCATGCGACGCACCGACAGCATCCAGTCATCGCCGCTATCGGCGGGGCTGGGGAAATTCATTAGGCGATCCGCCGTCTCGAACCCTCGGATGAACCGCTTGGCCGGTTCGTCCTGAGAGACGTCACGAAAATAGCCGATCTTCGCGCATTCGACCGAGTCGGCGCGATACTGGTCGAAGGCGATGCCGGGCTTGCCCCAGCTTTCGATCGGGGGACGGTCGGCCGCCTGTGCGACGCCTGAGGACGCCAGCATGATGCCGATCACGACTGCGAAGCCACCACTCATCCACCATCTCCCATGACATTTTTGTCATGATGGCAGACTCGCGAGCAGTGCGAAAGCTCCGTCGCGGCTTAGGCGACGGCCTGCAACGGCTCGCCCTGGTCGAGCAATAGCTGATAGCGCGCGATCAGCGCCTCGGCATGGTCGCGGTCGCTGAACACCTTGCCCGCCGCCACGCGCGCGGCGCTGCGCAGCACACGCTGGTCGCGCGACAGCAGCCGCTCGATCGCCTCGGCGCAGGCCGCGCCGTCGCGCGCGCGGAAGGTCTCGGCGAACAGCGGGCTCGCCACCTCGGCGCACCCGCCATAATCGGGGACGACCAGCGGCAGGCCAGAGGCCAGCGCCTCGGAGGCGACCAGTCCGAATGTCTCGGTCTCGCAGCCATGCACCAGCGCGTCGCAACTCGCCATGATCCGGGCGAGGCGCGGGCGGTCATAGACCGGGCGGAACAGGCGGATATGCGGGCTGCCCGCGATCCGCTTTTCCAGCGTCCGGCTGGCGACGCCGCCGCCGATCAGGATCAGGCCGACCGGCCGGGTCGAGGCCACGCGCTCGACCGCATCGATGACCATCGGCCAGCGCTTTTCAGGGTGATGCCGCCCCAGCCCCAGCAGCAGATGCGCGTCCTCCGGCAGCGCACACTGCGCCAGCAGCGCCGCACGCAACCGCTCGTCGCGATGGTCGGGCGAGAAGAAATGCCGCTCGATGCCCAGCGGAATGCCCTCGTCCACCCGCACGCCGCGCTTGCCCAAGCGCTTGACCAGCGCCGGGCCGTTGGACAGCACCAGGTCGTAATGGTCGAGGAAGCGGTTCATGTAGCGGCTGTACCAGCTGAACCAGTCCTCAACCCGCTCCTGCGCGACCAGGCCGTCGAGCCAGCGGACCGGATAGGTGCCGACATTGTCGTTGTGCATGAAGAAGACCTTCTTCGCGCGCCCCTGCCAGCTGGCGACGAACCAGGCGGGCTTGGCGGGCGAGGAGACCTCCACGATATCGGGGTCCAGCTCGTCGAGCAGGCGACAGACGGGCGCGCCGTCCCAGAACATGCCGTAATTGGTGTCCAGGATCAGGCGCGGCGCCTTGATATAGATGATCTTGCCGCCGCCGGGGCGCTCCTCGACCACGTCTTCGGTGCCGGGGGCCAGCACGATCAGCTCATGCCCCATCTCGGCCAGAATCGACATCTTGCGGTCGATATAGGTCCGCACGCCCCCGCCCGTGGGGGAGTAGAACTCGTTGACGTCGACGATGCGCATCGCCCGTTCCTTACTCTACCGGGCCGAAGCCGCCCAGCCCCCGCAGATATTGGGCCCGGATCGTCGTCGTCGCCACGCCGTTGGGCACGTCGATCAGCGCGGAGGCGAGCGGCGGCTTGCGGCGGCCGAGCTTCGTATTGGCCGGGAAGCCCGCGCCGTCGCTCCAGAAGTTGAACTTGTTCTTGCCGTCGCGGTCATGGGTGAAGAGCAGCGCATAGCGGCCGGGATGCGGCACGCGGATGCACATCTCGACCCGCGCACCGCTGGCCGGGGTCGGCACCTGGACGCGGCGGAAGGTCTTGCCCGCGCGGACCAGCACGCCATCGTCCTGGAGGAAATCCTCCTCGTTCGCCGGATAGAGTTCCAGCTTGAGGTTGCCCTTGCGGTCCTTGAGCCCTTCGATCCGCGCCAGGATCGCCGGTCCACCGCCACCCGCACAGGCGGCTGCGTCGCTGCCCAGGATCTGCGCGCCCGCCGCCTGTGGCATCGCCGCTAACGCGATCACCGCCACCGCCATCATCTTCATCACGCGAATCATGCGCGTACCTTCCGAACCAATGCCGTCACGCCGAACCCGGCGATCAACACGACATGGACCAGCAGGGTCAGCGCCGCGGTGAACGCGATGAGTTCGCTCAGTTCCTGATCCTGCCCGATCAACAGGATCGCGAAATTGGCGAAAAGAAGGTCCTTGTTGGGCACCAGCGGCAGACGCGAGACGAGCAACCGCGCCGCCGACAGGAACAACCACATGCCCAGCGACACGCTCGGCATCCCGTAATGCCAGGCGAGCGCCACGAGCAGGGAGTTGGCGATCAGGCGGACGCAATGGACCATGAAGATCCACCACAGCGTCTTGCGGTCGAGCGAGAAGACCCTCCGCGAGAAGATCAGGAAGGGCAGCGAGGTCGCCATGACGATCGCGATCGATCCCCAGACGAGGTGCAGCTGCTCCGGCGTCAGCAGTTCACGCCCGACCGGCAGGGCCAGGCCGATCATCAGCAGGGTGATGGCATTGCCCGCGATGGCGGACAGAATGCCGACATCCTTCACCGCGCCGAAGGGTGCCGCGACCATCTTCGCGTTGGCGCGGGCCCAGGCGTAGAAATAGGCCTCGCCCGAATAGCTGAACGCCACTTCGTTCGCGATCCGCTTGCGGATCAGCGCGGCCATGCCGCTGAACGGAATGCCCCACAAACGGCGAAAGATGATGTAGTCGCCGATCGGCAGCGCCATGTAGAGGCCGAAAAAGACAACATAGAAGAGCGGATTGGTCGGCACCGAATGGCTGAGCCCGACCAGGCCGCGCCCGAGCAGTTCGTGCCCCAGCCCGACGACCATGGCGAGCGTCAGCACGCCGCCGATAATGGCGGGCCAGCGGCTCTTGACCGTCTTCAACGGCTCCAGCGCGGCCATGTCACGGGCCACCGGACCGCCGGACCCGGCGGGCAGGACCTGTTGCGGGGTCATGGGATCATCTCGTTCATTCTGCACGTTAGGGAGATTCCTCGGCGGCGTACGCCGGTGGCGCCCGCTAACCTCAACACTGCTTTCTCGCACCTGAATAAGAATTCATCCTCTGTCGTGCGATTGTGTCCACCTTAGGGCTGAAACTGACATAATTGCGCGACAAGCGGCGATTAGCGCTTCGGGCATATCCCCTGTGAGCCTTTCGGAGCCCATGCCCGCCGATCACATCCTGACCTATGCCCTGGCGATGCGTGGCGGCGTGGAAGCGGCGCTGGGGCGGATGCTGCCGGGCTGGCTCGACCGGGGGCGGCGGGTCACGCTGATCCTGGGGGATGAGGATGGCCAGTTCCAGGACGCCGTGCCGCGCGGGGTCGAGACGGTGGTGCTGGGCCATCAGCGCTATGGCCGGCTGTGCACCGTCCTGCCCGGCCTGGTCGATCGGGTGCGGCCCGACATCGTGTTCTGCCCGGGCAATCATTATACCGCCATGGCCGCCTGGATGCGGGCTCGCCTGGGCGGGGCTTGTCCGCCGATCGTCGCCAAAATGTCCAACGCGGTCCAGCGCGGCGACCAGGCGGCGCTGATCGCCTGGGGCCAGCGGCAATGGCTGGCCGGGCATCGCCATTTCCTCGACGCGCTGGTCGCGATGACCCCGGCCACCGCGCGCGAGGCGGGGAGTGCCACCGGCCTGTCGGTCGCGGTCATCCCCAACCCGCCGACCGTGTTGCCCGGCACGCCCGTGCCCCGGCCGGTGTCGGCCGACCGCCGCATCCTGGGCGTCGGGCGACTGGAGCCGCAGAAGCGCTGGGACCGGTTGATCACCGCGATGACTCATCTGCCCGAGGATGTCGGCCTGACCATATTGGGCGAGGGCAGCCTGCGCCCCGCCCTGACCGCGCAGATCGAAATCCTCGGCCTGTCGCACCGCGTCTCGCTGCCCGGGCATAGCGCCAACGCCCCCGCCGCCATGGCCGCCGCGCCGGTGGTGGCGCTGTCGTCGGACTATGAGGGCGTGCCGGGCGTGCTGCGCGAGGCGCTGGCGGTCGGCACGCCGGTCGTCACCACCGATTCGAGCCCGGCGGTGCATGAGATCGTATCCGACCCCTCGCTGGGCAGCATCGTGCCGCGCGAGGATGTGCGGGCGCTGGCGGCGGCGCTGAACCATTGGCTGGCTCCGGTCACGGCCCGCCCCGATCCCGTGCCGCAGCCGGGACAGGACTCGCCCGAGCGCTATCTGGCACTGTTCGATTCGATCGTTGCCGCACGGAACCGCCGGGCGTTGGGCGCGACGGGCGGCGAGACGGGGCCGCTGGAACCCGCACTGATCGGGTAGAGCGACCGGGGCTCACCAGGCCGATAGACAATCATCCTACTCCTCCCCTGCAAGGGGAGGTGGCAGGCCGAAGGCCTGACGGAGGGGTGTCCCGTTGGAAGAGGCTGGTCAACGATCGCCACCGGTGACACCCCTCCACCATCCTACGGATGGTTCCCCTCCCCTTGCAGGGGAGGAATGATGATCGGTCTTAGATATCGGCCTCGGCGCGGCCCGTGCCCTTGTCCTGTTCCGCCTCGCGCTCCGACCGGCGCTGTAGCGCGGTTTTCGCCATCGCGGTCATCGGGTCGGCCAGCGCCAGGCCCAATATGCCAAACAGCGCGCTCGCCATGATCTGGGTCGACAGGGTCAGCGCGGGCGGCAGGTCGACGGTGCGCTTGGCGACCATCGGCACCACGACATACCCGTCGAAGGTCTGCACGATCAGATAGGTGCCGACCGCCCAGAAGCCCGCATCCTGCCCCGCCGAAAAGCCCACCGCGATCATCAGTGTGCCGGTGACGATCGCCCCGATATTGGGAATGAAGGCCAGGATGCCTGCGATGATGCCCAGCAGCAGCGCCATCGGCACGCCGCCGATCATCAGCGCGATGCCGGTCAGCACCCCCTCCACCGCCATGCCCAGCAGACGCCCGGCGAGCAGGCGGCGCAGCGTGAACATGACGCGGCCTTGCGTGATCGCGAATTCGGCGCGCGCGGCACGTGGCACAAACCATTGCAACCCGCGCGCATAGCCTTCGGGGTCCATCGCCAGGAACAGGCCGATGATCAGGATCATGAACATCGTCGTGACCGCGCCCACGGCGGTGCCGACCCACGAGGTCAGCTTGCCGATCGATCCCACCGACTGCTTCAACAGGCCGTTGATGTCCGACGTACCGGGCATCAGCCCCTGCGACGACAGCCAGCCGGTGACCTTGCCCGCCTGCGTCTCCAGCGTGGAACGAAGCTCGGTCACCTGCTGCGTCATCTCGACGCCGGTCAGGTAGAAGGTGCCGAGCAGGAACGCCGTCACCGCCAGCACGACGATCAGCAGCCGCCAGCCCCGCCCGATCGGCAACACCCGGCCGAGCAGCCGGACGCCACCGTCGAGCAGGGTGGCAAAGACCAGCCCGGCGAAGATCACCAGCAGCGGCTGCACCAGCAGCACCGCCACCGCCATGGCCGCGATCAGCCCCAGCCAGATCGCCGCGCGTGTCAGCTCCCGCCGGACAAAGCCTTCCCGGAACTCGATCGGCGCCGGGCGGTCGGTCAGCGGGACCGGATCGCTCATTGCGCGGCGCCGTGGCCGGTCTTGACCGTGGTCGGATGCAGCGACAGACCCGCTCGGCCCGACCGCAGCGACGTCCACCAGGTTACCGGGTTGAGCGTCGTATCGCCGTCCAGGCTGAAGGTCACGAACTCGGCACGACCGCCGATATTCTCATAGGGCACCGGTCCACCCAGCCCCAGCTCGGCCAGCGAGAAGCGGCTGTCGGCCGAACGGTCGCGATTGTCGCCCATCAGGAAGACGTGATCGGCCGGGATGGTGATCGCCGGATAATTGTCGCCCGGGCTCCAGCCCATTTCGACCGTGTCGTAACGGCGGCCGTTCGGCAGCGTCTCGGTCACGATCGGCAGGTGGCAGACCCACTGGCCGTTCGCCGTGCGGACGCGCGCCTGATCGCCATAATCGGTGCACGGGCTGTTCGTATCGATGGGGATGTCGATGTAATGGAGCGGCCCGCGCTGCACCGGCTTGCCGTTCAGGATCACCGTGCCGTCGCGCACCGCCAGCGTATCGCCGGGCAGGCCGATCACCCGTTTGATATAGTCGTTATGCGTGCCCGGCGGGGTCACGATCACGACATCGCCGCGTGTCGGCAGCGACCCGAACAACCGGCCATGGATGAAGGGCAGCTGATAGCTCCAGCTGTCCTCATGCTGGCGCAGCACCAACGACTTGAAGATCGCTACCGGGTTGGGAATGGTCGGCGAGACATAAGACCAGCCATAGGCGAATTTCGACACCACCAGCCGGTCGCCGACGCGCAAGCCCGGCAGCATCGATTCGGACGGGATGTAGAAAGGCTTGGCGATGAAGCTGTGGAAGCCCAGCACGATCAGGAGCAGCCAGAACAGCCCCTTGATCTCGGACCACCAATCGGTGCCCTTCTTCTTGGCCGCTGGCGTCGGGGGCGGCGGCGCGGCGTTGACCGGCTGATCGCTCCCCGGTTGAGCGGGGGCCGAGCCCTGGTTCGTGTCCAACACCGCGTCCTTCATGCGGAAACTTCCGGTCGTGCCTCGATCACGACAAAGGCCTGGGCCCAGGGGTGATCGTCGGTCATGGTCAAGTGAATATGCGCGACGTGGCCCGCCGGGGTCATCGCGTCAAGCCGTTCGCGCGCGCCACCCGTCAAAGACAGCGTGGGCGCACCGCCGGGAAGGTTCACGACTCCGATGTCGCGCATGAACACGCCCTGCGCAAAACCGGTGCCGACCGCCTTGGAAAAGGCCTCCTTGGCGGCGAAGCGCTTGGCGTAGGTCCCCGCGCGGGTGAAGGGGCGTTTGGCGGCCTTGGCCTGCTCGATGTCGGTGAAACAGCGCGCCTCGAAACGGCCGCCATGCCGATCCAGCGCGGCCTGGATGCGCTCGATGTTGCAGAGGTCGGAGCCGAGACCGATGATCACACTCTTTCCTCCCCTTGCAGGGGAGGTGTCAGTCCGCAGGACTGACGGAGGGGTGTCACGGCCAGCGGGGACACCCCTCCACCACGGCTTCGCCGTGGTCCCCCTCCCCTTGCAGGGGAGGAATAGGCGAAGCCTCTCAACGCGCAATATCCATCGCGGCGCGCATCTTGCGCACGACCTCGGGCAGGCCGACGAACACCGCACCCGCGATCAGGAAATGCCCGATGTTCAATTCCCGCACCTGCGGGATCGCGGCGATGGGCGCGACATTGTCATAGGTCAGGCCGTGTCCGGCATGAACCTCGATCCCGTTCTTGGCCGCCAGCGCCGCCGCGTCCGACAGGCGGCGCAGCTCTTGCGCGCGCGCCTCGCCGTCCAGCTCGGCATAACGGCCGGTGTGCAGTTCGACCACCGGCACGCCCAGATGCAGCGCCGCCTCGATCTGGCGGGGATCGGGTTCGATGAACAGCGAGACGCGAATACCCGCCTCGCCCAGCTTCACGACCATCGGCGCCAGCCACCCCCGCTGCCCGGCGGCATCGAGACCGCCCTCAGTCGTGCGCTCCTCACGCTTTTCGGGGACGATGCAGGCGGCGTGCGGGCGATGCTTCAGCGCGATGGCCAGCATTTCCTCGGTCGCCGCCATTTCCAGGTTCAGCGGCACGGTCAGTTCCGCCGACAGCCGGGCGATATCGGCATCGGTGATGTGCCGCCGATCCTCACGCAGATGCGCGGTGATGCCGTCCGCCCCCGCCTCTGCCGCGACCAGCGCCGCCTGGACCGGATCGGGATAGCCCGCGCCGCGCGCGTTCCGCACGGTCGCGACATGATCGATATTGACGCCCAGGCGTAGGTGCTCGGTCATGCCGCCGCCCGGCTCCCCGGCTTGATCGCAGGGATCGCCGCCAGTTCGGGGGGAAGTGCGTCGGGGCTGTAGCTCGGCACGTCGAGGCGGATCAGCGGGAAGAAGGGCACGCCCAGATCGGCCGCCCCGTTCGAGCGGTCGACCAGCGAAGCGGCGGCGATCGTCTCGCCCCCTTCACGCGCGATGGCGGCGATCGCCTCGCGGCTCGACAGGCCGGTCGTGACCACGTCTTCCATCATCAGCACCTTCTGCCCCGGCTCCAGGCGGAAGCCGCGGCGCAGGTGGAAGGTTCCCTCGGGCCGTTCCAGGAACATGCCCGGCACGCCCAGCGCACGCGCCATTTCGTGGCCGACGATCACGCCGCCCATGGCCGGGGCGACGACGGCGCTGACCTGCGCACGGATGTCGGCCGGGATCTTAGCGGCGACCGCCTCGCACAGCCGGGCGGCGCGGGCCGGGTCCATCAGGACGCGCGCGCATTGCAGGTAACGCGGGCTGCGCAGGCCCGACGAGAGGATGAAATGCCCTTCGAGCAACGCCTCGGCAGCGCGGAACTCGGCGAGGACGTCTTCATCGGTCATGGGGCAACTCCGGCATCGATCAGATGACCCGGCCTCATAGGATCGCCCTCGCGCCCGTGCAATCTGGCATGTGACACTATGGGTTGAGGGGGCGCGGTCCCGTGCTATAGTCGACCTAACAAAAACGACAGGATGCCCCGCCCAAAGACCGTCGGACGACCGGCGGACCGGTGAGGGAGATGGGAGACGAAAGCGGGATGAGCGAGGTCAAGCGCATGTCCGGACCCCGGAGGATGAGGATGCCGTCACGGATGAAGGCGCTGGCGATCGCCGCCGGGCTGGGCTGTGCCGCACTGTCGGGGGCCGCATTCGCGAAACCCGCCGCCGCCCCGGCCGGGGCCGCCCCGCAAGCTGCCGCTGCTCCCGCGGGGGCCGCGAACACCGCGCCGACCACTGCCGCTGCTCCCACCACCGCCGCACCGACCAGCCCGCTGCTGGCGCAGGACGGTGCGCCCGCCATCGCCATCGATCCGAAGGTCGGCCTGCCGATCGACGGCCGGATCGGGCTTCAGCCGCAGGTGACGAAGAACGGCGAATTCGCGCACTGGATGCACAACGACGTCCTGCTGCCGGTCATCACCGCGATCTGCGTCCTCGTCCTGCTGCTCCTTGCCTGGGTCGTCTTCCGCTTCCGCCGCGCCGCCAATCCGGTGCCGTCGAAGACCAGCCACAACACCTTCATCGAGGTGTTGTGGACACTGGGTCCGGTCGTGGTCCTCGTCCTGATCGCCATCCCCTCGATCGGGCTGCTCCAGGCGCAGTTCAAGCCCGCGCCCGCCGGGGCTGTCACGCTGAAGGCGATCGGCAACCAATGGTATTGGACCTATCAATACCCCGACCATGGCGGGATCGAGATCACCGCCAACATGCTGAAGGAAAAGGATCAGGTGTCGCCCGGTGAGCGCGCGCGCACCGATGTCGACGGTCCGCGCCTGCTGGCGGTGGACAATCGCATCGTCCTGCCCGTCGGCGTGCCGATCCGCCTGATCACCACCTCGAACGACGTCATCCATAGCTGGGCGATCCCGGCCTTCTGGATGAAGCTGGACGCGGTGCCCGGCCGGTTGAACGAGACGAGCTTCACCATCGAGAAGCCGGGCCTGTATTTCGGTCAGTGCTCCGAACTGTGCGGCGCGCGCCACGGCTTCATGCCGATCGCGGTGCAGGCGGTCAGCCCGGCCCAGTTCGCCGCCTGGATCGCGGCCAAGGGCGGCAAGATGCCCGGCGCGGCCACGCCGTCCGCCGCCGTCATCCCGCAGCCCGGTGCCGAGGGTTCGGCCGCCGAAGCCACCCAGGCGAATGCGGCCGAGGCGGTGACCGGTCCGGCGGACAATGCCGCGACGCCTGCCCAGTCCTCCACCTCCGCACAGGGCGCCACCGGCAATCCGGCCGGCCCCGGCAACGCTGGACAATAAGCCATGACCGACACCGCACTTCACCCCGGATCGGCTTTCGTCGGTCATGACGATCACCACCACGCGCACCACAGCGACGACCATGGGGCCGATCACAAGCCCGGCTTCTTCGCGCGCTGGTTCCTGTCGACCAACCACAAGGATATCGGCACCCTCTATCTGATCTTCGCGATCGTTGCAGGCATCATCGGCGGCGGCATCTCCGGCCTGATGCGCGCCGAGCTGCGCGAGCCGGGTATCCAGTATCTGGGTATCTGGGCAGGAATGCTGCACGGCGGGGCGCAGAGCCTCGACCAGTCGCTGCACCTGTGGAACGTGCTCATCACCGCGCACGGCCTGATCATGGTGTTCTTCATGGTCATGCCCGCCATGATCGGCGGGTTCGGCAACTGGTTCGTGCCGATCATGATCGGCGCGCCCGACATGGCGTTCCCGCGCATGAACAACGTGTCCTTCTGGCTGCTGATCCCAGCCTTCACGCTGCTGCTGGCCTCGCCCTTCTTCGGGTCGGGCGCGGGCGTGGGCTGGACGGCGTACGCGCCGCTATCGACCTTCGGCGAGCCCGGACCATCGGTGGACATGGCGATCCTGGCGCTCCACCTGGCGGGTGCCTCGTCGATCCTGGGCGCGATCAACTTCATCACCACCATCTTCAACATGCGCGCGCCGGGCATGACGCTGCACAAGATGCCGCTGTTCGTCTGGTCGGTGCTGGTCACCGCCTTCCTGCTGCTGCTGTCGCTGCCGGTGCTGGCCGCCGCGATCACCATGTTGCTGACCGATCGCAACTTCGGCACGACCTTCTTCGACCCCGCCGGGGGCGGCGACCCGATCCTGTACCAGCATCTGTTCTGGTTCTTCGGCCATCCCGAAGTGTATATCATGATCCTGCCGGGCTTCGGCATCGTCAGCCAGATCATCGCGACCTTCAGCCGCAAGCCCGTCTTCGGCTATCTGGGCATGGCCTATGCCATGGTCGCGATCGGCGTGGTCGGCTTCGTCGTGTGGGCGCACCACATGTTCGCCACCGGCCTCTCGGTGAACACCAAGATGTATTTCACCGCGGCGACGATGATCATCGCGGTGCCCACCGGCATCAAGATCTTCTCCTGGATCGCGACCATGTGGGGGGGCTCGCTGACCTTCAAGACGCCGATGGTCTGGGCGATCGGCTTCATCTTCATGTTCACGGTCGGCGGCGTGACCGGCGTCGTGCTCGCGAACGGCGGCATCGACGATTACATGCACGACACCTATTATGTCGTGGCGCACTTCCACTATGTCCTGTCGCTGGGCGCGGTGTTCGCGCTGTTCGCGGGTTTCTATTACTGGTTCCCCAAAATGTCGGGGAAGATGTATAGCGAGCTGCTCGGCCAGCTGCATTTCTGGGTGTTCTTCGTGGGCGTGAACCTGTTGTTCTTCCCGATGCACTTCCTGGGCCTGCAGGGCATGCCGCGCCGCTACCCGGATTACCCGGACGCCTTCGAGATGTGGAACCGCGTCGCGACCCATGGTTACGAGATCATGGCGGTCGGCATGGGCTTCTTCTTCATCAACCTGGTCTGGTCGCTGATCGCGGGCAAGCCCGCCGGGGACAATCCCTGGGGCGAGGGCGCGACGACGCTCGAATGGACGCTGTCCAGCCCGCCGCCCTATCACCAGTTCGAGACGCTGCCGCGCATCGACTGATCGACCTCAAACACCTGAGAACGGGCCTCGAAACAGCGGTTTCGGGGCCCTTTTCGTTACGCTTTTGTAATGACCGAAAACTTTCCGTCGGATCGCCGCTCCTCTGCGACGAACCGTAGAGGTTCTTCATATTTCGTTAGCCACACAGGCCGCATCCTGAGCCCCGGCCGCCGAGTAGGCGGCAGTAGCGGGTATGAATCCATGATGGGGCGGGAATTTCCGGCGGAGCCAGTGATGGCGACCACCGAAGAGGCTACGTTTGCGCTGGTCACCGACAAGCAGTCCGACGCGAGAGAATCGGCTCACCGGCTGCTGACGGTCGGCGGGTCGGTCCTGCCGCTGGTGGCGCTGGCCGCCTGTGGCGATGGCGGCTCGGGCGGGACCGCGAGCGCCGGTGGCGGCACCGCGAGCACGGCGGGCTCCTCCACGCCGGTCGTCGTCGTCACCCCGCCGCCCACCGCCACCGAAGCGAGCCGCTTCCTGGCCCAGGCGACCATGGGCGCGACCCGCAGCACGATGGATGCGGTCGTCTCGCGCGGTTATGACGGATGGCTGACCGACCAGTTCGCGCTGCCGCGCGCCACCAGCCATTGGGACTGGCTGGTCGCCAATGGCTATGACGCCGCCGCCAATCGCAACATCGTGGCGGGGCTAGACCCCACGCTCTGGCGGCAGATGATCGTCGAGCCCGACCAGTTGCGCCAGCGGGTCGGCATGGCGTTGCTCGACATCCTGGTCGTCGGCATCGACGGTATCGGCGATGCGTGGCGCGCGTTCAGCATCGCGGCCTATGTCGACACCCTGCTCGACAATGCGTTCGGCAATTACCGCGATATCCTGGGCGCGATCACGACCAGCTTCGCCATGGGCTCCTATCTGACCTTCCTCAACAACCGGAAGGCCAATGCGACCACCGGTGCCCAGCCCGACGAGAATTACGCGCGCGAGCTGATGCAGCTGTTCACGCTGGGCCTCTATCAGCTCAACATGGACGGCTCGCCCAAGATGAATGGCAGCCAGCCGATCGAAACCTATGGCCAGGCCGATGTGTCGGGGCTGGCGCGCGTGTTCACCGGCCTGTCCCCCGCGACGTCGGACAGCTCCACACCCGCCCGCTATCGCATGCCGCTGGTGATGAATGCCGGGATCAACGAAACCGGCGCGTCGAGCTTTCTGGGCACCACGGTCAGCGGTGGTGGCATGGCCGCGGTCAAGACCGCGCTGGACACGATCTTCGCCCATCCCAACGTGCCGCCCTTCATATCGAAGCAGCTAATCCAGCGGCTGGTGACCAGCAACCCGTCGCCCGCCTATGTCACCCGCGTCGCGACCAAGTTCGCCGACAATGGCCAGGGCGTACGCGGCGACATGAAAGCGGTGATCCGCGCCATCCTTCTCGACAGCGAGGCGCGCAGCGTGCCGACCACCGCCACGGCGGGCAAGCTGCGCGAGCCGGTGCTCCGGCTGACCGGCTGGGCGCGCGCCTTTGCCGCCAGCTCGCCCTCGAACGCCTGGGCGATCGGCGACACCTCCAACGCCGCGACCCGGCTGGGCCAGGCCAAGGGGCACAGTCCCTCGGTCTTCAACTTCTACCGCCCCGGCTACACCCCGCCCGGCACCACCCTGGCGAGCAGCGGCCTGGTCGCGCCCGAGTTCCAGATCGCCAACGAACAGAGCGTCGTCGGCTATGTGAACTTCATGTACGGCGTGATCGCGAACGGCATCGGCGACGTGAAGGCCGATTACAGCGCGATCCTGACCAAGGCCGCCGACACGCAAGGACTGGTCGACGAGGTCAATCTGGTGCTCGCCGCCGGGCAATTGTCGACTACGACCCTGGCCGCGATCCGCGATGCCGTCGACAGCGTGTCGGCCACCGCGACCAATGGCCCCGTCAACCGGGTCGGCATCGCGATTCTGCTGACCATGGCCTCCCCCGACTATCTGACCCTGCGGTGATGAGCATGACCCAAGACCAGTCCCGCCGCGCTTTCCTCAAGCGCAGCGCGCTGCTCGGCCTGGCCGGCACCGCGACCCCGTTCGTCACCAGCCTGGCCGCGATCGGCGAGGCGGCCGCCGCCACCGCCTCGGATTACAAGGCGCTGGTCTGCGTGTTCCTCTATGGCGGCAACGACTATGCCAACACGCTCGTCCCCTATGACGAGAGCAGCTTCGCCGCCTATACCGCCGCGCGCGCCAATATCGGGTATCAGCGGTCGGCACTGGCGGGGTCGGTCCTGAACCCGGCGGTCGCGCTGCCGGGGGGCCGTGTCTACGCGCTGTCGCCCTCCATGCCCGAGATGAACCAGCTGTTCGCGGCGGGCAAGATGGCGGTCGCGCTGAACGTCGGCACGCTGGTCGAGCCGACGACCAAGACGCAGTTCACCCGCAACACTGTCAAGCTGCCGCCCAAGCTGTTCAGCCACAACGACCAGCAAAGCTTCTTCCAGGCGTCCAACCCCGAAGGTGCGACGAGCGGCTGGGGCGGGCGGATCGGCGACGTGTTCCAGAGCGGCAACGGGGCCGCCGCGCTGACCTGCATCAACACCAGCGGCAATGCCGTCTATCTGACCGGGCGGAGCGCAATCCAATATGCGGTCGGCACCGGCGGGCCGGTCGCGTTGCTCAATAACAGCCGGACGCTCTATGGCTCGTCGGGGGCGCTCGACACGCTGCGCCGCCTGATGACCACCGAAGGCGGTTCGGAGATGGGCAGCGAATATGCCCGCATCTCCAAGCGCGCGCTCGACGTCCAGGCCCAGCTCAGCAGCGCGCTGGCCGGGGCACCCGCCGCCAATTTCCCGCTCTTCCCCACGGGCAATTCGCTGGCCGACCAGTTGAAGATGGTCGCGCGCATGATCTCGGTGAGCCAGACGCTGGGGCTGAAGCGCCAGGTGTTCTTCGTGTCGATGGGCGGGTTCGACCTGCACGACAATCTGGTCGCCCAGCATCCCGGCCTGCTCGCCAAGGTGTCGTCGGCGCTGAAGGCCTTCTACGATACCACCGCCGCGATGGGCGTCGCCAATCAGGTGACCAGCTTCACCGCCTCCGACTTCGGCCGGACGCTGCAGTCGAACGACGACGGCTCGGACCATGGCTGGGGCGGCATGCACTTCGTCGTCGGCGGCGCGGTGCGGGGCCAGCGTTTCTATGGCAAGGCGCCGACGGTCGGCAACGGCACCAACGACGATGTCGGCCAAGGTCGCCTGCTGCCCACCATGGCGGTCGACCAATATGCCGCGACGCTGGCGAGCTGGTTCGGCATCGACTCGAGTGGCCTGCGCACCGTGCTGCCCAATATCGGCAATTATGACGCCTCGACCTGGAATCAGGGCTTTCTGGGATAGGTCGGACAGGATGGCTCCGGGAACGGGCCATTCTCGGCCTCGGCAGTGCGTTACAATATAACATATTGATTTCCGGCAATTTGCCGATCAGCGCCAATCGGAAAAACTAGCCGGGGGAAAGCTCTGGCGCACGACTCCATGGGACCCATATGAACGCCGCGATCGTTCGGTCGCGTCCCAGATTTCCCAAAGGAGCTTCCATGCCCACTCCCGCCAAGGGTTATGCCGCCCAGTCGGCCGAGACCCCGCTCGCGCCCTTCTCGTTCGAGCGTCGCGATCCGAAGGGCGACGATGTCGCCATCGACATCCTCTATTGCGGCGTCTGCCACTCCGACCTGCACACCGCACGCGGCGAGTGGGCCGGCACCCAATATCCATGCGTGCCGGGACATGAGATCGTCGGCCGCGTGACCGCGGTCGGTGGCGACGTCACCAAGTATCAGGTCGGCGATCTGGTCGGCGTCGGCTGCATGGTCGACAGCTGCGGCCATTGCCCGTCCTGCCATGACGGCGAAGAGCAATATTGCGAGACGACCGGTTTCGTCGGCACCTATAATGGCCCCGATCCCGTGCTGGGCGGCCACACCTTCGGCGGCTATTCCGACCATATCGTGGTCAAGGAAGGCTTCGTCCTGAAGATCAACCATGACGCCGCCGATCTCGCCGCCGTCGCGCCGCTGCTGTGCGCGGGCATCACCACCTATTCGCCGCTGCGCCATTGGAAGGTCGGGCCGGGCCAGAAGGTCGGCATCGTCGGTCTCGGCGGCCTGGGTCATATGGGTGTGAAGATCGCCGCCGCGATGGGTGCCGAGGTCTATGTCTTCTCGACCTCGCCGAACAAGGCCGAGGATGCCAAGCGACTGGGTGCCAAGGACCTGATCGTGTCGAAGGACGAGGCGCAGATGGCGGAACATGCCAACAGCTTCGACTTCATCCTGAACACCGTCGCGGCGCCGCACAACCTCGACGCGTTCCTGATGCTGCTGAAGCGCGATGGGACGATGACGCTGGTCGGCGTGCCGGATTCGCCGCACCCCTCGCCCTCGGTCGGCAATTTGGTTTTCCGCCGCCGCTCGCTGGCCGGTTCGCTGATCGGCGGCATCGCCGAGACGCAGGAGATGCTCGACTTCTGTCACCAGCATGGCCTGACCGCCGATATCGAGATGATCGCGATGGACGAGGTGAACACCGCCTATGACCGGATGCAGAAGAGCGATGTGAAGTATCGCTTCGTCATCGACATGGCGACGTTGAAGCAGGACTGACGCGAGAAGGACCGGGTCTGGTTGAGGCCCTTCCCTCGAAGCTTGGCACGCCCCTCCCGCAGGCGGGAGGGGATGGGGGAGGGCCAGCCACGGGTGATGGTCTCGGTGAGACTCCC
>NZ_BCTY01000057.1 GCF_001591005.1 Sphingomonas sanguinis NBRC 13937
TTTGGGACTTCACTCCGCAGCCTTGGCCATGTCCTCGAACTCGGCCGCCGCCAGGAAGCGTTCGGCGTCCAGCGCGGCCATGCAGCCGGTGCCCGCCGCCGTCACCGCCTGGCGGTACACCTTGTCCGCCACGTCGCCGCACGCGAAGACGCCGGGCACGCTGGTGCGGGTCGAACCCGTCTCGACCGCGATATAGCCGTCCGAGTCCAGTTCCAGATGGCCGCGGAACAGCTCGGTCGCCGGGTGATGGCCGATCGCGACGAAGCCGCCCTCGACGTCCAGGCGGCTATGCTCGCCGGTCACCGTGTCGAGCAGGTCGAGCGCGACCAGGCCCGCATTGCCACCGCCGTCGACGAACTCGCGGACTTCCTTGTTCCAAAGGACCTTCACGTTCGGGTGCGCGAACAGCCGCTCCTGCAGGATGCGTTCGGCGCGCAGCGAATCGCGGCGGTGGATCAGCGTCACGTCGTCGGAGTGGTTGGTCAGGTACAGCGCCTCTTCCACGGCGGTATTGCCACCGCCGATCACCGCGACCTTCTTGCCGCGATAGAAAAAGCCGTCGCAGGTCGCACAGGCCGACACGCCCTTGCCCTTCATCGCGTCTTCGCTGTCCAGGCCCAGCCACTTGGCCTGCGCGCCCGTCGCGATGACCAGCACTTCGCCCTCATAGACATCGCCGCCGTCGCCGATCAGGCGAAACGGACGGTTGGTCAAGTCGACCTGCGTGATCGTATCCCACATCATCCGCGCGCCGACATGTTCCGCCTGCTTCTGCATCTGCTCCATCAGCCAGGGACCCTGGATGACGTCGGCAAAGCCCGGATAATTCTCGACATCGGTGGTCGTGGTCAGCTGGCCGCCCGGCTGGATGCCCTGCACCACGATCGGCTGCATCCCCGCGCGCGCGCCATAGATGGCGGCGGAGAGCCCGGCGGGGCCCGAGCCGAGGATGAGCATACGCGTGGTGTGGGTGGTCATGTCCGAATCCTGTGAAACGATTTGCCTCCAGATAGGCGCTGCCGGGCCAAAAATGAACCGCTTCTCATGCGGCCAATCGGGACTTGCTTCGTTGGGCGTTGTGAGTGGAGATTTGCCCGATGCGCGACGACGACGATGTGAAGATCACCGAATATACCGCCCCCGCCGGCGGTTGGGGTTCGATGAAGGGCATGGCCAAGGTCCTGCCCAAGGAGGGGCTGGGTCCCGAAGTCTTCGACACGCTGCGTCGCCAGAACAAGCCCGGCGGCGTGATGTGCGTCAGCTGCGCCTGGGGCAAACCAGCCAAGCCGCATATCGCCGAGTTCTGCGAGAACGGGGCGAAGGCGACCGCGTGGGAACTCAGTTCGCTGCGCGTGACGCCGGACTTCTTCGCCAAGCACACGGTGACGGAGTTGGAGGCCTGGCCCGACCATGATCTGGAACAGGCGGGCCGCCTCACCCACCCGATGCGCTATGACCCTGCGTCGGACAAATACGTCGCGGTCAGCTGGGACGAGGCGTTCGCCGCCATCGGGGCCAAGCTGAAGACCTGCGACCCGACCAAGGTCGTGCTCTACGCTTCTGGCCGTGCCAGCCTCGAAACCTCCTTCATGTATTCGCTGTTCGCGCGGATGTGGGGGCAGCAGAACCTGCCCGACAGCTCGAACATGTGCCACGAGACGACCTCGGTCGGCCTGAAGTCCGCCATCGGATCGCCCGTCGCGACGATCCAGATGGAGGATTACGACAAGTGCGACGCGATCTTCTCCTTTGGGCAGAATGTGGCGACCAACGCGCCGCGCATGCTCCACAACCTGCAAGCCTGCGCCAAGCGCGGGGTGGAGATCGTGACCTTCAACCCGCTTCGCGAGCGCGGCTGGGAGCGGTTCGCATCGCCGCAGAACCCGGTGCAGATGCTGACCGGCAGCTCGACCGATATCTCCAGCCAATATCATCAGGTGAAGGCGGGCGGCGACATCGCCGCATTGACCGGAATCTGCAAGCTGGTGATCGAGGAGGACGACCGCGCCATCGCCAAGGGCACCAAGCGCATCCTCGACCATCACTTCATCGAGCAGCACACCACGCGGTTCGAGGATTTCGCCAATTACTGCCGCAATGCCGCGTGGAGCGACATCATCCGCGATTCGGGGCTCACCCGCGATGCAATCGAACAGGCCGCGCGCGTGTATATGAAGTCGGAGCGGGTGATCGCCGTCTACGGCATGGGCATCACCCAACACCGCTATGGCATCGACGCGCTGCACATGATCGTGAACATGCTCCTGCTGCGCGGCAATATCGGCCGCGAAGGGGCCGGGCCGGGTCCGGTGCGCGGCCATAGCAACGTGCAGGGCCAGCGCACCGTCGGCATCACCGAGAAGACCGAACTCGCCCCCGTCGAGCGGCTAAGGGAGCTGTTCGAGTTCGAGCCGCCGACCGAAAATGGCTGGGACACGGTCGAGGCCTGTCGCCAGATCATCGCCGGGACCGCGCAGGGCTTCGTCCAGCTGGGCGGCAATTTCCTGCGCGCCACGCCCGAACATGCCAAGATGAAGGCGGCTTGGGCTAAGCTCCCCATCACCGTCCATATCGCGACCAAGCTCAACAAGAGCCATCTGGTGCCCGGCGAAGAGAGCTATATCCTCCCCTGCATCGGCCGGTTGGAGACGGACATGCAGGCGGGCGGCCGTCAGGCCGTGTCGATGGAGGATTCGTTCAGCCATATCTATGGCTCGGTCGGCAAGGCGACGCCTGCCGCCGACACCCTGCTGTCCGAACCCGCCATCGTCGCCGGCATCGCCAAGGCGGTGCTGGAACCCAACCCGAACGTGCCGTGGGACGAATGGGTCGGCGATTATGGGCTGGTCCGCACCGCGATCGAGAATGTCTATCCCGACAAGTTCGCCAATTTCAACGAACGCCTGTTCGAGCCGGGTGGCTTCTGGAAGGGCAATCCCGCCTCGCACCGCAAATGGGAAACCGAGAGCGGCAAGGCCGAGTTCAACGTGCCTCGTGCCATGGACGCCTCTGGCATCACCCCCGCCGAGGGGCGGATGCGGCTGATCACGCTGCGGTCCAACGACCAGTTCAACACGACCATCTATGGCTATGACGATCGCTTCCGGGGGATCAGCGGCACGCGGATGGTCGCGATGATGAACAAGGCCGATATCGCCCGACTGGGCCTAACCGATGGCCAGACCATCGCGCTGGAGGGCGATGCCGATGACGGCGAGGAGCGCGTGGTCGAGGGCCTGCGGGTGGTCGAGTATAACATCCCCGAAGGCTGCATCGGCGGCTATTATCCCGAGCTTAACTATCTGATCCCGCTGGAGCATCATGCGCTGGAAAGCCATGTGCCCGCAGGCAAGTCGGTGCCGGTGAAGGTGCGCGTCCCCGCATGAGCATATTGGGTGCCGTACTGACCGGAGGTCAATCCTCGCGCTTCGGATCGAACAAGGCGGTCGCCATGCTCGGCGACCGCACATTGGTGGCGCATGCGCGCGCCACCATCGCCCCCTATTGCGCGCGTGTCGTGCAGGTCGGAGGCGCGGAGGGCGTGCCCGACATACCCGCGCCGGGCCTGGGTCCGCTGGGCGGGATCGCCGGGGCCTTGGATTATGCGGCCAGCCACGGCTTTCGTTGCGTCCTGACCATCGGATGCGACATGCCGCGCCTGCCGGACGGGCTGATCGAGGCGATCCTGCGCCGTGAGCCTAGCTATTGCCGCGATGCACCGGTGCTGGGCCTGTGGCCCGCCGCGCTGGGGGCGCATCTGATGGCGCATCTCTCGCTGGGGCAGGATCGCTCGGTGCGCGGCTGGGTCCGCGCGATCGGGGCGATCCCGGTCATCTCGCCCGAGCCGCTTGCCAATGTGAATACGCCTGCCGATCTTGCCGCCCTATGAAAGTCGCCCAGGGGTGAGCGTCACCCACGAACCCGCTCGCCCGTTGACGATCATCCGGCTGTCGCCCGATGGGTCGCCCACGCCCATCGAACGGGCGGTGGCGGTCGAATGTCCGGTCGCGATCGAAGTCGATGGCTTCGGCTATGCGGTCATGATGATGACGCCGGAGCGCCTGCAGGATTTCGCCACCGGCTTCCTGCTGACCGAGCGGCTGGTCGACCGTCTGGCCGACATTCTCGCCATCGAGCCTTTCGCGGCCGAGATGGGCTGGATCGTGCGGGTCACGTTGGTGGAGGCTCTGCGCGGGCGGATGCAGGACCGGGTGCGCCACCGGACCAGCGATACCAGCTGCGGGCTGTGCGGCCTGTCCGGGCTGGAGCAGATCGCCCGGCCGGTGACGACGCGCCCCCCTGCCCCGAACGCCACGCCCGAAACCCTGTTCGCCACCCTGTCGACCGTGCGCGATCATCAGCCGCTCAACGCCCGGACCGGGGCCGTCCACGCCGCCATCGCCTGTGACGCGCAGGGCGCCATCCTGGCATCGGCGGAGGATGTCGGGCGGCATAATGCGCTCGACAAGCTGGTCGGCACGCTGGCCAGCATAGCGGAACGCAAGGCCGACTTCATCCTCGTCACCTCGCGGATCAGTTATGAGATGGTCGATAAGGCGCTGGTGGCGGGCGTTGGCTTGCTCATCGGAATTTCGGCGCCGACCAGCCTCGCCATCGATCATGCCCGCGCCCATGGCCTGACCCTGATCGCACTCGCCCGGTCGGATGCGATGCTGGTCGCACATGATCCTTATGGGCGGTTCGGATAGGAAACCCGCGTCACCCCGTGGCGTATTGCGCGCGCTCTGCCCAGTAATCCATCGCCCGCTCGGCGGCACTGTCGTCGCGATCTTGCAGGATACGATCGCGACCGGCGCGCTTGGCACGATAGGCCAGCTGATCCGCCCGTGCGATCAGCCCCTCCAGCGTCTCGCCCGACTGGTAGCGCGCGATCCCGCCACTGACTGTCAGGGGCGGCAGGCCGCGCTCGACAAAAGGCTCCAGCGCGACCTGGATCGCGCGGCCGAGCCGGGATGCGCGATGGTCGCTGCCCTCGGCCGGGCCCGTCGGGTCGGGCACCAGCAGCGCGAACTCCTCACCGCCCATACGCACGGTCAGGATATCCTTCGTCGTCAGCGTGTGCAGCACCCGCGCAAACGCGACCAGCACCAGGTCGCCCTTTGCATGACCATGGTTGTCGTTGATCCGCTTGAAATGATCGAGGTCGAGCACGACCGCATAAAGGTCATGGCCCTGAGTCTCCGCCTCGTGCAGCAGGCGCGGTCCGATCCGATAGAGGCCCCGCCGGTTGGTCAGCTCGGTCAGCGGATCGGTCTCCGCATCCAGGATCGTCTCTTCCAGCGCCTTCTGGATGACCAGCAGCATCAGGCACAGGCCCGCCGCGACCAGCAACACGCCGCTCGAAACCTGCGACGCGACCGCATAGAGGCTCCCCGCATAGGCCTTGGCCGTGGCACCGGACCCCAATTCCAGCGCCAGGAAGGGCTTGGCCAGGAAGTGCAGGCAGATCAGGGCGAATATCCCCGCCAGCATCGCACGGATCGGCCCGGTCTGGCCGATTCGCCGGACCGAGAACACGACCAGCGCCGACCCGATGGCGAAGGGCAGCTGAAACAACAACTCATAGGGCATGGTGCTGCGCGTGCCGTTCAGGATCGCGACACGGAGCACCATCCCCGCCACCCAGGCCATCAGCGCCAGCCGCCATTCGGGCCGTTGGCCCGCAAACGCCTGTATCCCCACCGACATCAGCAGCATGCCGCCCAGGAAGGTGGCATAGCCCAGCACATGGAACAGGATCACATGGTCACTGAACCGGACCAGCAGCTCGCAGATCGGCGTCGCGAAACCGAGCAGATAGCTGGCCATGAACCACACCGCCGCCCGCTGCCGCGAATAGGACAGCGCAACCACGCCGTAAGTCACGGCAAACAGTGCGGCCATACAGCTGTTGGCGATAAGGGCGTAGACGGCAGCGTTCACGGCGTAAGACCCGACGGACCCCATGTTGCAAATCCCGCGACAGACCTACCCATCAGAGGCGAAGGATCGGTTAAGAGACGCGCGCCCGTTGCAAAGCCGCTTCATCCCCCTGCAGCGATGATATGCCAGCACGCACACGCCATGCCCGTGCACAGCCACCGTCGGATGCACGAACGCGGAGCGCGACGCGCCTGAGCCTGAACTTGGCGGAGACCTTGGCCGGAAATTGGGGAATGTAGGGGAAATACACCGGGTGGTAGCGAAGGAGGGACTTGAACCCCCGACACGCGGATTATGATTCCGCTGCTCTAACCAGCTGAGCTACTTCGCCATGCTAGGCGTTCCACCCGGTGGAGGCGCGCCTATAAACAGGCTGTTTTCGGGCGTCAAGCGAACAAATGACGCGACAGCATTTCCCATGGACCGCCACGATACCACCAGGTGCCGATGCCGATCAGCTCGACCGGCCGAGGCCGGAAATCGCGCTCCATCTGTTGCAGCAGCAGCTTGGCGGTGGCGGGCGTCACCTTGTTCTGGATCGTCACATGCGCGCGCCATCCGCCCGCGTCCTGCGGCGTCAGCATCCCCGCAAAGGCCTCGACCAGATCGCGGCGGATTGCCACCAGCCCCGGCGAATCGATGCGGATCGCCACGCCCTTGCCCAGCGACATCAGCCCGCTCGCCCGAGCATCCGGTGCGCGAACGCCGCGCGTGATACCGTTCAGGCGATGCTTCAGCTCGGCCTCGGCGGAGGGCGGCAGATGGTGGAACAACGTGCAATGCGCGTCGAGCACGTTGCGCTCGGGCGGGAAATGCTGTCGCCGCAGCCCGTCGAACCAGCCCTGATCGGCGCGGCCGAACAGGGCGGTGACGATGATCGGGGCGGGATGGTCGGTCAGATTTCCACCTGGCTGCCCAGCTCGACCACGCGATTGGTCGGCAGGCGAAAGAATTCCATGGCGCTTTCGGCGTTGCGCAGCATCCAGGAGAACAGCTTTTCACGCCACATCGACATGCCGGGCCGCTCGGCCGGGAGCAGCGTCTGGCGCGACAGGAAGAAGCTGGTGTCCATCATCTTGAACGCGCCGCCCGCCATTTCCACCCGCTTGAGCGCGGCGGGCACATCCGCCTCTTCCATGAAGCCGAAGCGCAGGACCAGACGGTGGAAACCATGGCCCATATCGTCCAGCTTGGCGCGGTCGCCATCGGGCCAATAGGGCTGGCTCATGATCTTGACGGTCAGCAGGATGATGCGCTCGTGCAGCACCTTGTTGTGCTTCAGATTGTGGAGCAGCGCGTGCGGCACACCCTCGGGCGAGGAGGTCATAAAGATCGCGGTGCCGGGCACCCGGCTGGCCGCGCCCGCCGCCGAATCGATGAAGATGTGGATCGGCATCGTGCCTTCGCGCAGCCGCTCGATCATCAGCTTGCGCCCCGTCGACCAGGTGGTGAGGAAGGTGAAGATGACGAAACCAACCAGCAGCGGGAACCAGCCGCCCGACGGCACCTTGGTCAGGTTCGCCAGGAAATAGGCCCCGTCGACCAGGAAGAAGAGACCGAGCAGCGGCAGCGCGGCATAGAGCGGCCACTTCCACAACCGGGTCAGCGCCACGCCCAGAAGGCAGGTGTCGATCAGCATCGCCCCCGTGACCGCGATGCCATAGGCCGACGTCAGGTTCGACGAGGAGCGGAAGAACAGGACGAGCAGGATCACCATCACCATCAACAGCCAGTTGATGAGCGGAATATAGATCTGCCCCGCGGTCGCCGCGGACGTGTGCTCGATACGCAGGCGCGGCATGAAGCCGAGCTGGATCGCTTGCTGCGTCACCGAGAAGGCACCGGTGATGACCGCCTGGCTGGCGATGACTGCGGCGGCGGTCGCCAGGATGACGAGGGGCAGCTGCAACCCTTCGGGCGCCAGCATGTAGAAGGGGCTCTCCAGCGCCGCCGCCCCTTCGCGGAACAGAAGCGCGCCCTGCCCCATATAGTTGAGCATCAGCGCGGGCAGCACGAAGCACAGCCACGACACGCCGATTGGCCGCCGCCCGAAATGCCCCATATCGGCGTAGAGCGCCTCCGCCCCGGTCACCGCCAGCACCACCGACCCCAGCGCCAGGAAACCGCGCACCGGGTCGATGAAGAAGAACTGGATCGCGTAATGCGGCGACAGCGCCAGCAGGATTTCGGGTGTCTGGACGAAGCTCATGATGCCCAGCACCGCGATGACCGCGAAATAGACGAGCATGACCGGTCCGAAGAACAGCCCAACGCGCTCGGTCCCCGACCGCTGAATCTTGAACAGCACGATCAGGATGGTGATCGCGATCGGCAGGACGAAGCCCCCGAATGCAGGGGCGGCGACCGCCAGACCCTCGACCGCGCTGAGCACGGTGACGGCGGGGGTGATCATGCTGTCGCCATAGAAGAGTGCGGTGGCGAACACGCCGAGCAATATGATGCCGCGCGTCCAGCGCCGCGTCTTGGTCTGGCCCGACACGAGCGCGAGCAGCGCCAGGCTGCCCCCCTCGCCCTTGTTGTCGGCCCGCATGATGATCGCGACATATTTGACCGACACGACGATCATCATCGACCAGAAGATCAGGCTGATGACGCCCAGGATGTGCGCATTGTCGAGCGGCAGCGGATGGTGCGGGTTCGCAAAGGTCTCGCGAAACGCATAAAGCGGGCTGGTGCCGATGTCGCCGAACACGACACCGATCGCGCCCAGCGCCAATCGCGCCATGCCCTGCGGATGGTGGCTGTGAGATTCTTCGGTCGCGGTGGTGGCGATTCCGGTCGGTGCGACGCTCATGACTGGGCGATCGTGCCGGTGACGGAGAGGATCATCGGCGACATCCGTGGCAACCCTGTGATCATCGCGTCGCCCTAGCATGGCCCCAAAAGGCCAGCAACGCAGGGGCCTTGGGCTTGTTGCATTCCGGCACGATTTCGGAGGGTGAGCGATGCCGCAATGCAACAGTGGAAATCTCGCGGCAGCGCGTATCGGCTACTCCAGAGCACGCCCCTCCCGCTTGCGGGAGGGGAGAAAGAAGGCATGTCGTGGCAAGAGTGGAAAGCCTGCCCCTTGGCACAACACCGTATCCGAAACGGTTCACCTCCTGCCTCCGATCGGCTAGGGCACTCCCATGGTTAGTCGCACCGCCGTTCAGGCCGCTTCGGAAGTCTCGTCCCCGATCGTCACCATCGACGATGTCCGCGCCGCCCATGCGCGCATTTCGGACCGGATCATCCGCACGCCGACGCTGATCAGCCAGACCCTGTCCAAGCTGACCGGTGCGACCGTTTATCTGAAGTTCGAGAACCTGCAATTCACCGCCGCCTACAAGGAACGCGGCGCGCTCAACACGCTGCTCCAGCTGTCGGACGACGCCAAGGCCAAGGGCGTGATCGCCGCCTCGGCGGGCAATCACGCACAGGGCCTCGCCTATCACGCCAACCGCCTGGGCGTGCCCGCGACCATCGTGATGCCGCGCACCACGCCGATCGTGAAGGTCGTCCAGACCGAAGGGCACGGCGCGACCGTGGTGCTGGAGGGCGACAATTTCGACGCCGCCTACGCCCATGCCCGCGAGTTGGAGGCCGAGCGCGGCTTTACCTTCGTCCATCCCTTCGACGATGCGCGGGTGATCGCGGGCCAGGGCACGGTCGCGCTCGAGATGCTGGAGGACGCGCCCGACATCGACACGCTGATCGTGCCGATCGGGGGCGGCGGCCTGATCTCGGGCATGGCGACGGTGGCGGCGGCCAGTGCGCGCCCGGTCGAGGTGGTCGGCGTCCAGGCCGAGCTGTTCCCGTCCATGTACAACAAGCTGAACGGCACCGACCTGCCTTGCGCGGGCGACACCCTGGCCGAAGGTATCGCGGTCAAGGTGCCGGGCGGCCTGACCTCGCAGATGGTGGCGCAGCTAGTGCGCGAGATCGTGCTGGTCGACGAGCGCCATCTGGAGGAATCGGTCAGCGCGCTGCTCCAGATCGAAAAGACGGTGGTCGAGGGCGCTGGCGCGGCGGGGCTCGCCGCGCTGATGTCGCACCCGGAACGCTTCCGGGGGAAGACGGTCGGCGTCGTGCTGTGCGGCGGCAATATCGACACGCGCCTGCTCGCCAACGTCCTGCTGCGCGACCTGGCGCGTTCGGGGCGCCTCGCCCGTCTGCGCATCCGGTTGCAGGACCAGCCGGGCGCCTTGTTCAACGTCGCGCGCATCTTCGACCGCGAGCGGGTGAACATCATCGAGGTCTATCACCAGCGCGTCTTCACCACCCTGCCCGCCAAGGGCCTGATCACCGATATCGAGTGCGAGACGCGCGACGCCCTCCACCTGCACCGGCTGATCGAGGCGCTGCGCGCCGGTGGCTATGAGACGACGCAGGTCGAACTCGCCTGACAGGCTTTTGTTTTTGCGCCGGACGTCCCGTTTCCGAACGATGCTGCCCCATCGCTTCGGACGGGATTTTCGTTAAAGAGGGTTATCAACCCGTTTGAAGGAACTGCCCGGCGGTGACTGCGCCCTTTCGTTTTCCGCGCTTCTTCGTCACCAGCCCGGCCCCCTGTCCCTATCTGCCGGGGCGTGACGAGCGTAAAGTTTTTACCGAACTCAACGGCGAGCATGCGGGCGAGCTGAATGAAGCGCTGAGCCGCATCGGCTTTCGTCGCAGCCAGGGCGTCGCCTATCGCCCGTCCTGCGCGGGATGCAGCGCGTGTGTCTCGGTCCGGGTCGTGGCGGAGGGTTTCCGCCCCAACGCCACCCAGCGCAAGCTGCTGCGCCGTCATGCCGATCTGGAGGTGACCGCCTGCCAGCCCTGGGCGACCGCCGAGCAGTTCGAGCTGCTGCGCCGCTATCTGGGCGAGCGGCATCCCGGCGGCGGCATGACCACGATGGACGAAAGCGACTATGCCGATATGGTCGAGCTGTCGCCGGTCCAGTCGGTGCTGGTCGAATATCGCGAACCGGCCGGGCCCAATGGCGAGCGCGGACGGCTGGTCGGCGCGTGCCTGACCGATCGGCAGGGCGACGGGCTGTCGATGATCTACAGCTTTTTCGAGACCCAGGACGAGAACCGGCCAGGGCTCGGCAACTTCATCATCATGGACCATATCCTGCGCGCCCGCGCCGCCGATCTGGCTTATGTCTATCTCGGCTATTGGGTGAAGGGTTCGCCGCGCATGGCGTATAAGACCCGCTATCAGCCGCTGGAGGCGCTGGGCCCGCGCGGCTGGGCGCTGATGGCCGATGAAAAGGACGCGCCGACGACGCCCCCCCCGGTTCCGGCGCTGGTCTGAACCACACATTCCTCCCCTTTCAGGGGGGGAATTTATTGCGCCTCGCCACTCGCGACCGACTGACCCCAAGGCTCGCCAGCCACCGCCGCCGCGCCGGTCGCGTCCAGCGCCACCGCGACGCGGACATGGCCGTCCTGCGGGCTGAGCCCAATACTGGGATCGAAACCGATCCAGCCCAGTTCCTCGACATAGGCCTCAGCCCAGCAATGCGCCTGCCCGCGTTTATCCCCGCCCCAGGCGGCAAAGCCCGAGACAAAGCGCGCTGGAATGCCGAGCGACCGCGCGCCAACGCAGAAGATATGGGCGAGATCGCACGGCGACACACGGTCCTGCTCGAAGGCGCGCGCGGCATCGGCCCCTCGGGGCGTGGCGTCCCGGTCGACGGGAAAGCGCCGGTGCAGCGCGACGTTGAGCGCGTGGAGCATACCCAGCGGCCCCGCCATACCTGCCGCCGCTTCGGCCGCGAAGGTCGCAATTGCCGAATCATCCGGCGTCATCGTCGTGGCGCGCAGGAACAAGGCGGGCGGCAGGGTTTCGGTCGCGCCGTGGATCAGTCCGTGCGCATCGCTGGTCAGCACTTCACCGGTCGCGGTGATCGTCACCGTCTCCGGCGCACCCTCGACATAAAGCATGGTGACGGCATTGCCGAAGCCGTCCTGCCCGCGCCGCAGCCGGGCGTCGCAATCGACGTCGATCCGCCAGTGCGCCACCGTCTGATCGTCGAAATTTTCCGGCGTCAGACGCAGCATCTGGACCATCGTCGGCCGCCCCGGATGGGGCCGGTGGACGATTTGGTGCTCGATCGCGATGCGCATCAGGCGAACTTGAACTGACGGCCGATGGCGCCGTGCAGCTGGGCATTCTCCTCGATAAAGGCTTCGAGATACTGGTGAAGCCCGCCCGCGATCACGTCCCCCGACCGCGTCTTCGTCATCCGATTGGCCCGCAATCTCGCCATGCGATCCGCCTCCCCATGCTGCCCCGTTCGCCGGGCAAGCTGCCCCAGCACGTCCACCGTTTCCTCGACCGACGCCGCCAGGCTGCGCGGCAATTCGGTGCGCGCGATCAGCAGGTCGATGACGTTGGCGGGCTTCAGCCCGTCGGAATAGAGCCAGCGATAGGCGGTGACGGCGGAGACGGTCTGAAGGATCGTCGTCCACTGGTCACGGTCGACAACGCCGCCGATCCGCTCCCCCGCAGGCAGCAGAATGTGATATTTCACGTCGAGCAGCCGCGCGGTATTATCCGCGCGCTCGACCGCCTGGCCCAGCCGGATGAACCAGGTCGTCTGGTTGCGCAGCATCCGGTGGACCGCGCCCTCGAAGCCGCGCGTCTCGTTCTTCACCGCCTCGACCAGGCCGAGCACGGCGGTGGGATCGTCGGCGGCGGGCTTGGCCTCGAAATGCAGCCAGGCGCGGTTGATCGCGCTC
Organism: Sphingomonas sanguinis NBRC 13937; assembly: GCF_001591005.1. Lineage (GTDB taxonomy): Bacteria > Pseudomonadota > Alphaproteobacteria > Sphingomonadales > Sphingomonadaceae > Sphingomonas > Sphingomonas sanguinis. The sequence goes on from NZ_BCTY01000057.1 coordinate 12,676, forward strand.
CATGCCTCGCGGGTGAGCGCGGTGCGCACGGCGCGAGCGTTCATCCGCGCCATGTCGACACAGCGGACGATCGAGCCGGGGTGGCAGGGCTCAACCGTCAGGAAGCGCGCGACCTCGCGACGGCGCATTTCCCGCCCGCCATCGGCAAAGGCGCTGGCGGTATCGGTGACGGCGAGTGCCGAGCCCCAGGCGGCCAGCCCCGCCGAACGCGGCGACAGCACGTCGAGCCGAACGGTCGCCTCGACCAGCCGGGCGATGAAGTCGGCCCGCTCGAAATAGCGGCCCAGCCAATAGAGCGAGGATGCGGTCCGCGAGAGCATCAGCGCACCCCCTGCGTCTGGATCTGCGACTGCTGCCCCTGCACCTGCACCCAGCTGTCGGGTTCGGGATGAAGCAGGACGAAACTGTCCTTGGTGCCGCCGCCCTGGCTGGAATTGACGACCAGCGAGCCTTCGCGCAGGGCCACGCGGGTTAGGCCGCCCGGGGTCACTTCCACGCCGTTGCGACCTGTCAGGACGAAGGGGCGGAAATCGACGTGGCGCGGCGCGACTCCGCTTTCGACCAGCGTCGGCACGGTGGACAGCGCCAGCGTCGGCTGCGCGATGTAACGATGCGGCTCGGCAATCAGCGCGGCGCGGAAATGCTCGATCTGCGCCTTGGTCGCGGTCGGGCCGACCAGCATGCCATAGCCGCCCGAACCATCGACCAGCTTGACCACCAGCTCATGCAGATGGTCGAGCACATAAGACAGCGCCTCCGGCTCGCGACAGCGCCAGGTCTCGACATTCTTCAGCTTGGGCTCGGCACCCGAATAATAACGGACGATATCGGGCATATAGCTATAAATCGCCTTGTCGTCGGCGATGCCGTTGCCCGGCGCGTTGAGGATGGCGACATTGCCCGCCGCATAGGCCGCGATCAGGCCGGGCACGCCCAGCATCGAATCGGGGCGGAAGACCAACGGATCGAGGAAATCGTCATCGACTCGGCGATAGATGACATCGACCTTCACCCGGCCCGCGATGGTCCGCATCCAGACGATGTCGTCGTCGACCACCAGATCGGCCGCCTCGACCAGCTCGATCCCCATCGAATCGGCCAGGAAGCTGTGTTCGTAATAGGCCGAGTTGAAGTGGCCCGGCGTCAGAACGACGCAGGTCGGCTCGGCCACGCCATGCGGCGCGACCGACTTCATCGTGGCGAGCAACCGGTCGGGATAGCTGTCGACCGCCGCCACCCGGAACTGTCGGAACAGCTCGGGACAGAGGCGCAGCATCGCCTCGCGGTTTTCGAGCATGTAGCTGACGCCCGATGGCGTGCGGGCATTGTCCTCCAGCACGAAGAAATCGTCCGGACCGGTGCGCACAAGATCGATGCCGCAGATATGCGCCCAGACACCGTGCGGCGGGCGCATCCCGGCGATCTCGGGCCGGAACTGCGGATTGCCGAAGATCAGGTCGGGCGGCAGGATGCCGTCGCGCAGGATCTTCCGCTCGCCATAGATATCGTCGAGGAACGCGTTGATCGCCTCGACCCGCTGCACCAGTCCTTCGGACAGGCGCGCCCATTCGTCGGGCAGGAAGACGCGCGGTACGATATCGAAGGGGATGATCCGCTCCGCCGCGTCGCTTTCGCCATAGACGGCAAAGGTAATACCCAGCTGGCGGAAGGTCGCTTCGGCCGCCTGCTGGCGGCGGCGGAGTTCGCTATCGGGGGTGTGATCGAGCCAGCGTTGAAGCGCGGAGAGTTCGGGGCGTGGCGTCGCAGCGCCGGAAGCCCCCATGATTTCGTCGAACGCGGCGATAGTCCCCATCCGGTCGTTACGCTCCCCCTGGTGTTCCGGTTCCATGCTGCACCGCATGATAGGGGTGCGCAAGGGGCATTATCGCTCCTCCCCGGTACGGGGAGGGGGACCGCCGCGAAGCGGGGGTGGAGGGGGATCACCACAAATGACTCGTTGTGTGGATAGCCCCCTCCACCAGCTTCGCTGGTTCCCCTCCCCGTGCCGGGGAGGATTTTACGCCCCCAGCTTCTCCAGCATCGACGGGGTCAGCACCTGCGGCAGGACCTGCGGCTCCTTCGCACCCGGCGCGTAATAGAGGTACAGCGGCACCCCGGCCCGATTATGCCGTTCGATAAAGCGTCCCAATACCGGATCGCCGTCGGTCCAGTCGCCGACCAGCACCGCCACCTTGTTGCGCGCAAACGCATCGCGCACCGAGGAGCGTTCGATCGCAGCGGCCTCGTTGACCTTGCAGCTCAGGCACCAGTCGGCGGTGAAATAAGCGAAGACCGGGCGGTTCTGCTTGCGCAAGTCGTCCAGCTTCGCCTCGGTAAAGGCGGTATCGGCGGTCGTCTTGGCCGCCGCAGCGGCGGGCTTGACCGTCACGACGATCCCGACCGCCAGCACCAGCGCCACCACGGCGGGCCAGCCGGCACGCCCCTTGCCGCCATGCTGGCGCAAACCCGTCCACCAGAAGCCCAGCGATGCGATCAGCGCGGCGGCCAGGCCCAGCGTCATGCCAGTCACCCCCGCTTCCTGCCCCATGATCCAGGCCAGTGCGAGCGCAGTCAAGAACATCGGCACCGACAGGATATGGCGCAGCCGCACCATCCACATCCCCGGCTTGGGCAGACGCCGCCGGAGCGCCGGTACGAAACCGATCGCAATGAAGGGCAGCGCGATGCCGATCCCCAGCCCTGCGAAAACCGCCAGCGCGGCGGCGGCGGGCAGGACCAGCGCCGCCCCCAGCGCGCCCGCCATGAACGGCCCGGAGCAGGGCGTCGCGACGAATGCCGCCAGCGCGCCGGTTGCGAACGCCCCCATCGCACCCGACCGTCCGGCAAAAGCGGGGGTCGGCAGCTCGAACAGCCCGGCCAGATTAAACGCGATCCCCGCGACCAGCAGCAGCAGGACGCCTATGACGCGCGGGTCCTGAAGCTGGAACGCCCAGCCCGCACTCTGCCCGCCCGCGCGCAACGCCAGCAGCACCACGCCGAGCCCGACGCACACCAGCACCACGCCCGCCGTATAGGCCAGTGCCTCGGCCCGCGCATGGCGTTCGTCCCCGCCGCCCTTGGCGAGGCTCAGCGCCTTCAGGCTCAGGATCGGGAAGACGCAGGGCATGATGTTGAGCAATAACCCGCCCAGTACCGCGCCCAGAAAGGCCAGCGCCACGGCACTGAAACCGGTATCGGCGCCGCCACTTGCCCCCGCAATCGCGCCGGGCTTGGCGGCGAAGGACAGCCCCTGCCCCTCGCCGATCGACAGCACGCCCGATATCGGCCCCGGCGTCGGGACGGCAGCGACGGGCATGGCGAGGATCAGCTGGTCGCCGTTGCGCGTCATCGCTTGTGGCGCGGCATGGTCGATCACGCCGCTGCGCTCGGGAAAGAAATACGCCTCCTTGACCGCGACCGAGGCGGGCAGCGGCACGGCGATCCGCACGGTCTTGCCAGCCGTCTCGATCACGCCGTCACCGCCCAACGGCTTGGGCAAGGCGGCGCGCCAGCGGTCGAATTCGGTGCGGGTGGCGGGGTTCACCGCGCCATCACCGACGGTCAGGCGGGTCGACAGCGTCTGGCTTTCGGGCACGCAGATCGTGTCGGTGCACACCAGATAGTCGAGCTTGACCGCGATCGGCAGCGGCGTTCCCTTTGCCAGCCCGGCAGGAACGGCCAGGTCGACGAGCAGCGTGAAGGGCCGCTCATAGACATAGTTCATCAGCCCCGCGATCTTCAGCCGTCCGGGCACCGGATAACGCAACTCGCCCGCACTCACGCCCCGGGGCAGCGTCCAGTGCGCCTCGGTCGGCAGGCCCGCATCGCCGCCATTCTTCCAATAGCCGTGCCAACCCTTTTCGGGCGTCGCGACGATGGCCAGCGTCGTCTTGCCGCCCGCCGCCGGGCTTTCACTCTCGGCGACCAACCGCATGGGCAAGTGGATCGCACCGGGCGCGGGGGCGCTTTCGGCCATGCCGGGGCCTGCCGCCACCAGCATGAACAGCGTCGTCATCAGGATGTAAAACCAACCGCGCATCGACCTTGCCCTAACCCGCTTTCGCGTTCCATAGCGCCCCCGTTCCCGCTTTGCATCAAGGTTGCCAATGAACCCCCTGACTGCCGCGCTCCTCGCCTCCGCCGCCCTGGTCGCGTCGCCCGCGCTCGCCCAGACCGCCAGCCCGGTGCCCGGCTATGCGCCCCCCGCCCCGGTCGTCGCCGAACCCGCCCCGCCCCTGGCGCCCTTCCCGACCCAGGCGCCCAAGCTGATCGTCGCCATCTCGGTCGACCAATTCTCGGCCGACCTGTTCGCACAGTATCGCAACCACTTCACCGGCGGCATGGCCCGCCTTCTGACCGGCGCGGTCTTCCCCTCGGGCTATCAGAGCCATGCCGCGACCGAGACGTGCCCCGGCCATTCGACCATCCTCACCGGCTATCGCCCCGCCCATACCGGGATCATCGCCAACAACTGGGTCGACCAGTCGGTCGGGCGGCCGGACAAGATCGTTTATTGCTCGGAGGACGAGCGCGTTCCGGGTAAGTCCCATACCGACTATGTCGTGTCCGACATGCACCTGAAGGTGCCGACGCTGGGCGAGCGGATGAAGACCGCCGATCCGCGCGTCCGCACCGTCTCGGTCGCGGGCAAGGACCGCGCCGCCGTGATGATGGGCGGCCACAAGATGGACGAAATCTGGTGGTGGGACGGCAAGACCTATGTCTCCTATGCCGGTCGCGCCGTGCCCCCAGTGGTGGAGCGGACGCGCAAGGCGGTCGCCGACCTGATCGCCAAGCCCCAGGCCCCGCTGCCGCTGCCCGGTTTCTGCAAGCCGCTGGACCGCGAAATCACCGTCGGCGGCCAGACGCTGGGCACCGGCCGGTTCCAGCGTGCGGCGGGCGACCTTGCCGCCTTCCGCGTGTCGCCCGCCTCCGACGCGGCGGTGCTCGCCATGGCGGCGGGCTTTGTCCAGGACATGAAGCTGGGCCAGGGTCCGCAGACCGACATCCTGTCCGTCGGCCTGTCGGCAACCGACTATATCGGCCATGCACTGGGCACCCAGGGCACCGAGATGTGCATCCAGATGGCCGAGCTGGATCGCTCGCTGGCGGGCTTCTTCGAGGTGCTGGACGCGACCGGCGTCGATTACGAGGTGATGTTGACCGCCGATCACGGTGCGCACGACATGACCGAGCGGCAGCAGATTCGCGCCATGCCGATGGAAAGCCATGTCTCGCTGGAAGCCGATACGAAGATCATGTCGGCGGCGGTCGCCAAGCAGCTCGGCCTGCCCGACAGCCCGCCGGTGCTGATGAGCGCGGAGAGCGACGTCTATATCAACCGCGCCCTGCCCCCTGCCACCCGCGCCAAGGTCCTGGCCGAGGCCAAGCGCCGCTATGAAGCGCAGCCGCAGGTCGCCGCCGCGCTGACCCGCGAGGAAATCGCCGCGACGCCTTGGCCGAAGACGCCGCCGGAAACCTGGACGCTGAAGGAGCGCGCCCGCGCCTCCTACGACCCCGAGCGGTCGGGCGATCTGCTCGTGCTGCTCCGGTCGGGCGTGACCACCATCGAAGAACCGCGCCCCGGCTACGTCGAGACGCATGGCTCGCCCTGGGACTATGATCGCCGCGTGCCGATCCTGTTCTGGCGCAAGGGGATGACCGGGTTCGAGCAGCCGCTGTCGGTCGAGACGGTCGACATCGCCCCGACGCTGGCCGCGACGATCGGCTTGCCGATCCCGGGCGTCGACGGACGCTGCCTGGACCTCGATCCGGGCCCTGCGGATACGTGCAAGAAGTAGCCGTTCCTTCCTCCCCTGTAAGGGGAGGTGGCAGGGCGAAGCCCTGA
>NZ_BCTY01000058.1 GCF_001591005.1 Sphingomonas sanguinis NBRC 13937
AACGGATTTTCATTTTTTCGTAAAAAACTCAGAAAATGACTGAAATACAGTGACTTGATGGTGTCGCTGAGCGGCACTCCAATCGGAACCTTCCACCCGAAAGTGCGTATCGAGCCGAATCACACGGCCCTAACACCCCGAATCAACGGAAGAATTGCCCGCCAGACGCGAAAGGGGCGCCCTTTCCATCGGAAAGAGCGCCCCTTGCTTATATATCCGGCCTGAACCGCCGCCCTAGAGACGGCTGATCGTCACCGGCTTATCCTCGCTACGCTTCAGCGGATTGGCGAGCGGCAGGGTGAAGGGAGCGGCCGCGATCTCGAACACATCCCCTTCCTCCGTACGAATGCCATCCGAGAAGGAAAGCGTCGCCGTGCCGAAGAAGTGGACGTGCACGTCCCCCGGACGACGGAACAGCGCATATTTGAAATGGTGATGCTCAAGGTTCGCCAGGCTGTGCGACATGTTCGCCTCGCCCGACAGGAACGGCTTTTCCCAGATGGTCTGGCCGTCACGCGCCACCTTGCTGGTGCCCTCGATATGCTCGGGCACCTCGCCCAGCAGCAGTTCGGCCCCCAGGGCGGCGGGGCGCAGTTTGCTATGCGCGAGCCACAGATAATTATGACGTTCGGTCACATGGTCCGAAAACTCGTTGGCGAGGCACAGGCCCAGGCGATGCGGCGTGCCGTCGGGGCCGATCAAATAGATGCCCGCCAGTTCGGGCTCCTCGCCGCCATCCTGTGCGAAGGCTGGCATTTCCAGCGCGTCGCCGGGGCCGACCAACTGCGAACCGTCACCCTTATAGAACCACTCCGGCTGCTGGCCGACCTGGCCTTCGCCGGGCTTGCCGCCCTCGACACCTTCCAAAAACATCCGCATCGAGTCGGTCTGGTGTGCGGCGGCCGCGGCATCGCGGTGCATCTTGTCGCGCCCTTCCGCCGAGCCGAGATGGGTCAGGCCGGTGCCGGTCATCACGCAATGCGCGGGGTCGGCATGGTCGATCGGCGCGATCAGATGTCCCGCCGCCAGTTCGGCCGCGAGATCGACACTTTCTCCCTGCCCACACGCCAGCGCGGTATCGAGAAGCGACCGGCCCTCCGCGATCGCACGCTGGGCGAGCGCAATCACGCTCTCGACGCCCGGCACGAACGCTGCCTGGTCACCCCGCGCCAGAATGACCGAGCGCTCACCCGAGGGCGCGCGGTGCTGCAACAGACGATCAGCCATCAAATCCTCCCCTAATCTCTTATCAACAAAAAAGGGGCGCGGACCCTGATCGGCCCGCGCCCCGTCATTCCTTAGCCCGGCTGGCCATCGACCAGGCGGGGCAGCGTGCCCGCGGCTTCATCCTTCAGATCCTGCGGCAGCAGCGCGGCCGACAGGTTCTGGTACGACACCGGCCGCAGATAGCGGTCGATCGCGAGGCTGCCGACCGAGGTCGTGCGCGCGTCCGAGGTCGACGGGAACGGCCCGCCATGGACCATCGCATGGGCGACTTCCACGCCGGTCGGCCAGCCATTGGCGAGGATACGGCCCGCCTTACGCTCGAGCACCGGCACCAGCCGTGCGGCCATGTCGGTATCGCCCTCATCCATCTGGATCGTCGCGGTCAGCTGGCCCTCGGCGGCTTTGAGCACGGCGGTCAGTTCCGCCTCGTCGCGGCAACGGACCAGGATCGACGACGCGCCGAACACTTCATGGCCCAGGGCCTCGTCGGCGAGGAACGCCTCGGCCGTGGTCTGGAAGAAGGCGGCGCGACCGGCGGTGATGCCCTCGCCCACCTTGCCCTGCGCAATCGTCTCGACCTTGTCATGGCTTGCGAGCGAATCGGTGCCCTTGGTGTAAGCGGCATGGATGCCCGGCGTCAGCATGGTCTGCGCCGCCGCCTCGGGCAGCGCGGTGCGCGCCGCCTCGACGAATGCGTCCAGGCCCTCGCCCTCGATGGCGAGCAGCAGGCCCGGATTGGTGCAGAACTGGCCCGCGCCCATGGTCAGCGACCCGACGAAGGCGGTGCCCAACGCCGCGCCGCGCGCCTTCAGCGCCTCGGGCATCAGCACCACCGGGTTGATGCTCGACATTTCGGCATAGACGGGGATCGGCACCGGGCGTTCCTGCGCGATCTTGACGAGCGCCAGGCCACCCGCGCGCGAGCCGGTGAAGCCGACCGCCGCGATGCGCGGATCACGGACGAGCGCGGCACCCAGTTCGTTGCTCGGGCCGGTCAGGTGGCTGAAGACGCCCTTGGGCAGGCCACAGGCTTCGACCGCACGTTCGATGGCGGCGGCAACCAGTGCGCCGGTCTGCGGATGGGCGGGGTGGCCCTTGACCACGACCGGGCAACCGGCGGCCAGCGCCGAGGCGGTGTCACCACCGGCGGTCGAAAAGGCGAGCGGGAAGTTCGACGCGCCGAACACCGCGACCGGGCCGAGCGGCACCATGCGCAGGCGCAAGTCGGGGCGCGGCAGTGGCTGGCGGTCGGGCATGGCGGGGTCGATACGAACCTGCAGATAGGCCCCGGCGCGCAGCACCTTGGCGAACAGGCCCAGCTGGCCGACGGTGCGACCACGCTCGCCCTCCAGACGCGCGCGCGGCAGGCCGCTCTCGCGCATCGCCGCCTGGATCAGGTCGTCGCCGATGGCCATGATCTCGGCACCGATCTTGTCGAGGAACGCGGCGCGCTCCTCGCGCGAGGTGGCGCGATAGACGTCGAAGGCCTCCTCTGCCGCGGCGCATGCCGCCTCGACATCGGCAGGGCCATGGACCGCGAAAGCGTCGCCCACCGGCTGGCCGGTGGCGGCGTCGATCGAACGGAAATCGGTCATAGGGGAAGCTCCTTTATATTACTCCGACATATTAGTTTGACGGAGCGATGGCAATGTTAAAGGTTGTGGGTAAGGATGGGGGTGGAGAGGTAAGATCGATGAATGACATCATGACGAAGGGCGATGGACCGCCCGCAATCGAGGCGGAAGCCGCCCCCGAATCGTCGAGCCCGAAGACGCGGCGCGGCACCGGTCGCCGCCTGCACGGCGCGATCGCGCACAAGCTGGGCGCGGCGATCGTGTCGGGCGAGTACCGCCCCGGCGACACGCTGTCGGGCGAAGTCGCTTTTTCGGAAGCACTCGACGTATCGCGCAGCGCGTACCGCGAAGCGGTGCAGGTGCTGAGCGCCAAGGGACTGGTCGAAAGCCGACCCAAGACGGGCACCCGCGTGTTGCCGCGCAACCGCTGGAACCTGCTCGACCCCGATGTGCTGGCCTGGGCCTTTTCGGGCGAACCAGACATTCATTTCGTGCGAAGCCTGTTCGAGCTGCGGTCGATCGTCGAGCCCGCGGCCGCACGCCTCGCCGCCGAGCGGCGCGACAAGGCCGATCTGAAGGAGATGCGGGACGCGCTGGCCGCGATGCGCCGCCACACGCTGGCGACCGAAGCGGGGCGGACCGCCGACCGTGATTTCCACAATGCGGTGCTGGCCGCGACTCGCAACGACGCGCTGGTTGTGCTGACCGCCAGCATCGGCGCGGCGGTCGCCTGGACCACCCAGTTCAAGCAACGCTCGCGCGCGCTGCCCCGCAATCCCGTGCCCGACCATGTGAAGGTCTATGACGCGATCGCCGCGAGCGATGTCGAAGGGGCGGGAGAGGCTATGCGGCTGCTCGTCGATCTGGCGCTGGAAGACACGCGCAGCGCCATGGAGGAATAAGAAGGCCCGCTCCGCGCACGGAGCGGGCCACCCGAGACGCCGGGTTCGGGAATGGGGGCTTCTAGAGCGGACCGACATTCTTCTCATTCCTCCCCTGCAAGGGGAGGGGGACCGTGCGAAGCATGGTGGAGGGGTGTCCCCAGTTGTTGTTGCGGTCCAACCTCTCGGGCCAGGACACCCCTCCGTCAGGCCTGCGGCCTGCCACCTCCCCTGCAAGGGGAGGAATAAAGGAATGTCGACAGAGCCTCAGATGGCCGCGCGGTGCAGCGGCTTGGCGGGGACCGCCGCGCGGAAGGTGAAGATGTCGCCCGCCTGGCCCTGCTCCTCCAACTGTTCCGCCGAGAGGCCCTGCCGCGCGGTGGTGGCATAGGCGGTGCGGCCATCGGGACCGCCCAGCGCGATCTTGGTGATGTTGGATACGGGGAAGCGCACCTCGTCGGTCATCACCCCGTCTGGGCCGTAGCGCCGCGCCGCCCAGCCGCCGAAGAAGCCGACCCACACGCCGCCCTCGGCATCGCAGATCGCGCCATCGGGATGGCCGTCCGCATCGCCGAAGCGGGCGAACTCCGTTGCCGGGCCGAGCGTGCCATCCGCCTGAATCGGATGCGCCAGGATCACCTTGCCCAGCGTATCGACATGATAGAGCGTCGAATCGTCGGGCGAGATGGCGGGACCGTTGGTGATGCACACCGCCTCCGCGTTGGTCGGGGTGACCAGCCCTGCGGCCCATTGGAACAGTCGGCCCGACAATGAGGTCTCGTCATTGTCCATTGTGCCGAACCAGATACGCCCCTGCCCGTCGACCGCCGCATCGTTCAGGCGATTGGCGGGCAGATGGGTATCCACCTCGGCCAGCCGCTCGAAACCGCCGGTCGCGGGATCGAAGTGATGCGGGCCCGACTTCAGCCCGGCGACGAAACCGCCGCGCTGCGCCGGAACGATCCAGCCGACCATTTCGGGCGAGGCCCAGTGATCGAGCGTGCCGGTCGCCGGATCATGACGGTAGATGCGCTGCTGCTTGATATCGACGAACCACAGCGCGTCATCGACCCAGATCGGACCTTCGCCCAGCGTCGCACCCACGGTCAGGCAATGTTCGGCCTGCTGCATCACTCTCTCCTATGCTCTCGCCCGGTTTGTTCCAGGGTCCTATCGCCAACCGGCGTCGATGAAATAGTCGTGGCCGGTGCACATCTTCGCATCGTCCGACGCGAGGAACATCACCAGGGCCGCGACGTCCGAGGGCTGGATGCGCCCGTCGAGACACTGAGCCGCGACGATCTCCGCCTCGCCTTCGGGCGTATACCATTTTTCCTGGCGCGGCGTCTGCACATTGCCCGGCACGATGGTGTTCACGCGGATATTCTCGCGCCCCAGATCGCGCGCGAGGCTGCGGGTCAGCCCCTCGATCGCGGCCTTGCAGGTCTGGTAGAGGACCAGGTCGTTCAGACCCAGGTGCCAGCTGATCGATCCGAAGTTCAGGATCGCGCCGCCCCCTGCCCGCTTCATCGCCGGGATCACCGCTTGCGCGGCGAAGAACTGGTGGCGCAGATTGACGTTCAGCCGCTCGTCCCAATAGGCCGGGGTCACGTCCTCGATGCTGTGGCGATCGTCATTGCCCGCATTGTTGACCAGGATGTCGACCCCGCCCAGCGCCGCTTCCAGATCGGCAAAGATCGTCTTCAGGCTGTCGAGGTTGGTCAGGTCGCAGCGGCGATGGATCGGCGCATGGCGGGCATCCGGGCTCAGCCGGTCGACCAGCGCCTGGCTCGCGTCTTCCGCAATGTCGACAAAGGCGACGCGCGCGCCCTGCGCCACGAACGCCTCGACCAGCCCCTCGCCGATGCCCGAGCCGCCGCCCGTCACGATGACGCGCTTGTCGATCAGGCTGGGATAGCGCGCGACCATGTCGGTCGCGGCACTGGTCTTCTGCAACATGGAAGTCTCCGTCACAACAGGCCGCGCTTGGCCAGGTTGCGCATCAGGTCGCCCAGACCAAAGGTCCAAGCAGGGGCGTCGGCCGAGGTCATCACCGGATTGACCAGCGTGCCGAGGCGCGGATTGGTGATGACGACCGTGTCGCCGACCTTGTGGGTGAAACCACGGCCCGGCTCGTCACGGTCCTGGGTCGGCGCGAACAACGTGCCGAGGAAAAGGACGAGGCCGTCCGGGTAATGATGCTCGCTGAGCGCCTGGCCCAGCAGATCCTCGGGATCGCGGCTAATCTGATCCATCGAGCTGGCGCCTTCCAGCACATAGCCGTCGGTGCCGGTGATGGTCAGCTTGACCTCGCTCGACCGCACATCGTCCATGGTGAAGCCATCGTCGAACAGGCGGACGAGCGGGCCGAGCGAGCAGGACGCATTATTGTCCTTCGCCTTGCCGAGCAGCAGCGCCGAGCGCCCCTCGAAATCGCGTAAGTTGACGTCGTTGCCGAGCGTCGCGCCGACGGCCTTGCCATGCGCATCGGCGACCAGCACCACTTCCGGCTCCGGGTTGTTCCAGGTCGAGTCGGAACGCACACCGACCGGCATGCCCCAGCCTACCGTCGACAGCACGGGCGACTTGGTGAAGATCTCCGCATCCGGGCCGATCGCGACTTCCAGATATTGCGACCACAGGCCTTCAGCGATCAGCGCGCCCTTCAGTTGCGCAGCCTCGGGCGAGCCAGGCACGACCGAGCGGATGTTGCCGCCCAGCGCCGCTTCCAGCGTACCGCGAAGCCCCGCCGCCTTGGCATGGTCGCCGCGCGCGCGTTCTTCGATCACCCGCTCCAGCGCAGACACGGCAAAGGTCACGCCTGCCGCCTTCACGCATTGCAGGTCGATCGGCGACAGCAGGCGGTTGGCCGCGCCTTCCTCCGGCGAGAGACCCAGTTCGGCCAAGTCACCCAGCGGCTCGCCCTGGGCCGAGTCGATCCGGCCCCCCGCGAGCAGCGCCGAGACCGTGGGGGCCACGCGGCTCATGTCGAATATCTGGCCGCCCTCGACCAAAATGGGACATGGGCCGTGCCCCCGGTCGATCCGACCGACGAACCGCCCGTCGCGCCAATCGTCCGGCAAAGCGTTCGTCAGGTCGGTGTGATTGCTGGCCATATGTCCTCTCCGCAGATTTGTTAGCGGTATCGATTGCCGCCCGGTTCAGGTCAAGAGGCGGTTGGCGCGGGCGCGAACGGGCACGCCATTTGCCGGAAAGATGAAAATACGTCATCCTCGGCCCACCGCAGGCCTTTCGGGGCGCGATCGACCGAATCGCGCCACCGACTGCCCCAGTGGAGAGGAAGCCCATGCGTATCGAAGATCCGTCCTTCACCGTCTGGATCGACGATCGGCATGTTATCCATGTCCATGCCCAAGGCACTTGGAGCGCAGAGATCGCCGATCGCTATTGGCGGGCGTTCGGACCGTTCCTCGAAAAGTCGCGCCGTCATTTCGGCTTTGCCAAGGTGCTGGTCGACCGGCGCGGCGCTCCGGTCATGCCCCCCGCCCTGATCCAGGCGATGCGCGACGGAATCCTCGCTCACTATCGACAAGATGACTGGCTGGCGCTGGTCGTCGATTCCAGTCCGCTGAAATCCCAGGCCCGGCAAAACTACCCGCTCGAGCATCTCGAGGCCTTTCTGTCGTATGATGCCGCCCTGGCCTGGCTGACGAACGCCTGACCCGTTGGGCCGACCGGCCGGGCGGGATGATCCACCCGGCCGGTCGCCACGATCAGTGATTGTCGCGCGGCAGGCCCTGGGTCTGGGCGATACGCTGATACTTCTCCGCGCCCTCCAGGATCGCGCCGGTCGACATCTGGCCGACGACCGAACGCTGGATTTCCTGCCACGGGGTCTGCGAGGCGGGATATTTATACCCGCCCGCCGCCGCCAGCGTCTTGCGACGCTCGGCCAGCTCCTCGTCGGAGATCAGGATATTGGCGGTGCCCTTGTTGAGGTCGATCCGCACCCGGTCGCCGGTCTGGATCAGCGCCAAGCCACCCATCGCCGCCGCTTCCGGGCTGGCGTTCAGGATCGAGGGCGATCCCGACGTGCCCGACTGACGCCCGTCACCGATACAGGGCAGCGCATGCACGCCCTCGGTGATCAGATAGGCGGGCGGACGCATGTTGACGACTTCCGCCGCGCCCGGATAGCCGATCGGGCCTGCGCCGCGCATGAACAGCAGCGTCTCGGGCGTGATGCCGGTCGCGGGATCGTCGATCCGGTGGTGATAATCCTCCGGACCATCGAACACGACCGCCGGTCCCTCGAACGCGTCGGGATCGTCCGGGTTGGACAGATAGCGGGTGCGGAACTCCTCGGAGATCACGCTGGTCTTCATGATCGCGGCGTCGAACAGATTGCCCGACAGGACGATGAAGCCCGCCTCTTCCACCAGCGGCTGCGCAAAGGGACGGATGACCTTTTCGTCCTCGATGGCGACGCCACGGCAATTCTCGCCCATGGTCTTGCCGTTGACGGTCATCGCATCCTCGTGGATCAGCCCCTGCTCGATCAGCTGGTTGACCACGGCGGGGACGCCGCCCGCGCGGTAATAATCCTCGCCCAGATACTCGCCCGCCGGCTGCAGGTTCACGAGCAACGGAATTTTGTGCCCCTCGCTCTCCCAGTCCTGCACGGGCAGGTCGACACCGATGTGGCGCGCGATGGCGGCCAGATGGATCGGCGCGTTGGTCGAACCGCCGATCGCCGAGTTGACCTTGATCGCATTGTGGAACGCGTCCTTGGTCAGGATGTCGGAGGGCTTCAGATCCTCATGCACCATCTCGACGACGCGCTTGCCGGTCAGATAGGCGACTTCCTGGCGGTCGCGATAGGGCGCGGGGATCGCGGCCGAACCGGGCAGCGACATGCCGAGCGCTTCGGCCAGCGAGTTCATCGTGGTCGCGGTGCCCATGGTGTTGCAATAGCCGGTCGAGGGGGCCGACGACGCGACCAGGCGGATGAACTCCGCATCGTCGATCTCGCCCGCCGCCAGCATCTGGCGCGCCTTCCACACGATGGTGCCCGAACCGGTGCGCTCGCCCTTGTGCCAGCCGTTGAGCATCGGCCCGACCGACAGCGCGATGGCGGGGATGTTGACCGTCGCGGCCGCCATCAGCATCGCCGGGGTCGTCTTGTCGCAACCGATGGTCAGCACGACGCCGTCGAGCGGATAGCCGTACAGCACCTCGACCAGCCCCAGATAGGACAGGTTGCGGTCGAGCCCAGCGGTCGGACGCTTGCCGGTTTCCTGGATCGGGTGGACCGGGAATTCCAGGACGATGCCGCCCATCTCGCGCACGCCTTCGCGAACGCGCTCGGCCAGCACCAGATGGTGGCGGTTGCAGGGCGAGAGGTCGGAACCGCTCTGCGCGATGCCGATGATCGGCTTGCCCGACTGCAACTCCTCCAGGCTCAGACCGAAGTTCAGATAACGCTCCAGATAGAGCGCCGTCATGTCGATATTCTCGGGATTGTCGAACCAGGCGCGGCTGCGCAGGCGCGGCGCCGAGGAGGAGTTGGGCGTGTCGGTCATGTCAGGCTTTCGGTCAGCGAGCGGTGGAAAAACGATAGATCATCGTATGGCGGTACGGCTTGCCCGGATCGACGCGGGGCGAGACGAAATCGGGCTTGTTGGGCGAGTCGGGGAATTTCTGCGGCTCCAGCGCGATGCCGTCGCCCATGCGGTACAGATGCCCCTTCTTGCCGACATAGGTGCCGTCGAGGAAGTTGCCGGTATAGAATTGCACGCCCGGCTCGGTCGACAGGACTTCGAGCACGCGGCCCGACGCCGGGTCCTCGAGTCGCGCCGCCAGCTGCGGCGTCGCGGTCAGCCCTTTGTCGAGCGCGAAGTTATGGTCATAGCCCTGGCCATAGCGGATCTGCTGGTCGTTGCCGTCCCGAATGCCCTCGGCCACCAGGCGCGGCTGGCGGAAATCGAACACCGTACCCTGCACCGGGCGACGCTCGCCGGCCGGGATCAGCTTGGCATCGACCGGGGTATAGGCCGCCGCCGGGATGGTCAGCTTGTGGAACGTCGCGCCCAGCGGCGATCCTTCGCCGTTCAGGTTGAAGATCGCGTGGTTCGTCATGTTGACGATGGTCGGCTTGTCGGTCTTCGCCTCGAACGCGATGGTCAGCGACCCCGCCTCGTCCAGCGAATAGGTGACGGTGGCATCGACCTTGCCGGGATAACCCTGGTCGCCATCGGGGCTGGTCAGCGCCATCACCACGCTGGCGGTCGGGCCGTCCTTCATCGACACGATCTTCCACAGATGCTTGTCGAAGCCCTTGGTGCCGCCATGCAGCGAATTGGTCTTGTCGTTCAGCGTCAGCTGATAGCTCTGCCCGTCCAGCGAGAATCGCCCGCCGCCGATCCGGTTGGCGAAGCGGCCCACCGTCACGCCGAAGAAGTTCGGGTGGTTCACATAGTCTTCGGACTTGTCATAGCCGAGCAGCACGTCGGCGAACTTGCCGTTGCGGTCGGGCGCCATCACCGACTGGAGCGTCGCGCCGTACGTCAGGACGCGCGCCGACAGCCCGGCCTTGTTGGTCAGGGTCACCGCCTCGATCGCTGCACCGTCCGAAGACTGGCCCGCGGGCGCACGCTTTGCCTCGCTCGCCAGAGCGGCCGTAGAAGTCATTGCGGAGGTTACCGCTACCAAAGTAAGAAAGCTCTTGATTGACGCCCTCGACATGCCTCATCCCTCCGTCACCAGACGCCATTGACGCGCCTTTTGTGTCACTATAGTCAGACAAAATATCAGGAGCAAGCCGGTCAACGAACATCTTTTGACGATGTTCACCGGCGCGAAGGAGAGGAATGCCATGGCCGCACCACCCGTCACGTCCCGCGCCAACGGCGCAACGCCTGTCGGGGGAAAGGCCGCCAATTACGGATCGGCGCTGACCCTGCTGGCCAGCCTGTTCTTCATGTGGGGCTTCATCACCGTCATCAACAACGTGTTGCTGCCGCATCTGCGCTCGGTGTTCGAGCTTGATTATGCGCAGACCACGCTGATCGAGTCGGTCTGGTTCATCGCCTATTTCTTCGCCTCCATCCCCTCGGCCAAGCTGATCGAGCGGGTCGGCTATCAGCGTTCGATCGTGATCGGCCTGCTGATCATGGCGGCGGGTGCGCTGGGCATGACGCTGGCCGCCAGCCTGCCCTCTTACGGTGTGACGCTGATCATGCTGTTCGTCATCGCCAGCGGCATCACGCTGCTTCAGGTGGCGGCCAACCCGTACGTCACCGTCATCGGCCCGCCCGAGACCGGATCGTCGCGCCTCAACCTGGTGCAGGCGTTCAACTCGCTGGGCACCACGCTGGCCCCGCTGTTCGCCGGATATCTGATCCTCGGCCGCAGCCGCAGCGGCACCGCCGAGGCGGGTGTCGCGCTGACCCAGGCCCAGCGTTATGCCGATGCCCAGTCGGTGATCCTGCCTTACGTGCTGGTCGCGATCGTGCTGGTCGTGCTCGCCATCGTCATCGCCCGCTTCCCGCTGCCCGCCCTAGGCTCCTCGACGCAGCGCGCCGCCAAGGCCGAGCGCAAGCAGCATTCGCTGTGGAAGCATCGCAACCTGACGCTCGGTATCCCGACGATGATCGCCTATCTGCTGGCGGAAATCGGCGTCGCGAACCTGTTCGTGAACTTCGTGTCGCAGCCCAATATTGCCGCCGTCACGCATGAACAGGCGTCGCGCTACCTCTCGCTGCTGTGGGGCGGCATGATGGTCGGCCGCTTCGTCGGCAGCTTCGTGATGCAGAAGATCGCGCCCGAGCGCGTGCTGACCGTCTTCGCCTTCGGCGCGCTGGTCGTCGTTGCGATCGCCACCTTCACCACCGGCCCGATGGCCATGTGGGCGCTGATCGCGGTAGGCCTGTTCCATTCGATCATGTTCCCGACCATCTTCACCCTCGCCATTCGCGGCCTCGGTCCGCTGACCGAGGAAGGGTCGGGCCTGATGATCATGGCGATTGCCGGTGGTGCACTGGTCGTCGTGCAGGGCTGGCTGGCCGATCATTACGGCCTGCAGAACTCGTTCTTCCTGACCATGGCCTGCGAAGTCGTCGTCCTCGCTTATGCCCTGTGGGGATCGAAGCCCGCCAACATCTTCCCGGACGACAAGGCCGCGTAAGCGACCCGTCCGCATCGACACGACAAGGGGGCGGTGCCGCAAGGTGCCGCCCCCTTTTGCATGGAGAACGACACGGGCTTTGCTGCTAGGGTATAATGTTGTAACATTACATTCTGATTGATGTGGAGCCCAAAGCCCGTGCCCTCCGACCTCGCCCTCTTGCCCGAGCAGACCGCCGCCGCCCTGCCCGATCATGTCGCGTTCGCCACCCAGCCGACCGTCTTGGCAGCGATCGACGATCCGACGGTGACGCTGGCGGTGTGGCAACGCCCCTCGCCGCTCGACCAGTCCGAGATCGGTGACCTCTCATCGGTTCGATTCGCAGCGCCCGCGCTGGCGGTCGAGCGGATATTAGCCGACCTGCTCGCCGCCGATGGTCCTGCGCGCGCCTGGCATGCGATCGTCGCGCAGGACGCCGGGCGGCTGGCGACCTTGTTCGCGTCCCTGTCGGGTGAAGAGCGGGTCGAGGTGCGGCTGGAACGCGTCACCGGCAATGGCTGCTGGAAATTCCATGCCGATTATGTCGCGCTGCGGATGATCTCCACCTATTGCGGACAGGCGACCCAGTGGTTGCCGCTGGGGGCGGATGCCGACACGCCGCCGCACGCGTTGGCGGCGGGCGATGTCGGCCTGTTCAAGGGCCGCGCCCTGGCCGGAGACCGGGCGATTATCCATCGATCGCCGCCGATCGCGGGCAGCGGCGAAGAGCGGCTGTTGCTGGTCATCGACGCCGAATGGCCGGAGCGCGACTGAGTCAGAACCAGGTGCGGATGCCGAGCGCCAGCGCTGCGCCACCGCCCCCTGCCGGACCATAGCGCCGTTCCCAATTCACCCCGACATAGGGCGCGAACTCGCGCGCGATCTCGTAGCGCAGGCGTAGGCCCATCTCGATGCTTGACAGGCCCGCTGCAATGCGCTGCTCGGGCACATCCTGCGCGGCGAGATTGACCTCAACACGCGGTTGCAGCACGGCGCGCTGGGTCAGGCGCTGGTCGACCCAGGCCTCGGCGCGGGCGTGGAGTTCGCCCTTGTCGGACAGGAACAGCGCGCCCTCGACATCGAACCAATAGGGGGCGAGCCCCTCGACCCCGACCACCGCATAGGTCCGAAGCGCGCCCGCGCCGACATCCTGGCGCAGACCGGCCTGCAGGTTCCAATAGGGGTCGATCGCCCGCGCATAGAGCGCCTGCACCTCCGCCGCGCCGATCCGGTCGCGGAACGTCCCCTCGCCCTCGCTCTTGACGACCAGCCGGTGGATGTCGCCGCCGAACCAGCCCTCGCCGTCCCAGCGATAACCGTCGCGGCCGTCGCGCACCTGCATCTCGGCCAGGTTGAACAGGACCTGCGCAAAACGCATGCCGCCATGCTCCATGCGCATCTGCGCATTGGCGGCGGCCATGACGGCGGGGTCGTAGAAGCGATCGGCGGCACGATCGGTCGGTGGCGCGGGCGGCGGTTCGTGACCGACCGCCTCCGCCATGGCCATGCCCGGCATCACCATGGGAGCCATGGCCTGACCACCGGTCGGGGCGGCGGCTGGTTGGCAATGCCCCATCGCCGCGTGTTCGGGCGAGCAGCCCTCCTTACCAGCGGCGGGCATCGACGCCATGCCCGGCATAGCGCCATGATCCATCGCCGCTGGCATCTGGGCGGGCGTGCAATGGCCCATGGCGGCGTGTTCCGACGAGCAGGCCGTCGCCTTGGGCCTGGTCACGGTCTTGGCGGCCGGGACCTTGCGTCGAGCGGGCGTCCGCTCGACGGGCTTCGCCTTGGGCTTTTTCGGGGCGGCCATAGTCATGCCGGGCATCGTCATCCCCGGCATCATGTCATGATGGTGCTGCGGTTCGGCGAGCAGGAGCGCGAACGGGATCATGCCGACGCTCCCTTGGTCGCATCGGGCCGGACGGTGACGACCTGCATCATGCCCGCATGCATGTGATAGAGAAGGTGACAGTGAAAGGCCCAGTCGCCTTCAGCATCGGCGGTCAGGTCGAAGGTCACGGTGCCGCCGGGCGCGACATTAACCGTGTGCTTGCGCGGGGCATGGTCGCCATGCCCGGTCACCAGTTCGAAGAAATGGCCATGCAGATGGATCGGGTGCGCCATCATCGTATCGTTGACCAGCGTCACCCGCACCCGCTCGCCCAGCCGGAACGGGATCGGCGCGGTCACAGCGTTCAGCTTCACCCCGTCGAACGCCCACATATAGCGTTCCATATTGCCGGTCAGGTGGATGGTCAGCGCGCGTGACGGTACGCGGGCGTCGGGATTGACCGCCACGCTCTTCAGGTCGCGATAGGTCAGCACCCGGTGCCCGACATCGGCCAGCCCCTGCGGCGGCTCGCCGGTCCGGTCCATCGGCATGGGTGAGACCGTCTGCACGACGACGGTGCGTGGCAGGCCGGGCGCGTTGGCGAAGTCACGCATGTCGTGCTTCATCGCACCATGGTCCATGGCCGCGCCGGATGGGCCCGGCTGGCAATGGCCCATCGCGGCATGTTCGGGCGGGCAGGCGGCGGCGGGTGCATCATGGCTCATGCCCGCCATATCGCCCATCCCCATATCCTTCATGGTCGCCAGCGGCCGGGTGCGCAGCGCAGGCACCGCCGCCGCCATGCCCATGCGCGGCGCCAGCGTGCCCCGCGCCATGCCCGACCGGTCCCAGGCCTCGGCCACTAACGTATAGGCGCGGTCCTCGGTCGGGGTGACGATCAGGTCATAGGTCTCCGCCACCGCGATCTGAAGCTCGTCGACGCTGACCGGCTGCACGTCCTGGCCATCGGCCTGCACCACGCTGAGCGACAGGCCGGGGATGCGGATGTTGAAGTTGGTCATGGACGACGCATTGATCACGCGCAGCCGCACCCGCTCGCCGGGGGTGAACAGCCCGGTCCAATTGTCCGCCGGACCATGGCCGTTGACCAGATAGCGATAGGTCGCCCCCGTCACGTCGGACACGTCGGTCGGGTCCATCCGCATCCGGCCCCAGTCCAGCCGCTCCGCCAGCGGCTGGTCCCTGCCCGCCAGCAGCCCCGAGAGCGTCTGCTTCTGATAATTGAAATAGCCGCCTTGCAGCTTCAGCTTGCGAAAAATCGCATGGGGGTGAAGCGCGCTGTGATCGGACAGCACCACGACATGCTCACGGTCCGACGCGATCGGATCGAGGCCCGCCGGGTCGATCACGATCGGGCCGTAATGGCCCTCCTGCTCCTGCAAGCCCGAATGGCTGTGATACCAATAGGTCCCCGCCTGCACGACCGGAAACTCATAGGTGAAGCGGCCCCCCGCCGGGATGCCCGGAAAGCTGATCCCCGGCACGCCGTCCATCTGGAAGGGCAGCAACAGGCCATGCCAGTGGATCGATGTTTCCTCGTCCATCGCATTGATGACGGTGATCCGCGCCGTCTGCCCCTCGCGCAGGCGGATCAGCGGAGCGGGCACCGCGCCATTGATGCCGATCGCGTGATAGGGTTTGCCGTCGATCATCATATGCTGGCGCGCGACGGTCAGGGTGATGTCGGGCCCGCTCAACACGGCGCGAGGCGCCAGGCCGGCACCGTGGCTCTGCGTCCAGGCGGGCATGGCGGCCAAGGCACTCAGCCCGACGCTGCCAGCGAGCAGGTCGCGGCGGCGCATCACGGTCGTGGTATCGATCATGCCCCGCTATACGCACGCGGCGCGCGCGCCCCTCACCCGGTCTTTTCTCGCAAGGCGGCGCGAGCGCGGCGGATGCGCAATTCGATCGCCTTAACGCTCAGCCCCAGCGCCTCGGCCGCCTCCGCCTGGCTCAGCCCCTCGATCGCGCACAGGATCAGCGGGCTCCGCAACCCCTCGGGCAGCGAATCGAGCGCGGCCAGCGTGTGCGCCAGCGAATCGCGCTCGATCGCTGCTGCCTCGGTGCCGACCCGGTCGTCGGCCACCGCCTCCGCCGCCGCGACCGGCAGCACGCGCGACAGCATCGCCCGCACCCGCCGCCGCCGCGCCCAGTCCCGGCACTTGTTGAGCGCGATGCCGCTGAGCCAGGCGCGCAGCGAGCGTGCCGGATCGAACCGGGCCAGCGCGTCATGCGCCGAGACGAAGCTCTCCTGCACCAGATCCAACGCCTCGTCGGCATCGCGGACATGCGCCAGGATCAGGCGATACAGCGCCGCCTTGTGCCGGGTGACGATCGCCGCATAGGCCCCCGGCCGCCCGGCCCGCGCCAGCGCGACCAGATCGCCATCCGCCAGCCCGGCCCAGTCACGCTCGCCCACGCCCCCGTTTACCGTGCGGTGTCGGTCAGCTTGGCCACCACCAGCCGGTCGAAGGTAGCCGCCTGATCGGGGCGAAGAACGCCGCGCATCGCAAAGACAGGCGCCAGCGTCGCCTTTTGCAGATCGCCCATGGAATGATGGACCGCATCGATCGCGGCGGCGACACGCGGGCCATCGCGATGCTCCGCCTCGATCGCCGCGGCCAGCCGCGCGTTGTCGGCGCGCAGCCGTGCTTCCAGACCGGCACGCGTGACCGCGAACCGGACCTCCAACTGGTCGAGAGCCGCGCTCTGCCGCGCGTCGAGCGCGATCTCGCGGTGGACCAAGGTGTGAATATCGCTTTGCGGCGCCGGGACGGGCATCAACAGCCGACACCCGATCGCCACACCCGCCAGCGCCGCGACAAAGGCGATCGTCATGGTCAGGAGATGGCGGCGCATCGCCCCGCTCCCCAACACGCTCCCCACCCCGCTCATCGCCCAAGCAACAAGGTGGAGGGGGCCAGACCGGTATCGAGCGCGGCCACCACGACCGGCGGTCGATCCCGCGCCTCGCTCCGCCCCGCCATGATGCCGCCCCCGGCCACGCCCAGCATCAGCGCCGCCGCCCCGGCCAGCGCCATACCTCGTCCGAAACCGGGCTCCGCCGAAGGTGCACTGCCGATCGCAGCGGCGATCCGCTGCTCCAGGTCATCCAGGGCGGCGGGCGGCGCGCTGCGGGCCAGCCGGGCAAGATCGCGGTCGAACAAGTCGGTCATGATACAAGCCTTACGCGCAAAAGGTGCCGAACCCTCATGGCTCGGATAGAAACAGCATATGGATCAGCGCACGCTCCGCAACATCGCCGCCTTCGCCCCTCTGTTGGCGGCGCCCGATTTCGTCGCGGGCGAATGGGCCGAGGTCACGCGCTCCCCCGAGGGCGTACTGTCCCTGCCCTGGTTCCGCCTGTCGGAAACGGCGTCCGCCTTCGTCGCGGCGATCTCCACCGAGGATGTCGCAAGCCATTACCTGGCGGTGAAGGATGCCGAAGCGCGCGCCAGCCTTACGCGCCTTGCCCAGGATTCGGCCGCCATAGCCGGTGCGAGCGTCGAACAACTGGGCTGGGCCCTGACGTACCAGATGCGATCCGAACGCTTTGTGGAGGGATCGCTGGCCCAGGCCTTCGCCACCGGCCTGATGCGCGCCATCGCCGAACGCGCGGCCGTCCTGGCGGCGTCGGACCCGACATAACAAAAACCCCGCTAAGCCGTTGGCCTAGCGGGGTTTTCGATGGTGGGCGTGGCAAGGATTGAACTTGCGACCCCTGCGATGTCAACACAGTGCTCTACCACTGAGCTACACGCCCGCCGGAGGTGGGCCAATTAGCAGGTTCGGCCGGGCTGGCAACCCCTAAATCGCACCATCGGCCGATTCCGGCTGAAAAAGTCTGTCCACCTCCATCACCAGGTCGCGCAGGTGGAAGGGTTTGGACAGGACGCGGGCGTTGGGCACCGCCTGTCCGGCCTTCAGCGTGACCGCCGCAAAGCCGGTGATGAACATCACGCGCAGGTCGGGCACCATCGCGGCGGCGCGCTGGGCCAGTTCGATGCCGTCCATCTCGGGCATGACGATATCGGTCAACAGCAGGTCGAATCGTTCGCTTTCGAGCAGCGGGATCGCCGCCGTGCCCCGGTCCACCGCCGTCACCCGGTATCCCGACCGGGTCAGCGCCCGCGACAGATATTCGCGCATGACCTCGTCGTCTTCGGCCAGCAGGATATGAAACATTGTGTGATCCCGATTCATCGTACACCGCGAGCTTAACGGAGCGGCCGTTAAGATTTCCAGACCAGATGCACGACTTCCCTCGCCCCCGCACTGGCCC
>NZ_BCTY01000059.1 GCF_001591005.1 Sphingomonas sanguinis NBRC 13937
TCACCACCAGCGGGGATACCCCTCCACCAGCTTCGCTGGTCCCCCTCCCCTTGCAGGTGGAGGAACAGGCGCGGCTGGATTACCGCCGGTCCGCAGCACTCTCGCTGCGAATCGCCTTGAACTCGGACCCGGCCCGCCATTCCGGCCAGTCCCGCCCATCGGCCAGGTCGCGCCCGATCCGGTAGAACAGCCCGACATCCGCCGCCGCACCGCGCAAGTCCCAGTTCGCGTCCCAGGCATCGCAGGTCTGGTGATAGCAGCGCATATAGTCGTCGAGCCACTTTTGCCCCGCCGTGCGCCCGCCCGCGACCAGATCGGGCGCGCCGCTGATCGCCATCAGCAGCAGCGTCGGCACGCCGCGCCGTGCGACCGAGAAGTGATCGGCGCGGTAGAACAGCCCGCGCTCGGGCAGCGCCTCGGGTGTCACCACGCGGCCCTGCGCCCCGGCGGCGGCCTTCAACCGGTCCTCCAGGTCGTTCTGCCCGTCACCCACCAGCATCACGTCCCTGGCCGGTCCTGCCGTCTGGAGGATGTCGAGCGTCAGGTTGGCGACGGTCTTCGACAGCGGATAGACCGGCTTCACGGCATAGGTTTCCGATCCCAGCAGCCCGCGCTCCTCGCCGGTCCACAGTGCGAACACCAGGCTGCGGTCGGTCGGCGGCGCGGCCTTGAACGCGCGCGCCAGTTCCAGCACGCCCGCCACGCCCAGCGCATCGTCGTTCGCACCGGGGCGAATCGTTCGGCCTTGTGCGTCCGCCTTGCCCCGGCCGTACGCATCCCAATGCGCGCCGAATATCACGACCTCATCCGGGTGCGTCCTGCCGGGCAGCTTGGCCAGCACGTTGCGGCTTTCCGCGCGCACCGTCGTCACCGGCAGGTCGGCGGAGAAGGATTGCCCCTTCAATGCGACCGGCCGGAAATCGGCATGCCGCGCGGCCTTGCGCTGCTGCGCCAGGTCCAGCCCGGCGGCGGCAAACAGCTTGGTTGCCGAGTCGCCGGACAGCCAGCCTTGCAGCAGGACCCGCGAACTCGGGTCGGCGCGGACGATATCGTAATTCTCGCCCGCGGGGGCGGTCACCGTCGCCCAGCCATAGCCCGCTCCGGCCGTATCGTGGACGATCAGCGCACCGATCGCGCCCTGCCGCGCGGCTTCCTCATACTTGTAGGTCCAGCGGCCATAATAGGTCATGCGCCGGTCGCCGAATTTGCCCTTGGCATCGTCGCCCGCGACGGCCTCGAAATCGGGATCGTTGACCAGGAAGACCGCGATCTTGCCCTTCAGGTCGACGCCCTTGAAATCGTCCCAGCCGCGCTCGGGCGCGTGGACGCCGTAACCGACGAACACCATCGGCGCATTCTGGATCGCCACCTGGTCGACGGGCCGCACGGTCGAGACATAGACGCCCTGTCCCTGGACCAGCGGCATGGCCCCGGCGCGCATCGTCCCCTGGCCGATCTGGGTGCGGATCAGCGGCACGGGTTGCGTCCACTCGCCATCGGGCCCGCCGGGTTGCAGCCCCATCGTCCGGAACTGCGCGACCAGCCAGTCGACGGTCTTCGTTTCCCCCGCCGTGCCCGGCGCACGCCCCTCGAACGCGTCGGAGGCCAGCGTCTTCACATCGTCGGACAACCGCTGTGGCGAGATGGGGTCGGGGGCGGCACCGGTCAGCGTGACGGCGGCCAGAGCGATCAGGGGAAAACGAATCATCGCTGCTCAACCTTATAGACGGTGACCCCGGTCACGGGGGTGGTGTTGGCGGTATAGACGATGCCGATCGCCCATCCGGCCAACAAGGCCAGGATCGCCCAGGTTCCGATCGCGCCGCCCGCGCGGCCGATATTGGGCGCGGGCCGCATCATGCCCCAGCCATGGCCGATCCGCGCCAGGATGAACGCTCCACCCAGCACCCACAGCCAGAAGGCCGAGCCGCCCGCCAGCTCGATCAGCCCCATCAGGATCAGGACGAAGGGGGCATATTCGACGAAATTGGCCTGGGCCCGCATGCCCGCACCGAGTCGCGAATCGCCGCCATCGCCCAACAGGATCTTGCCGCGCACCCGCCCGACGACGATTCGCAGGGCGAGCCATAGATTGACCAGCGCGGCCGCCGCCGCGATGCTGAGCGTGACGGGCAGGATCATAAGCGGCGCATTCTCCAGGATTTGGACCAAGAAGCGGAGTGCCATTCCCCAGCCCGGCTTGCAACATCGGCAAAACTCGCTATAGGCGCGGGGCTTCGCGATGCGTCCGGCTGGGTGCTCACGCGGCCGGATCCTCGATCCGGGCGCGCAATGGGTGCTGATCGTGGCGTATTCCACCCATTGTTCGATTGATAAGGTGCCGCAATGGCCGTCCCCAAGAGAAAGACTTCGCCCTCCAAGCGCGGCATGCGCCGTGGCCACGACTCGCTGACGGTCGCGGCGTTCCAGGAATGCCCGAACTGCGGCGAACTGAAGCGTCCGCACAATCTGTGCACCGCCTGCGGCCATTATAACGGCCGTGAGGTCGTGTCGGTCGAGGGCTGATCCCTCTACCTGACCTGATTGACCGTTAGAGGAACGCATGGCCGATAACGCCTGGATCGCCGTCGATGCGATGGGCGGCGACGACGGGCTGGCCGTGATGCTGGCCGGTGTCGCCAGGGCGCGTCGTCGCTTCGAGGGCATGCGCTTCTTCCTGGTCGGGGACGAGGCACAGATTGCGGAGGGGCTGAAGGTCCATCCCAACCTGTCCGCCGCGTCCGAGATCATCCACGCGCCCGAGATCGTCGGTTCGAGCGAAAAGCCGAGCCAGGCGATCCGGCGTGCGCGTGTGACGTCGATGGGTATCGCCATCGATCTGGTGAAGCAGCGTCGCGCCGCCGCCATGGTGTCGTCGGGCAATACCGGTGCGCTGATGGCGATGGCCAAGCTGTCGCTGCGCACCCTGCCCGGCATCGACCGACCCGCCCTCGCCGCGCCGCTGCCGACGCTGGGCGACAATGACGTCGTCATGCTCGACCTCGGCGCCAATACCGAGTGCGACGCCCGCAACCTCGTCCAGTTCGCCGTCATGGGCGCCGCCTATGCCCGCATCCTGCTCGAACTCGACAACCCGCGCGTCGCGCTGCTCAACATCGGGTCCGAGGACCAGAAGGGCACCGACGAGATTCGCGATGCTGCGGCCGTGCTGCGCGGCCAGGATCACCTGCCGCTGAACTTCACCGGCTTTATCGAGGGCAATCAGCTGGCCCGCGGCGAGGTCGATGTCATCGTGTGCGACGGCTTCGCGGGCAATATCGCGCTCAAGACCGCCGAGGGCACCGCCCGCTTCGTCGGCGACCTGTTGAAGCGCGCCTTTCGCTCGTCGGCGCGGTCGAAGCTCGGCTTCCTGATCTCGCGGCCCGCCACGCAGTTGTTGCGCGATCACCTGGACCCCAACAACCATAATGGCGCGGTATTCCTGGGCCTGAACGGCGTGGTCGTGAAGAGCCATGGCAGCGCCAACGAGCTGGGCGTGGCCACCGCGATCGGCAATGCGGCCAAGATGGTGCGCGCCGACCTGACCCGGCGTATTGCCGAGGACCTCCTGAATTTCGAGGACGCCGCATGATTCGTTCGATCGTCACGGGTACGGGGTCGGCACTTCCAACCCGGCGGGTGTCGAACGAAGAACTGGCGCAAGAGGTCGACACGTCTGACGAGTGGATCGTCGAGCGGACCGGCATCCGCTTCCGCCACATCGCTGGGCCCGAGGAAACGACGGCGACGCTGGCCGCCGACGCCGCCAAGGCCGCGATCGCCGCCGCTGGTCTGTCGGCGCAGGACATCGACCTGATCGTCCTGGCGACCGCCACGCCCGACCAGACCTTCCCGGCGACCGCGACCAAGGTTCAGGCGATGCTGGGCATAAACGACTGCGTCGCGTTCGACGTCGCCGCCGTCTGCTCGGGCTTTCTCTATGCCGTGCAGGTCGCCGATGCGATGCTGCGCTCGGGCGTGCAGCGCCGTGCGCTGGTGATTGGCGCAGAAACCTTCAGCCGCATCCTCGACTGGGAGGATCGCACCACCTGCGTCCTGTTCGGCGACGGCGCGGGCGCGATGGTACTGGAGGCGCGTGAAAGCTCCGATTCGGATGGTCGCGGTATTCTGGCCACCAAGCTCCATGCCGATGGCCGCCATAACGGCCTGCTCTATGTCGATGGCGGCCCTTCCACCACCGGCACCGTCGGCAAGCTGCGGATGAAGGGACGCGAGGTGTTCCGCCACGCCGTCGTCAATCTGGCGCAGGTGATGGAAGAATCGCTGGGCCTGGCGGGCCTGACTGCGGCCGATGTCGACTGGGTCGTGCCGCATCAGGCCAATGCCCGTATCCTCGACGCCACCGCCCGCAAGTTGAACCTGGCCCCGGAAAAGGTCGTCGTCACCGTCGACCGTCACGCCAACACCTCCGCCGCCTCGGTGCCGCTGGCGCTGGACACGGCGGTACGCGACGGACGCATCCGGGAGAACGACCTGATCGTGCTGGAAGCGATGGGCGGGGGCTTCACCTGGGGTGCGGCGGTGATCCGCTTTTAGACAAACGATTGACATTAACCGAGATAAATCCCTTTCGGTCCCAATCTTGGATGTGTTAATCGGTTACTTCCGCACCATTGGGGGATGGCATGACGAAGGCTGGAACGTTGACACGGGCGGATCTCGCCGAATCTCTGCATCAGGAAGTGGGACTGTCGCGATCCGATTCGGCGGAAGTCGTCGAGCAGATTCTCGTCGAGATGTGCGACGCCCTGGGGCGGGGGGAAAACGTCAAGATTTCCGGCTTCGGAACATTCGTGCTGCGCGACAAGGGTGAGCGGATCGGCCGCAACCCCAAGACCGGGATCGAGGTGCCGATTGCACCCCGCCGCGTTCTGACATTCCGCGCCAGCCAGATGATGCGCGATCGTATTGTCGCGGCCGGATAGACCGACACGCCCGGCCGATGGCGGCAAGACCGATGGTGCGTTGCGCACCATCGGCGAAGTCTCGCGCGAAACCGGGGTGGCGCAGCATGTGCTCCGCTATTGGGAAAGCCGCTTCCCCCAGCTTCGTCCGGTTCAGCGCGCGGGTAACCGACGCTATTATCGCGCCGATGACCTGATTCTGATCCGCCGCATCGACCATCTGCTCAACCAGCAGGGTTACACGGTGCGCGGGGTGCAGCAATTGTTCGAGAGCGAAGCACGCACCAAGGACGATCCTGCGACGATGCTGCGCAGCATCCGCGATTCGCTGGTCGAGGCGCTGGCCTGGGACGACCGGGCCGAGCGTCGATAGAAGTTACCCGCTGTCAGGCGGGCTGGACCACCCCGCCCTGCTGACCCAGCAACAGATCGCGGCATGCCCGGTTATAGGCATGCGACCGCCACCAGAACCAGCCGCCATTGCCGACGCCCCAAGCCGCCACGCCCAGCGCCGCCCAAGGCACCGCGCGCGCCACCCGGCCGCCACGCGCCGCGACCCGGCCCGCCGCCAGGCCGCCCTTGCCAATCCGCCGCGCGGTCTTGGCGAGCTTCCCCGCCGCCCGCGCCTGCGACAACAGGCCCGACCCGCCGCGCAGGTCGCCCAGGATCGCAGCCGGACCGACAAAGCCCTTCAGCTTGGCCGCAATCTCCTGCGCCTCGATCGCCATGCCCGGCTCCAGCTGGCGACGCTGCGCGCCCGTCAGGGCATAGGCGTCGGCGATCGCATCGATCGTGTCGGCCAGGCTTTCGGTGCCGATAGTCAGCGCCTTCGCCCCGGCCTTGAGCGCCCGGCGGCGGATCAGCTTTTCATTGGCCTCGAAAGTCGCTTCGATCGCGGCTCGGTCCATGGCGGGTCCCTGTTCGTTCATGGTCGTTGAAGCGCCGAAACGGCCCTCGGGTTCCGCCTCAGCGCTCGCGCGTCGCCAGGAAACGGACCTTGGGATAGCGATCGGCCACATAACCGACTTCCCAGGCGCTCTTGGCGAGGAAGACGGGGTTGTCGTCACGGTCCTTCGCCATCGCCGCACGGTTCAGGTCCATGAACGCCTTCAGGTCGGCGGGGTCGTCCGCCGCGATCCAGCGCGCGGTGTCGAACGGCGCAGGCTCCAGCCCGGCCGCGACCTTATATTCCGCATCCAGCCGCGACAGCAGCACGTCGAGCTGGAGCTGCCCGACCACGCCGATGATCCAGTTCGACCCGATCTCGGGATAGAAGACCTGGGTCACCCCCTCCTCGGCCATGTCGTCCAGTGCCTTGCGCAGCTGCTTGGTCTTGGTCGGGTCCTTCAGCGCGACGCGACGCAGGATTTCGGGGGCAAAATTGGGCAGGCCGGTGAAGCGCACATCCGCCCGCTCCGACAGGGTATCGCCGACCCGCAGCGTGCCGTGATTGGGGATGCCGATGATGTCGCCCGGAAACGCCTCGTCCGCGACTTCGCGATTCTGCGCGAAGAACAGGATCGGCGAGTGGACCGCGATCGGCTTGCCATGGCCCGTCGGGGTCAGCTTCATGCCGCGCTTGAAGGTGCCCGAGCACAGCCGCATGAAGGCGATGCGGTCGCGATGCTGCGGGTCCATGTTCGCCTGCACCTTGAACACGAAGCCGGTGACTTCCTTGTTCTCGGGCGCGACGGGCGCGGGCTCGGCGGGCTGGGGCCGGGGCGGCGGCGCATGACGGCTGAGCGCGTCGATCAGTTCGGCGACACCGAAGTCCTTCAACGCGGAGCCGAAATAAACGGGCGTCAGATCGCCGTTGCGATAGGCCTCGCCATCGAATTCGGCATAACCGGCCTGCGCCAATTCGACTTCTTCGGCGATTTCGGCGGGCAGGGTCGGCGCATCGTCCACCTTGCCGTGAAAGGCGCGGCTGTCCCCCTCGGGACGGCTGACTTTGCCGGTGGTCAGGTCGAGAATGCCCTCGAACAGCCCGCCCATGCCGACCGGCCAGCTCATCGGCGCGACGTCGAGCGCCAGGATGTCAGCGATCTCGTCGAGCAACTCGAAGGGCGGACGCCCCTCACGATCGACCTTGTTGACGAAGGTGATGATCGGCACCGAGCGCAGGCGGCAGACCTCGAACAGCTTCCGCGTCTGTGCCTCGATACCGCGCGCCGCGTCGATGACCATTACGGCCGAGTCGACCGCGGTCAGCGTGCGGTAGGTATCCTCCGAAAAGTCTTCGTGGCCCGGCGTGTCGAGCAGGTTGAAGGTCACGCCGTCCTTCTCGAACGTCATGACTGAGGAGGTGACCGAGATGCCGCGCTGCTGCTCGATCTTCATCCAGTCCGACCGCGCACGGCGGTTCTGCCCCCGCGCCTTGACCTCACCCGCCAAATGGATCGCGCCGCCGAAATAGAGCAGCTTTTCGGTCAGCGTGGTCTTACCGGCGTCAGGGTGCGAGATGATCGCGAAGGTACGGCGGGGGGAAGTCATGGGCGGCTCTGTCGAATAGGGAAATGGCGCATCCGAGCGCCCGAGATGCTGCGCCTGTTACAGCAAATTGTGGCACAAGACAGGCCCCGGATTGCGGGCAGCCATGGATGCCGCACGTCATACCCGCACCCACCCCGGCGAAGGCCGGGGTCCAGTTGCCAAAAGGCTCGTGGCGCGCGTGAAGGCTTCGATCTTGAAATTCGTAGCAACTGGACCCCGGCCTTCGCCGGGGTGGAGTGTGAGGGGCTGGGTGGTGTCGCTACCCCGCCAGCGTCACCGTCACCTGCATGACCTTTTCACCGCCGACCGGCACGGTGAACACACCAGGCTTGTCGGTGAAATCGCCTTCAAAGCCTTCCGGATCGGCTATGCCGTGCCACGGCTCGACACAGACATAGGCGGCACCCGGCTTGGTCCAGATGCCGAGCTTGTCGGTATCGGGGAAGGCGATGCGCAATTGCGGCGCACCGTCCGCGCCGTAGGTGACATGGCGGCTCTCGACCGGGTCCCAGACCAGCGCGTCGTGGGTGAACAGATCGTCCGCCAGATGCAGCACGCGACCGTCGAGCGGGCTGTCGCGGCGGGCTTCCGCGATCAGGCCGTCTGGCGCGATCTCACGCAGGCGGCTGGGCTCTTCCTTCTCGAAAACGATCCGGTGCTCGGCGCGTGCCTGGCCATAGGGCAGCGGCCAGGCGAAGGCGGGGTGGAAGCCGAAGCTGGCGGGCATCGGCACCTCGCCCCGGTTGAGGATACGGATTTCCATCACCAGCATCGCCTCTTCCAACCGGAACTCCGCCTCCAGCCGGAAGGCGAACGGATAGGAGGTGCGCGTCTCCTCGCTGTCGCCCAGCGAGAAGACGGCGCGGCTGGCCTCATGCGTCACCAGCTTGAAGGTCGAGTGGCGGGCAAAGCCATGCTTGGCCATCGGGTAATGCTGGCCGTTCAGGCGGATGCCGTCGCGGGTCACGCCGATCACCGGGAAGAGCAAAGGCGCGCGGCCGGTCCAGAAAGCCGGGTCCGCATTCGTCATCAGCTCGCGGCCGTCCGCGTCCTTGAGCGAGGACAGTTCCGCGCCGAACGGATTGATCGCCGCCGACAGATGATCGTTGCCGATGTGGACCCAGTTTTCTTCATTAGCCACGGAGTTGCGCTCCCTGCTTGGCGGCCGCCGCGACGATCTTGTCGGCGATGGCCTTCAGCTCCTCGTCGGTGAAGCTCTTCTGCGAGGGTTGCAGAAGCACCTCGACCGCGACCGACTTATGCCCCTCGGGTACGCCCTGCCCGGCGAACACATCGAACACACGCGCGGCGGTGATGGCGGCCTTGTCCGCCCCGCGCACCGCACGGATCAGCATGTCTGCGGCCAGCGTGTCAGGCACGAGGAAGGCGAAGTCGCGCTTTACGGACTGCAACGCCGGTGGCGTATAGGCCGGACGCATGAAGCCGGTCGCCCGCTTGGGCGGGATCGCGTCGAGATACAGCTCCACTGCCGCTACCCCGCCGTCGAGGTCGAACGCCTTCAGGACCGAAGGATGGACCATGCCGAACGCCGCCAGCACCGTCTTCGGCCCCAGCCGCAACGTGCCCGATTGCCCGGGGTGCCAGGCGTCACCCGCCTCGCCCATCACCTGCAAGTTATCCACAGGCGCGCCCGCCTGGGCGAGCAGCGCGATGGCTTCGGCCTTGGCGTCATAGGCGTCGAAGCCCTGCGCCTTGCCGGACCGCCAGTTGCGGGGCGTCTTGTCGCCCGCCAGCACGACGCCCAAGGTCGGCCGCTCGGCCTCTTCCAGATAGCGGCGGCCGATCTCGAACAGCCGGACGGCAGTCGCGCCGCGCTTGATGTTGCGCTCGGTCGCGGCGAGCAGGCCGGGCAGGAGCGAGGGCCGCATGACCTTCAGATCCTCGCTGATCGGGTTGGCGAGCGTGAACGCGCCGCCGCCGAAGGGCGCGGCCTGCGCCTCGCTGATGAAGCTCCACGTCACCGCTTCGTCCAGACCGCGCGCGGCGGCGGCGCGGCGGGCGCGACGCTCCAGCTTCTGCTGCGGCGTGGCGGTCGGGCGCGCGACGCCGGGCGCGCGGGGGAGCGCCACCGGGGGAACATGGTCGATCCCCTCGATGCGGATGACTTCCTCGACCAGATCGGCGGGGCCGTCCACGTCGCGCCGCCAGCTGGGGGCGGTCACCCGCCAGTCGGCGGTGACGGTGAAGCCCAGCGACTCGAGGATCGCCTTCTGCCGATCCGCTGCGATGGCGAGGCCGCCGAGTGTCTCGGCCAGATTCGGGTCATAGGCGATGGTCTTGGCCGTCACCGGCGCCTCACCCGCGCGCGTCACGCCGCTGGCGGTGCCGCCGCAATATTCCAAAACGAGGAACGTCGCGATGGCGAGGCCGTCGTCCAGGAACGCCGGGTCCACCCCACGCTCGAACCGGGTACGCGCGTCGCTGGTCAGCGCCAGCTTCTGGCCGGTGCGCGCGATCGCCTCGGGGGTGAAGTACGCGCATTCGATGATGACGTCGGTGGTCGTCTCCGACACGCCCGAATGTTCGCCGCCCATGATGCCGCCGATATCGTGCACGCCCGCATCGTCGGCGATGACGGTCATGCCCTCCGACAGGGTATAGGTCCGGCCGTTAAGCGCCTCGACCGTCTCGCCCTGGCGCGCTTTCCGCGCGACCAGACCACCCGACAGCTTGGCCTTGTCATAGACGTGCAGCGGGCGGCCGAGATCGACCGTCATATAGTTGGTGATGTCGACCAGGGCCGAAATCGGCTTCTGCCCGATCGCGGTCAGCCGCTGGCGCATCCACTCGGGGGCCTCGCCATTGGTCAGGCCCGAGACGCCCTGCGCATAGAAGGCCGGGCAGCCCTCGGCATCCTCGATGCGCACGTCCGGGCCAGCGCCCTCACACGCGACCGACGGCACGGTCGGCGCGATCAGCGTACCCAGCCCTGCGGCGGCGAGATCGCGCGCGATGCCGTGGACGCCCATGCAGTCCTGACGGTTGGGCGTGATCGACACGTCGATGACCGGATCGGTGAGGCCCGCATAGTCAGGGAAGGACGTGCCGATGGCCGCATCCTCGGGCAGTTCGATGATGCCGTCATGGCCCTCGCCGATCTGCAACTCGCGCGCCGAGCACATCATGCCGTTCGACTCGACACCGCGAATGGCGGCGACCTTCAGCGTCACGTCGAGGCCCGGGACATAGGCCCCCGGCGCGCCGAACACGCCGACCAGCCCCGCGCGGGCGTTGGGCGCGCCGCACACGACCTGCATCGGGCCGTCACCGGCATCGACCGACAGGACCTGCAGCTTGTCCGCCTGGGGATGCCGCTCGGCCGACAGGATGCGCGCGACGCGGAACGAGGCCAGCGCCTCGCCCGGATTGTGCACGCCCTCGACCTCCAGGCCGATACGGGTCAGCCCCTCGACGATGGTGTCGAGCGAGGCGTCGGTGTCCAGATGGCTCTTCAGCCAGCCCAGGGTGAACTTCATGCGCCGACTCCTCCCGACAGCGTGGGTACGTCGAGGCTCGCGAACCCGTAATGCTTCAACCAGCGGATATCGCCGTCGAAAAAGGCGCGCAGATCGTCCATCCCGTATTTCAGCATGGCGAGGCGATCGATGCCGCAGCCAAAGGCAAAGCCCTGCCACTCATTGGGATCGAGCCCGCATGCCTCGATGACCTTGGGATGGACCATGCCGCTGCCCAGCACTTCCATCCAGCCGCCGCCAGAGCCACCGATGACTCGCTTGCCCTTCTCGATCGTGTAGCCGACATCGACCTCGGCCGAGGGTTCGGTGAAGGGGAAATAGCTGGGGCGCAGGCGCAGGACGATGTCGTCGCGCTCGAAGAACGCCTTCAGGAAAGTCTCCAGCGTCCATTTCAGATGGCCGAGCGTGATGCCCTTGTCGATCACCAGCCCCTCGACCTGATGGAACATGGGCGTGTGGGTCGCGTCCGAGTCGGAGCGATAGGTGCGGCCCGGCGCGATGATGCGGATCGGCGGCTTCTGGTCGAGCATGGTGCGGATCTGCACCGGCGAAGTGTGGGTGCGCAGCACGCGGCGCACGGTACGCTCGTCGCCACCCGCCTCGACACCCGCCAGATAGAAGGTGTCGTGCATCGCGCGCGCCGGATGCGTCTCCGGGATGTTGAGCGCGGTGAAGTTATGCCAGTCGGTCTCGACCTCCGGCCCCGTCGCGACCGCGAAGCCCAGATCGGCGAAGATTTCCGCCAGTTCGTCCATGACCTGGCTGACCGGATGGACGGTGCCGAAGCTGCCGCCCTCGACCGGCAGGGTCATGTCCAGCCGCTCGGAGGCGAGGCGCGCGTCGAGGGCCGCCTGTTCCAGCGCGGCCTTGCGGGCGCCCAGCGCCTCGGTCACCGCCTCGCGCAGGCCGTGGATCTTGGGCCCTTCGACCTGGCGTTCCTCGGGGCTCATCTTGCCCAGCGTCTTCAGCAGCTGGGTGATGCGGCCCTGCTTGCCCAGCGTGTCGACGCGGATCGTCTCCAGCGCGTCCAGCGCGGGCGCATCGGCGATGGCGGCGAGCAGCGGCTCACGCATTTGTTCGAGTTCGTTACTCACATGTCACTCCGTCGGCCGTTCTGGCGCCCCCGTGAAGGCGCGTGGCCCGTTGGCGGGATTGCCCCCGCCGTAGCGGCTGGGTGGCCATGGGATCAATCCTTCACGCATGGTCCGCGACCGTGACGGCCGCCATGACGACCAATGTCGCGCCAACCTTTCCTCAACGGATCATGGGTTAGGGTCGCCCCGCAGCCCTTGCGAAGGACTGCGCCATGCCCGCTATGGAACACGCATTTTGATTCTCGACGTCTTTACCATCCAGGTGATCGCCGCGATCAGCCACTTCATCATCGGCGCGCTTCACCTGACGCCGGGCCTGACGCGCCAGGATCGCGGCGGATGGGTGCGCGACTGGGGACTGGCGAAAATCCTGATCGGTCTGGCCAACGGGCTGACGCTGCTCTTCGACGGCTCCAGCACGCTGCCGGTCGAACGCCTGCTCAACCTGATCCTGGTAATCGGCCTTGCCTTGAGCATCCGCAGCGCCGCGACCATGAGCGGCCGGACGCCGCCGCGTATCCTGATGATCCTGTTCGGGGGCACCGGAGCGGCGCTGATCGTGCTCTTCCTGTTCGACCCCTATGATGTCCGCTGGACCGTGGCGACGATGGGGATGGCGCGCATCCTGTGCCTGTTGTCGCTCACCTGGCTGGTGACCGGCATCGCCCGGCGGGAAAGGCTGATGACCGCCTGGACCATGGGCGCCA
This sequence comes from Sphingomonas sanguinis NBRC 13937, assembly GCF_001591005.1. Classification (GTDB taxonomy): domain Bacteria; phylum Pseudomonadota; class Alphaproteobacteria; order Sphingomonadales; family Sphingomonadaceae; genus Sphingomonas; species Sphingomonas sanguinis. Next base: position 12,717 of record NZ_BCTY01000059.1, read on the forward strand.
TCTTTGCCCTTTCGACGATCGGCTTCCTGCTGAACATGGTGCTCAACCTGATCGGCTTCACCGTTCCCGCCTGGGAGGTGCAGGCCCATGCGATGGCGCATTGGGCGGTCGGCACCGCGATCATCATGGTGACGCTGACCCATTTCTCGCTGCTGCTGATCGAGTCCGAACGCACCCAGCGCGAACTGCGCGAACAGGCGTGTCGCGACAGCCTGACCGGCGCGCTCAACCGGTTCGGGCTGGACCAGAGCCGGACCGCGCAGCACGGCCCGGTCGCCCTGCTGCTGATCGATATCGATCACTTCAAGTCGCTCAACGACACGCAGGGCCATGCAGCAGGAGACATGGTGTTGCGGCTGCTGGTCGATCTGGCCCAGGCCGAACTGGGCGCACGCGGACAGGTGGTGCGGATCGGCGGCGACGAGTTTCTGTGCGTCCTGCCCGCCGCCACGCAGACCGAGGCGGAGGCGCTGCGCAAGGCCCTGTCCCAGCGTTTCGACCGCGCGGTGGTCGCCGCCATCGATTCGCCCTACCCGCCGTCGCTCAGCATCGGCATCGCGACCGGATCGGCGGACAAGGGGCTCGATCGGCTGATCCAGAAGGCGGACGAGGCGATGTATGCCGTCAAGCGGTCCCGCCACGCGCAGCGCCCGCATGTGGATGCCGCCTGACCCGATCGGACGCAGAGCCGCGAGATGGGCAAGGACGGGCCGTCAAGCGACAGCCCGTCCCGATAGCCCCGTGCGTCAGAGCGCCTTGGTCGCCCCCGGCGTGTTGACGCCCATCGACTGGAGGTAACGCTTCACATTGCGGGCCGCCTGACGAAGCCGCTGCTCGTTCTCGACCATGGCGATACGGACGAAGCCCTCGCCATTCTCGCCGTAACCGACACCCGGCGCGACCGCGACCTTGGCCTCGGTCAGCAGCTGCTTGGAAAATTCCAGACTGCCCAGATGCGCGAGTGCAGGCGGCAACGGGGCCCAGGCGAACATCGAGGCCTTGGGGCTCGGAATATCCCACCCCGCCCGGCCGAAGCTCTCGACCAGCACGTCGCGGCGCTTGTGATAGAGCTGGCGGTTCTTCTCGACGATATCCTGCGGCCCGTTGAGCGCAGCACAGGCCGCCGCCTGGATCGGGGTGAAGGCGCCGTAATCGAGATAGGACTTCACCCGCGTCATCGCGGCGATCAGCTTCTTGTTGCCGACCGCGAAACCGATGCGCCAGCCCGCCATTGAATAGGTCTTGGACAGCGAGGTGAACTCGACCGCGACGTCCTTGCCGCCCTTCACCTGCAGGATCGAAGGCGTCGGGTTGCCGTCATAATACAGCTCGGAATAAGCGAGGTCGCTCAGCACCCAAAGCTCGTGCTTCTTCGCGAAGGCCACGAGGCGCTCGTAAAAGGCCAGGTCCACCGTCTCGGCGGTCGGGTTGGACGGATAATTGACCACCAGCACCGAGGGGCGCGGCACGGTGAAGTGCATCGCCCGCTCCAGGCTCTCGAAATAGGCTTCGTCGGGCGTGGTCGGCACCGCGCGGATCGTCGCGCCGGCGATGATGAAGCCGAAGGTGTGGATCGGGTAGGACGGGTTGGGCGCCAGCACCACGTCGCCCGGCGCGGTGATCGCGGTGGCGAGGCTGGCCAGTCCTTCCTTCGAGCCCATGGTCACGACCACCTCGGTCTCGGGATCGAGATCGACGCCGAAGCGGCGGCCGTAATAATGGGCCTGGGCCCGGCGCAGGCCGGGAATGCCCTTGGACTGGGAATAGCCGTGCGCGTCGGGCTTCTTGGCGACCTCGACCAGCTTGTCGAGCACATGGTCGGGCGGCGGCAGGTCGGGATTGCCCATGCCCAGGTCGATGATGTCCTCACCGCCCGCGCGCGCCGCTGCCCGCATCGCATTGACTTCGGCGATGACATAGGGCGGCAAACGCTTGATGCGGTAGAACTCTTCGGACATGGGTCCCTCTGTGTAACGATTTGGGACCCGGACCTTAGCGGCTTTCGTTTCCCGACGCGACCCGACATGATGACGCAATATCCTGACGCCAATAGGGCGCGCGACGAACGAGAGGATGCGGATGACCCCCGGCCAGACACACGCCCCCCATTCTATTGGCACCCTGCCCACGTTGGAGGAGCTGCAGCACTGGACCTGGGTGATGGGCCGCGCCCAGCAGATGATGATGGAGGCCGCGCTGACCCCGCCCGAGGGCGTGCCGGTGGTGCCCGGCTTCAACGACCCCGCCACGGTCGGGCGGGTGCGCGACTTCTGGTCCGATTCGATGAAGCTGTGGCAGCGCTTCGTCGACCCCGCCGCCGAGCCGAGCGTGGCCCCCAAACCCGACCGTCGGTTCAAGGCCGAACAGTGGCAATCGCCGCTCTTCGACTGGATTCGGCAAAGCTATCAGGTGATCTCGGACCATATGCTGCGCGGCGTCGACGCGCTGGAGGGGGTGGACCCGAAGCAGAAGGAGCAGATCCGCTTCGCCGCGCAAGGCTTTATCGATGCGATGAGCCCGACCAACTTCCCCGCGACCAACCCCGAAGTGCTCGACAAGATCGTCGAGACGCGCGGCGAGAATCTGTTGAAGGGCCTTCAGAACATGATGGCCGACCTGGGGCGCGGCCAGCTGACCCATAGCGATGCGAGCGCGTTCGAGGTCGGGCGCAACCTCGCCGCGACGCCGGGCAAGGTGGTGAAGCGCAATTATCTGTACGAGCTGATCCACTACACGCCGACCACCGAAAAGGTGGCGGCGGTGCCGATCGTGATCTTTCCGCCCTGGATCAACCGCTTCTACATCCTCGACCTCGCGCCCGAGAAAAGCCTGATCAAATGGCTGGTCGATCAGGGGTTCAGCGTCTTCATGGTGTCGTGGAAATCCGCCGACGCGACGATGAAGGACGTGATGTGGGACGATTATGTCGCGGCACAGGTCGATGCGATCGATACGGTGCGCGACCTGCTCGACGTCGAATCGGTCCATACGGTCGGCTATTGCGTGGCGGGCACGACGCTGGCCGCGACGCTCGCCTATCTGACGGCGCAGGGGCAGGCGGAAAAGGTCGCCAGCGCCACCTTCTTCACCGCGCAGGTCGATTTCTCGAAGGCGGGCGAGCTGCTCCACTTCGTCGATGACGAACAACTGAAGATGATCGCCGCGCTGTCGCCCGAGGGCTATCTGGACGGGCGTTATCTGGCGATGACGTTCAACCTGCTGCGCGGGCGCGACCTGATCTGGAATTACGTCACCAACAACTATCTGCTGGGGCGCGATTATGTGCCGTTCGACCTGCTCCACTGGAATGGCGACGTCACCAACCTGCCCGCGCAGTGGCACCTCGCCTATCTGACCGACCTGTACCGCGACAATCTGCTGATGCAGCCGGGCGCGATGCGCATCGGCGGCGTACCGCTAGACCTGACCAAGGTCGCCACCCCCGCCTATGTCCAGGCGGGGCGCGAGGATCATATCGCGCCGCCTGAGAGCGTGTGGAAAATCACCGAGGCGTTCACCGGCCCCTTGCGCTTCGTGCTGGCCGGCTCTGGGCATATCGCGGGCGTGGTGAACCCGCCTGCCGCTGGCAAATATCAATATTGGACCAACGACACCCCCGCCGCGACACTTGCCGAGTTCGTCGCCGGCGCGACCGAGACCAAGGGCAGCTGGTGGCCGGATTGGGCCCAGTGGCTGCGCACTCGCGATGCCGCAACCGTCGCGGTGCAGGGCGCACGCATCCCCGGCGAAGGCGCACTTGCGGCCCTCGACGAAGCGCCCGGACGCTACGTCCGACAGCGTTAGTTTCGGTTTTGTTGCACTGCACAATAGGCTTGATTTTGCTCCCGCGAATCGCTATTGTGCAGCGCAACAAATCGGGAGAGCGCTCTTGGACAAGAACAAGCCGACCGTGCCCGCCGCCAAGGCGGTGACCAAAGCCAGTCGCGCGACCAAGCCGGTCACGCCCAAGACGCTGCCGGGCCTGCCCTCCGACACCACCGCATCGGCCAAGCCGCCGGTCGCCAAGCCTGCGATCGCTGCCGAGGCCGCTCCCTCGAACAGCCCGGCGCTGCCGCTGAACGCGCCGACCGCCAAGGTCGAAGCCCCGAAGGTCGAGACGGCGCCGAAGCCGGTGGTGGAAACGCCCGCCGCTGTCGCACCGGTCGCACCCAAGGTCGAAGCGAAGCCCGCTCCGGCGCCCAAGGCGCCCGTCGTGAAGGCAGAGGCCAAGCCGGTCGCGGCAAAGCCCGCGCCACAGCCCAAGGCCCCGTTAAGTGCGGCGGCCCCGACGATTTCTTCCCCGACCGCCGCGGTTTCGGCGGACTCCAAGCCCAAGGATTTTATCATGGACGCCCAGAGCACCATCGAAAACGCGACCGCCAAGACCCAGGCCTTTTTCGGCGACGCCCAGGCCCGCACCCAGGCCACCATGGAGAAGAGCGCCAAGCTGTTCGAGGACATGATCGCGTTCAGCAAGGACAATATCGAAGCGGTCGTCGAATCGTCGAAGATCGCCGCCAAGGGCGCCGAGACGCTGGGCCAGGGTGCCGCCGACTATGCCAAGCGCTCGTTCGAGACCGCCAGCCAGACGCTGCAGACCCTGTCGTCGGTCAAGTCGCCGACCGAATTCATGAAGCTGCAGTCGGACTTCGCCCGCTCGGCCTTCGACTCGATGGTCACCGAGACCTCGCGCTCGACCGAGCACATGATGAAGCTGGCCGGCGAGATCGCCCAGCCGATCAGCAACCGCTTCGCGGTCGCCGCCGAGAAGCTGAAGACCGTCGCGTAATTCGCTGACGCTTTCCTTCGCGGAACAGGAAGGGGCGGTCACTTCGGTGGCCGCCCTTTTTCGTGTCTGGCGGGTAATTGGGGGACGTCGCGTGGGGCCAATCCCT
>NZ_BCTY01000060.1 GCF_001591005.1 Sphingomonas sanguinis NBRC 13937
GGGCTGTAGGGCGGGCGGGCGGGGCGGGGCGGGCGGTCATGGCCCGCCATCCCTGTCCCGCCTGTTGCGCATATGCAACGCTTTTTCCTGTTTAGCTGAGGTTCATGCAACGTCGGCGCTTTCGCGCCATTGAGCCTGCGACCGCCGATTGTAACGGCGGCCGGTACAGTAATGGAGTATCATGTATGCGTAAGCTCATGCTCGCCGCCCTGGCGACCTCGGCGATGGTCGCTGCCGCCGCCCCCGCCGCCGCCCAGACCGCCCAGCCCTTTACCGGCCTGCGGATCGAGGGCCTGATCGGTTATGACAGCCTCAACGACCGCCAGGGACAGGACAAGAGTAAGAGCGACGGCGTGCTCTATGGCGCGGCGATCGGCTATGACATTCCGGCGGGCCCGGTGGTGCTGGGCGCCGAGGGTGAAATCTCGGGCAGCAGCTCGGACACGCGCAGCAACGGCATCCGGGTGCCCGGCGACGAGTTCCGCCTGGGCGCGGGCCGCGACCTCTATGCCGGTGCGCGGGTCGGCTATATCATTTCGCCGGTCGCGATGGGCTATCTGAAGGCCGGTTACACCAACGCCAAGTTCGATGCGCGCTACACCACGGCGGGCGTTACCACCGTCAATTCGCAGGAAGTCGGCGGCTATCGCCTGGGCGCGGGCCTCGAATATGCGATCAGCCCCAACACCTTCGTGAAGGGCGAATATCGCTATTCGCGCTATGACGAAATGGACGGCGTCGGCATCAATCCGACCCGCCACCAGTTGATGGCGGGCCTGGGTCTGCGCTTCTGATCGCAGATTCTTTTCCACATTAACGGTGGTTTTACTACCAATGTTCGAGGGGTCGGAGCCTTGCTCCGGCCCCTTCTTAGCGGGTAGGAACCAAGGCCATTTATCATTCGGACTCGGGGACCATGCGGTCGTTCCGGCGGGGGATCAGGAAATGAAGGCGACGATCGAACGCGCAACGCTGCTCAAGGGGTTGAGCCATGTCCAGTCGGTGGTGGAGCGGCGGAACACGATTCCGATCCTCTCCAACGTGCTGCTGGAGGCGACGGCCGAGGGCCAGTTGCGCATGATGGCGACCGACCTGGACCTGCAGATCAATGACAGCGTCGCGGCGGCGGTGGACCAGCCCGGCTCGACCACCGTGTCGGCGCACACGCTGTTCGACATCGCGCGCAAGCTGCCCGAGGGTGCGCAGGTGCAGCTGACGGCGGCGGAAGGTCGCATGACCATCGTCGCAGGCCGCGCCCGCTTCTCGCTCGGCACGCTGCCGCGCGACGATTTCCCGGTGATCGCCGAGGGTGAGCTGCCGACCCAGTTCGAGCTTTCGGTGGAGCTGCTCAAGCAGATCATCGACAAGACGCGCTTCGCCATCTCGACCGAAGAGACGCGTTATTACCTCAACGGCATCTTCCTGCATGTCGCCGAGGATAACGGCGCGGCCGTCCTGAAGGCCGCCGCCACCGACGGTCACCGTCTGGCGCGCGTCACCATCGAGCGTCCGAACGGTGCCGAGGACATGCCCGACGTGATCGTGCCGCGGAAGTGCGTGGCCGAGCTGCGCAAGCTGCTCGACGAGGTGGACGGCTCGGTCGGCGTGTCGCTGTCGGGCACCAAGATCCGCTTCGACCTGGGCCAGGCGATCCTGACCTCCAAGCTGATCGACGGCACCTTCCCCGATTACAGCCGCGTCATCCCGACCGCGAACGACAAGATCCTGAAGCTGGACCCCAAGGCGTTCATGCAGGGCGTCGACCGCGTGTCGACCATCGCGACGGAAAAGACCCGCGCGGTCAAGATGGCGCTGGACCGTGACCGGATCACCCTGTCGGTGACCAGCCCCGAGAACGGCACCGCGTCGGAAGAAGTGCCGGGCGAATATACCGCGCTGGGCTTCGAGATCGGCTTCAACAGCCGCTATCTGCTCGACATCCTGGCACAGATCGACAGCGATCTGGTGGAAGTCCACCTGGCCGATGCCGCAGCGCCGACGCTGATCCGCGAGAACGACAAGGCCCCGGCGCTGTACGTGCTGATGCCGATGCGGGTGTGATGACCCATTCCTCCCCTGCAAGGGGAGGTGGCAGGCCGGAGGCCTGACGGAGGGGTGTAGCCGCTGGTGATGAGGACTATCGCTGGCCGTGACACCCCTCCACCAGCTTCGCTGGTCCCCCTCCCCTTGCAGGGGAGGATGTATTGAGGGCGCATACCCTTTAAGGCGGTCCCAATGCTCACCCGCCTGGTTCTCACCGATTTCCGCAATCACGCCGACCTCGCGCTCTTTCCGAGTGCGGGGTTCGTGGTGCTGACCGGCGAAAACGGCGCGGGGAAAACCAATGTCCTGGAGGCGGTGTCGCTGCTCGCGCCCGGTCGTGGCCTGCGCCGTGCCGCGCTGTCGGCGATGGCGCGGCAGGGGGGCAAGGGCGGCTTCGGGGTCGCCGCCACGCTCGACGGGGATGTCGAGATCGCGACCGGCGCGCTGGCGTCGGCGCCGGAGCGGCGGGTGGTGCGGGTGCAGGGTGCCAGCGCAAGCGCCAATGCGCTGGCCGACTGGCTGTCCGTCCTGTGGCTGACCCCGGCGATGGACCGGCTGTTCGTCGAGCCCGCGTCGGAACGGCGGCGGTTCCTCGACCGGCTGGTGATGGCGCTGGCCCCGGCGCACGGGATGCACGCCACCCGCTATGACGCCGCCATGCGTGAGCGTAACCGGTTGCTCGCCAGCGAGGAGCCGGTCGACCCCGACTGGCTGAGCGCGCTGGAGGCGCGGATGGTCGAGCATGGCGCGGCGATCGATGCCGCGCGGGTCGCGGGCGTCGCGGCGCTCGACCAGCGGCTGGCCGAGGCACCCGACAGCGTGTTCGCGCGCGCCTCGCTGGCGCTGGAGGGCGAGGCGGTCGAACCCGGTGCCTTTGCCCATGCGCTGGCCATGGGGCGCAGGCGCGATGCGGCGGCGGGGCGGACATTGGTCGGGCCGCACCGCGCCGACCTGCTCGTCACCCATGTCGCGAAGGGGCAGGCAGCGGCCTTGTGTTCGACCGGCGAGCAGAAGGCGCTGCTGCTCGGCATCGTGCTTGCCCATGCCGATCTGGTCACCGAACGGCGCGAGGTGCCGCCGGTGCTGCTGCTGGACGAGGTGGCCGCGCATCTCGATCCGTCGCGCCGGGCTGCGCTGTTCGAGCGGCTGGCGGGGCGGGGGCAGGTGTGGATGACGGGGACCGAGCCCGGGTTATTTACGGATGTGCCGGGGGAGGCGACGCGGGTGGAGTTTTAGCGGCGTGCGTTGGTCTCGGTGAGACGGCTTTCCCTCCCCCATCCCAGTTTCAGGTAAACGATGCCCCGCATCGTTTAAGTCATGCCGGGGGCATGACTGACCTGAAACTGGGATGGGGGAGGGCTCAGGGTCTCACAGAGACTGTCACCCGCGACAGACCCGCATCGCCACCCCGTCCAGCGCCCGGTCATAGCTCGCCGTCTCGCCCGCGCTCAGGAATCCCTGTTTCGCCACGAAGCGGTTCGCATCGTGATGAATGCGCGCGACCGCATTCCAGAGCGTCTGCGCCTCGGCCTGCGACAGGCGGCGCGCCTTTCGTGCATTGCTGATATCCGCCTGGAGGATATCGGCGCGCATCGCGATATGCGCCTGGCGCGGATCGCGGATCGTACCGCCGATCGGCGCCTTGAGCGTGCGCTGCTGCGCCAGGTTGCAGCTGGGATAGTCCTGTCGCCACGAATGCGCCGACAGCGGGGCGGCGGCGAGCGTCGCCAGCATGACGGGGAGGAATATCTTACCGGTCATAGCCATTGCCTATGCCAAGAAGCGGGATCAGGATACGCGCAGAGCGGGCGTCGGGCTCCCGATCGGGGCGTGAAATCGGCGTCACGAACGGCGTGCCGCCGCTTGGATTTTCCGCCCGGCGCGAGGGCGCGCGAAAGGGGGGGCGCTCGTGCCATTTCGCTTCCCCTGAGGGCGGGTAATTCCTATATACTCGCTATGGCAGATACCCCCCAGACGAACGAATATGGCGCCTCCTCGATCAAGGTGCTGAAGGGCCTCGACGCGGTGCGCAAGCGGCCGGGCATGTATATCGGCGACACCGACGACGGCTCGGGCCTCCACCACATGGTGTTCGAGGTGTCGGACAACGCGATCGACGAGGCGCTGGCGGGGCATTGCGACCGCATCGACATCCAGCTGAACGCCGATGGCTCGGTCAGCGTGACCGATAACGGCCGCGGCATCCCGACCGGCATTCACCCCGAAGAGGGTGTGTCGGCGGCCGAGGTCATCATGACCCAGCTGCACGCGGGCGGTAAGTTCGAAAACACGTCGGACGACAATGCGTACAAGGTGTCGGGCGGCCTGCACGGCGTCGGCGTGTCGGTGGTGAACGCGCTGTCCGAGTTCCTGGACCTGACCATCTGGCGTGAAGGCGAGGAGCATTACATGCGCTTCGCCCATGGCGACGCGGTTGCGCCGCTGAAGGTCGTTGGCAAGGCGGAGCCGGGCCAGAAGGGCACCCGCGTGACCTTCCTGCCGTCGCCCGCCACCTTCAAGATCACCGAGTTCGACTTTGCGAAGCTCGAACATCGCTATCGCGAGCTGGCCTTCCTGAATTCGGGTGTGCGCCTGTTCCTGACCGATGCGCGGCACGAAGAGCCCAAGACGGTGGAGCTGTACTATGAGGGCGGGATCGCCGCCTTCGTGAAGTGGCTGGACCGCTCCAAGTCGCCGCTCTTCCCCGAACCTATCGCCATCCATGGCCAGCGCGATGCGATCGGCATGGACGTGGCGCTGGAGTGGAACGACAGCTATTACGAGAACGTCCTGGCGTTCACCAACAATATCCCCCAGCGCGACGGCGGCACCCATATCGCGGCCTTCCGCGCCGCGCTGACCCGTACGCTCAACAATTATGCCGACAAGTCGGGCCTCCTGAAGAAGGAGAAGGTGACACTGACCGGCGACGACATGCGCGAAGGCCTGACCGCGATCGTCTCGGTCAAGCTGCCCGATCCGAAGTTCAGCAGCCAGACCAAGGACAAGCTGGTCTCCTCCGAGGTGCGCCAGCCGCTGGAATCGCTGATCGCCGACAAGCTGGCCGACTGGCTGGAGGAAAACCCGCAGAACGCGCGTGCGATCATTGCGAAGGTGATCGATGCGGCGGCGGCGCGTGAGGCCGCTAAGCGCGCGCGTGAGCTGACCCGGCGCAAGGGGGTGATGGACATCGCCTCGCTGCCCGGCAAGCTGGCCGATTGCCAGGAGCGCGATCCCGCCAAGTCCGAACTTTTCCTGGTCGAGGGTGACTCGGCCGGCGGTTCGGCCAAGCAGGGGCGCAACCGCCATTTCCAGGCGATCCTGCCCTTGCGCGGCAAGATCCTGAACACCGAGCGCGCGCGGTTCGACCGCATGATCTCGTCCAAGGAAATCGGCACGCTGATTCAGGCGATGGGCACCGGCATCGGCCGCGATGACTTCAACGCGGACAAGCTGCGCTATCATAAGATCGTCATCATGACCGACGCAGACGTCGACGGCGCGCATATCCGCACGCTGCTGCTGACCTTCTTCTACCGCCAGATGCCCGAGCTGATCGAGCGCGGGCACCTCTATATCGCGCAGCCGCCGCTTTATAAGGCGACCAAGGGACGGTCGGAGGTGTACCTCAAGGACGACACCGCGCTCGACGAATATCTGGTCGAGGCGGGCGTCTCCACCATGGTGCTCGAAGGGGCGGGCGGTGCGCGGTCGGGCAACGACCTGAAGGCACTGGTCGATCACGCGCGGCGGATGCGGACCCTCATGCGCTACGTGCCGCGCCGTTACGATGCGTCGATCATCGAGGTGCTCGCGCTGGCGGGTGCGCTCGACCCGGTGCTGACCCGCGAGCAGCGGATGGCGACGGTGGTCGAAACGACGCGGCGTCTGGAGTCGGGCGATCACGAGGCACGCTGGTCGGCGCGCCTGACTGAAGATGGCGGCGTCCATTTCGAGCGTCTGTGGCGCGGCGTGACCGACCACCACATCGTCGAGGCCAGCTTCATCGCCTCGGCCGAGGCGCGCAAGCTGCACACGCTGGCCGCCGAACAGGCGGAGAGCTTCGCCCATGCCGCCAAGCTGGTGCCGCTGCGCAACGCCGCGACCGAGCCGTCAGCCGATGTCGTGCCGACCGATGAGGACGGCAACGCCACGACGCTGGCGCGCGGCGAAACCCGCGTCGCGCGGCCGAGCCAGCTGCTGGAGGCGATCCTGACCTCGGGCCGCAAGGGCCTCGCCATCCAGCGTTATAAGGGTCTGGGCGAGATGAATGCCGAGCAGCTGTGGGAAACCACGCTCGACCCGGCGGTCCGCTCGATGCTGCGCGTGACGTCGGACGATGTGGCCGCGGCGGACGAGGTGTTCAGCCGGTTGATGGGCGAAGTGGTCGAACCGCGCCGCGAGTTCATCCAGGACAATGCGCTGAACGTGGCGAATCTGGACGTGTAAGTCCGACGCCCCGCCCTCCGATCAAGCGGGGGGGCGGGGACAGATCGGTGGAGGAGAGCAGGCATGAAGGCGATCGCACTGGGACTGATGCTGGTGGCGGGCGGGACCGTCGCGGTGGCGCAGCAAAAGCCTGCCACGCCGGCCAAGGCAGCGGCCATCCCGGCCTTTATCGCCGCCGCGCTCGCCGATCCGGCCCGCGCCGACCAGGCGGGGGATGACGAACGCCGCCAGGCCGCCGCCGTTATCGCCTTTTCCGGCGTGAAGCCGGGCGACACGGTGATCGATTATCTGCCGGGCAAGGGATACTGGACCCGTATCTTTTCGGGCGTTGTCGGGCCGAAGGGCCATGTCTTTGCCTATTGGCCTGCGGCTGCGCAGAAATATGCCGAGGGGACGCTCGGGGCGCTTCAGGGCCGGAACCTCGCCAACGTCACCGCGCAGGTGCAGGGCGTAAACCTGCCCGCCGCCGACAAGCCCGTCGACCTGTTCTGGACCGTCCAGAATTATCACGACGTGGCCAACAAGAATGCGGGCGAACCGGCGCTGCGTGCGTTCGACCAGGCGGTGTTCAAGGCGCTGAAGCCCGGCGGCACCTATATCATCATCGATCATGCCGACACGGTGGGCAAGGGGCTGGCCAACACCAACACGACGCATCGGATCGATCCCGATTACGTCAAGCGCCAGGTCCAATCGGTCGGCTTCCGCTTCGTCGGCGAGAGCAAGGTGCTGCGTAATCCCGAGGACGATCATTCCAAGAATGTGTTCGACCCTGCCATTCGGGGGCGGACGGATCAGTTCGTCTACAAGTTCCGCAAGCCTTGATCGCAAAGCCCCTCTCCCGGCAGGGGGAGGGGTTGGGAAGGGGCAGGGCCACAAGTGCTGGTCTCGGTAAGACTCCCTACCCTCCCCCGGCCCCTCCCGCTTGCGGGAGGGGAGTTTTACGGGACTCGTTTTCGATAACAGGTCGCCCTAAACCGGCACCCGCAACATCGCTCGGACGCCGCGATGCGCCGGGTCATACTCCACCGCCGTCTGCAGGCTCTGCGCCATGGCGCGGATCAGCTTTGCGCCCAGGCCGGTGCCTTGCGGCTTCTGGTCCGCCGTCATGCCGCACCCGTCATCCTCGACCACCAGCAGACAGGCGTCATCGGTGCGGGTCAGCACGATCCGTACTTCGCCCTTGCCGTCGGGATAGGCATATTTGCAGGCATTGGTGACGAGTTCGGTGACGATCACCCCGATCGACACCGCGCGGTCGGTCTTCACTCGGATCGGTTCAGCCGTCAGGGTCAGGGTGCGCGGCATGATCTGGCTCGACCAGCTTTCCCCCAGCTCCTCGATCAGCGCGCCCAGATAGTCGCGCAGGTCGACCTGCTCGACGTCGTTGGCGGTGTAGAGGCGCCGGTGCACCTGGGCGATGGCGCGGATGCGGCGCTGCGTATCCTCCAGCGCGTCGCGGGCGCGCTCGTCGGTCAGCACGCCTTTCTGCAACCCGATCATCGCCGATACGAGCTGCAGCGAGTTGGCGACGCGGTGGTTCACCTCGCTCAGCATCGCTTCCAGCCGGGCGTTGGAAGCGCGCAGTTCCGCCTCGGCTGCCGCCTTGGCGCGGGTCAGCCGGGTGCGGTCGAGCACCTGGGTGAAGCTGGCGGACAGCAGGTCGAAGAAATCCTCGCCGACCGTCTTGACCACATAATCGGCCGCGCCCGCCTTCAGCGCGGCGACGGCGACACGGCCCTCGTCCGATCCGGTGACATAGACGACGGGCGGCGGATCGGGCAGCGCGGTGATCGCGGCCAGCGTCTCCAGGCCGTCCATACCGGGCATATAATGGTCGACCGCGACCAGATCGAAGCCGCCCTGCGCCGCCATGGCGACCCCTTCGGCGCCCGACGCCGCGCTCGACACCGCATAGCCATGCCGCCCCATCGCGCGCGACACCAGCCGCCGCAGCGCGTCGTCATCGTCGATATAGAGGATGCGGGGGGCCGCGCCGGTCGTCATGACGGGGCGGTCAGCCCTCCACCTCGGGCACCTGGATCACCGACAGGAACAGGCCCAGCTGGCGGATCGCCTGGGCGAAATTCTCATAGTTCACCGGCTTGGTGATGTAGACGTTGCAGCCCAGGTCGTAGCAGCGCTGGATCTCCACCTTGTCGTCGGTGGTGGTCAGCACGACGACGGGGGCGCGGCGCAGCGGGCTGTTCTCGTCCTTGATCCGCGCCAGGATGTCGGTGCCGCTCATATCGGGCAGGTTCAAGTCGAGCAGGACCATCGCCGGGCCGCTCTTGGCCGGGCCGTCGGGCGCGTGGAACAGATATTCCAGCGCGGTGGTGCCGTCGGTGAAGTGCCGGATGTCGTTCAGGATACCGGCGCGCCGGATATTCTTCTCGATCAGGCGGGCATGGCCCTCATCGTCCTCGATCATGACGATGCCTACGGAGCGATGGTCGTTCATTCAGGCACTTTCCTGGGAGGGAGGGGCGATGGAAAGGGTGGCAGGTATCGACACGAAGAAGGTCGCGCCTTCACCTAGTTGGGATTCAACGGAAATCGTACCGCCCAAGCGATAGGCGAGGGCACGGACATGCGCCAGGCCGATCCCTTCGCCGGGCTGGTCCTGCTGGCCCGAACGGCGGAACAGGTCGAAGATGCGCTGATGGTCGCGCGGGTCGATGCCCCGGCCATTGTCGCGTACCGCCACGATCACCCGGCCCGGCGTCTCGGTGGCCGAGACATGCACCTCGGCGGGGCGCGACGGGTGGCGGTATTTGGTCGCGTTCTCGATCAGGTTGGACAGGATCTGTTCCAGCGCGATGCGGTCGCTGACGACGACCGGCATCGGTCGCTCGATCGACACGGTGACGCCGCGATCGTCGATGACGTGGCGGATCGCATCGGTGATCTGTTCGACCAGCTGGTCGAGCGCGATCATCTCGGGCGCGAGCACGCGGCGGCCCTCGCGGCTGAGCTTCAGGATGGCGTTGATCAGCCGGTCCATCTTGGCGGTGGAGGTGCGGATGAAGCCGATCGCCTCGGGCAGGTCCTCCCGCGCGGCCAGCCGTGCTTCCTCGGTCACGATCTGCGGCGCTTCGGCTTCGGCGCGGTCGATCAGCTCGGCCAGCGGCTGGGTCGCGGCCGACAGCTCGGCGGTGAAGCCCATGACGTTGACGAGAGGCGAGCGCAGATCGTGACTGACGATATAGGCGAAGCGCTGAATCTCCTCGTTCGCCAGCGCCAGGTCGGCGGTCCGCTCCTTGACCTGATCCTCCAGCGTGGCGTTGAGCACCGCCAGCGCGCTGCGCGACCGGTGGAGATCGCGGGTGTAGCGGCGGATGGTCAGGAAGGTGACGACCGCGACCGCCAGGAACAGCAACGCGGCGATCGCCATGACCGTGGAGAAGGTCTGGCGGCTGGCCAGCTGCTCGGCGTCGCGAAGGGCGAGCAGGCGGCGCTCCTCGCGCGCCATCGCGTCGAACACGCGGCGCAGCTTCTGCATCCGCTGCAAACCGCTGTCGGTGCGGAACTGGCGCAGGGCGTCGGCCCCCCGGCCCTGCTGGACCAGTGCGTTGGTCTGGCGCTGCGCGGCGTCGAGTTCGGCCAAGCGCTGCGTGACCATCGCCATTAGTGCATTCTGGCGCGGATTGTCGGCGGTCAGGCGGCGGAGTTCGGCGACCTGCGGGGCAAGCTCGGCATGGGCGCGCTCGAAACTGTTCAGAAAGGCCGGGGTGCCCGCCAGCATGTAGCCGCGCCGGGCGGTCTCCTGCTGCTCGGCCAGACGGCGGACCTCGATCAGGGTGCTTTCGACGCGGTAGGTGTGGATGACCCAGTCGCTGTGCCGGTTCGTCTGGCGCACGACATACCCCGCCGCACCCGCCGCAACGA
Organism: Sphingomonas sanguinis NBRC 13937; assembly: GCF_001591005.1. Lineage (GTDB taxonomy): Bacteria > Pseudomonadota > Alphaproteobacteria > Sphingomonadales > Sphingomonadaceae > Sphingomonas > Sphingomonas sanguinis. Next base: position 10,381 of record NZ_BCTY01000060.1, read on the forward strand.
GCAGCGCCAGAAAGCCGATCGCCATGGCGGCGACCAGAATACGGCCAATCGGATTTTCAGCCGATGCGAGCGTGGGCGACCCCTGCATGGCGCCTGCCTTATCGAAGGACAGGCGGGGACGCCAGAGCCGTTACGTCGGCATGACGACCACAATTACAGCAACAATTCCTGAGAGCTGGGTCGTCCGACATGGCCGCCGCCGCGCCGCCGGGCCATCTCGGTCTCGGCAGTGAAGCGGACATCGGGGTCGCGGTCGGACAGGAAGCCGATCAGCGAATCCTCGTCGATCTCGCGCCAGTCCTTGCCGCGATCGGGGCCGTAGCGGACACGCGGCAACAGCCCCGGACTGCGCGACCATTCCAGCAGCTGCGCCAGGCTCGCCTCGTTCAGCTGGTCGCGCAGGTGATGCGCGGTGACATAGGCATCGGGAAAGGCGCGGTGGATGGGGAGGCCGCGCTCATGGACCAGGCCCTGCGGCTTGCGCCAATAGCGCAGCACCTGGTTGGAGAAGCTGGGGCTGTCGGGCCACAGGCGCAGCGCGCATTTCCAAGTACAGATCCAGTCGGCCGACTGGGTCATGGCGGGGGTGCAATATTGCTGCTCGAAATCCGCACGATGCGCCGCCAGCGCGAGGCGGCGCGGCCAGGGGACGAGCACGCGGCGCGCGACGTCATGCCACCATGGCGCATCGGCGACCTGTTCGTCGAGGATATGGTGGATGGCCTGGGTGATCGGCGGGATGGGACGGCCCGGATTGACCAGGATACTGCCGCCTTCGCCCTCCAGCTCCCAGCGGCCATCCTTGCCCAGCGCCACGTCCTGCCAGCCGATTTCGCACACGCCATGGGTCGGCGGGGCCTGTCCGGTCGTCTCCAGGTCGATGACACGGATGATCTGGGGCTGGGGACGCTGCATCGGCCCTATGTGGGCGTTTGGACCTCGAAAAGCGAGGGCTTATCCGATCAGCGCGCGGTCGCGCAGGCCCCGCCAGACATGCAGCGCCTGTACGGTTTCCGCCACGTCATGCACGCGGATCAGCTGGACGCCCGCCTCCGCCCCCTTGATCGCCAGCGCCAGCGATCCGCCGAGCCGCGCATCGACCGAGGCCTCGTTCGACAGCGCGCCGATCATCCGCTTGCGGCTGGCCCCCAGCATGATCGGGCAGCCTAGGCCGTGGAAGATGGCCAGGCCGTTGATGAGCGCCAGATTGTCGGCCAGCGACTTGCCAAAGCCGATGCCGGGATCGACCATGATCTTCGACCGCGGAACCCCCGCCGCCTCGACCGCCGCGATGCGGGCCTCGAGCCAGTCGAACACCTCGGTCACGACATCGCCATAACCGACCCGGCCATGCCCGCCCTTGTCGGGATCGGGGGAGTGCATCAGGATGACCGGGCAGCCCGCCTTCGCGACCACCTCCAGTGCACGGTCATCCCAGAGGAGCGCGGCAACGTCGTTGACGATCCCTGCGCCCGCCGCCAGCGCGGCCTCCATCACGGCGGCCTTGCGCGTGTCGATCGACACCAGCGCGCCGCCCTTGGTCAGTCGTTCGATGACGGGGGCGGTGCGGGCGATCTCGTCACCTTCCCAGACGGTCGCGGCACCGGGGCGGGTCGACTCGCCGCCCAGGTCGATCACGGCCGCGCCCATTGCCGCCATCGCCATGCCGCTGTCGGCGGCGGCGGCCGGATCGCCGATATGCTTGCCGCCATCCGAGAAGCTGTCGGGGGTGACGTTCAGGATCGCCGCGACCTGTGGCTGGTCGAAGCGCAGTGTGCGCTGGCCCATGACCCAGGGCGTGCGGGGGGTGGTGAAGGCGGCGTGTAGCGCCTCGGCGCGGGGGGAGCCGCCCAGTTCCTGCGCGAACCGTGCGATGGGGACGATGCGGCGGCTTGTACCTTCGCGCACCTCATAGGCCGCGAACCATTGCATCCCGCCCGCCAATCGCGCGACGCTGCCGTCTTCCAATCCCACGGGCGTGTCGACGAATTGGACGGGGCGCAGGTGCATGGGAAGCCTTCTCAATTCCTCCCCTGCAAGGGGAGGGGGACCAGCGAAGCTGGTGGAGGGGTATCACCCCTCTCGATAGCGGGACACCCCTCCGACGCGCTATGCGCGCCACCTCCCCTTACAGGGGAGGAATATGGGGTTACGGCTGCGTGGCCAGCAGCCAGGTCTGGCGCATCGCGTCGATCGGCTTCAGCGCGCCTTCCAGCTCATAATGCCAGAAGGTCCAGCCATTGCAGGTCGGCCGGTTCTGCAGCAGCGAACCCAGCCGGTGGATCGACCCCGCCTGCCCGCATTCGGACAGCAGCGAGCCGTCCGCGCGCACCGTCGCACGCCATTTGCGCTTGGCGTCCATCAACGGCATGCCGGGCATCAGATAGCCATTTTCGACCAGCGTCCCGAACGCCACCTTGGGTTGCGCCTTGGGGCTCTGCATCGTCGCCAGCGCGCTTTCGTCGAGCGGCAGGGCGGCCTCGATCCGCTCGATCGCGGCGGCGCAATAGGTCGGCTCGCGCTCGATCCCGATCCACTGGCGGCCCAACCGCTTGGCGACCGCGCCGGTCGTGCCGGTGCCGAAGAACGGATCGGCGATCACGTCGCCGGGCCGGGTGCAGGCCAGCAGGATGCGATAGAGCAGCGCCTCGGGTTTCTGGGTCGGATGGACCTTGTGCCCGTCTTTCTTGAGCCTTTCCTGACCGCCGCAGATCGGGAATTCCCAGTCCGAGCGCATCTGGATCTCGTCGTTCAGCGTCTTCATCGAGCGATAGTTGAAGGTATATTTCGCCTTCTCGCCCTTCGAGGCCCAGATCAGTGTCTCATGCGCGTTGGTGAAGCGGGTGCCCTTGAAATTGGGCATGGGATTGGACTTGCGCCAGATGATGTCGTTCAAGATCCAGAAGCCCAGATCCTGCACCGCGGTCCCGACGCGGAAGATGTTGTGATAGCTGCCGATGACCCAGAGCGATCCATTGTCCTTCAGGACGCGGTAGCATTCGGCGAGCCAAGCACGGGTGAAGGCGTCGTAAGCGGCGAAGGTGTCGAACTTGTCCCAGGCATCGGTGACGGCATCGACATGGCTGCCATCGGGGCGGAACAACTCGCCGCCGAGCTGGAGGTTGTAGGGCGGGTCGGCGAACACCATGTCGACCGACTTGTCGGGCAGCGAGCGGAGCGCCGCGATACAGTCGCCCATCAGGATCTGGTTCAGCGGCAGGTCGCTTTCGCGGTGCGCCGATACCGGCCGTGTCATCGTTTGGATGACCCCCATCGTAACCCGTCCCTTCTACCCTCGAACCCCCGCATCCACCCGGAATGAGTCAGTCGTCAAGAGGCGATTCGCCACCGCGACTCGCGCGAATCCGCCAGATTCGGCCCAGTGTTGCAGGCGTGTGGCAGATATTGGGGCTGTGGATAACTTCGCCCCCCAGGGAGTGGGGGTGTGGCGGCGGTGACTCGCCTCGACCCTAAATTCGCACAACGCGGCCCGAGTCGCGGATCAAAGGTCGAGATAGCACTGCGCCACGGGGGCGAAGCTGCGCCGGTGGAGCGGCGTGGGACCATGTTCGCGCAGTGCGGCCAGATGCACAGCCGAGCCATAGCCCTTGTTCGAGTGCCAGCCATAGGCCGGATAGGTTCGGGCCGCGGCGATCATCATTTCGTCGCGGACATGCTTGGCCACGATCGACGCCGCGCCAATCGCCAGCGACTTGGCATCGCCGCCGACGATCGCGGTGGCGCGATAGTCCCATTTGGGCAGCTTGTTGCCGTCGACCAGCACATGGGCGGGGTGCTGGCCCAGCGTCTCGACCACTGCGTCGACCGCCAGCGTCATGGCCTTCATCGTCGCCCAATAGATGTTGAGCCGGTCGATTTCCTCGGGCTCGACCACGCCGATGCCGACCACCGCACAGGCGCGGATTTCGGCGCAGAGCCGCGTTCGGGTCTTTTCGGTCAGCTTCTTGGAATCGTTGATGCCGACGGGGATGCCTTGGGCGGGCAGAATGACGGCGGCCGCCACCACCGGCCCCGCCAGCGGCCCGCGCCCCGCCTCGTCCACGCCGCACAGGGGAGTGGGAAAGCTGTGATCGACCATGGGGGCGGGCTCTATCCTGGGGTGGCGGGGAAGGGAAGATGATCCTCCCCGGCACGGGGAGGGGGACCGGCCGCAGGCTGGGGGGGCGTGCCGCAAAGGTCATCTTGTGTGGAAGCCCCCCTCCGTCAGCACTTCGTGCTGCCACCTCCCCGTGCCGGGGAGGATAGCGCTTACCCCCAGCGTGCAGCGAAGGCGGCGGCGTCCCAGCCTTCGCGGCTGATCGCGGCGAGCAAATGGTAGAACGGCACCATCCCCATTCCATGCCCCATTGGCCCATGGCCCTGGCCCAGCCCCGGCGCGGCGGCGAGCGCGGCCTGGACGAAGGCGATGGCGCGGTCGACCGCATCGGCCAGCGTCAGCCCCTGGCCCAGCCCGGTCGCGATCGCGCTGGCCAGTGTGCACCCAGTGCCATGGGTCGATGTCGTGTCCAGCCGGGGATGCTGCCAGCGTTGCTCGCCCGCCGGTTCGACCAGTCGGTCCTCGATCACCGGGCCCTCGCCATGCCCGCCCTTGACCAGCAGGGCACGGGTTTCGTGCCGGACCATCGCCTCGCCGCCCAGCGCCGCCAACTCGGGCAGGTTGGGCGTGGTCAGCGCGGCCAGCCCCAGAAAGCGGCGAAAGGCGGCGATGACGTCCGGCTGGGCCAGCACCGACCCGCTCGTCGCGATCATCACGGGATCGAACACCACCGGCAGGTCCAGCACCTCGAGCCGGTCGGCCAGCGCATGGGCGGTCTCGGCCGATCCGATCATGCCGATCTTGACCGCATCCGCACCGATATCGGCCAGCACGCTGTCGATTTGTGCCATGACGATATCGGTCGGCACGGGATGCACCGCCTGGACGCCCAGCGTGTTCTGCGCGGTGATCGCGGTGATCGCGGTCATGGGGTGGCCGCCCAGCATCGCGACCGTCTTGATATCCGCCTGGATCCCCGCGCCGCCCCCGGAATCGGAACCGGCGACGATCAGGATGCGGGCGGGAGGGGGGAGTGTCATAATATTCTTCGCCATGCCTCCTCGGGCCCGATGGAGCAAGCGTTGCACCGGGGCGACGACGGGCTTTCCGGTAGAAAACGAAGCGAACGAACGACTTAGATCGCGGTCGCGAGAGGCCTGGTCGTGCTGTCTTCGTGGCGGTTCAGTAACGTTTCGTTTCCGGCGGGGGACAGGTCTTTTCCCGCTGCACCGCACTATTATTTCGGACGCGCATCCAACCCGCTTTTGTCGCGTTGCTGCGCCCAGAGAGACCGACCGGCGACACTTTGGGGCTCGAGACACGAGCAGGGTGGCCGCACGAGGGAGACCAAATTTGATCGTCGACGCCGTACCCCGCACCCGCATCATCATCGCCGAGGTCTGGCGTCCGTTGCTGGCGCTGTTCATCTGGGACGTGATCGTGACGGTCGCCTATTATGTCCTGCCCTTCAAGGCACCCTCGCTGCCGTTGACGTTGTTCGGCACCGCGCTGGCGCTGTTCCTGGGGTTCCGCACCAATTCGGCCTATCAGCGCTGGTGGGAGGGGCGGCAGCTCTGGGGCCTGATGATCAACGCCTCGCGCAACATCGCCCGCAGCGCGCGCAACTTCCTGCCCGATCCCGAGGGGCATGACCTGAAGCGGTCGATCGTGCTGCGCCAGATCGCCTATGTGAATGCGCTGCGGTGCCAGTTGCGCAAGCAGCCGGTTGATGGCGAGGTGCTACGCTTCCTGTCGCGCGGCGAGGCGGAGCCGGCGCTCCAGCGGACCAACACCGCTAACGGCCTGCTCGACGGCACCGGCCGCCGCATCGCGGACGCACAGCGCAAGGGCTGGATCGACACCATCCAGCAGGCGCAGATGGAGTCGGTGCTGGTCGACATCGCCAACTCGCAAGGCGGCATGGAGCGGCTGAAGAACACGCCGCTGCCCAACCAGTATCGTTTCATCCCGGCTTTCTTCACGCGGCTATTCTGCGTGCTGCTGCCCATCGGCTTGGTCGAAACTTTGGGTTTCGCGACGCCCGTCGGCTCATCGATCGCGGGCCTGATGTTCCTGGCGGCGCTGCAGATCGGCGACGATTTGGTCGATCCGTTCAGCGATACGGTCCACGACCTGCCGCTCAGCGCCATGTGCCGGACGATCGAGATCGACCTGCTCCAGTCGATCGGCGACCCCGCGCCCGAGCCGATGAAGCCGGTCGACGGGGTGCTGTGGTAAGGTGATGTATCCTCCCCGGTACGGGGAGGTGGCAGGCCGTCAGGCCTGACGGAGGGGGGGGCTTCCGCGCAGGACGTCCCTGGCGGCAC
>NZ_BCTY01000061.1 GCF_001591005.1 Sphingomonas sanguinis NBRC 13937
CCCCCATCCCCACTGGCATCCCCCGCCCTTACCCCCTACATTCCCCCCATGTCGTTCTTCGGCCGCTTTTCCCCCGTCCGCGCGTATCGCGACCTGCGATTCTTCCTGTCGCAGCGCCAGCCCTATGAGCTGGTGTTCCTGATCATCGCGATGGGGATTACCGGCTTCTTCATCTACGCCTTTGCGCGCGACGATTATGTGCGGCCGCCCTACCAGCCCAACATCATCTATGTCGAACAATGGCCCGCGAACCGCACCGATGCGGAAATCCGCGCGCAGCAGAAGATCGACTATGTGAAGAAGAAGCAGGAACTGGCCGAGGAGCAGGCCGCCAAGGACCAGCGCAAGGCCGAGTTTAAAAAGGTCGACGACGCGCTGACCAAGTGGGGCTTCTGACCGACCATCGCTGGATGGGGGTGGCGCTGGCGCTGGCGGATCGCGGCGTCGGGCGGACCGCGCCCAATCCCAATGTCGGCTGCGTATTGGTTCGCGATGGCCGGGTGGTCGGGCGCGGCTGGACGCAAGCAGGCGGCCGCCCCCATGCCGAGGCGATGGCCCTGGCCCAAGCCGGAGCAGCGGCGCGCGGGGCCACCGCTTACGTCACGCTGGAGCCCTGTGCGCATATTTCGCCGCGCGGTCCTGCCTGTACCGACCTGCTGATCGCGGCCGGCGTCGCGCGGATCGTCGCGGCGATGGGCGATCCCGATCCGCGCACCGACGGCCTCGGCTTTTCCCGCGCCGGTGCCGCCGGGATCGCGGTCACGACCGGCGTGCGCGAGGAAGAGGCGCGGCGGATGATCGCGGGGTTCCTGACTCGCCGCGCCCGGGGCCGCCCCCTCGTCACGCTCAAGCTCGCCACCTCGCTCGATGGCATGATCGCGCGGGCCGATGGCGAGAGCCGCTGGATCACCGGGCCACAGGCACGCGCGCATACCCATTTGGAGCGCAGCCGCCACGAAGCGATCCTGATCGGGCGCGGCACGCTGGAGGCCGATGCGCCCCGGCTCGATGTTCGCCTGCCGGGCCTCGAGTCGCGCAGTCCGCGCCGCATCCTGCTCTCGCGTACGCCCGAGACGGGCTGGGAAACCATCCCCTCCCCGGCCGCCATCGCCGACATCCCGAGCGTCGACCGGCTGATGGTCGAGGGAGGGGCGCAGACCGCCTCCGCCTTCCTCGCCGCCGATCTAATCGACCGGCTGCTCCTCTATCGCGCGCCCATCCTGATCGGCGAGGGCCGCTCGGCGCTGGGCGATATCGGCCTCACCCGTCTCGCCGAGGCCCATGGCCGCTGGCGGCTCACCGATGCACGGATGCTTGGCAGCGACCGGTTGGAGGTCTACGAGCGCGCCTGATATGTTTACCGGGATCGTCACCGACATCGGCTCCGTCACCGCCGTGGAAACGCGCGGCGACACGCGAGTCGTCATCGCCACCGCCTATGATACGGCCAGTATCGACCTGGGCGCGTCGATCGCTTGTTCGGGCGTCTGCCTGACCGTGGTCGAGAAGGGCCCGGACTGGTTCGCGGTCGACGTCTCGGCCGAGACGATCGGGCGCACCGCCGACCAGTGGACGACCGGCCAGCGGCTGAACCTGGAACGCGCGATGAAGCTGGGCGACGAGCTGGGCGGACATATCGTCACCGGCCATGTCGACGGCGTCGGCCATGTCGTGTCGGTTGCGGTGGAGGGCGGATCGCACCGCGTCTTCGTGGCGGTGCCCGCCGACCTCGCCCCCTTCATGGCGACCAAGGGTTCGGTGACGGTCGACGGCGTCTCGCTGACCGTCAACAGCGTCGAGGACACCGCCGACGGCACCGTCTTCGGCCTGAACATCATTCCCCACACCGCCGCCGTCACCACGCTGGGCGGCATCGGCGAGGGCCAGCGCGTCAATATCGAGATCGACGTGCTCGCCCGGTATCTGCAGCGCATGGAGCATTATCGTGGCCGCTAATCCCGACTCGCTTTCCGGTCTGCGGCGCGGTTTTCTCTCCAGCCCCGAAGAGATCATCGACGAGGCGCGCAATGGACGCATGTTCATCTTGGTCGATGACGAAGACCGCGAGAATGAGGGCGATCTGGTCATCCCGGCCCAGATGGCGACGCCGGAGAAGGTCAACTTCATGGCGCGGCACGGGCGCGGGCTGATCTGCCTGGCGATGACGCGCGAGCGGGTCGACACGCTCGGCCTGCCGCTGATGAGCCCGAAGAACGGGACGCGGCACGAAACCGCCTTCACCATCTCGATCGAGGCGCGCGAGGGCGTAACCACCGGCATCTCCGCCGCCGACCGCGCGCGGACGATCGCGGTGGCGATCGATGCTTCGCAGGGCCCCGACTCGCTGGTGACGCCGGGCCATGTCTTCCCGCTGGTCGCGCGCGACGGCGGCGTGCTGGTCCGCGCCGGGCATACCGAGGCAGCGGTCGATGTCGCGCGGCTGGCGGGCCTCAACCCTTCGGGCGTGATCTGCGAGATCATGAACGAGGACGGGACGATGGCGCGGATGGACGACCTCGTCTCCTTCGCGCAGCTCCACAATTTGAAGATCGGCACGATCCGCGACCTGATCGCCTATCGCCGCCGCTACGACCATCTGGTCGAGTTGCAGTCCGAAGCCACGTTCGAGAGCGAATGGGGCGGCACCTGGACCGCGCGCGCTTATCGCAACAAGGCGACGGGGACCGAGCAGGTCGCTTTGGTCAAAGGCAAGCTCGACACCGACCAGCCGGTGCTGGTGCGGATGCACGCCCTGTCGCCCTTCGCCGATGTGTTCGGCGAGGCAGGATCACGTGGCGCGCTGCTCGCCAAGTCGATGCGCATGATCGCCGAGGAAGGCTCCGGCGTGATCGTCGTCATCAACCGCCCGCGCACCGACGCCTTCACCACCGCCGTTCGGCTGAAGGCCGGGGAGGAAGTGCAGATCGATATGGAGGAATTGCGCGACTATGGCGTCGGCGCGATGATCCTGGCCGAGCTGGGCGTGCAGGACATGGTGCTGCTGACCAACACCCATCACACGCTGATCGGGCTCGACGGCTATGGCCTGTCGATCGTCGGCGAACGTCGTATCGAAAATGCTGAGGGAGACGCCTGATGGCGCATGTGCTGATCGTTGAGGCCCGCTTCTACGAGCATCTGAACGACCTGCTACTGGCCGGTGCACGCGCCGCGATCGAGGAAGCGGGCCACAGCCATGAGACGATCACCGTCCCCGGCGCGCTGGAAATCCCCGGCGCGGTGGCGATGGCGGCCGATTCGGGGCGCTACGACGCCTTCGTCGCGATCGGCGTGGTGATTCGCGGCGAGACCTATCATTTCGAGATCGTGTCGAACGAAAGCGCGCGCGGCCTGATGGCGCTGACCATGGACGGGCTGCCCATCGGCAACGGCATCATCACCACCGAGAACGAGGCGCAGGCGCTGACCCGCGCCAAGCCCGACGAAAAGAACAAGGGCGGTGAGGCGGCCAAGGCGGCGCTCGCCATGCTGGCGCTGAAGGGGCGGTTCGGGTGACATCGCCCGTCCTCCAGACCGAGCGGTTGACCCTGCGGGTCCCCTCGGCGGAGGATTCCGAGGCGTGGGCGGCGTTCCATGCCGAGGAGGACAAGATGCGCTTCCTCGGCGGCGTGCAGGCGCGCGGCGCGGCCTGGCGATCGCTATGCACCATGGTCGGTGCGTGGAGCGTACGGGGTTTCGCCATGTTTTCGGTCATCGAGCGCGACACCGCCCGCTGGGTCGGCCGGATCGGGCCGTGGCAGCCCGAGGGCTGGCCGGGGCGCGAGGTCGGCTGGGGCGTGGCGCGGGAATTTGCCGGCCGCGGCTATGCCTATGAAGCGGCCTGCGCGGCGATGGACTATGCCGTGGATGTGCTGGGTTGGGACCATGTGATCCACGCCATCGACCCGGACAATCACGGCTCGATCAAGCTGGCCCAGCGGCTGGGGTCGGTGAATCAGGGCCCGACACGCCTTCCCGCCCCGCTGGAGAGCTTCCCCGTCGATGCCTGGGGCCAGAGCGCCGACCAGTGGCGGGCACGTCGGGCCATCCCGACATCATGACCGATATGCCGCCCAGCCGCTTCCGCGTCGTCGAACGGGGTCGGCGGCTGGAGGTCATCGATACCCAGGCGGCGAAGGCTCCCCCTGCGCGCCGGACGGACTTACTGCGACCGGCCTCGGACAAGACCCGAGCGCGATTCCAGCTGCCGGAAAAGATCCGCTTCGACGGTGCGGCAAGCTGGACCACCGACCGTTTCTATGACGCCAAGGGTCCGCGCGCCCTGACACTCGATGCGGGCGCGATGCAGAAGCTGCGCTTTGCCGGGGCCGGGCTGGTCGCGCTGGTGATCCTGTGGGTGCTGGTCGCGAGCTTCGTCCCACCCTTATGGGGGGCGCCGCTGCTGCTCCTCAATCCCAAGATGCGCCGGACGGTGCGCGACCGGATGACAGCATGGCTCGACGCGTTGAATAGCGGCGAATAGCCCGCACTTCCGGTGAGGCTAAACCGCGATAATATTTGTCTCTGCAAACTCTTACAAAGGGCCGCTACCCCGGCGAAGGCCGGGGTCCAGTTGCGATGCGCTGTCGGCGTAAGCAACTGGCTTGGTGGCATCTGGACCCCGGCCTTCGCCGGGGTGGTGGATGGGGCGGGGGTGAACATTACCCCGCCCCCCGGCCTCACGCCGCCCGCGCGCTCTCTTCGAGCGTGGGGTAGTCGATATAGCCTTCCGGCCCCTGGCTGTACCAAGTCTTCATATCGCCCTCGTTCAGCGGCGCATCGGTGCGCAGGCGCTCGGGCAGGTCGGGATTCGCGAGGAAGGTCCGGCCGAACGCGATGCCGTCCGCGACACCCGAATCGATCGCAGCTTGCGCCTTCTCACGCGTGTCGAAATCGCTGTTCAGGATCAGCGGGCCTTTGAAGACCTCGCGAATCTGCGGCGACAGCTTGGGCACGTCGGTGCGGCCATAGGTGCCGTCCGGGCCGATCTCACGCAGTTCGAGGAAGGCGATGCCCAGGTCCGACAGCATCTTGGCGGCGGGCACGAAGACCGAGGCGGGATCGCTGTCATCGACGCCCTGGCTGTCGCCATTGGGCGAGAGGCGCACGGCCACGCGCTCCTTGCCCGCGACCGAAATCACGCGCTCGGCGATCTCGCGGAGCAGGCGGATGCGATTCTCCGGACTGCCCCCATATTCGTCCTCGCGGTGGTTCGCCCCGTCGCGCAGGAATTCGTCGATCAGATAGCCGTTGGCGGCATGAATCTGCACCCCGTCGAACCCGGCGGCCAGCGCATTGCGCGTCGCCAGCTCATAATCGTCCAGCAGGCGCGGGATTTCCGACAGCTCCAGCGGGCGGGCGGTCTCGAAATCCTTCTTGCCCTCGAAGGTGTGCGCCTGCCCCTCGGTGCGGGTGGCCGAGGACGACACCGGCTGCATCCCCGTGACCGAGCTGTGCACCTGACGGCCCATGTGCCAGAGCTGGGCGACGATCCGGCCGCCTGCCTTGTGCACCGCGTCGGTCACCGGCTTCCACCCTTCGACCTGCTCGTCGGTCCACAGCCCCGGCGCATAGGGCCAGCCCAGCCCTTCGCGGCTGATACCGGTGGCCTCGGAGATGATCAGGCCCGCGCTGGCGCGCTGGGCATAATATTGCGCCATGATCGGCGTCGGCACCGCCTCGCGCGTGGCGCGAGCGCGGGTCAGCGGGGCCATGAGGATACGGTTGGGGGCGTGGATCGCCCCGAGATCGATGGGGTCGAAGAGCGTTGGCATCACATGCAGTCCTTTTGCGGCCTTTCCGGCCTGACGCAACGCAGATAGGGCGTTAAGGGACCCCATGCCCGTGTTCCACACCCCAAGAAAAACTGAACCGATGCAAAGCGATCGTCAGTCGGACCGGACCGGACCGGATAGCACGCCGCCGCTGGCCTTTGCCGCCGTCATCCTCGCCAATGTCGCGCTCGCCTTCGGGCCGCTGCTGGTGCGCATGGCCGATACCGGGCCGGTCGCCGCCGCCTTCTGGCGGATCACGCTCGCCGCGCCGGTGCTGGCGCTGGTCGCGCTGATCTCGCCCGCCCGGCCGCGTCGGCCGGGCAAGGGACAGGCGGGGCTGTGGGCGCTGCTGCTGATCGGCGGCATCGCCTTTGCGGGCGATCTGGGCTCCTGGCATATCGGCATCCGCCAGACGACGATGGCCAACGCCACACTGTTCGGCAATTCGGCGACCTTCATCTTTCCGCTCTACGGCTTTCTCATCGCGCGCACCTGGCCCTCGCGAAGCCAGGGGATCGCGCTGATCCTGGCGGCGGTCGGGGCCGGACTGTTGATGGGGCGCAGCTATCAGGTCGATCCGCGCCACCTGGTCGGCGACCTGATGTGCGTCCTGGCGGGCATTCTCTATGCGCTCTACTTCATCCTGATGGCGCGGGTGCGGACGACCATGCCGCCCATCCCGGCGCTCGCCTGGTCGACGCTCGCCAGCATCGTGCCGCTGTTCGTCTTCGCCGTGGTGCTGGGCGAGCGGGTCTGGCCCGGCCATTGGAGCGCGCTGATCCTGCTGGCGCTGGGGAGCCAGATCATCGGCCAGGGGTTGATGATCTATGCGCTGGGCCTGCTGAGCCCGCTGGTCGTCGGCCTGGCGCTGCTGGTCCAGCCGATCGTGGCGACCGCCATCGGCTGGATCGTCTATGATGAGCGGCTGGCGCTGCCCGATCTGGTGGGCGTGGCGATGGTCGCGGTCGCGCTGGTACTGGTCCGGCGCGGATCGACGGTTGCCAAGCCGGGCGATAGGGACGACGGATAGGATATGACCGAGGCTGCCATGACCGATGTTCAGGACCTGACTCTCGACGAGGTGCGTGCGCTGCTGGCGGAGGGCATTGCGTCCAACGCCGCGTTCGACGGCTGGGGCGACGACGCCCGCGACATGGCGGCAGACGCGGCGGGCATCGACCGCGACATCGCGCGACTCGCTTTCAAGGACGGCCCGGTCGCGATGATCGACGCGTGGTTCGCCGCCATCGATCAGGCGATGGTCGAAGCGGTGCCCGCCGACCGGGCGGCCCAGATGAAGATTCGCGAACGCATCACCGCGCTGGTCGAGGCACGGCTGGCCGCCGCTGCTCCCAATCGCGAAGCGCTGCGCCGCGCGCTGACCATCCTCGCCATGCCGCAAAACACCGCTACGGCCGCGCGACTCGGCTGGCGCACGGTCGATGCGATCTGGGCGCAGGCGGGCGACACCGCGACCGACTATAACCATTATACCAAGCGTGCGACGCTGTTTGCCGTCTATGCCTCGACCATCGCGGTGTTCCTGAACGACGAGAGCGAGAATCACGCCGACACGCGCGCCTTCCTCGCGCGCCGGATCGAGGGGATCATGCGGTTCGAGAAGTGGAAGGCCGGGATCACCAAGCGCGGTGAGAATATGCCCAGCCTGTCGCGGTTTATCGGGCGGCTGCGTTATCCGGCGGTGTGAGGGGGGCCCGGCGCACGCCTGGCCACCGATCCTCTCACCCAATTTACCAACTGGTAATTGATAATCAATCGCACCGGGGTTATGTATGCCTCATGGCGATGCTCAGCAGTCTCGAAACCCTTCCCCGGCGGCAACCGGCGACCGTGGCCGCGATCGACTGGACCCAGCTGGCCCTGCCCGAAGCGCGTCGTTTGCGCGAACTGGGCTTCGACGAAGGCGTCGGGGTCGAGGTTCTGCACCGCGCCACGCTGGGCGGCGGGCCCATCGCCTGCCGGATCGGCCGGATGACCGTGGCGCTGCGCCGCCGAGTCGCCGCCTCGATCCGCGTCGCGCCGAGCGCCTGAGGCTTAGCCCGGACGAATGAACGCTGCACCGCTGGTCGCGCTCGTCGGCAATCCCAATGCCGGCAAAAGCGCCCTGTTCAACGCGCTGACCGGCGCGCGGCAGAAGGTCGGCAACTATCCCGGCGTCACCGTCGAGCGGCATTCGGGACGACTCGTGCTGGACGATGGCCGCGCGGTCGAGCTGGTCGACCTGCCCGGTGCCTATAGCCTCGATCCCGGCAGCCTGGACGAACAGGTCACGCGCAATGTCGTGATGGGCTCGCAGGCGGGCGAGCGGCGTCCCGATGCGCTGGTCGTCGTGGTCGATGCCGCCAATCTCGACAATCACCTGCGCTTCACGCTCCAGCTGATCGCGCTGGGCCTGCCGGTCGTGGTCGCGCTCAACATGGTCGACTTGGCCGAGCGTGACGGGCTGACCCTCGACGCCGATATCCTGGCGCGTGAGTTGGGCGTGACGGTCATCCCGACCGTCGCCGTCCGCCGTCGCGGGCTCGACACGCTGAAGGCCGAGATCGACCGGCTGGTGTCGCAGGAGCGGCCCCACGCCATAGCAGCCGCCGACCGGATCGACGATATCGTCACGCTGCAGCGCCGCGCGCGCCAGATCGCGTCCGCCGCGACCGTGGCGGAGACGCCGACGCGCCGCTGGACCCACATGCTCGACTCGGTCGCGCTGCATCCGATCGCCGGGCCGATCCTGCTGGTCGGATTGCTCTTCATCATGTTCCAGGCGGTCTTTGCCTGGTCGCAGACGCCGGTCGAATGGATCGAGGCCGGCTTCAAATGGCTGGAAATCCAGGCAGGGCTGCTGCTGCCGGAGGGCTGGTTCCGCAGCCTCATCACCGACGGCCTGATCGCTGGTGTAGGCGCGGTCCTCGTCTTCCTGCCGCAAATCCTGATCCTCTTCCTCTTCATCCTGATCCTGGAGGCAACCGGCTATATGGTCCGCGCCGCCTTCCTGATGGATCGGTTGATGGCGCAGGTCGGTCTGTCGGGGCGGGCCTTTATCCCGCTCCTTTCCTCCTTCGCCTGCGCGGTGCCCGGCATCATGGCGACGCGGACGATCGATGACGAGAAGGACCGGCTGACCACGATCCTGATCGCGCCGCTGATGACCTGTTCGGCGCGCCTGCCCGTCTATACCATCATCATCGGCGCGTTCATTCCCGATCGGCAGGTGCTGCCGCTTGTGGGTCTTCAGGGGCTGGTGCTGCTCGGCCTCTATCTGATGGGCATTGTCGGGGCGTTCGTCGCGGCCCTGCTGCTCCGCCGCACCGTCACCAAGGGTGCGTCGTCGGGCTTCATGATGGAGATGCCGAAGTACCAGTGGCCGCATCTACGCGACGTGTTGCTCGGCCTGTGGAGCCGGGCGCTGATCTTCCTGAAGCGCGCCGGGACCACCATCGCGCTGACCACGGTCATCCTGTGGGCGCTGCTCTCCTTTCCGAAGCCGCCCGAGGGCTCAGGGATTTCGCCGGTCGATTATTCGATCGCGGGCCGCATCGCCAACGGGATCGAGGTCGCGGTGCGTCCGATCGGCTTCAACCGCGACATCGCACTGGCCCTCGTCCCCGCCATGGCGGCGCGCGAGGTCGCGGTGGCGGCGATCGGCACCGTCTATGCCATCGACGATACCGAGCATGAGGGTGGGCAGAAGGCGATGACCGACAAGCTGAAGCGCAACTGGTCGCTGCCCACCGCGCTCGCCTTCCTGATGTGGTTCGTCTTCGCGCCCCAATGCATCTCGACCATCGCAGTGACGCGTCGGGAAACCAACGGATGGAAATGGCCAGCCTTCATGGTGGGCTACCTTTTCGTGACCGCCTATGTCATGGCGGGTATCACATATTGGTTGGCCGTCTTCGCCGGCCTCTAGGCAAGATACAGGACTGATACATGGCGGGCAGCGTCAACAAGGTGATTCTCGTCGGCAATCTGGGACGCGATCCCGAGAGCCGCTCCTTCCAGAATGGCGGCAAGGTGGTCGAGCTGCGCATCGCCACGTCCGAGTCGTGGAAGGACCGCAACAGCGGCGAGCGCAAGGAAAAGACCGAGTGGCACACGGTCAAGATCTTCAACGAAGGTCTTGCCAATGTCGCCGAGCGCTTCCTGCGCAAGGGCTCGAAGGTCTATATCGAAGGCGCGCTGACCACCCGTAAGTGGCAGGACCAGCAGGGTAACGACCGTTACTCGACCGAGGTGACGCTGCAGGGCTTCAACTCGGTGCTGACCATGCTCGACGGCCCCGGCGGCGGTCAGGGCGGCGGCGGTGGCCGTGGCGGCAGCGATTTTGGCGGCGGCGATGATTTCGGCGGCGGCGACTTCGGTGGCGGGTCGAGCGGCTTTGGCGGTGGTTCGTCGGGCGGCGGGTACGGCGGCGGCGCGCGTGGCGGTTCGGGCAATTCCGGTGGCGGCGCAAGCCAGAGCGGGAACGGCGGCAACCGTGGCGGGTTCGGACAGGGCGGCGGCTTCGCCGACGATCTGGATGACGACGTTCCGTTCTGATCGCCGACGGACTTCTCCACGGTGAGGACATGCAGGACACGGTTTTTCGGGCGGACTCGGCGATCGGCCAACAGGATGGGATGACGGACATGCTCGACCCATCGGCCATTACGGAAGCGCAACGCACCGCGCTGATCCGCCGCTACGATCTGGCGGGCTATCGCGAAAACGGGTGCCTGGACGACCTGACCACCTTTGCCGCCGAATTGTGCGGCACCCCGGTCGCGCTGGTCAGCTTGGTCGAGGAAGAGTCGCAGCAATTCCTGTCGGCCTTGGGCTTTGACGAGCCGCAGACGCCGCGTGATACCTCCTTCTGCGCCCATGCGATGGTGGCGGGCGAAACCGTCATGGTCGTGCCCGACGCGCGGCTGGACCCGCGCTTCGCCGATTTCCCGCTGGTCGTGGGGCCGCCGCATATCCGTTTTTATGCGGGTGCGCGGCTTCTGTCGCATGAAGGCGTGCCGCTGGGCGCGATCTGTGTCATCTCGCCCGAACCGCGTCCGCAAGGGCTGACCGACTTCCAGTTTCGCGGGCTGGAGATCCTGGCGACCGCAGTGATGGGCCGGTTGCAGGACCGCCGCGCCCAGCTCGAACACGAACAGACCGTCGAGGCCTCGGAGGCGCGCGTCGCCGACAGCGAGCAGCGGTTCCGCACTCTGGCCGACACCATGCCGCAAATGGTCTGGTCGACCCTGCCCGACGGCTATCACGATTATTACAACGCCCGCTGGTACGACTACACCGGCATGGAACCCGGCTCGACCGATGGTGAAGCGTGGAATGGCATGTTCCATGTCGACGATCAGGAGCGGGCCTGGACGCGCTGGCGCCACAGCCTGGCGACCGGTGAGCCCTATCAGATCGAATATCGGCTGCGCCATCGCGATGGCACCTATCGCTGGGTGCTGGGTCGCGCCTTGCCCATCCGTGATGCCGAGGGGCGGATCACCCGCTGGTTCGGTACCTGCACCGACATTCACGAACAGAAGCTGGCGCTGGAAGAGCGCGAGATCGTCAGCCAGGAACTGAGTCACCGCATCAAGAATATCTTCGCGGTGATCTCCGGCCTGATCGCCTTTGCCGCGCGCAGCCATCCGGGTTTTGCCGGCATTTCCAGCGACCTGCGCGACCGGATCACCGCGCTGGGCCGCGCGCACGACTTCGTCCGTCCGCACAGCCCGCAGTCGCAGCCCAAGGCGCGGCAGGACTCGCTGCACGGCCTGCTGACCGATCTGTTCGATCCGTATCGCGGCGATGACGATACCCGTATCCATCTGTCCGGAGAGGATGTGCCGGTCGACGATCGATCGGCCACGCCGCTGGCGCTGCTGTTCCACGAACTGGCAACCAATGCCGCCAAATATGGCGCGCTGTCGGTGACCGAAGGGCATGTCGAACTGGCCATCCAGCCGGACGGGGAGATGGTTACGCTCTGCTGGCAGGAGCGGGGTGGTCCGGTGCTGGAGCGTACGCCCGATCATGCAGGTTTCGGGTCGCAACTGGTCGAGCTGTCGGCGGTGCGCCAGTTGGGCGGAACGGTGCGACGCGATTGGCGGCGCGAAGGTCTGGTGGTGACGATCGAAGTGCCGCTGGCTGCCTTTAGCCGCCCGCCCGGCACGGGGCCCTGTCGCTAAGGCAAAGGGCCGTTAAGTCTAAGGATCGGAACTCAGGCGTTCAGGCCGAGCGGCATGACATAATCGGTGGATGCGACGTCCGCGCCGGTGGCCATGGCTGCGGCGGCGAGAATCGCCCGTTCGCTGAACGGTTTGCGGATATAGCCGAGCGCCTGACAGCTCGATCCGATTTGCGCAGGGTTGGCTGTGACGAAGACGATCTTGACGCCGAACTGCTCGGCCAGCTGGCGTGCAATGTCGGGCCCTGTCGCGCCGTCGCGCAGGTTTACATCGACAAAGGCAAAGGTGCAGCCGGGCGCAGTTTCGATGGCGGTGCGGCTATCCGCCGCGATCCCAGCTACTTGATAGCCGGCATCGGTCAGAATGCGCTCCAGATCGAGGGCCACGAAAATCTCGTCTTCCACGATCAGGGCGGTTTGGCTCATGTCAAATTCCCGTCACTTTCCGGCTCAACACTCTTGATCCAGATAAAGTTCCGAACTGTCGTCGTTTCAGCGACGTAACAGAAAGACCGCATGTTCGGCGCGGAAATTGGCCGCCGCCGCACTGGTCGGGCGACCACGCGACAGGAACCAGCTGCCCTCCACCGTAATCCGCCGCTGGCGCACGAACGCACGGAAATCGTCGATCGTGACATGGTGGATATTGGGCGTGTCATACCATTGTTCGGGTAGCAGCTTGGTCACCGGCATCCGTCCGCCCCACAGCAGCGAGGTCCGCACCCGCCAATGCGCGAAATTGGGGAAGGACACGAAGGCGCGGTGACCGATGCGCAGCAGATGGTCGAGAACCTGGTCGGGCGCGCGTGCGGTCTGCAGCGTCTGGCTGAGAATCGCATAGTCGAAGCCCTTGTCCGGGTATCCCGCCAGGTCGACATCGGCATCGCCCTGCACCACCGCCAGCCCGCGCGCGACCGCCGAGGCGACATTGGCCGGGTCGATCTCCAGCCCGCGCGCATCCACCCCCGCCTCGTCGCGCAGCGCCGCCATCAGTTGTCCGTCGCCGCAGCCGATATCCAGCACGCGCGCACCGCGCGCGACGTGGCGCGCGATGATCGCCAGATCGGGGCGCAACGGCTCGCTCATGGCTCGGCCCGCAGGAAACCGTCGATCACCCGGTTCATCTCGGGCGCGTCGAGCAGGAAGGCGTCATGGCCGTACGGACTCGACAGCTCGACGAAGCTGGCCGCGGCCCCGGCCGCATTGAGCGCCTGCACGACGGCGCGCGACTCGGAGGTGGGATAGAGCCAGTCGGTATCGAAGCTGACCAGGCAAAAGCGCGTCTTCGTCCCCCGAAAGGCATTGGCGAGCAGGCCGCCATGCTCCTCAGCGAGGTCGAAATAATCGAGCGCGCGGGTGATGTAGAGATAGGAATTGGCATCGAACCGGTCGACAAAGCTCAATCCCTGATGCCGGAGATAACTCTCGACCTGGAAATCGGCGTCGAAGCCGAAGCTCTTCGCGCCGTCCGGCCGGTCGGGCCGCGCCTGAAGTCGTCGCCCGAACTTCTCGGTGAGCCCCGCCTCGGACAGATAGGTAATGTGCGCCGCCATACGCGCGACGGCGAGGCCCGCGGCGGGGGGATCGTTCGCCTCGTAATAAGCGCCGCCATTCCATTTCGGATCGGCCATGATCGCCTGCCGCCCAACCTCGTGAAAGGCGATGTTCTGCGCCGAGTGCCGCGCGGTCGAGGCGACCATGACGCAGGCGCGCACGCGTTCGGGGAAGGTCGCCGCCCAGCTCAGCGCCTGCATCCCGCCCATCGATCCACCGACCACCGCCTTCAATTGCCCGACGCCCAGATGGTCGAGCAGCATGGCTTGCGCGCGCACCATGTCGCGGATGGTGATGACGGGGAAGCGCATCCCCCAGGGCTCGGCGGTCGAGGGGTCGATGGTCGCGGGGCCCGACGATCCCATGCAGCTGCCGATGACGTTGGAGCAGATGATGAAGTGCCGCGCCGGGTCGATCGGCTTGCCCTCGCCCACCAGGCGCGTCCACCAGCCCGGCTTGCCGGTGCGCGGATGGGGCGAGGCGACATGCTGGTCGCCGGTCAGCGCGTGGCAGATCAGGATGGCGTTCGAGCCATCGGCATTCAGCGTGCCATAGGTCTCATAGCCGATCTCGACCGGGGACAGCAGCCCGCCGCCATCGAGCCGGAGCGGCCCGGGCAGCACGACATGGCGCGACAGACCGAAACGCTGGTCGTCGCCAAGGGAGTGCGTGGAAACGGAAGCGGCCATGGAGCGATATCCGCTAGGCCGCGATGCTTGGCAACGCAAGGGCGAGGCCGCTATGGCGGGTCGCATGACCAAGCTTACCGCCCCCGAACCGATCTCCTGGGTCAAGGCCATCGCGCCCTACGTCCCCGGCCGCGCGACGACCGATGACGGGCGCAAGGTCGCCAAGCTGTCCTCCAACGAGAATCCGCTGGGCACCAGCGAAAAGGCGCGCGCCGCCTTCGCCGCCGCCGCCGCCCATCTGGAGCGCTACCCGGACGCGGGCGCGACCGCGCTGCGTCAGGCGATCGGAGAGGTGCATGGGCTGGACCCGGCGCGGATCATCTACGGCACCGGCTCGGACGAGATCCTGCACCTCGCGGCGGGCGCGTTTGCGGGGCCGGGGGACGAGATCATCCATGTCCGCTACGGCTTTGCGGTCTATGAGATCGCGACCCGCCGCGTCGGCGCGGAGCCGGTGGTCGTCGCCGACCATGACTATGCCACCGATGTCGACGCCATCTTGGGTGCCGTGACGGACAAGACCAAAGTCGTCTTCGTCGCCAACCCCAACAACCCGACCGGCACCTATGCAGGCGCGGGCGAGATCGCGCGGTTGCACGCGGGGTTGCCGCCCCATGTCCTGCTGGTCCTCGACCAGGCCTATGCCGAGTATCTGGAGGCGGGCGAGGATGATGGCGGGCTGGCGCTGGCCGAGCGGGCGAGCAACGTGCTCGTCTCGCGCACCTTCTCGAAGATCCACGGCCTCGCCGCCGAACGGATCGGCTGGGGCTATGCCGCCGCGCCGATCATCGACGCGCTGCACCGTATCCGCGCGCCGTTCAACGTGACCATCGCCGGCCAGAACGCCGCGATTCAAGCGATCCGCGACCGCGCCTTTGTCGAGGCGTCGCGCGCACACAACGCGAAGTGGCTCGGCTGGTTCGAGGAGCAGATCGCGTCGCTGGGCAATGCGGGCCTGCGCTGCGTGCCGTCCAAGGCGAATTTCTCGCTGGTGCTGTTCGAGGGCGCACTGACCGCCGAGCGCGCCTATCACGGGCTGATGGATGCAGGGTATATCGTCCGCTGGCTGCCGAGCCAGGGACTGGGCCATGGCCTGCGCATCACCATCGGCACCGAGGATGAGGTGAAGGGTGTCGTCGCCGCGCTTCGCCAGATGGTCGAGTCGGAGGCGAAGGGGGCCTGATGCTGCCCTTCGCGCGGATCACCATCATCGGGCTCGGCCTGATCGGCTCCTCGGTCGCGCGGGCGACGCGCAAGGCGATGCCGACCGCGCGGATCACGGCCTATGACGCCGACCCGGCGGTGCGCGAGACGGTGCGCGCGCTCGATCTGGCCGATGACGTCGCCGATACGGCCGGCGCAAGCGTGATCGACGCCGACTTTGTGATCCTGTGCGTGCCGGTCGGTGCGATGGGTGCGGTCGCGGCCGAGTTCGCCGACGACCTGCCTGCCGAGGCGATCGTCTCCGACGTGGGCAGTTGCAAGGGCTCGGTGCTCGCCGCCCTCACCGAAGCGCTGCCCGGCGCGACGATCATCCCCGCACACCCGGTCGCGGGCACCGAGCGCAGCGGGCCGGAGGCGGGCTTCGCCACGCTGTTCCAGAAACGCTGGTGCATCGTCACCCCGCCCGAGGGTGCCGACGCACTGGCCGTCGAGCGGGTCGCCGAATTCTGGCGGCGGCTGGGCGCGGATGTCGAGCTGATGGCCCCGGACCATCACGACCGCGTGCTCGCGGTCACCAGCCATTTGCCGCACCTGATCGCCTATACGATCGTCGGCACCGCCAGCGATCTGGAAGAGGTGACCCA
The DNA here is from genome assembly GCF_001591005.1 of Sphingomonas sanguinis NBRC 13937. Classification (GTDB taxonomy): domain Bacteria; phylum Pseudomonadota; class Alphaproteobacteria; order Sphingomonadales; family Sphingomonadaceae; genus Sphingomonas; species Sphingomonas sanguinis. Next base: position 16,016 of record NZ_BCTY01000061.1, read on the forward strand.
GTCCGAGGTCATCAAATATTCGGCGGGCGGCTTCCGTGACTTCACCCGCATCGCCGCGTCCGACCCGACCATGTGGCGCGACGTGTTCCTGACCAATCGCGAGGCGGTGCTGGAGATGCTCCAGCGCTTTTCCGAGGACCTCAGCCAGCTGCAACGCGCGATCCGCTGGGGCAAGGGCGACGAACTGTTCGACCTGTTCAGCCGCACCCGCACCATCCGCCGTTCGATCATCGACCAGGGCCAGGACGATGCGAGAGAGGACTTCGGGCGGAACCACGAGGGTTAACAATCCTCCCCGGCACGGGGAGGGGGACCGCCGCGAAGCGGTGGTGGAGGGGGATGACCGCAGGGGACGACCTGCGTGGAAGCCCCCCCCCCCCCCCCCCCCCCCCCCCCCCCCCCCCCC
>NZ_BCTY01000062.1 GCF_001591005.1 Sphingomonas sanguinis NBRC 13937
TAGCGGGACACCCCTCCGTCAGGCCTGACGGCCTGCCACCTCCCCTGCCAGGGGAGGAATGATAAACGCCATGATCCGACATGTTTGGCCGGTAGATGCCCCCAAAATGCGCTTGAAATAAAATTCCATACGGTTGAAAGATAGCAACGACCCGAGCGGAATCGGGCGAAGCGTTGAGGAGAGAGCATGGCCGTGCCGCCAGAAGGCATTTCGCGCGCCAACCTGGCCCCGTTGCAGCTGCACGTCCCTGAGCCGAAATTCCGGCCGGGCGATGCGGTCGACTTCGCCAGTGTCGAGGTTCCGCCCGCCGGTGCCCAGCGCCGCCCGGACACCGCCGCGCCCGCCGACAGCTTCCATGAACTCGCCTATACGCTGGTCCGCGTGCTGGATGACGAGGGCCGCGCGGTCGGTCCCTGGGACCCCAAGCTCTCGCCTGACGGCCTGCGCCGGATGCTGCGCCACATGGTGCTGCTCCGCGCCTTCGACGAGCGCATGTTCCGCGCCCAGCGGCAGGGCAAGACCAGCTTCTACATGAAGGCCCTGGGCGAGGAGGCGGTCGCCGTCGCCGCCGCCCACGCGCTGGATTATGAGGATATGTGCTTCCCCTCCTATCGCCAGCAGGGGCTGTTGATCGCGCGCGACTGGTCGCTGGTCGACATGATGAACCAGATCTATTCCAACAGCGCGGATCGGCTGGGCGGCAAGCAGCTGCCCATCATGTATTCCGCCAAGGAAGCCGGTTTCTTCTCGATCTCGGGCAATCTGACCACGCAGTACCCCCAGGCGGTGGGCTGGGCGATGGCCTCGGCCGCCAAGGGCGACACCCGCATCGCCGCCGTGTGGTGCGGTGAAGGCTCGACGGCGGAAGGCGACTTCCACTCGGCCTGCACCTTCGCCGCCGTCTACCGCGCGCCGGTCGTCATGAACGTCGTCAATAACCAGTGGGCGATTTCCAGCTTCTCCGGTTTCGCGGGCGCCGAGGCGACGACCTTTGCCGCGCGGGCGATCGGCTATGGCATTGCGGGCCTTCGGGTCGACGGCAATGATGCGCTGGCGGTCTATGCCGCCACCCAATGGGCCGCCGAGCGGGCGCGGACCAATCAGGGCGCGACGCTGATCGAGCATTTCACCTATCGCACCGAAGGCCACTCCACCTCGGATGATCCGACGCAATATCGCTCGGCGGGCGAGCCGACGGCGTGGCCGCTGGGCGATCCGATCCGGCGGTTGAAGGATCACCTGATCGGCCTGGGCGAGTGGGACGAAGAGCGCCACGCGACCCAGGACCGCGAAGTCGCCGAGGAAGTCCGCGCCGCGCAAAAGGCGGCCGAGGCGAACGGTATTCTCGGCCACGGCCTGCACCAGCCGCTCGACAGCCTGTTCGACGGCGTGTTCGAGGAGATGCCCTGGCATTTGCGCGAGCAGCGCCAGCAGATGCTCGACGAGGAAGAAGCGAGCGGACGGCCATGGGCGCGGAAGTGACGGCCGTCGCCTGTTCCCCGGCGAAGGCCGGGGTCCAGTCGCCTCGCAGCTTGTGGCGCGCCAAGCCGCCGCGTGGGAGGCAAACCGCCGCGCGCCGCCGCGATGACACCGCAACTGGACCCCGGCCTTCGCCGGGGACCGGTGCTGGTAAGGGTTCTGTGCTGTGAACGAAGTCACCGAAACCGTGCCCGAAACGGGCGAAACCACCCGCATGAACATGATCCAGGCGATCAACTCCGCCATGGACGTGGTCATGGCGCGGGACCCGGATGTGGTCGTGATGGGCGAGGATGTCGGCTATTTCGGCGGAGTCTTCCGCGCCACCGCTGGCCTGCAGAAGAAATACGGCAAGACCCGCGTGTTCGACACGCCGATCACCGAATGCGGCATCATCGGCGTCGCGGTCGGCATGGGCGCGTACGGCCTGCGCCCGGTCCCCGAGATCCAGTTCGCCGACTATATCTACCCCGCGCTCGACCAGCTGGTCAGCGAGGCGGCGCGGCTGCGCTATCGCTCGGCGGGGGAGTTCACCGCGCCGATCACCGTGCGCTCGCCGTTCGGCGGCGGTATCTTCGGCGGGCAGACGCACAGCCAGAGTCCCGAAGGCATCTTCACGCACGTTTCCGGCATCAAGACGGTGATCCCCGCCACTCCGTATGACGCCAAGGGCCTGCTGATCGCCGCGATCGAGGACAATGACCCCGTCCTCTTCTTCGAGCCCAAGCGCATCTATAACGGCCCGTTCAACGGCCATTGGGATCGCCCGGCGGAGAACTGGTCCAAGCATCCCGGCGGCGAGGTGCCGACCGGCTATTACCGCATCCCGCTGGGCAAGGCGGCGACGGTGCGCGCAGGCGAGGCGGTGACGATCCTGTGCTACGGCACGATGGTCCATGTCTGCGCCGCCGTGGTCGCCGATATGGGCGTCGATGCCGAGATCATCGACCTGCGCACGCTCGTACCGCTCGACATCGAGGCGATCGAGGAATCGGTGAAGAAGACCGGCCGCTGCATGATCGTGCACGAAGCGACGCGCACCGGCGGGTACGGCGCGGAGCTGTCCGCGCTGGTGCAGGAACGCTGTTTCTACCATCTCGAAGCGCCGATCGCGCGCGTGACCGGCTTCGACACGCCCTATCCGCACAGCCTGGAATGGGCCTATTTCCCCGGCCCGGTCCGTATCGGCCAGGCGCTCAAGACCTTGTTGAAGGACGCCTGACATGGCTCGTTTCACCTTCCGCCTGCCCGATATCGGCGAAGGCATCTCCGAGGCCGAAATCGTCGCCTGGCATGTCAAGCTGGGCGATCGGGTCGAGGAGGATCAGTCGGTCGCTGACATGATGACCGACAAGGCGACGGTCGAGATGGAGTCGCCCGTGTCCGGCACGATCGTCGAGCTGGCAGGCGAAGTCGGCGACCAGGTGCCGATCGGATCGGCGCTGATGGTGATCGAGACCGATGCGGTCGAGGAAGCGGTCTCGCCCGCGACCGACGAATCGGTCTTGGAAGCCGAAAACCCTGGCGTCGAAGAAGCGCAATCTCCCTCTCCCCTTGTGGGAGAGGGAGCAGAAGAAGGTGCTCGCCTCGCCCGCCGTCCGCGCCCGGGCGCAGGATCTGGGAGTCGATCTCAGCAGCGTGAAGCCCGCCGAGGACGATCGCATTCGCCATTCCGACCTCGACGCCTTCCTGCGTTACGGCTCGGGCCAGGGCTATACTCCTGCGCGTGCCCCACGCGCCGACGAAGCGGTGCGCGTCATCGGCATGCGCCGCCGCATCGCCGAGAACATGGCCGCGTCCAAGCGCGCCATCCCGCACTTCACCTATGTCGAGGAAATCGACGTCACCGCGCTGGAAGAGACGCGTGCGCAGCTGAACGCCGGGCGGGGCAACCGACCCAAGCTGACCATGCTGCCGCTCCTCATCGTCGCGATCTGCAAGACGTTGCCCGACTTCCCGATGCTCAACGCGCGTTATGACGACGAAGCGGGCGTGGTGAACCGGTCGGGCGCGGTGCATATGGGCATGGCGACCCAGACCCCCGCCGGGCTGATGGTTCCGGTCATCCGCAACGCCGAGAGCCGCAACGTCTGGCAACTCGCGACCGAGATCGGCCGTCTGGCCGAGGCCGCCCGCGCGGGCAGCATCGCCAGCGGCGATATGGGTGGCGGCACGATCACCCTGACCTCGCTGGGGCCGCTCGGCGGCATCGCGACGACGCCGGTCATCAACCGGCCGGAGGTCGCGATCATCGGCCCGAACCGCATCGTCGAGCGGCCCGTCTTCCGCTCCGACGGGCGCGGCGGCGAGACGATCGCGCGCGCCAAGCTGATGAACCTGTCGATCAGCTGCGACCACCGGGTCGTCGATGGCTATGACGCGGCCAGCTATGTTCAGGCGTTGAAGCGGCTGCTGGAAACGCCGGTGATGCTGTTCGCGGATTGAGGCTCCGCCCTCGCCCTGAACCCAATCCCGCCCTCCTGCGTCCTGTCTCTCAAGGCAGGAGGATGTCATGCGCGGAATGACGGCGGGTTCGCTCGAAGTGACGTCGGACGGGACGGTGCGCGGAATGGTCGGTGGCGACGTCCTTGTCGCCTCCGGTGTCCATGCGACGATCAAGGCCATGGTCGCGGGCGATGTCATTGTCGAGCGCGGCGCCTCGGTGCGGATTACCGGTATGGTATCGGGCCGCGTCGTCAATCTGGGCGGCGCGGTCGAGATGAGGGGCATGGTCGCCGGGTGACTCCCGGCTTGCCATCCGCATCCCGAGCGTGAACAGGGGGCGGCATGACAACCGCTTCATCTGCGCGTACCGGACTGTTGCTGGGCATCGGCGCCTATGTCAGCTGGGGCATCCTGCCGCTGTACCTCAAGCTGTTGAAGGGCGTCCCCGCGCTTCAGGTACTGGCGCATCGCATCCTGTGGTCGCTGTTGCTGCTCGCAGTGGTTGTGCTGGTCGCGCGGCGCGGCAAAGCCATTGTCGCGGCAGCGCGAGGCCGCACCTTGCTGCTGCTCTGCGCCAGTGCCGCGCTGATCGCGGTCAACTGGCTGGTCTATATCTGGTCGGTCCAGAACAACCATGTGCTGGAGGCGAGCCTCGGCTATTTCATCAATCCGCTGGTCAATGTCGGGCTGGGCGTCGCCTTGCTGGGCGAGCGGATTCGCCGGATGCAGGCGGTGGCGGTGGGCATCGCCGCCATCGGCGTGGTCGTGCTGGCGGTCAGCGGGGGCGGGTCGATCGGCATTTCGCTGGCACTGGCCTTGTCGTTCGGCTTCTACGGCTTTGTCCGCAAGATTGCGGCGATCGATGCGCTGGGCGGCCTGACGGTCGAAACGCTGCTGCTCGCCGCCCCTGCGCTGTTCGTGCTGCTCCAGGCGAGCGGTGACGGCACGGCGGCGTTCGGGGTGGACCGGCATCTCGACATGCTGCTGATCCTGGCGGGCGCGGTGACGGCGGCGCCGCTGCTGATGTTCGCGGCGGCGGCGCGGCGGATGCGCTATGCGACGCTCGGCCTGCTGCAATATATCGCCCCGACCCTGCAATTCGCGCAGGCCGTGCTGCTGTTCGGCGAGCCGCTCAAGCCCGTCCACATCGTGACCTTCGTGCTGATCTGGACGGGATGCGCGCTCTACGCCTTCGACAGCGTGCGGGGGAGCCGGACGCCGGTGACGGCGGAATAGGTTCGCGCGGAGACGCCAACGAACCTATTTCCGCCCGCTCTGTAATTTCGCCACCGCCCGCCGTAACACTCCGCGCGGCGCGATCCGCGTGCTGACGGCGGTCAGCCGGTTGAGCAGCCCGGACACCATCACCGCCTGTCCCCGCTCCAGCGCCGCCAGGCCGTCGCGCACCACCTGTTCGGACGTACCCGCAAACCGCTCGAACATCGGCGTCTCGGCCATGCCCGCGATATCGGCGAACTCGGTCCTGGTCGGCCCGGGGCAGAGCGCGGTGACGGTGACACCGCGACCCTTCACCTCCTCATGCAGCGCCTCGGAAAAGTGCAGCACGAACGCCTTGCTGGCATAATAGACTGCCATATAGGGCCCTGGCTGAAAGGCGGCGGTGGACGCGACGTTCAGTACGGCGCCTCGCCCCCGCGCCAGCATCGGCGGCAGCAGCGCATGGGTGAGCGTGACGAGCGCGCGGACGTTGAGGTCGATCATCCCCGTTTGCGTCACCAGATCGCTCTCGGTAAAGTCGCCCAGCGCGCCGAAGCCCGCATTGTTGATCAGCGTGTCGATCGACAGCCCCCTGTCGGCGATGCCGTCGAGCAGCGCCTTCACCCCCTCCGGCTGGCTCAGATCGGCGGAGACGACATGCACCTCCACCCCCGGCCGCTGGCCCAGCTCGCTCGCCAGCGCCGCCAGCCGGTCGGTCCGCCGGGCGGTCAGGACCAGGGTTACCGGCTTCCTCGCCAGCGCTCGCGCGAAATCCGCGCCCAGCCCGGCCGAGGCGCCGGTAATCAGGATGGTGTCGGGCATCGCGGCCTCCCTTGGGCGGCGACTATCCCTTCAGCCAGCCGCCGGTGAATCCTGCCCTTAGCAATCCCCGTCGCAGATGCGGGTTCCGTCGCATCGTGTTCCAGATCAGGCCGGTGCGGTGATTCTCGATCATCGCGACGATCGGACCCTGGTCGATGCCCAGATAATCCTTGTCGACCCAGCCGACGCCCTGGACGATCTCGCCATGTTTCAACGGCTCGTCGGGTTTGGTCAGCGTCGGGTTGAACGCGTCGAGGAAGCCATATTTGCCATAGATGCCCGCGCCATAGCGGTCGTGCATCGCCTTGATCGCGGGCATGACGATATCGGGGGCGAAGGCGATCGATCCGGCGGCGGCTGTCGGGGCCAATGTGCCGTCGTCGCGCTCGCCGGGTCCTCGCGCCGAATAGCTGAAGAACTCGCGGCGGACGCCGTCGATCGTCTGGGTGAAATCCCCCGGCCCGTCGCACGCGGTCAGTCCCCAGATGTCGGAGCCATAGGCGGCCCAGCGGCCCGGATTTGCGATGGCATAGCGTTGCTGGGCATAGGTGGCGCGGCGGCTATTCTCGAAATAGTCGATGCCCTTGGTCGCCATATAGCCGTCGCGGATGCCTTTGAAATCGACCCAGACGTGGCTGTACTGGTGGCCGAAGAGGGGCGCGAACTGCAGATGCGGCTCGCCCCAGCGCGAGCCCCAGCTCGGCTCGAACCGCTCGGTCCAGGCCTGCCATGTACCATCGGGCAGCGGATGGGTGGGGGAGCCCAGCGCCAGCAGATAGAGCAGCATCGACTCGTTATAGGCATTCCAATCGGCGTTGATGAACCCCGTCTCCGGCAGCCATCCCATCGAGACGAAGGGCATGCGCGGCCTGATCCAGGTCCAGTCGACCGCGCCGTAGATCTGGTCGACCAGCGCGCGGATGCGCACTTCGTCGGGGTGATCGCCATCGAACCAGCTCTGCGCGAACAACATGCCGCCCAAGAGCAGTGCGGTGTCGATCGTCGACAACTCGCACTTGGCGAAGCGCAGCCCCTTGGTCACGCCGAGGAAGTGGTAGAAAAAGCCCTTATAGCCGCTGAACCCGGTTTCGCCCGGTCCTTGCGGCGCATTGGCGAAAAAGGTCAGCGTGGTCAGCGTACGGGCGCGCGCTTCCTCCCGCGTGATCCAGCCATTGACCACGCCGACCGGATAGGCGGTCAACGCAAAGCCTACCGCCGCGATCGAGGCGAAGGAGGGCGTCGGCCAGCGATCGGGCGCCAGGCCGGTATCGGCGTCGGTCGTTTCCCAGAAGAACCGAAAGCTGCGTTCCTGCAAGTCGCGGATCAGGTCGGGTTGCACCTGCGGAATGATGCGCGGGGCGGTCACCCGCCCCTGCGGCCCGGCACAGCCCGTCATCATGGCAGCGAGGCTGAGGCCGCCCAGATTCAGGACGCGGCGGCGGTCGTACATGGTCTCTCCTCGCTTCGTTTTTACGACTTGGCGGGCGGATGGGGCCCGGTCGTTACGGGGCGCAACCTAGCCGGAACGGCCCCCGCCGGGGAAGAGCGGGAGCGCCGCTGTCCGGCCCCTGGCATTGGCTGCTATTCCGGCACAAAATGCGCTCCGATTATAAGGAGTTGAGGGGCTGCCGACGTTTAATTGCCCGGCATCTCAAACGCGCCGGCTTAGAAAAAAATGTAACCGGTTACTGTACCATTCGGTCAAAAGGCCGAATCGGTCTTGCGACACGACACGCCCGATTCGAGCACAGCAAGGCATGACGACGATGAGTGGTGATCAAGGGGAGGGAAGGGGCGGCCCGCCTCCGGGCCGCCCGGCATCCTCTCCTGACACGGACCTGGCCCGCACCCCTGTCCTGTCCCGCCCTGTCATCGGCCGGTGATCATGACATGGGGCGCGCTTACCGCGTTCCGCCGGGGTCCCTCAAGCACGGTGTCGAGGACGATAACGCTTGTCCGTGCGCTGTGTCTTTCGAGCAACGGGTATGGCGCTAGTCAGCGGCGCTAAAGCCGGTTTAAGAGGGCGGCATGACTGTGAAAATTGATCTGGATGGCCCCGTCGCGGTCCTGACGCTACGGAATCCGCCCCATAATCATCTGGGGGTAGGAACCATTTCGGCTTTGGCGGATGCGTTTGAGGCGGTGGATGCCGATCCTGCGGTACGTTCGATCCTGCTTCGATCAGAGGGGCGGGTATTTTGTGCGGGCGCGGATCTGGTCAATGCCAATCCGGTCGCCGAACCGCTGCCGCCCGGCGTGCGCAGCCCCTTCTACATGGCGGCGGCGCGGCTGTTCGGCGTGCAGACCCCGGTCGTCGCGGCGGTACAGGGCGCGGCGGTGGGGGCGGGCCTGGGGCTGGCGCTGGTCGCCGACTTCCGCATCGCGACGCCCGAAGCGCGCTTCGTCGCCAATTTCGTGACGCTGGGCCTGCATCCGGGCTTTGGCATCTCAGCGGTGCTGGAGCGGGTGATCGGCCGACAGCGCGCCGCGCTGATGCTGCTGACCGGACGACGGATACGCGGAGAAGAGGCGGAGCGCTGGGGCCTGGTCGACCAACTGGTGTCCGCCGATGCGTTAAAGGCCACGGCGCTGGCCCTGGCGCATGAGATCGCGGCGGGCGCGCCGCTGGCGGTCGCGTCGACCCGGCGGACGCTGCGCGGCGACCTGCGTGCACTGGTCGAGGCGGCGACTGACCACGAACTCGCCGAACAGGCCAAGCTGATGCAGACCGAGGATTTCGCCGAAGGGGTACGGGCGGTGACCGAGCGGCGGCCGGGGCGGTTCGTCGGGCGATAGCGGTCCGCTTACGCGAAACGCAGGGCGGAACTTACCCCTTCCGCGCCGCCAGTTCGGCCTGACGCGCCGGCAGCGCCGCCAGGATCGCGCGGCGTTCCTCGGCGGGCTTGGCGCTCCAATTGGAGATTTCGCGGATCGTCCGCGCACAGCCCAGGCACCAGCCGGTGGCCTTGTCCATCGTGCAGACAAGCACGCACGGGCTGGCGAGACTGGCCGGTTGCGGTTCGACGAAGCTGATGATGTCGAGCGACATGACGCGCCGTCAGATCCCGAACGAAACCTTCAGGAAGTCCGGGATCGGGCCGTTCCAGCCGCCGTCATCGGGCGCCTCGTCTGCGTTCGAGCGGCGACGGTCGCGGCGATCGTCCCGGCGCGGTCCGCGCGGCTCCTCGAAGCGGGGCTGATCGCGACGCGGTTCTTCGCGGCGCGGCTCTTCGCGACGCACGCGCGCGGGACGGGTGCGGGGGGCTTCCTCGACCGTCTCGGTCTGGGCTTCCACCGTCTCGACCTCGGCCGGGCGGGCGCTGCGATCGCGACGCGTGCGACGGGCGGGACGCTCTTCCTCGGCGGGGGCAGGCAGTTCGAGGCGGTCGATCTTCTGGCCGGTCAGCTTCTCGATATTCTCGAGATTCTCGGCATCATCGGGCGCGACGAAGGTATAGGCGATGCCGGTCGCGCCGCCACGACCAGTGCGGCCGATGCGGTGGACATAATCGTCCGGGTGCCAGGGCGCATCGAAGTTGAACACATGGCTGACACCCTTGATGTCCAACCCGCGCGCCGCGACGTCGGAGGCGACCAGGATGTTGATGTCGCCGCGCTTGAACAGTTCCAGCTCGGCCAGACGCTGCGGCTGCTCCATGTCGCCATGGATTTCGCCCGAGCGGAAACCATGCTGCTTGAGCGACTTGTTCAGCTCGCGCACCGTCGTCTTGCGGTTGCAGAAGATGATCGCGGTGCGCACCTCTTCCTGCCCCAGCAACTGGCGCAGGCGCTTGCGCTTCTCGAACGACTGGGCGGCGACCGGCACCACGAACTGGGTGATGTTGATGTTGGTCGAGGCGGGACGCGCGACCTCGATCGTCTTGGGGTTTTCCAGGAACTTGTCGGCCAGCTTCTTGATCGGCGGCGGCATGGTCGCGGAGAACAACAGCGTCTGGCGCTGCGCGGGCAGCTTGGTGCAGATTTCCTCGATATCGGGGATGAACCCCATGTCGAGCATCCGGTCGGCCTCGTCGATGACCAGCATCGAGCAGCCGGTCAGCAGGATGTTGCCGCGCTGGAACAGGTCCATCAGGCGGCCCGGCGTCGCGATCAGCACGTCGACGCCCTTTTCCAGCGCCTTGATCTGGTCGCCCATCGACACGCCGCCGATCAGCAGCGCCATCGAAAGCTTCTGGCCGGCGCCGTATTTCTCGAAATTCTCGGCGACCTGCGCGGCGAGTTCGCGCGTCGGCTCCAGGATCAGGCTGCGCGGCATCCGGGCGCGGCTGCGGCCATGCGCCAGGATATCGATCATCGGCAGCACGAAGGCGGCGGTCTTACCCGTCCCCGTCTGTGCGATGCCGATGATGTCGCGCATCATCAGCACGGAAGGAATGGCGGAGGCCTGAATCGGCGTCGGCTCGGTATAGCCGGCGTCGTTGACCGCCTTCAGAAGTTCGTCGGAGAGGCCGAGATCGGCAAAGCTCATGCAGTTTTCCGAAATTTGACGCCAGGCGGGAATCGCCCCGCACGCGCCCAGCAGTTCTGCGCGCTTGCGGATTTGGCGGCGAAAGTCAAGTTTTCCACAGCCCCGGCGTCAGGAATTCGGCCGGTGGAGGGCGGTTCAGCGGGCCGGAACCAGCGCCCGGAACCGTTCGATCTCACAGGTCCGGCCCGCCCGGGTGCGGATCGGATCGCGACCGGCACAAATCTGTCCGTCGGGACCGGGGCGGATATAGAAGCTGGAATAATAATCGATCTGACGGCAGGCGCGGACCAGTCGCGCGCGGACCCGCTTGTTGCCGGTCAGGACGATGTCGACCGCACCTTCCTCGGCCGGAAGCGCGCCGGCCAGCTGCTGCGCGGGGATGCAGCGGGGACCTTTCCGCTCCTTCCACCGTGTCGGGGCGGGGGACGGTGCGGTGCGGGGCACACGGATCACGACATGCTCGCGAATGACCATCTGCGCATAATGGACCGGCGGACCGGACATCGGAATCGGGTTTGCCGCCCCCAAAAGGGCGGGCGTCGTCAGCGTCATCAGGGCGATGGCGGCAAGGTTTCGATGGCGGCGCGGCATGTCTTGGCCTGTCTTCATACGCCGTATCGTTGAACGCTTTATGAACCTGGCCTAGTCGAATCCGCATGAACCCTGCCCAGACCGCCTTTCTGGAAGCCCTGCGTCCCGTTTTGGGGCCCAAGGGCATCATCACCGACCCCGCGCTGATTGCGCCGTGGGAGATCGACTGGCGCCGCCGCTTTTCGGGGCATGCGCCCGCCATCATCGCCCCCGCCGATACTGGGCAGGTGCAGGCGGTGCTGCGCGCGGCGGTCGAACACTGCGTGTCGCTGGTGCCGCAGGGGGGCAACAGCTCGATGGTCGGCGGCGCGACACCACCCGCCGACGGATCGGCGCTGATCCTGTCGACGCGGCGGATGAACCGAATCCGGCGAATTGATGCCGGGGCGGGCATGGTCGTGGCCGAGGCGGGGGTGATCCTGGCCGATCTCCACGCCGCCGCCGAAGCGGAGGGCGCGCGCTTTCCCCTGACCCTGGGGGCGAAGGGCAATGCGACGGTCGGCGGCCTGGTCTCCACCAATGCGGGGGGCACACAGGTGCTGCGCTTCGGGACCATGCGCGGTCTGACCCTGGGTATCGAAGCGGTGCTTCCCGACGGATCGCTCCATGACGGTCTGTCGGCGTTGAAGAAGGATAATCGCGGCTATGATCTCGGCCAGTTGCTGATCGGCGCGGAGGGGACGCTGGGGATCGTCACCGCCGCCGCGCTGCGGCTGGCACCCGGCATCGCCCGGTCGGCGACTGCCTGGGTCGGGCTGTCCGATCCCGGCGCAGGGCTGACCCTGTTGCGCCGGTTGCAGGCGGCGAGCGACATGATCGAGAGCTTCGAGATCCTGCCCGCCGAAAGCCTGGCCGCCGCCATCGCGCATCTGCCCGGCGCGCGGAGCCCGCTGGAGGGCGCACACCCCTGGCATGTCTTGATCGAGGCGGTCACGGGCGACGCGCACGCCGATCCGACCACGATGCTGGAGACGCAACTCGCCCGCGCGATCGAGGACGGGGTGGTCGCCGATGCGGTGATCGCCGCATCGCAGGCGCAATCCGAGGCATTCTGGCTGCTCCGCCATTCGCTGTCCGACGCCGAGCGCGCGCTCGGCCCGGCGGTGCAGCACGACATCGCGGTTCCCGTCGATGCCATGCCGCGCTTCATGGTGGAGGCGGCGGCGACCTGCGATGCGCGCTTCCCCGGCACCCATGCCTCGGGTTTCGGGCATCTGGGCGACGGCAATATCCACTTCCACGTCCGCGCCGCCCCCGGCACCGATCGCGACCGTTTCTATGCCGAGGATGCCGCGACCATCACCCGCTTCGTCCATGACCTGGTGACGGCGGCGGGGGGCACCATCTCGGCCGAGCACGGCATCGGCCAGATGAAGCGCGACGAACTCGCCCGCCTCTCGCCCGAGCGGGTCGCGGCGATCCGCGCCATCAAGACGGCGCTCGATCCGCACGGTCTGTTCAATCCCGGCAAGCTCGTCGCTTGCGCATAAGGCCCCGGGCCCATAGACACGGGGCCACGACGCGCGGCCGGGGGGCTCGCGTGGACGAGTTTTTTGGAGATCATCATGGCCAGCGCGCCGTCCCTTCCCCTTTTCTATAACGGCCTGGAGCCGCTTTCGAGCGAGGCTCACGCCAATTTCAAGGTCCGTCCGCAGGAGACGGCGCCGTTTCTGGTCGGGCAGCACGCGATCCCCGTGACCGTCGACGAATTCCCGCTGGTCCAGCGTTTCATGCCGATCGTCTTCTCGGTCGGCGACCAGCCGATCCCGCTGGCGCTGATGGGCCTGAACGAGGGCGTGAACGTCTTCGTCGACGACGAGGGCCGCCTGAGCGAGCCGAACTTCTACGTCCCGGCCTATATCCGCCGCTATCCGTACATGCTGGCGCGCCTGCGGCCTGAGTCGGAAGAGTTGTCGCTGTGCTTCGACCCGACCTCGCCGACCATCGGCGCGTTCGATGAGGGCGAGGCGCTGTTCGACGGCAACCAGCCCAGCGAGCTGACCAAGAACATCCTGTCGTTCAACGAATCGTTCGAGCAGGCCGGAGCGCGCACCCAGAACTTCATGACCGAACTGGCCGAGATGGGCCTGCTGATGGACGGCGAAGTCTCGATCCAGCCGGAAGGCGCCGATCAGCCCTTCGTCTATCGCGGTTTCCAGATGATCAACGAGGAAAAGCTGGTCGACCTGCGCGGCGACCAGCTGCGCAAGATGAGCCAGTCGGGCATGTTGCCGCTGCTCTATGCGCATCTCTTCTCGCTCTCGCTGATGCGCGACATCTTCGCGCGCCAGGCGCAGCAGGGCAAGATGCCGCAGCCCCAGCTCCAGCCGCTGGGTTGATGTGATGCGCGGGCAGGCCTTCTCCAGTCCGCGCTACAGCCGGGTCGCGATCGTCTTTCACTGGACGATCGCGGCCCTGGTCGTGGCCAATCTGGCCATCGGGCTGCTCCATGAGAGCCTGTTGCCCGGCACCATTCCGCTGCACATGGCCATCGGCCTGACCGTGCTGGCGCTGACCGCCGCGCGGATCGTCTGGCGCCTGGGCCATCGCCCGCCGCCCCTGCCCGCCGAAATCCCGAGCTGGGCCCGGGGGAGTGCCCATGCACTGCACAGCTTGCTCTATGTCCTGATGATCGTCATGCCGCTGACCGGCTGGGCGATGGGATCGGGCCGCGACGTGCCGCGCCCCGTCAGCTGGTTCGGCCTGTTCGACGTGCCGCCCCTGCCGATCGGCAAGGCCGCGGGGCATTTCGGGCACGAGGCGCATGAAATCTTGGGCTGGGCGATGTTGGTACTGGTCGCGATCCATGTCGCGGCGGCACTGCGCCACCATTATCTGCTGCGCGATGGCCTGATCGCCCGGATGAGCCTGCGGCGGCGCTGAGCCCGTTCGTCGAGTTTTTCCACGAGCCCCTGATTGCCCCGGTCGTGGACCGGGGCTTTAGGATCGGCGCAGGCGGATCAGAAGCCAAACCGCAACTACATTGATGACGGCCGCCGCAAGCGCAATCCATAACAAACTGAGGCGGCGTTCGTGGTCCGTAGGGCAGCTATGCCCCATCTCAGGCAGACAATCGCCCATGAGCGGACCAAGCATGATCATGCTGGCCAACAGCCAAATTGTGACCGTCAGCACAACCCCTAAACCTAAATAGCTCCGCATCTGTGTCATCTCCCGACCGCTCGGAATGACCGCCTTCAGGCGGATGCCAAACCGCCTGCTACGTCTGGGGTGGGCGAAGATTGCCAACGGCAGGGGATCGAACCCGCACCTGTTTCCAGGACCGCTGTAGCGATACGTCTACCAATTCCGTCACGCTGGCTTGTGCAGTGTAACGGACGACAAGACAGCGAGCAAAGTCCGGATTTTGGGCGTTCGCGGAATGGCTGTTGGTCGTAAATCGCTGTCATAGGTCGGTACTGGTCGAGCCAATCCGCCTTTTTGAGGCGTGGGGTGCATCCGTCCTGATTGCGCCTGACAAGCTGACCGCACATTTACAAGCCGGGTGATCAAGGCGAGTCAGCATTGACCGTTTCTGGCCGATTGCAATCCGCCACTGTGCGAAGCAAGCCAGCCCGCAGCCCCCACAACCATAGGTCCCGTCCAAGCCTGCGCACCGCTTCCGCCACCACCCGTTACGAAAAAATGACGAATTGCGGGGGCGGGGGTTGAACCAAATAGGCCCCTTCTTATTTATACCAGTACGACATCGTGTCCCCCCTTTCGCGGTGTCGTGCGACACGCTTTCAGCGTGTCTCCTCCCTGAACCTTGGCCACCTCGCGCTCTCCCCCTTGCGCGAGGTGGTTTTTTATTCGGCGGCGAGCGTCGCGGGTTGGCCCATCGCTTCGGTGGCGAGTGCGGCCAGGATGCGGCGTACCAGCAGCACGGTCGCGTCGAAGCCCGGCCCCGGCGCCTCCAGCGCCGCATCCAGATAAAGCGAGCGGTCGAGCTCCAGCTGCACGGCATGGATGCCGCGCCGGGGATCGCCATGCCGCTCGACGATATACCCCCCGGCATAAGGCGCATTGCGGGTGATCGCGATCCCTGCGCCGCGCGCCTCCACCTCGATCCGGCGGACGAAGCGGGGCGCGGCGGTCGTCCCATGCCGGTCGCCGATCACCACACGCGGGACGAGCCCCGGAGCCCCGAGCGGCGGCATCGAATGCAGGTCGAGCAGCACGGCCATCCCATAACGCGCCCGCGTGGCCGCAAGTCGCTCGGCCAGCGCCTGGTGATAGGGTCGGTGGTCGCTTTCGATCCGGGCCACCATCTCGGCATCGCCGAACCGCCGCGTCCAGATATCGCCATGGCCCGCCACCCGGCGCGGCACCAGTCCCAGCCCGCTGCGCAGCTTGGTCGAGGCACGGGCCCCCACCCGAGCGCCCTCATCGATCAGCGGGTCGCGCTCCCGCTCGTCGCGGTTCAGGTCGATCCAGGCGCGCGGGGTGGACTGGACCAGCATCGGCTCGATACTGCGCGCGGCCTCGCCCACCAGATCGACCAGCCGGTCCTCCAGCGCCATGACGGCCGACAGCGGCACCCGCAGGTCGTCCGTCATGCCCGGCGGATAGGCACGGCCGCCATGTGGGACCGAGATCACGACCGGCCCCTCGCCATCAAGGCTTTGAAAACACGCGCCGGGGATCGCTTGGGCCATGATCCTGACCCTAGG
>NZ_BCTY01000063.1 GCF_001591005.1 Sphingomonas sanguinis NBRC 13937
TGTTTCTGACGGCAAGAACGCCGACCTCCGGTGGGAGATCGGCGTTCCGTCCTCGATACGCTACGCGAGAAAACTGGGGCGGGTGGGGCAGATACAGGCTCCGCCCGCCCTAACTGTTTAGCGGCAATAGCCCGGACGGCCCGACCGTTCGATCGCCCGGCCCGCCAGCGCGCCCGCGCCGCCGCCGATCAGCGTGCCCAGCGTGCGGTCGCCATCGGTATCGATGGTCCGGCCCAGCAGGCCGCCCGCCACCGCGCCGACGATCGTGCCGGTGGTGCCCGAACGGCGGCACTTGCTGGCCTGATACTCCGCCCGCGCGCCGTCGTTATAGCCGCGATAATAACGGTCCGAATGATGTGCCCGGCGATAGCGGTGCGCATCCGCAGCGGTGGCGGGCAGGACAGCGCCGCCGATCATCGCCAGGGTGGTCGCCGCCAGGGTCAGGGTCTTCATCATGGTCTCACTCCCGAAACTCGTCTCGATCGACGGTCCCTTCCGTCGTCGTTGATCTGCTTCTGGATGATTCGCGTTGAGCGTTTCCTGAATGTCGCGGTTATCCGCCGTTCAGGTGGAGTATCCCGCAAGCGGGCGCGCCTTGAGAGCGGGCTTGGGGGGGCTGTCGTGCTGCGCCGCAACGCGTATGAGGCGGCCATGCGCGTCCTCCTGCTCTGCTTGCTGATATGGGCCCTGGTGCCGGGATGGGCGGGTGAGCAACGTCTGCCCTTGTTCGAGGGGGCTCCGCCCGTATCAGTGCGCCGGGTCGATCTGAACCCGCATGACCCGGCACAGCGTCGGGTGGGGGCCTTGACCTATCTAGGCGGAATCACCCTGGCGAGCCGGTCGCCTGCCTTTGGCGGCTATTCATCGCTGTATGTGACCGGCGACCGTTTCACGCTGCTCAGCGACGGCGGCAATATCCTGCGCTTTCGCATGGGGGCGGACTGGCGGCCGCAGGGGTGGCGCTTCGACAATCTGCCAGCCGGGCCCTCGATAGGGTGGATGAAGTCGGATCGCGACAGCGAATCGCTGGCGGTCGATCCGCGCACCGGGCAGCTTTGGGTCGGGTTCGAGAATTTCAACCAGATCTGGCGCTATGCCCCCGATTTTGCCCGGGCGGAGGGCCATGTGGCACCACGCGCCATGGAAAACTGGCCCGGCAATGGTGGCGCCGAATCCATGGCCCGGATGCCCGATGGCCGATTCGTGGTCATTTCTGAGGTCGCCGAGGTCGAGCGGCGACTCTGGCGGGGAGGCGAGGCATCACGGCGCGACAGTCGGCAGGGGCTGATTTTCCCCGGCGATCCGCTAAACGGGCACGTCCGACGTTTCGCCTATCGCGTGTCGCCGCATTTCGACGTCGCCGATGCCGCCGCGCTCCCCGACGGATCGCTGGTGGTGGTCGAGCGGCGCTTCCGACTGCCCTATCACTTCTCGAATCGGATTATGCTGGTCCCGGCCGCGCACATCGTGCCCGGTCGCGTGGCGCACGGGCGATTGCTGGTGGAACTCGATTCGCCGTTGATCCACGACAATTTCGAAGGAGTGGCCGTCACGCGCGAAGCGGGCGAGACGATCCTGTGGCTGGTGTCGGACGACAACCAGTCGATCTGGCAGCACAGCTATCTGTTGAAGTTTCGACTCGACCCGGAAGCCGCGGCACGCTGATTCGCTGGGCGACGGTTCTACCTGCCCCGGATGCCCAACGACGAAAACCCGCCGCTCCGGGGAGCGGCGGGCTTCAACCCGTCAACCAGCCTTTCGCGAATTACGCGGCGGCGGCTTCGGTCTTGGCGGCGGCCAGCTTCTTCACGACGTCGCGCTTCAGGCGACGCACGCGCAGCGAAAGCTGTTCGTCCGAGGTCTTGACCAGCCAGTTGTCGAGGCCGCCATTGTGCTCGACCGAGCGCAGGCCGTGGGTCGAAACGCGAAGACGGACACTCTTTTCCAGCGCGTCGGAAATCAGCGTGACGTTCTGCAGGTTCGGCAGGAACGTACGCTTGGTCTTGTTGTTGGCGTGAGAAACGTTGTTCCCCACCTGCCGGCCCTTGCCGGTCAGCTCGCAGATGCGCGACATGATCGTTATCCTGGTTTCAGGCATTGCCCGGAAAGGCCGCGCGGATACCCCGTCCTGGCGGCTTCGTCAACCGATTCCCCATCGGGACACCCATCAAAGCCGTGCAACCGGGCGCTCGGATGCGGCGTTGTTACGGGCACGAACCTTTGGGAGCCAGAGCCATGCGTGCCTTTCTTGTCCTACTCGGCATCGTCCTTCTGCTGGCCGCGGGTGCCATGGCGATGGGCTGGATCAGCATCGACCAGACCCGACCCGCCGTGGTCCAGGCCCCGACCTTCCGCGCCGAAGGGCCCAAGGTGTCGGTCGGCACCACCCAGAAGACCGTCGAAGTGCCGACGGTGACGGTCGAGAAGCCCGCCGATAACGCTCAGTAACACGGCTCGATTCGCCCCCCTTGCCCCCGTCATCGACGCGGGGCAGGGAGGGGCGATGTTCCCGCTCCCAGCCCCGATGCGCGCCGCGCTCGACGTCGCTGCCCAGGCTGCTGCGGCAGGCGAGGTCCCGGTGGGCGCGGTGGTGGTGCGCGATGGAGCGATCATCGCGACGGGCGCCAATGCCCCGCGCCGCCTGCACGATCCGACCGCGCATGCCGAAATTCAGGCGATTCGTGCCGCCGCCAATCTGCTGGGCCGCGACCGGCTGGAGGATTGCGACCTGTGGGTCACGCTGGAGCCCTGTGCCATGTGTGCCGGTGCCATCGCCCATGCCCGAATCGCCCGGCTCTATTATGGGGCCAGCGATCCCAAGGGCGGCGCGGTCGAACATGGCCCGCGCTTCTTCGCACAACCGACCTGCCACCACCGGCCCGATATCTACGCGGGCATCGGAGAAGGCGAGGCGGCCGGTCTGCTCCGCGACTTCTTTACGGCACGGCGTTAACGGAAGCGTCCGGGGATGTCGGCACGTGATCGGATCATCATCAACCCCGACGACTTTCTGGAAACCGAGAACGGGCGGGTTTGGACGGCCGAGCGGAACGAAGCCGCATGGGCATGGTCCTATGCGGCGCTGGAACAGGCCTTGTCGCGCAGCCCCCGGCCTGAGCGGCTCATTCTGGTTTGCGGGATTCAGGGTTCGGGCAAGACCAGTTGGATCGCTTCCCAGCCTGTGTGTCAGGCGACCGTCTACTTCGACGCAGCCCTGCCCGGCATTCGCCACCGGGCTAGGGTCATCGTTATCGCGAAGCGAGCAGGCATACCGATCGAGGCGGTGTGGATCGATACGCCGGTCGCCATGGCCCTGGACCGCAATGCACGCCGCCCCGCTGATCAGATCGTACCGGCGGCCGCCATCCTGTCCGTCGCCCGACAGTTCGAGCCGCCATCACTCGCCGAAGGCTTTGCACGCATCCTTATCCATAAGAGCGGGTAGCGGCTTCTCATAAAGAGAAGGGCCCCGGACGGCATCCCGCCCGAGCCCCTTTCCCACATTTGCGGATCACAGAACGATCAGCGCAGGTCGCCCTCGCGGATCGGGACGATCTTGATCTCGACGCGGCGGTTGGCGGCGCGGCCTTCCTCGGTGTCGTTGGACGCGATCGGCTGCGACTTGCCGAAGCCGCGCGTGCCGATGCGGGCGGGCTGCACCCCGCGGGAGGCCAGATAGTCGGCGACCGACACGGCACGCTGTTCGGACAGGCGCTGATTATACGCATCGCTGCCGGTCGAATCGGTGTGGCCGTACACGTCGATATAGGTCTGCTTATACTGCGACAGGATGTCGGCGACCTGGTCCAGCGTCTGGCGGAACTGCGGCTGCACCTGCGACGAGTTGTACGCGAAGGTGATGCCCGAGGGCAGGTTCAGCAGCAGGTCGTCGCCCTGGCGAACCACCTGCACATCGGTGCCTGCGGTGCGGGCGCGCAGGTCGCGCTCCTGCTTGTCCATATAGGCGCCGATGCCCGCACCGGCGAGGCCGCCGATGCCAGCCCCCAGGATCTTTTCGGTGCGGTCGCGCCGACCGCCGACCAGATCGCCCAGCAGATAACCGCCGACCGCGCCGCCGATGCCGCCGATCGCGGCCTTGGACAGGCGCTGCTGGCCGGTTTCCGGGTCAGTGGTGCAGGCCGAGGTGACGACCAGTGCCGACAGCGCGGCGGCGGTGAGGAACTTCGAGGACAGGCGCATAAACATGATCCTTGTTAATGTTTGACGGCGTCTCGACCCCCGGAACGCCGCGTCGGACCGCCTTGTTCCGCAGGTGAACTGAACGGAACATGACGACGGGAGTTGTCGAAGGCCCTTCCGTCCCGCTATGAGCACCAGACAACAATGGCACCGCTGCCCCCCTTTCCGTGGATCGACGTCCTCATCATCCTCGCGCTTGTCGCGCTGAACGGGGCGTTCGCGATGAGCGAACTGGCGATCGTGTCGTCCAGGCGCGCCCGCTTGGAGGCGATGGCGCGGAGCGGGCGTAGCGGCGCGCAGGCCGCGCTGACCCTGGCCGCCGATCCGGGCAAGTTCCTGTCGACCGTCCAGATCGGTATCACCCTGACCGGCATCATCGCGGGCGCCTATTCCGGCGCCAGCCTGGGTACGCCGACGGCGGCGCGGCTGGAAGCGCTGGGCGTATCGCCCTCGACCGCCGCGACGTTGGGCTTTGCTTTGGTCATCGGGCTGACCACCTATGCCTCGCTGATCCTGGGCGAACTGGTCCCCAAGCAGTTCGCGCTACGCAAGCCCGAGCCGATTGCGGCGTTCGTCGCGGTGCCGATGCGCTGGCTGGCGGTCGGCACCGCGCCGATCGTCTGGGTGCTCGATTCGACCAGCGGCATCATCTTCAAGCTGCT
This sequence comes from Sphingomonas sanguinis NBRC 13937, assembly GCF_001591005.1. Lineage (GTDB taxonomy): Bacteria > Pseudomonadota > Alphaproteobacteria > Sphingomonadales > Sphingomonadaceae > Sphingomonas > Sphingomonas sanguinis. Next base: position 4,863 of record NZ_BCTY01000063.1, read on the forward strand.
CGGCCTGAACCGCGATAACGAGGATCAGGTGACCGCCGAGGAACTGCACCTGATCGTCGCCGAGGCGTCCAAGTCGGGCGTGATCGAGGAGCATGAACGCTCGATCATCTCGGGCGTCGTCCGCCTGGCCGACCGGCCGGTGCGCGAGGTGATGACACCACGGACCGAGATCGACTGGCTGGACTGCACGCTGGATGACGAAGCGATTCGCGCCAAGCTGCTCGAAAGCCCGCGCACCCGCCTGCCCGTCGGGGAAGGCTCGATCGACGCGGTGGTCGGCGTGGTCCAGGCGCGCGATATCGCCATGGCTCTGTTCCGGGGCGATGCGCTCGACCTCAAGCAGCTGATGCGCAAGGCGCCCGTCGTGATCGACCGGATCGATGCGATGGACGTGCTGCTGGCATTGCGCCAGGCCGAGGTGCCGATGGCGCTGATCCACGACGAATACGGCCATTTCGAGGGGATCGTGACCCCGGCCGACCTGCTGGCCGCGATCGCAGGCGAATTCGCCTCCGACGCCGAACCGGGCGAAGCGCCCTCGGTGGTCGAGCGCGAGGACGGATCGCTGCTGGTGGCGGGCACGATGGCGGCTGACGCGCTGGCCGACCGGCTGGGCATCGACCTGCCCGACGACCGCGACTATGCGACCGTGGCGGGCCTGGCGCTCGCGGTGTTCCGCCACCTGCCTGGCGAGGGCGAGAGCTTCGTCGAACAGGGCTGGCGCTTCGAGGTGGTCGACCTCGACGGGCGGCGGATCGACAAGCTGCTGGTCAGCGCGGCCTAGGGGCGCTCGTCGCGTCAAGTTGCGCGAGTGCGCGTTGATATTTGGCGGCGCGGACTTCGTCCCTTTCGGTCACTACGGGCAGGCGCGACAGGTCAAGATTGTCCAAGATGTCCGCGCGCTTCACGTCTCGTCCGATCGGATTGCGCGCACAGCGCGTGATGAACGCGTCATAATCCTCATCCTCTCGCTTGGTCAGTGCGTCTACAGCTTCGGCGACGAGCATGCCGAAATGATGGGCAATGGTTTCGAGGGGGATACCGCAATCCTCGACCACGTCATGGAGGACGGCCGCGATCCGCCTTGGTTCATCCGGCTGCGTTGCCATTACTCGGAGGGGATGAAGGATATAGGGTGCCCCGGCTTTGTCGAGTTGACCCCGATGCGTATCAACAGCAAGCCGGATTGCGTCGTCTAACGGATTTGCAACGTCAGTACCGTTCATATTCCTCTCTCGTTCCCAACCGACCGCCGATTTGAGCGTCCGTGAAAAGGCGATTGGAATGAACCGTCTCGCTTTCACGCCCGGTGCCCTTGAACCGCCGGAACACCCGGCCGGATGCATTCTCCCAATGAAAGGCGACGTCCTCGAAATTATAAATAAGGTACACGTCCTCACCTTTGCGAAAGGCATCGGACGGCACACCCCTTTCATCGTCCCCTGACATGATCGTAATACTCCATGCTTTCCTGCGCGATGCCCTCCCGAGTCGGGTCAGACGGCGGCAGCGAGCGATAATCCTCGTATAGGGCATGGCCCCGACCGCCGGGGACGCCGACGCGATTGGCAATGTCGTTATAGGTTTCGTCGCCCAGAATCGCACGGGCGTTCGCGGGACTTTCCTTGGCATAGATCATTTCGGGTGAATTTACCTGGATTTCGCCCGTAATACCCGACTGGGTTTTCATCGTGCCATTGATGCCCGAATAACCCAAAGACTCCTGGGACGGCGTGATCTCCTTGATAGTGACGCCACGGTCACGAAGCATCGCAGTGGCGTCGGGAATGCGTTCCTTGGGCACGATGATCGTATTGCGTGCCAAATCCTTGATACGCGATGCGTCGCCATCATAGTCGTTGTTGATCTTTTCCAACGCCCGTGCCTCCGATTTGATCGGTGCCTTGGCAACGCGGCCGCCAACCTTTGTCGCGATGTCATCGGCGATGCCGTCAATCTCCTGTTTGGCGGCGGGTGCGCGCTGCATCATTTCGGCTAGGTCGCGCTCAGTCTGGGGACGTGTGTCGTCGGCGATAGCCAGATTGCGCCCAACCTTGGCCAATTTGGGACCGGCCACGACCATTCCCATGCCCACTAGGCCCTGCAACAGGTCGCGATAGCCGGGGCCGATGGCATCTCCGATCATGCCGACGCCTTCCATCCCGGCAAAGCCCAGCAACCCGACCGCAGCGAAGCTGCCAAATGCTGCCGCACCTGCCATAGCGGCGAACACCCCGCCGCCTACCAGCGCGCCGACGCCAAGAATCTGAAGTCCGGTGCGCGTCCAAGATTCGAGGTCGAAGATGAAACCGGTGCGAATCGTCTCTCCGCCGATAATGACATTGGGCGAAGCTGTCTTGATATGTGCACCGCACGTCAGCATCGACTTGAGGCGCGAAGCTGGCTGGCCGTTGATGAGTACCGTGGCCGAGCCTTCCCGGACCAAGATTGATCCGAACCATGGCGGATGGTTGAGCGGCAGACCGGTGCATCCTGACGCACTGGAAAATTCGGCACATATCGCGGCCCGGCTGTTCACGAAGACGTTGTGCGAGCCGATCGCCAAGGTGCCTGTGGTAGGTTCCGGCAGGTCGAAGATCGTCTCCAAACCGGACACGATCTGGTCCCCCGCCAAGCCACCACCCGCGACGGCACCTGCGATCACGACGCCGGCCAGTCCGCCCGTGAGGCTGATCGCGGTCACGACGGCGACCCCTGCCGCCACGCCGACCAGCGCCCCGCCCACCATTCCCATCATACCAAAGCCATGCGCGATCTCGTCTTCGACGCGGGCTGCGGGCTCCATCACCATGGTATCACAACAGTCCGGTCATTATGGCCGTGGAAAATTGGGTGAAGCCGGAGGCGGATCGAACACGATACTGGCCATCACTCGCCGCCATTCATCTTCGTAAAAGCCGATCGCGGCGGGTGGCGCGGTGAGCGTACAAATGACGGCCATGAATCCACGGTCATAATAAATCTGACGCAACTGCATGGCGCGTCCATCTTTCTCGAACTGGAATTCCAGCCAAGCCGCATCGCATTCATTGGCTTGGAATAATTCGCGACGCAGTTCGCGATAGCGCGGTAGAGCGCGGCTGACCTTTCCAGCTTGCTCGTCAAAATATTCGGAAAATGACCTAACACCTTTGCTTGTATCCTTGGTCAGGACAAAGCTTGCATCATTGTCGCTGCCGGGCGCCGCAGGCAAACGAAACGCAATTATCGATTGATCCTGCCAATGGCTTGGAACATCGAACACGGCAACGCTGGTGCGATAAGACGACATCGCCATTATTCATGAATGGCATAGGCCGTTTTTACAAGACCATACCATGACAAACGGGCCACCGTTACACCCGCAAATGTATATCCTGCGACACCACGACCCGCGAGATCAGCGGGAGGATGTGTTCGATAGTGAAGGCGTGCAGTTCGGTCGAGCGCGAGGCGCAGGCGTCCTCGGCGATGACCACGTCATAGGACAGTTCCCAAGCCGAACGCGCGGTCGATTCGACGCCCATGTTCGTCGCAATGCCCGCGATCACCACCGTGCGCACGCCGCGCCGCCGGAGCTGCAGGTCCAGGTCGGTGCCGGTGAAGGCGCCCCAATGATGCTTGAGCACGACGATATCGCTAGGCTGCCGCAGGTCTGGGACCAGTTCGCTGAACTCGGGCGGGGTGCCCTCTGCGGGCAGGCTGGGCCGGTCGACCGTCTGGCTGGGCATCGTGTCGGACGTGAAGCCGACATGGACCAGCACGACTGGCGCGCCCGCCGCGCGGAAGCGGTCGGCCAGCGCCTTGCCCGTCGCCACCACCTCCCCGCCCGAGCGGGGCCCCTCGGCACGCGGCACGATGCCCTGTTGCAGGTCGATGAGGATCAGCGCGGTGGTTCGGGGATCGAGCGTCGTCATCGTGCCTCAACCGGTCAGGACAAGCGCCGTTCCGTCAAAGCCGACCGAACACCGCCTCGAACCCGGCGCGGTCGCCCGCCGCCAGCAGCCGGGCCTGTTCCAGCCAGCGGTCGCGCGCCATGCGGCCCGAAAAGGCCCCAAGCTGCGCGTCGAGCGCCTGGGCCTGCGTTTCGCTGAGCGCGGCCATGTCGCCGACCGTGGTGATGCCATGTTCGGCCAGCTTCTGGGTCAGCTTGGGGCCCAGGCCCTTGAGCAGCGTGATCGGCTGATCCTCGGGCCGGGTCGCATCGGCCGGGGCGGCGGAGGCTTCGGCGGCGGGGCTGGCGGCCATTGGTGCGGCGGCGGCGACTGGTTCGTCGTTCAGCGGTTCCTCGACCACCGCCGTTTCCTCGGGCGTCGCGGGGGCGGGCATGACCGGAGGCGGAGGGGCCGCCAGAGTCGGAACCGGTGCGGGTGACGGTGCGGGCGCTGGTGCTGATTGTGGGGCTTCCGGGCGTTCGGTCAGCGACGCCTCGCTGAGCGGCGCGCTATCGGGCTGGCGGACCGACAGCCCGGCCTCCTGCGCATTCTCCTCCACCTGGCGCGCGGCATGGGTGCGGCGATGCTTGAGGCGCATCCCGATCAGGATGACGGCAATCGCCGCCACCGCGACGATCGCGAGCAGGATGAAATGAATGGTCGTGATCGTGGCCACGCCGTCGGGGATCAGGCTTTCCGCCGTTGCTGCGGTCGTGTCGTTCATGGCGTTACCCTATTGTTCCCCACATTGTCCGCAAGCCCCGATCGCGAGCCCAATCGATCGGATCAGGCCGGAGTTCCCGCTTCGCGTGCGATCTCGCGCCAGCCGATGTCGCGGCGGCAGAAACCATCGGGGAAGCGGATGGCGTCGACCGCACGATAGGCGGCGGCCTGCGCCTCGCCGACCGTGGCGGCGCTGGCGGTGACGGCCAGTACGCGGCCGCCGCTGGCGACCAGCTGCTCGCCCTGCATCTTCGTGCCAGCCTGGAATACCACCGCGCCGGTCGCCTCGGCAGCGTCGATCGCATCGATGGCGCCGCCCGCCTTGGGCGTGCCGGGATAACCCGCCGCCGCCATCACGACGGTCAGCGCGGGGGCCTGCGAGAAGGCGGGCGCAGGGATTTCGGCCAGCCGCCCCTCGGCCACTGCCAGCATCACCGCCAGCAGGTCACCTTGGAAGCGCAGCATCAGCACCTGGCATTCGGGATCGCCGAACCGGGCGTTATATTCGATCAGCTTGGGGCCCTGCGCCGTCAGCATCAGCCCGGCATAGAGCACGCCGGAGAAGGGCGTCCCCTCGGCGCGCAGCGTGTCGACCGTAGGCCGCACGATCCGGTCGATCGCCTGTTGCTCCAGCTCGGGAGTCAGGACGCGCGCGGGGCTGTAGGCGCCCATGCCGCCGGTATTGGGGCCGGTATCGCCGTCGCCGACCCGCTTGTGGTCCTGGGCCGAGCCGAAGGGCAGGAGCGCCTCGCCATCGGTCAGGACGAACAGGCTCGCCTCTTCACCCTCCAGGAATTCCTCGATAACGACTTCGGCACCCGGCACCGAGAAGAGGTCGGTGATCGCGCCCTCGGCCTCGGCCTTGGTGAAGGCAACGGTCACGCCCTTGCCCGCCGCCAGGCCATCGGCCTTGATGACGACGGGCAGGCCGAAGGTGGTCGCCAGCGCGGCTTGCGCCTCCGCCAGCGTGTTCACACGGACATAACCGGCGGTCGGGATGTCGGCCCGGCGGCACAGATCCTTGGTGAAGCCCTTCGAGCCCTCCAGCTGTGCGGCGGCCTTGCTCGGCCCGAACACCGGAATGCCCTCGGCGCGAAGCGAATCGGCCAGGCCATCGACCAGCGGCGCTTCGGGGCCGACCACGACCAGGCCGATGGCGTGATCCTTCACGAACGTCACGACGGCGGCGTGATCGGTCGCGTTCAGGCCGACACAGGTCGCATGCGCGGCGATACCGGGGTTGCCGGGCGCGGCGTAGAGCGTATCTAACCCGTTCGACTGTGCCAGCTTCCATGCCAGCGCATGTTCGCGGCCACCCGATCCCAGCAGCAGGACGTTCATGCCCGATCCTTATCCCTATGACGACAGTGCGAGGCTGGTAGCCGAGGAGATCGCCGGCGACAACGCGCTCGCGCTGTCGGTGGGCGAACTCAGCCTGAAGCTGAAGCGGATGGTGGAGGGCGAGTTCGGCCATGTCCGCCTGCGCGGCGAGATTTCGGGCTATAAGCGCGCCACCTCGGGCCATGTCTATATGAGCCTGAAGGACGAGAATGCGGTCATCGACGCGGTGATGTGGAAGGGCGCGGCGAATACCCTTCCTTTCCAGCCGCAGGACGGGGTGGAGGTGATCGCCACCGGCCGCCTGACGACCTTCCCTGGCCGGTCGAAATACCAGATCGTCGTCGAGCGGATGGAGCTGGCGGGGGCGGGCGCGCTGATGGCGCTGCTCGAAAAGCTGAAGGCCAAGCTGGCGGGCGAGGGGCTGTTCGACCGCGATCGGAAGAAAGCGCTTCCCTTCATGCCGCCGGTGATCGGCGTCGTCACCTCGCCGACCGGCGCGGTGATCCGCGACATTCTCCACCGGCTGGAGGATCGCTGCCCGACCCATGTCATCGTCTGGCCGGTCAAGGTGCAAGGCGAGGGCTCGGCCAAGGAGATTGCCGCCGCCATTCGGGGCTTCGATGCGATCGCGCCTGGCGGCCCGGTGCCGCGCCCGGACCTGGTGATCGTCGCGCGCGGTGGCGGCTCGATCGAGGATCTCTGGTCGTTCAACGAGGAGATTGTCGTGCGTGCGGTCGCCGAATGCTCCATCCCGATCATCTCGGCGGTCGGGCATGAAACCGATACGACTTTGTGCGACTATGCCGCCGACCTGCGTGCACCCACGCCCACGGCGGCGGCGGAGATTGCGGTGCCGGTGCTCGCGGATATCCGCCTGACCGTCGCCGCCCATGGCCAGCGCGCCGAGCGCTGCGCACGCCGCTATGTCGAGCGGGGGCGCGAGCGGTTGGGCGCGATGGCGCGGCTTTTGCCCAAGCGGGACCAACTGCTGGGCCCGCAGCGCCAGCGCGCCGACGAGGCAGGCGCGCGGCTCGATCGCGGGCTGGAGCGCCGGGTAACGCTGGCGCGCGGCGGGCTGGACCGGGCGGGCGCGGCGCTCCGTCCCGCGATCCTGGAGCGGCAGGTGGAGCGCGGGCGCGACCGGCTGGCCTCGACCTGGCGGCTGGTCCAGTCGCTCAACCCCGACCGTATCCTGGAGCGCGGCTATGCCCGGATCACTGCGCGGCCTGGCGGCGAGACCCTGTCCTCGGCGGAGGCGGCGAAGGCGGCCGATACGCTGACCCTGCGTTTCCGCGACGGCACGGTCGATGTCGCGGTCGAGGGCGGCGGGGGGAGGACCGGGGTTGAGCCCCCAGCCCCCAAAACCTATGACAAGCCCAAGCGGGAGCCCCAGCCGAAATCGGGCAAGCCGGATCAGCCGACGCTCCTCTGACCCGAAAGTAGTATCATGCTGATGTCGAATACCGATCGCCCCGCGCGGCTCCACTATCTGGCCAATGGCTTTCGGGTCCTGTCGCCGGGCGATCATGTCGTCTGCGCGGTGACCGGGCGGCGCATCCCGCTCGAAGACCTGAAATATTGGAGTGCCGAACGGCAGGAAGCCTATGCCGACGCGCACGCCACCGCGCAGGTGCTGAGCCCGCAATGAGGATAGGGGGCGTGGTCGCCGGGCTGCTGCTGACCGCAGGCGTCGTGTCCGGCGGTCAGGCCGCGATGCAGGGGCCAGCGCCGGTCGCGTCGCCGTCCTCGACTCCCTCCTTCCGCTGGACCGGCGAGCTGAGTCAGGGCGGACTGATCCGGGGGCAGGCACCCAGCGGCGCGGTGTCGGCCACGCTGGACGGAGAGCCGCTGGCGCTCGCCCCGGACGGGACCTTCCTGGCGGGTTTCGACCGCGATGCCGGGCCGTCGGCCGAACTGGTCGCAAGCTTTGCCGACGGCCGCCTGGTTCGCCAGGCCCTGACCATCGCGCCACGTGCCTGGCGGATCGAGCGGCTGGACCGTCTGCCCAAATATCCCGTCCCCGACCCCGAATTCCAGCGGCTGCGCCCTCCCGAGCTGGCGCAGATCCGCGCCGCCCGCGCCCAAGTCACCGACGCCACCGGCTGGCGCCAGGCGCTGCAATGGCCGGCGACGGGCCGCATCTCCGGCCTGTTCGGGGCGCAGCGCGTCTATCGCGGCGAGCCGGGCAGCTATCATTCGGGCACCGACATCGCCGCTACCACCGGCACCATCGTCCGCGCCCCCGCCGATGGCGTGGTCATCCTGGCGGCCGAAAGCCCCTTCACGCTGGAGGGGCATCTCCTGATGCTCGACCACGGCCAGGGGCTGAACAGCGCGTTCCTCCATTTGTCGCGCATCGACGTCCATGTCGGCGATCATGTCCGCCAAGGCCAGCCGATCGGCGCGGTCGGCGCCACGGGCCGCGCCACCGGCCCGCACCTCCACTGGAGCCTGCAATGGAAGGGCCGCAAGCTCGACCCGCTGCTGGTGACCGGGTCGATGCCCTGAGGGTGAGGAGGAAATGAGTGCCAAGCTCCATTCGTTATTCACGACGCCGGTGGCGGTCGTGCCGGTCGCCGATGCAGCGGCGCTCAACTCAGAGCTGAAGGCGGTGATCACTGCCCGCCGCCGCGTGGAAGCCGGGGTTCAAAGGTCGAACATCGGTGGCTGGCAGTCCGAAATCGATATGCTCGATTGGGGCGGCGAGGCAGCCCGTCGTCTCGCGGCGCTGGTCACCCAGGCGTGTGACGCGTGGACGACGTCCGTGGACGACGACCGCTCCGTTGTCTGGCGGCCCGAAATATGGGCCAATGTCAATGTTCACGGCAGTTCCAACCAGACACACTGGCATCCCGGTTCCTATCTCTCCTTCGTTTATTATGTCGATGACGGTTATGCGGGATCGTCCGACAAGGCATTGGGCGGCGAAATCGTCTTCATCGATCCGCGTATGCCCTTTTTGCGCATGCGTACCCCTGCCTTGCGTCATCGCGGTGCGGGTGGGCAGACGGCCGAGCAGGAAACCTGGGTGCGGCCGTTCAGCGGACTTCTGATCGGCTTCCCGTCCTTTCTTGGGCACTCGGTGCGGGCCTATCTTGGTCGGAGCGAGCGGATATCCATCGCCATCAACATGGTCGCGCGGCGCGCACCCGGAGCGAATCCATGATGCAGGTGGAGCAGCTGTTCGGCACGCCGCTGATTGCCGACGACTTGCCGGTATCCCCCGAACTGGCTGCCTTGCCCGGCGCCCTTTTTGCGGCCGGACGCTCTGATGTCGGCCGTTCCATGAATTTGGGGACGGGGCGCTGGGCAGCGGCACCGTGGCCGATCGCGGCCTCGGGCGCGATCGGCCACATGTTGGCGCTGGCCAACCGGGCCACGCAGGATATCCGCGCGCCTCAGCAGGCGCCGGATTGGACCGTCGCGCTGTCGATTCATGTCGCTCGGGCCCCTATGCCGGTGCCGCCTCACTACGATGCATTCTGGACCGCGCTATACATCCTCCGCCCGAGCGAGGGCGGTGGCGACAGGCTGGAGATACAGGACCCCAGGCTACCCATGACGATGGGAGAGGACCCCAATCTTCGCCTGCGCGCGATCGGTGCGAAGACGCCATCCTTTTACCAGCCGACTGTGGATATCGCCGTAACGCGAGGAATGATGTTTCTCTTCCCCTCCTGGCTCGATGTCCGATACGTCTCAGGTCAAGCCGAGGGAGCGGGGTACGCCTTTTTGCAGGCAGGCCTGATCGCACCCCTGGCATGATCCGCGACGAAGCAGGGGTGGGAATGCAGTCGATGGCAAACGCACAAGCCGACTTCGTTCTGAATCGGGCACTTGATACCGACCGGCTGGCCCAAATTTTCCGAACTCATGGGCGCATTCGCATCGTGGATTTCCTGGAAAATCCGGAAATCCTTGCCGACCATCTGGCGGGCCGTGATGACTGGTTGCAGGTCCTCAATGCGAAGGACCGCATCTTCGAGCTGAGCCGGGAAACCCGGAAGGGATTTTCCCACGAGAAACGGACAGCGCTGAACGCCGCCGTTTACGAAGACGCGAAGCACGGGTTTCAGTTCCGCTTCGAGAGCCTGCGCGTATCCGACGACTGCGACGTTCGTGCGCAGGTCGACGATCCGCTTAACCGCTTTGCTCAATGGATGGGCAGCGCGCCGGTGCTCGAATTTCTCGGGCGCGTCACAGATATGGCCGACTTAAACTTCGCGGATGCGCAAGCCACGCGTTTCGACGCCGGTGATTTTCTGACCGGGCATGACGATAAGGTGGAGGGCAAGTATCGCCGTGCCGCCTATGTTCTGGGGCTGACGCCGCAATGGCGGCCGGAATGGGGTGGTTTGCTGATGTATCATGGACCCGAGGGAGGCGAGGCGGTCGCCCTGCCACCGGCGTATAATACCCTCGATATCTTTGCGATTCCCGTGCCCCACAGCGTGTCTTTCGTCACGCCCTTCGCGGGCGCATCCCGCATTTCCGTAACCGGTTGGTTGAGGGCGTTGCCAT
>NZ_BCTY01000064.1 GCF_001591005.1 Sphingomonas sanguinis NBRC 13937
AAGCATGGTGGAGGGGTGTCCCCCTATCGAAAGCGCGACACCCCTCCGTCAGGCCTACGGCCTGCCACCTCCCCTTATAGGGGAGGAATAATTGATCAGCGCACCACTGGCGGCAGACTGACCACCTGGCGGCGCGTATAGCGATACAGCGCCGCCACGATCCCGAGGAACAAGATCGTCCCCCCGACCAGCGCGGGGGTAGCGAAACCCTCACTGACCAGCGCCAGCGGCGCGTCCGAGTTGGTGAGGTAGACGATCCCCGCAAAACCCACGCCCCACAGGCTTTCGCCGACGATCAGCCCGGTCGCGGCGAGCACGCCCAGCCGCTCGGCCGCTTCCGGGTTGGCGCTGCGCTTGGCCCAGCGGTCATAGGCGTGGCCGATGGTGGCGCCGATCACGACCGGCAGCGTCGCCGACATGGGCAGATAGATGCCCAGCCCCACGCCCAGCGGCGGCAGGCGCAGCCAGCCGAGCTTGCCACAGATTTCGTCGACGACGATCACACCGACCCCGACCAGCGCACCGACTCCGATCATCGCCCAGTTGAGATCGCCGCCCAGCACGCCCTTGGCCAGCGCCGAGATCAGCGCGGCCTGAGGCGCGGACAGCGCGTTGGGCCCCGCGCCCGGGGTCCCTGCAAAGCCCAATGTCGCATTGAGCAGGTCGAGCACCGGCGGGATCACCAGGCTGCCGAAGACGACACCGATGACCAGCGCCACCTGCTGTTTCCACGGCGTCGCGCCGACCAGCTCGCCGGTCTTCAGGTCTTGGAGATTGTCGTTGGAGATGGTGGCGACGCCGAAGACGATGCCGGTCACGATCAGCGCATAGGCGACCAGCGCCTGCGTCGTCTCCGGCGAGGTGCCGCGCCCGAACAGGCCGACGAGGAGCAGGGCTGCGGCCAGGACCGACAGGATGCCGATGCCCGACACCGGGCTGTTCGAGGCCCCGATCAGGCCCGCCATGTAACCGCACACGGCGGCGATCACGAGGCCGATGAGCAGGATGAAGAGCAGCGCCCCCCCGATCAGCGCCACACCCGACGCCGCCAGCGGCCCGCCCGCGATCACCGACCAGAGCAGCCCCGCGATCGGCACCAGCGTCGCCAGCGCCACGGCGGCGACGATGCCGATCGGCAGGTCGCGCTCGCCGATCGCCAGCACCGCGCCGTCGCGCCGCGCCGAGGAGGCGGCGAGCGAGGAGCGGATGCCACCGACGACCGGCCCGATGATCTTCAACAGCGTCCAGATCGCCGCCACGCCGATCACGCCCGCGCCCAGGAAGCGGACGTCACGGCTGAAAATACCGCCCGCCCATTCGGCGACCGGCCCGGTCGAGGGGGCCATGGCGGTCAGGATGGGCAGCGCCACCCACCAGCCGATGGCGATGCCCGCCAGCATGGCAATGCCGACCGACAGGCCGACGAGATGCCCGACCCCGATCAGCGCGAAGGACAGCCCGCCCGAAATGCCGGTCGCGCCCGCACCGGTGCGGAACCAGACCGCGGCCTCGGCGACCGCGAGCTTGGTCTGGGTTAGCACGGCGAAAGCGGCCGAGGCGATGGCGTTGACGACGATCAGGCGCAGGCCGGTCGTGCTCTCCGCCTCGCCCTCGCGGCTGCCGGCACCGACCTTCAGCACTTCGGCGGCGGCGCGTCCCTCAGGATAGGGCAGGTCGGTGTCGACCACGAGCGCGCGACGCAACGGGACCGAGAACATCACGCCCAGAATGCCGCCGGTCGCGGTGATCCCGGCGGTCAGCCAATAGGGGAAACCCTGCCACCAACCGATCATGACCAGGCCGGGCAGCACGAAGATGATCGCCGCCAGCGTCCCCGCCGCCGAGGCGACCGTCTGGACGATGTTGTTCTCCAGCACCGAGCTGTTGGGCAGATAGCGCAGGATCGCCATCGAGATGACCGCCGCCGGGATCGAGGTGGCGAAGGTCAGCCCGACCTTCAGCCCCAGATAGACGTTCGCGGCTGTGAACAGCAGCGTGATGATGCCGCCCAGCGCGATGCCGCGCAGGGTCAGTTCGGCGATGGGGGCGGCGGTCGTGGGAATGCGGCTCATGCGCGCAGATGTGGCAGAGTGCGGCGCGCGCGCCTAGCGTTTCCGTGCGGGGAGGCGGGGGCATGTGCCGTTCGACTTCGTTCAGGGGGAACGGAGAGTGTGATAGTCTTTCCACTGCCGTTAAGGCTGACCTACGTCGAAGACCGAAGGAAACCGCTCACCCTCAGGCTTCACCCCGGCGAAGGCCGGGGTCCAGATGCCGCGAAGCATATAGCGCGCACAACGCTGCGTGGGAGGCCAAGGCGATACGCCATCGAGAGCGCACCACAACTGGACCCCGGCCTTCGCCGGGGTGGAGCTACTTGTCCACGTTTCTGCGCAGACTGAAACTCTTGGCCTTCGACTGTGCTCAGGCTGACCCGAAGTTTGGAAGCGGGAATAAAGGGCGCTCGGGAGTTTCACCCTCCCTCTTCCGCCAAGAGAGGGCCCGCTTGCGATAGCGGGGAGGATGGCTGAGGGACGGCTCTTACCCCCGGAACAGATTTCCCAGCACCCCGCGCACCACCGCGCCGACGATGCCGCCGCCCGCGTTGCTCGAACGCCGCCGCGAGCCACTGCCGAACACCTGCTTGCCGATCTCGTTCGCCACCTGTCGCCCGATTGAGGAACTGGCCGAGCGTGCCGCGCTGGTCGCCATCTTGGCCCAGGGAGAGTTTGCCGCTTCGCGCTGTTCGGCGATGCGGGCGCGTTCGGCTTCCTTGGCGGCCTTCGCCTCGGCCTTGGCCTGTTGCGCTGCCTGTTTATCGGCTTCGGTCTGTGCCTTGGCCTCCGCAGCGGCGGCGGCGGCCTCCTGGGTCTTGGCGGCGAGCAGTTCCTCGGCCGATTCGCGGTCTACCGCCTGGTCGTATTTGGTGCCGACCGCATCGGTTTCGACCAGCACCTTACGCTCCTCCGGCGTCGCGGGACCGACCCTGCTGCGCGGCGGGGCGATCAGCGTGCGCTCGACCGGCGAGGGCGAACCATCGGGCTGAAGCAGCGAGACCAGCGCCTCGCCGACCTTCAACTCGGTAATCGCGGTGGCGACATCGACGCCGGGATTGGCGCGGAACGTCTCGGCTGCCGAACGCACCGCCGCCTGGTCGCGCGGGGTGAAGGCGCGTAGCGCGTGCTGCACCCGGTTGCCCAGCTGGCCAGCGATCTTGTCGGGCACGTCGATCGGGTTTTGGGTGATGAAATAGACGCCGACGCCCTTCGACCGGATCAGCCGCACGACGCGCTCGATCGTGTCCACCAGCGCGGGCGCGGCATCGTCGAACAGCAGGTGCGCCTCGTCGAAGAAGAAGACGAGCTTGGGCTTGTCGGGGTCGCCGATCTCGGGAAGCTGCTCGAACAGCTCGGACAACAGCCACAGGAGGAAGGTGGCGTAGAGCTTGGGACTCGCCATCAGCTGGTCGGCGGCCAGGATGTTGACGACGCCGCGCCCGTTATCGTCGGTGCGGATCAGGTCGGCGAGTTCGAGCGCGGGCTCGCCGAAGAAATGCTCCGCGCCTTGCGTGCGCAGCTGGAGCAGCGCGCGCTGGATCGCGCCGACCGACTGCTTCGACACATTGCCATAGGTGGTGGTCAGCTCGTCGGCGCGGGCGGCGCACTCGGCCAGCATCGCCTGAAGATCGTCCAGGTCGAGGAGCAGCAGCCCTTCCTTGTCGGCGAGATGGAAGGCGATGGTCAGCACGCCCTCCTGCGTCTCGTTCAACCCCATCATCCGGGCGAGGAGCAGTGGGCCCATTTCCGACACGGTGGCGCGGACCGGGTGGCCTTGCGTGCCGAACAAATCCCAGAACTGGACGGGGGCAGCCTCATAGGCCCAGTCGGTCATGCCCAGTTCGGCGGCGCGGGCGGAAAAGGCCGCATGGGTCTTGCCCAGCGCCGACCCGGCCAGCCCCAGGCCGGACAGGTCGCCCTTCACATCGGCGACGAAGCTGGGCACCCCGGCGCGCGAAAACCCCTCGACCATGGTTTGCAGCGTCACCGTCTTGCCGGTGCCGGTCGCGCCCGCGATCAGGCCGTGCCGGTTCGCGCGCTTGAGGTCGATCGCCTGAGGCTTGCCGCCGCCTGTGCCGATGAAGATACCGTCCATGGCGCGCATCTTATCGCGCTGCGCGAGGACGGGAATAGCAAAAGGCCGCCGCACCCCGGGGATGCGACGGCCTTTTGCGTTCAGCCGATGAAGGCCGGGCTTACTTGATGCGCAGCGGCATCAGGCGGTCGGCGATCTTGCCGCGCGTGATCTGCGCCAGCACTTGCGGACGCCCGGCGGCCTTGGCGGCGGCGACGACGCGCTGCACGTCTTCGGCACTGCGCACCGGCACGCCGTTGATCGCGCTGATCACGTCACCGCGCTTCAGCTTGGAGGCTGCATCGCTCGACGGATCGACCGCCGCGATGACCACGCCCTGGGTCGACGGATCGACATTGATCGCCCGCGCGATGGCGGGAGTCAGCGGCTGAACCGACAGGCCCAGCCCGCCACCGGCGGTCGGTGCCACCTGCGCATCGTCGTCGCTGTCGGGGAAGGCGTCGGCACCGTCGCCCAGCTGCGCCGCCAGCGCTTCGTTGGACGGACGCGTCGCGGCGGTCGCGGTCAGCGACACCGGTTTGCCGCCGCGCAGCACTTCCAACTGGACACGGCCGCCCGGCTGAACATTGGCGATCAGATAGGACAGGGTCTGCTCAGGCGTCACGGCCTGGCCGTTGACCTTGGTCACCACGTCGAACGCCTTCAGGCCTGCCTTGGCCGCCGGGCCATTGGGTTCGACCTTGGCGATGATTTCCCCCTGGTTCTTGGGGATGCCGAGCGAGGCGGCGACATCATCGGTAACCGGACCGCCGATCTGCACGCCCAGATAGCCGCGCTCGATCTTCTGGCCCTTCATCAGGCGCTCGACGATCGGCTTGGCGTCTTCGGCCGGGATGGCGAAGCCGATGCCGATATTGCCGCCCGACTGCGAATAGATCTGGCTGTTGATGCCGATGACGTTGCCGTTCATGTCGAACATCGGACCGCCGGAATTGCCCTGGTTGATCGCCGCATCGGTCTGGATGAAGCGATCATTGGCGCCCTGACCGGTCACACGGTGCACGGCCGAGACGATACCGGCGGTGACCGTGCTCGACAGGCCGAAGGGCTGGCCGATCGCCAGCACCCAGTCGCCCGGCCGCGCCCGTGACGAATCGCCGAAGCGGACGAAGGGCAGGTTCTTGCCATCGATCTTCAGGACGGCGAGGTCCGAGGTCTCGTCACGGCCGACGACCTTGGCGGTATATTCCTTGCGGTCGTTGAGCGTGACGGTGATCGAATCGACCGACGCACCCTGCGCGCCCGGCGCGATCACATGGTTGTTGGTGACGATATAGCCGTCGGGCGAGATCAGGAAGCCCGACCCCAGCGAGGCCCCTTCCTGCTTGCGGGGCTGTCCGCCACCGCCGCCGCCGGGCATGCCGAAAAAGCCCTCGAACGGCGTGCCCGCGAACGGGTTCGCCTGCTGCTTCACCGTGATCGACTGCTTGGTCGAAATGTTGACGACGGCTGGCTGGAGCTTGGCGACCATGTCGGCAAAGCTCATCGGCGCGCCGGCGCGCGGGGCGACCGCCTGGATCGCGCCGGGTTCGTTCTGCGCGACCTGGGCGGTGCCGGGCTGAAGGGCCAGGGTCGCGGTCGCGCCACCGAGGAGGAGCGCACTGGTAATGGCGTAGGCGTAACGCACTGGGCTGGGGTCCTCTCAAAGAAAAATTCAGTTTGACCGTGGCCTATTTGTCACGGTTTGGCTGAACGACGCTTGAATATGAACGAGCGGAAAGGTGGAAATTCCACCTATCGGCCCGGCGCGGTGAATTCCTTCAAATAGCTGTTCTCGGGCGACAGAATGATCTGCGTCGCGCCGCGTTCCTGGTTGGAGCCGTCCGCGCCGAAGGTATGACGATAGGACTGCATGGCGCGGTAGAAATCATAAAAGCCCGCATCCTTGCCGAACGCCTGGGCATAGATTTGCGCCGCTTGCGCATCGGCGTCGGCACGCACGATCTGTGCCTGCTTCTGGCCCTGCGCGGCGATGGTGATCGCTTCCTGCTGGCGGGCGGTCTGCATCCGAGCAAGCGCGCTTTGCAGCGGCGTGCCCGACGGCAGTTCGGCTTCCTTGATCCGCACGTCGACGATCTGCACGCCGTATTGGCGCGCGATCCGGTCAAGCCGGACCTGGATCGCGTCCATCACCTGGCCGCGTTCCGGGCTGAGCAGTTCGGACGAGCGCCGCTTGCCCAGTTCGTTGCGCAAAGCCGAGCCGAAGATCGGGCGCAGCTGGTTGATGACGCCGTCGACGCTGCCCGCCGTCGCCAGCATCCGGCGCGGATCGATGACGCGGAAACGGGCAAAGGCGTCGACGTTCATGCGCAGCTGGTCGGTCGACAGCACCTGGGTCTTTTCCAGGTCGAGGTCGAGCACGCGCTTGTCGACCCATACGATGCGGTCGACGAACGGGATGCGCGCGATCAGGCCCGCCCCGCTGTTGCCGATATCCTCACCGGGGCGATAGCCGTTGACGACCAGCCGCGGCTGACCGAAGCGGAAGATCACCGCTTGCTGCGTCTCGCGCACGATCGAGAAGGTCGCCGCCGCCAGGATCACCGCGACCAGCAGCGCGACGGCTGCCACGATCGGATTGCGAAGGGTCAGGCCGTTCACTGGCCGCCTCCCTGGTTGGGCGTGGGGTTCGGCGTAGCCGGGGCCGTCGCCGTGATTTCGGGCTGCAGCGGCCGGGGCGTCGCCTTGGACAGCGGCAGATAGGGGACTACGCCCGGTGCTTCCACGATGGTCTTGTCGGCCTTGGCCAGCACGGCCTCCATGGTCTCGTAATACATGCGGCGGCGGGTCACTTCGGGGGCCAAGCGATATTGTTCGTACACCTTGTCGAACTGCGCCGCCTCACCCTGGGCCTTGGCGACGACCTGCTGGGCATAGGATTTGGCCTGGTTGACGTCGGCCACCGCGCGCTGCTGCGCCGCTGTCACCTTGTTGAAATCGTCGACGATCTGCTGCGGCGGGGCGGCCTGCTTGATCTCGACGCCCTGGATGCGCACGCCGGAGCGATATTCGTTCAGGATCGACTGGGTCAGCTCCTGCACCCGCTGGCCGATATTGGTCCGGCCCGAACCCAGCGCCTGGTCGAGCGTGGTCTCGGCGATCACCGCGCGCATCGCGCTTTCGGCGGCGGCGCGAACCGTTTCCTGCGGCTGGGCCAGGCGGAAGGCGAAGTCGCGCGGATTGGCGATGTCCCAGCGCACCGAATAGCTGAGGTCGATGATGTTCTGATCCCCGGTCAGGACCAGATTCTCGCCCGACCCTTCCGGGAAATTCTCGGTGCGGATCTTTTGCACGTCCAGCACGCGGACGCTGGCGATGGGGGCCGGGGCGGTGATCTGGATACCGGGTTCGAGGATGCCGGTATAGCGCCCGAAATAGGTGACGACGCCGCGCTGCTGCGGTCCGATCGGATGGATCGAGGTGTAGAGCACCCAGACCGCGACGATGATCGCCGCCCCGATCGCCCAGAGCGCCCGGCCGCCGGGTGCACCGGGAATCCCGCCAAAGCCGCCGCCATTGCCGGGGCCTTCGCCCGGACCGCCGCCGCCAGACCCGCGCGCCTTGCGGATGAATTCATCCAGTGCGGTGGGTTTCGCAGCGGGCTTGCGGCCGCCCGGCGGCACGGCCCAGGGGTTGCGGGGACCGCCATCCGAGTCCTCGCCGGACCCGCCCCAGGGGCCCTTCGGCGTTTCGGCGGCAAGAATGGGGGGGCGTCGAAACCAGCCCGTCAGCTTTCTCATGCTCATCGTTATAGGAACGGTTCGCCGACAAAAACAGTGCCAAGCCGCGCTTCGCATCCTATCTGGCCGCCATGAGCATGATCGAGACGGTAAAGGCGGCAGTCGCCGCGGTGGCGGGCAAGCGCGCGAATGTGCGCATGGAAGGCGCGCGGGCGGGCGTCGTCCTGGACACGACGGGCCTCGACGGCGCGGGGCGTCACGCGCTGGAGGAAGAGGTCAAGGCCGCCGCGATGCAGTCGGGCGTCGAGGAGGTCCGCGTGGTCCTGACCGCCGAGAAGCGCGAGCGTCGCATCATCGCGGTCGCCAGCGGCAAGGGCGGGGTGGGCAAGTCCACCCTGTCGGCCAATCTCGCCATTGCGCTGGCGCGCAGCGGCCGCAAGACGGGGCTGGTCGATGCCGATATCTATGGCCCGTCGCAGCCGCGCCTGATGGCGGCCGAGGGCGTGAAGCCGGTCGCGCAGGACGGCAAGCTGCAACCCGTGCCCACGCCCTATGGCGTTTCCCTCCTGTCGATGGGCCAGCTGGTCGAGCCCGACAAGGCGATCGCCTGGCGCGGGCCGATGGCGGCGGGCGCGCTCAGCCAGCTGGTCGATGGCGACTGGGGCGCGACCGAGTTGCTGGTGCTCGACCTGCCGCCCGGCACCGGCGACGTGCAGCTGACCATGGTGCAGAAGCATCGTCCGGCGGGCGCGGTGATCGTGTCGACGCCGCAGGACCTGGCACTGATCGATGCGCGCCGGGCCATCGACCTGTTCCAAAAGGCGGGCGTGCCGATCCTCGGGCTGGTCGAGAATATGGCGGGCTATTGCTGCCCCCATTGCGGCGGCATCTCCGACCCGTTCGGGTCGGGCGGCGCGGAGGCGGCGGCGGTGGAGCTGGGCATCCCGTTCCTGGGCCGGGTGCCGCTGACCATCGCGATTCGCACTGCGTCGGACGCGGGCCAGCCCCCGGCGGCGGGGGAGGACGATACGGTGTTCGCCCCGCTCGCGGCGAAGGTGGCGGAGGCACTCGACAATCTGTGATGAAACCGGCGGAGCGGCGGGGCGTTGGAGCGCGACAGACCGCCGCTTTTGCAGGGACAAATCCGGCATGGCGGTGACGAAGGGGACCACCGATGCCGTTGACCGCCGATGAGGATATTCGCGAGCTGCTGACGACGGCGCGGACTATCGCGCTGGTCGGCGCGTCGGATCGTCCCGACCGCCCCTCTTACGGCGTGATGAAGCGGTTGCAGGATCATGGCTACCGCGTGATCCCGGTCAATCCGCAGATCACCGGCGAGCATGTGCATGGCGAATTCGTCTTCCGCGAGCTGGGCCAGCTGGGCGACTCCATCGACATCGTCGACATCTTCCGCCGCTCCGACGCCGTGGGTGCGATCGTCGACGAGGCCATCGCGATCGGCGCCAAGGCGATCTGGATGCAGCTGGGTGTCGTCAACGACGAAGCCGCCGCACGGGCCGAGGCGGCCGGGCTGAAGGTCGTCATGGACCGCTGCCCCGCGATCGAGATACCTCGGCTGGGCATAGGGCCGGTCGGCCAGGACTGACGTCCCGACAGGGGCGAGGACCAAAGGGGCTGCAAAAAAGGGGAGAAGGACGATGGTGCCGTTGTTGCTGTTACTGGTCGCTCCTGCGTCCGATGGGGAGCAGGGACTAACGCTGCCTCGCCTGACGCCTGCGTGCACCCTGTCGACGTGTCATGGCGGCAAGCGCCCTTCCCCCTATCGCCTCGCGCCCGATCACGGCGTGGCTGTCGACTCCAAGGCGAGGGCCTTCGCCAATAACGGCACCTATTGCGCGGTGGTCGGCGACAAATATTGCACCAGCAAACCGCGCACGCTGTTTCGCACCGCGATTGATTGAGAGCGCGGCGGTCGATAGCCTCGACAGTGGACCTTCACTCTCGGGGATTGATCGCCGATGCTGTCCCTCTTGCTCTTCGCCGTGCAGGCTGCATCCGTGCCGCCACCACCCCGGCCGGGGACGGAACGCTTTTCCATCCTGCTGAGCGATCCTTGTCCCGTGTCGGCGGGAAACGCGAAGGATATCGTCGTATGCGGTCGGCGGCAGACCGATGATCGGTTGCCCGAACTCCCCGATACGGTGCCGAGCGGCCCGACGCCGAGCAACCCGTATATGACGGGCATCGGCGCCTTGCGGGCGGGGCCGAGCTGCGCGGCGACCCAGTGGGGATGCATGAGCCAACTCGATCTCAAGCGCCCGGCGCTGCTGCTCGCCAATGAGGCGCGGATCGGGATCAGCAAGCTCGTCGACAAACACCGTGACAGGAGCAACCGCGTGCCCATCACGCTGGATGGGCCGGAGCCGCGAGGGCGTCTCGAATCCTGAACCTGGGAACGCGGCTCTCGACCGGGATCGCAAAGCCGCTGGCGGTCGGCCACCACCCATGGCAAGATCAGTCGCCAGCCAGAGCCGCATCGGCGCCTGCGATGGCGGGAGGACGTCATGGGCGTGACGATGCTGATCGTAGCGATGGCCGCGATGCTGAGGCAGGGCGAGGATGCGTCGCCGCCCCCGCCACCATCCCCTTCCGTGGACATGATCGTGGCCAGGACCCGGCAACTGACCAGTGTCGAGATACGATGCGTCTACAATCCCAACAGCACCGACCTGACCGTCTGCGGCCGTCGCAATGCCGACCGGTTCCGCATCCCCTTCGACGTGCCGCCCGAGCCTGGCGATCGGCGGCATGAGGGGGTGATGGAGGAACGTACCCGGCTGCTCGCGCGGAGCAATCCGATCAAGGACATGTCGCCGTTCCTGGTCGGCGGCGGCTTTGCGGGCGTGACGATGGACACGAATCCGCCCGGCAATGGGGGCATGACCCTGCGCAAGCCCGCACCGTGACAGGATGCCGCCGATGATCCCGTTGCTGCTGATCGCGCTCCAGGCGGAGCCCGCAATCCCCCTGCCGCCGCCGGGTCCCGGCGCGCAGCGCTTCTCGATCCTCGCGCGCGATCCCTGTCCGGCTTCGGCGGGCACCGATCAGGACATCATCGTCTGTGGCCGTCGTCAGGCCAATGACCGTGCGCCCCGGCTGGGGGGTGAAGTCCCGACGGGGCCGACTCCGTCCAATCCCGACATGACGGGGGAGGGCGCACTGCGCGCGGCTTCCATCCCGTGCGCCGCATTGCAGGGCGGGTGTCAGGCGGGATTCGATGTGCTGACGCCTGCGCTGATGCTCGCCAATGAGGTGCGGATCGGGATCAGCAAGCTGGTCGACAAGTCCCGTGACAAGAGCAACCGTGTGCCGATCGCTTTGGATGGCCCGGGGCCCCAGGGGCATCTGGAGCCATAGACCCGTTCCGGCGGGCCATGCGGTAGGTCAGCCCTTGGCTCGCGCCCGCGCTCTGGCCGAGGGCGGCGGGGTGAACCAGTCGGCCAGCCCCAGCCCGGTCTCCGCCATCGCGCGCAGTACCACTTGGCCCGCCGCGCGCGCGTCGCTCAGCGCGTCGTGATGATGGTGCTCCAGCTCCAGGAACGCCGCCAGCGTATTGAGCTTGTGGTTGGGCAGATCGGGCCAGGCGCGTCGGGCGATGGTCACGCTGTCCAGCCAGCGTGCCGCGATCGGGGGCAGCGCGTCGCGCTCGCACGCGCGGCCCAGTGCGCCCTTGTCGAACCCCGAATGCGCCACCGTCACTCGGCCGCCCAGATGCCCGGCCAGCTCGGGATGCAACATCGCAAAGGTCGGCTTGCCCAGCACATGCTCGGGCCGGATGCCGTGAATGCCGATGTTGAAGCCGCTGAATTCGTCGCACGGGTCGACCAGTGTCTCATAGGCGAGCACCTCCACCCCTGCCGCATAGCCGACGATGCCGATCTGGCAGATGCTGCTGGTACGCGAACAGGCGGTCTCGACATCGATGACTACGAAATCGGGGGAGATCATGCGCGGCCTTTAGCGACTTTGTCGGTTTCGAGCAATAAAAGGTCGCAGTATGGCTCGACAGAGACCATTTCTATCCGCTACCCGCCACATCTCAACAACACGCTCGGGATACAGGACAGAATTATGGGCGACGCATTGCGGGTGGCTTTGGCGGGGCTGGGCACGGTGGGAGGCGGCGTCATTCGCCTGCTCGACGCAAACCGTGACCTGATTACCCGGCGTGCCGGTCGCCCGATCGAGATCGTCGCCGTCTCCGCCCGCGACCGGACCAAGGATCGCGGTGTCGACCTGTCGCGCTTCGAGTGGGTGGACGATACCGCCGCCTTGGCCTCGCACCCCGATGCCGATGTGGTGGTCGAGCTGATCGGCGGATCGGACGGCCCCGCGCTGACGCTGGCGCGCACCGCGCTCGACGCCGGACGCGGCTTCGTTACCGCCAACAAGGCGATGCTGGCGCATCACGGGCTGGAACTGGCGCAGAAGGCGGAGGCCTCGAACGCCGCGTTGAAGTTCGAGGCGGCCGTCGCGGGCGGCATTCCGGTTATCAAGGGCCTGCGCGAGGGCGCGGCGGCCAATGCCATCGGGCGGGTTTACGGCATTCTCAACGGGACCTGCAATTTCATCCTGTCGAAGATGGAAGCCGAAGGCCGCGACTTCGCCGAGGTTTTGGCGGAAGCCCAGGCCCTGGGTTACGCCGAAGCCGATCCCAGCTTCGATATCGATGGCGTGGATGCGGCGCACAAGCTGTCGATCCTGGCCGCCATCGCCTTCGGCACCCAGCCGGCGTTCGGTGACGTCGCAATCGCTGGCGTGCGGCACGTGCTGGCCGCCGACATCGCGCAGGCGGTGTCGCTGGGCTATCGTGTTCGTCTGGTCGGCGTGGCGGAGGAGGGGCCGCATGGCCTGTTCCAGCGGGTGCATCCGCATCTGGTGCCGCTCGACCATCCGCTGGCGCATGTCACCGGATCGACCAATGCGGTGGTCGCGGAGGGGAATTTTGTCGGCCGCCTGCTGTTCCAGGGCGCGGGCGCGGGCGATGGCCCGACTGCCAGCGCGGTGGTCGCCGACCTGATCGACATCGCGCGCGGCGAATATGGCGCCTCCTTCGCCATGCCAGCGCATGAACTGACGGCGGCGGTGAAAGCGGACAGCGGCGAGCGACGCGGCCGCGCCTATCTGCGCTTCACCGTGCAGGACAAGGTCGGCGTGCTGGCCGAGATCGCCGCGGCGATGCGTGATGCGGGCGTGTCGATCGAAAGCCTGATCCAGCGCGGCGAGGCGGCGGACGGCGGCGTGATGATCGCGATTGTGACTCATGAGGGGCCGGAGCGCGCGGTGGCGCAGGCGCTGGAGCGGTTGCGCGGGAGCCAGAGCCTGGTCGGGCAGCCGTTGCTGATGCATATTCTGGGGTGATTTATTGGGGGAGGGTTCGGTCTCTGCGAGGCACCCTAACCCTCCCCCATCCCCTCCCGCTTGCGGGAGGGGAGCGGCTGGTACGCGGATGTGAATTTCTTAAACTCCCCTCCCGTAAACGGGAGGGGCTGGGGGAGGGCAGGGTGTCTCACCGAGCCCGCCACCTCACTTCTTGATCAACCCGATCTCCACCAACCGCTCGAACAGATAGTCATGCGCCGTGATCGGCTCCGGATAACGATCCGGGTGCCCTTCGCTCACCGTACCCGGCAGCGTCTTGATCAGGAAGTCGGGCGCGGGATGCAGGAAGAAGGGCATCGAATAGCGCGAGAAGCCGCGCCGTTCGACCGGCGGGTTGACGACGCGGTGCGTGGTCGACGGCAGGACATGGTTGGTCAGCCGCTGCAGCATGTCGCCGACATTGACCACCATCGCTCCCTCGGGCGGGCGGATCGCCAGCCATTCGCCCGAATCGCGGTCGAGCAGCTCCAGGCCCGCCTCCTCGGCACCCAGCAACAGGGTGATGAGGTTGATATCCTCATGCGCACCCGCCCGCACGCCTTCGGCATCGGCGGGGATCGGCGGATAGTGGAGCAGGCGCAGGACCGAATTACCGTCTTTCACGGCGGAATCGAACCAGTTCGGCTCCAGCTTCAGATGCCGCGCGATCGCCGAGAGCAGCCGGTCGCCCGCCTTGTCGAAGGCCGAGAAGAGCGCAATGAAATCCTCGCGAAACCCCTCCGGCCGGTCGGGCCAGATATTGGCGGGCATCCGGTCAGCGTAAGCATGGCCCTCGGGCAGTTCGCGGCCGACATGCCAGAATTCCTTGAGGTCGACGACCTTGGCATCCTTGGCGATCTCGGTCTTGAACGGCGTATAGCCGCGCGCGCCGCCGCCGCCGGGGACGTGATAGCCGCGCTTCTCTTCCTCGGGCAGGTCGAACAGCGCCTTGGTCTGCGTCCAGGCGCGGTCGATCAGGTCGCCGGGGACGCCGTGATCGGCGACGATGGCAAAGCCGAACCGTTCGAACGATTCACCCAGCGCGGCGGCGAAGCCTTCGGGATCGCGGTCCTGGTCGGCGAGGCTGAGCGTCGGAACCTCGGCGGAGCGGGTGTTGGTCATGGCAATATGTCCAGAAAATCGAATAGGCTGCCACCTATATAACGCACCCGTCATCCGCGAACAGGGGAGGTTATCCGCCTAACGTGATCGTCCCCGTCGATCGGTCGCCGCCCGCCGAATGCAGGTCCAGCCGGAAGGGCTTTTCCTCCGCCGTCTTGCCGACCAGCGTGCCGCCCTGGTCGGTCAGGGTGAAATCGGCCTCACCCATCTTCTCCTGAAACCAGCCGCGCACCGTGGCGGGGTCGGCGGGGCTGTCGAAGGTCATGGTGAACGCCTTGTCGCGGCCATTGCCGACATCGACGTTACGGATGGTCGAGCCCGGATAGAGATGCACGCCGTTCAGCTCGAAATTGTCCGCCTCCAGCGAAACCTTGGGCAGCTTGAACGCCCCTTGGAAACCCGGCAGCGCCAGCTTCACCTCGCCCGACTTGCCATCGACCGACGCCACGGTTTCGCCGTCCGAGCTGTTGACGGTGATCGACGTGCCCTGGGGGCGGTCGCAGGCCGACAGCGCCAGTGCCGCCATCAGCGGAAGGGCGAGGGTGGTTCGTGACACCAGGGTCATCGCGGCAAACTCCGTAAGCTGTTGTGTCCGTTATAACCGAGAGTCGGGATCATCCGTTGCGCGGGCTTTCGGTGGGATGAACGTCTCGGCTGGCGGTGCCCATCGGACAGGGTAATCGGCGTGTGGAACGCAGCAATTAGAAGGGCGTTTTCGGGAACGAGTTAGGGGGAGCCCTATGCGTTACCT
>NZ_BCTY01000065.1 GCF_001591005.1 Sphingomonas sanguinis NBRC 13937
GGCGCGCCAGTAGCGGATGGTGATGAGCGTCGCGAGCGCCAGCCACCACAGGCCGAAACCCCACAGGCAGAGCCCGGCGACGACGCCGATCCCTTGCGCGACGGTACCGACACCGGCCAGCCCGTGCGCCGCGAGGATCGCCGGCGCATCGGCCCCGAGCACCAGCATACCCAGCGCCCCGGTGCCGATCGGCCCCAGCGCCAGCCAGGAGGATGCCGCCATGCTCTCATGCGGCAGCTTGTGGAGCGCCATGCGCAGGATCAGGATGGCGAGGATGCCGAACGCGACCGGCACCGAATAGGCCCACAGCACATAGGATGTCGCAAGGGTCACCATCTGCGCGTGAGGATCGACCAGATGCGGCGCGAGCAGCCCGCCGCTGGCACCCGCCACTTCGGCAGCGACGACCGGCAGCAGCCATACCGCGGTCATGCCGTCCAGGCTGTGCTCGTGGCGGGTAAACATCAGGTACGGGATGAGCACGCCGCATGCGAGCGACATGGCGACGTCGATCCACCACAGGACGTGTGCGACCGGCACGATGCCGTTACCGAACCGCGCGATCCCGAAGGCGAGGCATCCGTTGATGATCGTCGCCAGGCCCATCGGGATGGTCCCGATGAACATAGACACGGTGTTGTGCCCGAAGATGCGCCTCGCCTCGTGCCCGAACATCACCCAGCGCGCGCCATAGAGGCCGGCGAACAGCGCGAAGAGCGCGATGTTGAAGAACCACAACATCTCGCCGACCGGCTTCAACGCAGTTCCGATGCCGGGCACCTGCGGCAGCGCGAGCGCGAGGATACCGGTGCCCATCGTCGCGGCGAACCAGTTGGGCGTGAACTGGCGGATCATCTCGCGCGGATGGTCAAGCCGGCTGAGCGGCTTGAGGCCGGTCAGGACCGAGGGGGTGTCGGCAGTCATGCGACCTGCTCCTTGATGAGGTCCGTCAGCGCGTCGGCCGCGCGGGTGCGATAGCGTTCCTTGTGGCGCAGCGCGTGAAAGGCGCGATCGGGCAACCCAAGCGGCAGCTCGACCAGATCGCCGGCCTTAAGCGCGCGTGCGACGACCAATCGCGACAACACAGCGACGCCGGCACCGGCCTCGACCGCGGTACGCACCGCCTCGTTCGACGGCAGCGTCATCGCTACCGTCAGCTGAGCCGGATCAAACCCGCGCGTTCGCAGTACGTCCTCGAAGGTCGAGCGCGTGCCCGAACCCTGCTCGCGGACGATCCAGCGTGCAGCGCGCAGCCAGGCATCGTCGATGCGTTCGGCTTCCTCGCGGCCGACCAGTACCATCGGGTCACGCCCTACGATCCAATGCGCCAGCGCCGGTTCGTCCACCTCGCCCTCGACAAAGCCGAGTTCGGCCGCGCCGCTCAGGACCTGCGCTGCTGCACCCTCAGTGTTGTCGATCGCCAGCTCGACCGCGATCTGCGGGTGGCGTTCGTGGAAGGCGGCGAGCTTTGCGGGCAACCAGTAGCTCGCGATCGTCTGGCTTGCGACGATCCGCAACGATCCACGCGCAAGCCCGGCATAGTCCGCCAGCATCGTCTCGGCATGCGCTGCCCGCCCCAGCACCGCGCGCGCTTCTTCCAGAAAGCCTCGGCCTGCCTCGGTCAGCTGGATGCCACGCCCGACGCGGTGGAACAGCGGAACGCCGTAGCGCGCTTCGAGGGCCGCAACCGCGCCGGAAGCAGCGGACTGCGTGACGTTCAGCGCCTCGGCCGCACGCGTAACGTGTTCACGCTCGGCCACGCCGACAAATATTCTCAATTGCTCCAGCGTCATGATCAATCTCCTGACGCCGATGTTAGGCTTGATTAAACAATCTATCCATCTCGTTGATCGGTTCGTTCCGATCGCATTTCATGATTAATTGCGTACCGTGGCAACCGCGCGGTCGAGCATCGCCCGGTCGATCGCGCCTGGGATCACCAGCTTGCCGATGACGATCCCCGGCGTACCCTGCAGGCCGTAGGAATGCGCCAGAGCGTCGGTTTCGCGCAAGGTCGCATCGATCGCGTCTTCCCGCGAGACGAGATCGCGACGAAGGCGGTCCATATTCAACCCGGCATGCGCCGCAGCTTGCGAGAGATCGTTTACGCTCATCTCCTTCGGTGCAGCCATCAGCGCATCGTGAAACGCAGCGTGGCGGCCTTGCATCGCGCTGGCGATAGCCCAGCGCGCTGCCTCCTTGGACGCCGAACCCAGAACCGGCCAGTCACGATAGACGATGCGGACATTTGGGTTGTCGCGGCGGAAGCCATCGAGCACCGCATGGAACGCGCGGCAATGCCCACATCGGTAATCCGAAAAGACGCTGACGACGGTTGTGGCGTCACGGGGGCCAGCGATCGGCACGTTCGCGTCATTTGAGGATATTGCTGACGGGACGATCGCTTCGCTGCACGCGGTCGTGAGTATTATCGCGCAGGCGGCCAGGGCTTGGGTCAACGTAGGCATGACGATGGCCTAGCCGCCGATCGCGTCAAAGGTCCAAACAGGATCGGTGATCGTTCCGATCGGCCTGCGCCGCACACGACGTTCGGCCATCTAGATCAACGGCAATGAATTGACCCGCATGACCGCGCCGCGGCTGATGGCTCCCGCCTTTGCGCCCGCCTGGCGGGCAGGACACTTGCCTATTTGCCAGATGACGGAAGGGCCGAACGATGCCCAGATCGTTAATGCCGTCAACTCTATATTAACGATGCTCGACGTCGAGCTGGTCGGCGCGGAGAGGATGATTACGCGCTACTCCTACCATCCCGCCAGTCTGAATCGAGCAGATGAGGTGTCCTAAGGGACGCTGACTATAGGGATCAATCAAAAATGATGATGGCACGTGTGCCGCCTAGTCGTCGAAACGTGAGCCGCATTCTACCAGTTCGCTCGTCAAATATATTCTTGTGCCGGGTTCATGTCTTGAGGCAAAAAATTGTGCTGTCTTGCTTGTAATATGATCCGCTTCGCAACGTGTATCTCACTTCCTATGAGAGAGGATGGCCGAGATGCTCAGTTAAAGCAAAGCGTCGATGATCGTCGTACTCGGCTTGTCGAACACTGTAAAACCTAATGCGCGTTCGTCATCCGAATAATGGCGGTGTGGCTTCATTCGGGTCGCAAACTACATGCCCCGCATCCGCATTTTCCCCATGGAATACGAACGCTCCCTGACCGAAAATAATTCCGGGTAGCAGCTTCATTGCCGCCAAACTTGTCAGACCTCGCGCGTATGGATCACTGTCACACGTTCATCGGTCCAATGGTTGAACATGGCCGCTACAATCGGCTGGCCGGAATGATGGGCGATAATTGATCACGATTGTGTATTGAAACCATCGTGACCACGCGTTGGACGCGAGGGGCATATCGGTCGATCTAACGGTATCGGACCGGCACGATCACCCGCTGGATCTGCGATAAGGATCAAACGATGAAAGCTGCAATCGTTCTGGTTGCCGCGATGTTGGCGTCAGCAGCGCCACTCCCGGTAACCGCTCAGGCCTATTGGGCCGCGCCCGTTGCAGATAGTTTTCCAGCTGATCTCATGGCGGTTCAGTCGCCATGGTCAAGGCCGGACATCGATCTAAGTCATCAGGACCGGATTTACGTGTCCGATCCGACATCGACGAACATTGCCGTCATCGATCCTGCCGCGGGCAGTGAATTGGGCTCGATCGACCTTTCGAAGGGCGCAATTGTCAAAACACCCTTTCTCAGCCTGAACGTCCCACGGATGGCTGCGACGCGTGACGGGCGGACGTTGGCCATATCGACATCAGCGACGAGAGGCGTTACGTTTGTGGATCTGGCTACTAACACGAAACGCGGCCGGGTCGCGTTCAAGAGTTCGCCGACCGCCGTCGCGTTTACACCCAACGGGCACGAACTCTGGGTTTCGCTCGGCGATGAAAATGCCATCGCGATCGTAGACCCTAAAATTGCGCGAGAGATCACTCGTATTCCAGCGAACGGCGGAGCGGGCGCTACCATCCTGTCGCCTAGCGGACGCTATGCCTTTGTGTCGCTCACTAAAATGCCGTCCATCATGGTCATCGACGTGGCGCATCGGCGCATCGTCGGAAATGTTGCCAGCATCGGCGATGGAGAGGGAGCAATCGCAGTGTCGCCAGACGGTAAACAGATCTGGGCGACACGCCGCGACAGCGGCACGACCACGGTTTTTGCTGCCAAGCCGCCGTTTGCGGTGCGCGAGGCGATAAAAACTGGCCCGGCGGCAGGCGCCCTCAACTTCGCCCAGCGCGCGGATGATTCTTTCGCGTATGTCGGCGTTGGTGGCGATGTACCTGCGATCAAGGTCTATAGAACCGATAGCCTGGAGGCTGTGACGACCGTCCCGCTGCAAGCACCTCCAACTGCGGTTTGGCCCTCTGGCGATGGTACGAGGATCTATGTTAGCCTAGCCGGAACTGACAAGCTCGCGACGATCGACACGCTTACGTACACCATGGCGTCGGAGATTCCGATCAGTACCGATGCTCAAAGCCTTATCTATGTTCCTGGTGCCGTCCGATCGGGTAAAGGTCTGGCCAATCTTGCCCCATTCGTACGCGATGAAGGGCGTACCTTATCAGTGCGTTAATCATTTTCAACGTCTTTCACTCTTCAAGAAATATTTTCCATAAGGACTAGTCTTCGGATAAGTTGTCCTCAGTAGTGCCGTGGTGCGATTTGTTATTTGCTGATCTGCCGGGGCGCACCCGGTGATGTTTCAGGTCAGAATAGTCTATACTCTATGAACTGCTTGCCGTGCCGTAGGTGCTGGGCCAAATACGCCGGGTGGTAATGGATTTTGAGGATTGCCCATTATCGCTGGTGGTAGATATAATTATCGCCGGTGATGCCATTATGACTTTGAAGGACATCAGTGCGGTTCTACCATCATAACCAGCCGCGTCATTAACGTCGACAGTCATAAATCTCCTTTTCAGATTGGATTGAAAAGTAAGATCAGTTGGACTGATGTGAGACGTTCAACCATCTTCTCATCGCGATGTCGCGCATCTCGCGCCCCGCCGAGAATGGAGTTCGAACGATGGCAACGCTGCCCCGACAGGTCGACCATGATGTGTCCGCCGATGACCTGATCCCGCGTCCGATGCTGACGCTGGTGCATGACGTCGACGACTACGATGCGATTGAGCGCACCGCGCCCGGCGTCGCCTCGCGCGGCGTTCACCCCGGCGCACTGCTCGGCTTGGTCGGTATCTACGCGACGATGCTCACCAGCTTCTGGACCTTCTTTGCCCGCGACACGTCGGCCGGACTGGTGATGACGATGGTGACGGTGCTGATGATCGTCTATTTCGGGCTGATCGTCGGCGGCATCCTGGCGGCTGACGCCGCCATGCCGGGGGAGCGCCAGCGCAGCTTTCGTGAATTCCTGGCCGGTCCGGTCGAAACACTGAACGACGTCGTCACCGGGCGACAGGCGGTGATCCAGATGCTGTTTCTGCCGGCCTGCATGGCAGTGCTGGCTGCGGTCATCGGGATCATCGCCCGCGTGTCGCAAATGGGGTAGGGTGATCGCACAGCGTCTGCGGAGCCGTCCGCAGGCTGCCGCAAACGGCGGAGATTGGTCGGAGCGGGCACCCTCCTGTGACGGGATGAGCCTGAAGGTAGTGGGTAAGATGCGGGAACAGCTCGACCCGTGATCTTGGCCCGCGCCCAATTCGCGTCCACGGAGGTGTTACATTTCATTTTTACGAATTTCTCGACATGATTCGTCCGCTACATGCTCGTCCCCAACATGCTTAGCTTCTGACCGGTCTACGAGTTTATCGCGATCTACTCAGTTATCGCATGAAGATATTTGCAGTTGCCTTCGGCATTGATGTCGTATTGGGCAACGCTATATCTTACCAGTTCGGCACAAATTAATCGGTGTTTTCGGCCAAGGCTGGGTCGGTGATCGGGCCCACCATGGCCTATGCGGTGCTGACCGCTTTTTTCCCTCAAAGTTCCCTTCCCCAGCGTCATGCAATTCGGGATGTGCGAGGTCGGACTATGTCGCCGCCTCGCTTATAGTGGATGCCGTCGGCGCCTTGCATCTGCTGCGCGTTGCTGAAGCGCTACGGTGGTGGCCGATGGTTTCCAGCTTAGAACTTCAACGGTCACCGTAACCGATCTCGATCCGTGATCTAAACCATCAAATCAAACGGTTGGATTGATTTAAACCGTCGGGGCATCCCCGTGTCATGGTTTCAACCTCCTCCGCCGTGACCGTGCAGCTCTCCGTGGCCGATGTGAAAACCCGGCTCGGCAATGGCGCTCCCGGAGCATCAAGGATCCCTCCAATGAAAAAGCTTTTGCGTAGCCTGCCCATGGCGGCTGTCTTGGCCACGGCATCGCCGGCGATGGCGCAGCAGGCCCCGCAATGCGGGACAAGCGGCGTTGCACTGCAGCTGCTTGGTTCGGGCGGACCGATCTCCGACGATGCCCGCGCATCGTCCGGGGCAATTATCTGGATCAATGGCAAGGCTCGCATCCTGATCGATGCCGGCGGCGGCACGTACCTGCGCTACGGCCAGTCGGGTGCTCGGCTTGAGGACCTCGATTTCATCGGCATCTCGCATTTCCACACGGATCACAGCGCCGATCTGCCCGCGATCTTGAAGGGCGGCTATTTCCTCGCCAACAGCCATGCGGTGAGGCTGGTCGGCCCGACGGGCAATACCAACTTTCCCAGCATGACCGGGTTCTTCCAGCGCGAGTTCGGCAAAGGGCGGGGATCGTTCGCCTACCTGTCTGGTCTGTCCTCGGCCAGTGAAGGATTGAAGCTCGACGTTCACGCTTTCGACGTCAATGTCGCCAAACCAACGCCGACCCTGGTGTGGCGCGGTGACGGCGTGACCATCACCGCGCTCGGTATCCCGCATGGCGATGTGCCCGCCCTCGCCTTTCGCATCGAAACGCCCAAGGGCGTGATCGTGCTGTCCGCCGACCAGAACGGCAGCCGGCGTGAGTTCCTGGACTTCGCGCGTGGCGCCGACATCCTGATGATGCCGGCGGCGATCGACGACGATGCCGACACCGCCTCGCGCTTCCTGCACGCCCCGCCGACCGTGGTGGGCAAGATCGCGGCGGCAACGCACCCCAGGATGCTGGTGCTGGACCACTTCATGGGCCGGTCGCTGCGCGACAAGGATCACAACATCCAGATCATCCGCGGCTTC
Organism: Sphingomonas sanguinis NBRC 13937; assembly: GCF_001591005.1. Classification (GTDB taxonomy): domain Bacteria; phylum Pseudomonadota; class Alphaproteobacteria; order Sphingomonadales; family Sphingomonadaceae; genus Sphingomonas; species Sphingomonas sanguinis. Next base: position 7,205 of record NZ_BCTY01000065.1, read on the forward strand.
TACCACGGCCCGGTCGCCGCGGGACGCGACCTGTCCTGTTTCCCCTTGTCCCGCTGACCCCAAGGAGTTGTTGTCATGAAGCGTGAACTGATTCTCGGCATCGCCGTCACCTCGCTGGCCGCCAGCGCGGCGCAGGCGGCAGAGGCCGCACCCGCCGCGACCACCACCGCCAGCCCGGCGGCGCACGGCGGCGGCAAATGCGCCAGCGGCAAGTGCGGCACGGAAAAAATCTATGCCCAGACCAAGCTGAAGCAGGACCCCAGCGGCCAGTTGGTCCGCGCCCGCGACGGCCAGTGCGGCCTGAGCGGCAAGGGATACAAGGTCGCGCAGACCAGCCAGGACCGGCTGGCCGAGGGCGTATGCGGCCGCTGAGAGCCACCGCCCGCGGCGTGGGCCTTCGTCCGGAACTGGTCGCGCCCTTGTGCGACCAGCCCCGGCGGGGCGACATCGATTTCCTCGAGATCGCGCCGGAAAATTGGCTCGGGCTCGGCGGACGTAAGCGCGACCAGCTCGACCGCCTCGCGGACATCTACCCGCTGGTAGCGCACGGGCTGAGCCTGTCGATCGCCGATCCGCAACCGCTGAACCGGAAATTCCTGGCCGATGTCCGGCGTTTTCTCGACGATTACGGTATCGACCTGTACAGCGATCACCTCAGCCTGTCGCGCGACGAGACCGGCTATCTCTACGACCTGCTGCCGGTGCCCCGGCGAGCGTCCAACCTCGATTATCTGGCCGATCGCATCGACCAGGTGCAGGAGGCGACCGGGCGCCGACTCGTGCTGGAGAACATCTCTTATTACCATGGCTTCCCGGACCAGATGCCGGAGGCCGAGTTCATCTCGGCGCTGGTCGAGCGGTCGGGTTGCGGTCTCCTGCTGGACATCAACAACGCTTATGTGAACGCGCACAACCATCACGAGGATGCACTGGCGTTCGTCACCGCGCTGCCGTCCGACGCGATCGCTTATTACCATATCGCCGGCCATCTGGAACTGGAGGACGGCACGCTGCTCGACACGCATGGCACGCCGGTCGCCGAGGCGGTGATCGCGCTTGGCCGGTCGGTGTGGCAGTGCCACGGGGCACGACCGCTGCTGCTAGAGCGCGACAATTTCGTGCCCTCGCTCGACGAGCTGGCTGGGGAGGTGGCGGCGGTGCAGGCGGCCATGGCGGAGCCGGCCCATGCGCTCGCCTGACGCGGCCGCGCCCGCCCGGCTGCGCGAGGAGGTGGCGGGCCTTGCGGGCCAGGCGCGGCGCGATCCCAGCGATCTGTACGGCCAACTGCTCCGCGAGAATGTCGCCGGAGCCATCCGCAGCAGTTTTCCTGCCGTGGCGCGCATGGCAGGCAAGGCCGTGGTGGTCAGGGCGGCGGATGCATTCGTCGCCGCACATCCCGCCAGCCGGCCGCAATTCCACCAGATCGCCACGGAATTCGTGCTGTTCGTCCAAGGGCAGCCGGTGCTGCCGTCTGCGCTGATGCCCATCATCGAATATGAATGGGTGTTGCTCCAAGTGGAGATCGACCCGGCGGCGCTGTCGGACGATGCCGCCGGGAGCACCGATGCGGCTGGGCCGGTCACGGCCAATCCTACGCTGCGCGTGGTCATGCTGCCGTTCGATCCCGCGCTCATCGATGCGAACGACAGCCTCAAACCCGCGCCACCGCGTCCGCACGGGGTGTACCGGACGCGCGAGCATCATGTCCTCACCCGCCCGCTGACCGTCAGCGACTGCCTGCTGCTGGACCGCCTGGAGCAGGAAGAGGCGATGACATCGCGAGGACTGGCCGAAGCCGTCGAACCATCCCTCTTACCGCTGGTACCCGACTGGATCGGGCAAGGCCTTGCCAAACAGCTTCTCGTTTTTGCCGATCAGAAGGACACTTCCCGATGATGATCTTCCGCTGGCTGAATACCGCGTTCCGTCGCGTCCAGCTCCTCGACTTCCTGCCGCTGCTTGCGATCCGTCTCTATCTGATCCCGATTTTCTATGAAGGGGCCCATGCCAAACTGACGGGCTTCTCCGCGCTAGTACAATGGTTTGGTGCACCCGCGGCACAGGGCGGGCTCAACATGCCCGCCCCGTTGCTTATGGCGACACTGGCCACCGCAACCGAAACAGCGGGCTGCATCTGCCTCGCGCTTGGCCTTTTCACGCGGTTGATCTCGATCCCGCTGATGGTAACCATGACGGTCGCCGGTCTGTCGGTCCACTGGTCGCATGGATGGGCCGCGATCGCGGGCAAGACGGCGGAATCGACCCTTCGCTTCCAGGGTTTCATGGAATGGCTGGCGCAGAACTTCCCCGGTCGGTTCAACTACATCACTCAGCTGGGCGATCCAATTATTCTGAACAATGGGATCGAATTCACCGTCACCTATGTCATCATGCTGGCGGTGCTGCTGTTCTATGGCGGCGGACGCTTCTTCAGCATCGACTATTGGCTGGCGCACAAGCAGCCGCGGCTGCTTGGTTGGCTGACGCCTGAATGCGGCGATGCGGCGCTTGTACGCCCAACCGGTTCGCCGCTGCTGACATAATCGACGGGGTTTCCTGGACCAACAATCAAGGCGGCCGAACAATCGTCTACGCAGATTGACACGCCTACTTTCGAGACGAGACACCCTAACGGTGAAGAGCGGGCTGCAATACGCTCTCCGCTCTTCCCCCTTCTTCCTTGTCAGGCTTCATTCAAGGATTTCAATATGTCAGCCAAGACTCCCGTCCGGATTGCCGTTAGCGGCGCCGCTGGTCAAATCTGTTACGCTCTCCTGTTTCGGATCGCACGCGGCGACCTCCTCGGTCCCGATCAACCCGTCCGGCTTCAGCTCCTCGACCTCGAGCAAGCTCTCCCGGCGGTCTGGGGCGTTGTGATGGAGCTTGAGGACTGCGCGTTCCCACTGCTCGACAGCGTCGACGTCACAGCCGATCCGCACGTCGCATTCGCCGACATCGATGCTGCGTTCCTGGTTGGATCCCGACCCCGCTCGAAGGGTATGGAGCGCCGCGACCTGCTCGCCGCCAATGCTGCCATTTTCCGCACGCAAGGCCATGCTTTGGATCGTGCGGCAAAGCGTGAGGCGAAGGTGCTGGTCGTCGGCAACCCGGCTAACACCAACGCCTGGGTTCTGGCCGAACATGCTCCAGGCTTTGCCCGCGACAACATCACGTCGATGATCCGGCTCGACCACAATCGCGCTGCCAGTCAATTGGCGGCACAGGCAAACGTCAACGTGGGCGAGATCGAGCAGCTCGCGGTCTGGGGCAACCATTCGCCGACCATGTATGCTGACTGGACGAATGCGATGGTTCGCGCGGAGCCATTACCTCGTATTATCGGCGACCCAGAATGGTGTACCGATACGATGATCCCCCAAGTGGCGCAGCGTGGCACCGCGATCATCGAGGCGCGCGGCGCATCCTCGGCCGCGTCTGCCGCCAACGCGGCGCTCGATCATATGCGTGACTGGCTGCTGGGCTCGGACGGACGCTGGGTTTCGATGGGCCTGTCTTCGACCGGCGAATACGATATTCCGCAGGGGCTGATGTGCGGCGTGCCAGCGATCTGCTCACCCGGATCGGTCGAGCGCGTATCAGGGCTGCGGCTCGACGATTTCCAGCACATCATGATCCAACGTAGCGTTGCTGAACTCGTGCAGGAACGCGATGCGGTGTCACTGTTGCTCAAGCAATAACGACGTTTTTGTCATGCAGGAGTGAGGCATCATGCAAGATATCAAGGACGAACAAACCTATCTCGCGCGGCGCGAACGCGCGGAGCGAACGCTGGCTATGTCCTCCGTTCACGAATGTGCACGGGCAGCGCACCTTCGGTTGGCTGCCCTTTACTCGGCCAAGCGCGCCTCGCTTTTCAATGATGGTGGGAGCATGACGAACAACCTGCCGTCCGACGATCCGCTTTCACGGCGATCAGATCAAATCGAGATTATCCGAGCCCCCGCCTGATACGGTCCGTACGACGTCCTTGTTCGCCCTCACGCGCTACGATCGTGTCGATTTGCGAGCAACCCCCGGACGGTTGAGATCGTTCTTTTTCATCCAGCTACTTGAGGTGCTTCATGACCGACGTACGCAAGACCGAATTCGGTAACGGCGGCGAGCCGCACCAGCAGCCGCTCGGCGAGGATGACGTGTTGACCACCAATCACGGCGTTCCCGTCAGCGATAATCAGAACAGCCTGAAGTCTGGAAAGCGGGGTCCGACGCTGCTCGAGGATTTCGTGCTGCGTGAAAAAATCTTCCATTTCGATCACGAGCGTATACCGGAACGAATTGTTCATGCGCGCGGATCCGGCGCCCACGGCGTATTCGAAGCGACGGACGACATCAGCGATCTGTCACGGGCTGCGGTATTTACCAAGGGCGAGAAGACCGAGGTGTTCGTCCGCTTCTCGACGGTGACGGGCGGAGCCGGTTCGGTGGACACGCCGCGCGACGTTCGCGGCTTTGCGGTCAAGTTCTACACCCGCGAAGGCAATTGGGACCTCGTCGGCAACAATATCCCAGTGTTCTTCATCCAGGACGCCATCAAGTTCCCCGACCTGATCCATTCCGTGAAGATGGAAGCCGATCGCGCCTATCCGCAGGCGGCGACTGCTCACGACACCTTCTGGGATTGGGCGTCGCTGATGCCCGAGACGACCCACATGCTGATGTGGGCAATGTCGGATCGCGTACTGCCGCGTTCGTTCCGCATGATGGAGGGGTTCGGCGTCCATACCTTCCGGCTCGTCAACGCGGAAGGAAGATCGAGCTTCGTCAAGTTCCACTGGAAGCCACGGCTGGGCCTTCAATCGACGATCTGGGATGAGGCAAACAAGCTCCAGGCCGCTGACAATGATTATCAGCGGCGCGACCTGTGGGAGGCAATCGATACGGGCGCTTTTCCGCAATGGGATCTCGGCATCCAGGTGTTCGATCAGGCGTTCGCCGAGGCTCAGCCCTATGACGTGCTGGATGCGACCAAGCTGATACCTGAGGAGGACGTTCCCGTCCGGGTCATCGGTACGCTGACCCTGAATCGCAATCCCGACAATTTCTTTGCGGAGACCGAGCAGGTTGCATTCCTGCCGACGAACATCGTGCCGGGGATCGATTTCACCAACGATCCGCTGCTGCAGGGGCGTCTGTTCAGTTACCTGGATACGCAGAAGTCACGGCTCGGCACGACTAACTTCCATCAGATCCCGATCAATGCGCCGCGGTGTCCCTTTGCCAACTTCCAGCGCGATGGCCTGATGCAGACGCGGGTGCCGAAGGGACGTGCGAATTACGAACCGAACAGTCTGGCGGAGCATGGCGAGGAAGGTGGCCCGCGCGCGAGCATGGAGCGCGGGTTCGTCACGACCAACGCGGCGACCGGCGCGGACGAGGAGGGCGACAAGATGCGGGTTCGCACCGAGCTGTTCGCCGACCACTATAGCCAGGCCCGGCTGTTCTATCGTTCGCAAACAGAAAGCGAGCAGGCGCATATCGCGTCGGCCTATGTTTTCGAGCTGTCGAAGGTGGGGCTGCTCGACAAGGTGCCTGCGCGCATGGTCGCCAATCTGCGCAACGTCGACGAGGACCTGGCACGCCGGGTCGCCGATGGGCTCGGGATCGATCTTCCCGAGGCCACGCCGGCTGCCCGGCCGACGATCGACATGCCGCCTTCGGATGCACTGTCGATCCACAAGAACATGAAGCCTGTTCTTGAAGGTCGCGCCGTCGGCATTCTCATCGCCGATGGTACGAACGCCGAAGGGTTGGCGAAGCTCGTCGCGGCGATCGAGGCCGAGAAGGGCAAGGCGGTGATCGTCGCGCCAAAGATCGGCATCACTTTGTCTGACGGCAGTAAGCGCAAGGCGGATGGGCAGCTGGCTGGTACCCCAAGCCAGATCTTCGATGCTGTCGCGATCCTGGTGAACGAGGAGGGATGCGCTTCACTCTTGAAGCAGGGGCCGGCCATTCAGTTCGTCATGGATGCCTTCGGGCATCTCAAGGCGATCGGTATGACCGAAGCGACGAAGCCGTTGCTCGAGAAAGCCGGCGTCGAGCCGGACGATGGCGTGGTCGACGTCGATCACGATTTTGTGGAAGCTGCAGCAAAGCGCTTCTACAAGCGTGAGTCCGACGTGCGTCTTCTCGCCTGACTGCTTTACGGCCCTACGTCTCATGGCGTGGGGCCGTTTAGTTTAGGAATTGCGCCGCCCAATCATGTCGAACGACGTGCAGCCTAATGCCGTGTCCTCCAGTGCGATGCCGACAGCCGCTGCAAGAGCACCGCCAGCGCCTGCCCAATCCGCCATCGGTCAGTGGCCAGTTTCACGGAGACGTGCGCGGCACGCGAAGCGCTAATGTTACCCGGCGCCTTGGCATCGAGCGTGTCGGCTAAGCTGAACGAGCCTGCTACCCGACGTCCGGTAATGACGTCCAGCCAGGTTGGCCTATCGTCGCGGTTAACTGTTACTGAAGCGACTGCGAAGCGTGGGCCCTGCCGATCGACATCCATCGTACGGCGATTAAACCGTTCGTCCGGCGGTCCGTCGCTCTCGTCAGCGAGTGCGCCCGCGATGAGTTGACTGATGCCACGCTCGGCATTCGCCGCCGACTCCGGCAGGGTCGCCACATCGTACACCGCCGATGGCTTAACAGCCTCGATGCTAGGCTGGGACAGCGCCTCCGCTGCTTTGATGACGTATTCGCACTCCGGGACATCGACGAATATTCTGAGCTACTCCAGGGTCATGCGCATATATCGCGCGTCTTGATCAAGACGACTAACCGTTTGATGCGTTCGTTCCAATCTGCATATCGGAACGATCAACAATTCTTCATCTGCGATGACCTCCGATATTTGAAGCGATCCGCGCGCTCGCGGCGTTTGATCGTTCATGACCGATATGATCGAGCGCAAATCCGATCCCTACAACGCCGAGCCGACGCCCGGCGCGCTGATCGAGCGGTTCCTGACGCCGCAGGCGCTGTTCTATGTGCGCAGCCATGGTGCGGTGCCTGATCTGCCTGCCGATCATCGGATCGAAGTGAGCGGGACGGGCATGGCGAGCCGCTCCTTCTCGGTGCAGGAGCTGAAGAGCACGTTTGCCACGCGCACGGTGACGGCAGTTCTCCAGTGCGCCGGCAACCGGCGCACGGATCTCCAGCAGGTCGCCAAGACAGCCGGCGACCCGTGGGACGTTGGCGCGATCGGCAATGCGGAGTGGACCGGCGTACGACTGTCCGACGTGCTGGATGCCGTCGGTGCGCCGGATGCGTCCGACCTGTTCGTGGCGTTTACCGGCGCGGACGAGGTGGACGTGGAGGGCGAGGAAGCCTTGTTCGGGGTATCGATCGCCATGAGCAAGGCGCGGGAGCCCGACGTCCTCA
>NZ_BCTY01000066.1 GCF_001591005.1 Sphingomonas sanguinis NBRC 13937
AAGGCCGCAAGCGATATGCCAGCCCTCCCCCCGGCCCCCTCCCGCTTGCGGGAGGGGGAGAAGAAGGTCAGCGCGTCCCCTCAGGCGCCAAATCCGGCCACCGATCCAGCATCGCCGCCGTCACGCCGTTGGTCCAGCCAAAGCCGTCCTGGGTCGGATACTCCCCGCCGCCGCCGGGCTTGCGCTCTTCGACGTCGTATTTCTCCAGCAGCTTGCCCGTCTCGGCATAGGTGCGCGCGACGGTGGCGATCCAGCGGTGGGCAATGTCCTTGGCCAGCGCCTGTTCGCCATACCGCCCCAGCCCCTCGACCGCGACCCATTGCAGCGGGGCCCAGCCATTGGGGGCATCCCATTGCTGGCCGGTGCGGATGTTGGTGGTGCGCAGCCCGCCCTCGCCGACCAGCGTCGCGCGCGTCGTCGTCGCGACCGCACGGGCCTGTTCGGCGCTGGCATGTCCGGCGAAGAGCGGAAATAGCGATACGGCGGTGCGGCTGTTCGTCGGCCGCCGGGCGGCCCGGTCCCAATCGGCGAAACGCTTGTCCCCCGCGACCCACAGATAGCGGTCGATCGCGGCCTTTCGCCGCGCGGCCAGCTCGGCGAAGCGCCGCGCCAGCGCTTCGTCGCCCAGAGCCTTGGCCCGCGCGGCGATCCGGCTTTCGTTCACCCATAACAGGCTGTTGAGATCGACCGGCACGATGTCGGTGGTGTGGATCGTCTCCAGCCGCATCGGGTCGGCCAGCCAGCGCGAGCTGAAGTCCCAGCCCGACTCCGCCGCCGCGCGCAGGTCGCGCTGGACGATGGCGGGCGCACGTGGTGCGGCCTTGGCGGCGGTCTCGCGATCCTCGCGCCAGCTTTCGTCGCGCGGCGTGTCGCGCGCATCCCAATAGCGGTTCAGCAGGCTGCCATCGGGCATCCGCACGACATGCTGACACGCCCCGCTGGCATCCAGGCAATTCGCCCCCGCCATCCAATACTCATGCTCGCGGACCAGTGCCGCCAGCCGCCGCTTGGCCAGTACGGGATCGCGATTGTCCGACAGGTCCATCATCAACGCCAGGAAGGGCGGTTGAGAGCGGCTGAGATAATAGGTGCGCGTGCCGTTGGGGACATGGCCGTAGCGCTCGACCAGATCGACGAAATCGGCCAGCATCGCCTCGATCAGCGGGGCCTGGCCGTCCGCCCTCAGGCCCAGCATCGTGAAATAGCTGTCCCAGTAATAGATCTCCTGGAACCGGTCGCCCGGCACGACATAACCATGGTCGAGCCCCAGCGCCGACGATCCCGCCACAGGCGCGAAGGGCGCGCGGCCCAGGATCGGCCACAGCTCGCGAATGCGGTCGCGCAAAGGTGCGCGGGCCTGCGTATCGCCGCGCACCGAGAAGTAGCGACGGACAAAGGCGGTCAGCGCCGCCTTGCCGACCGGCTTTTCGCGGGCATAGGCGGCCATGATCGCCTGTGGCGCCTCGCGCGGCACCGCATCGGCAAAGGTCTTGCCGTCAGGAAAGACCTGCGCCGCCTGCACCGCGCTGAACAAGGGGCCGTAAATATCGGCCGGGGAGGGCGGCATGGCCTGCGCCTGGAGCAGCAGCGCCAGCATGGGGACAAGGATCAGGCGGCGGGTCATCATGCTCTCCGGTCGATGGGCGCGGCGCGAGGCAGCAGCACCGTGGCGGACAGGCCCCCGCCCTGGGCTTGGTCGAGGATCAGTCGACCGCCATGAAGCTCGGCGAGTTCGCGCGCGATGGCAAGGCCGAAGCCATGGCCGTCGCCCCGCTCGTCCAGCCGCGTGCCCGCCTCCGTCGCGCGAATCCGATCCGCTTCGGCGATGCCGGGCCCATCATCGGTGACGGTCAGGCGAATCTGGCGATCCTCCGCTCGGGCGTGCACGCGCACCGTCGCATGGGCGTGGCGGGCGGCATTGTCGATCAGGTTGCCCGCCACCTCGTCCAGGTCCTGTGCGTCCATCCCGACCGACAGGTCATCTGGAATGTCGGCGGTCAGGGTAATGCCGCGATCGGCATGAAGCCGGGCAATCGCCGCCGTCAGGTCGCCGATCGCCGGGGCCAGCGCGGTGACCGCGCGCACCGTTCCGGCCTGCACCCGCGCGCGGGCGAGGTGGTGGCGGATGGTCTCATCGATCCGCGCGACCTGCGCGGCGCGGGGCGGATCGCCCGCCAGGTCGAGCGCCAGCGTGGCGACCGGGGTCTTCAGCGCATGGGCCAGGTTCGCGGCGGAGGCGCGGGCGGTCGCCAGCGCACGTTCGCTATCGGCGGCCAGCGCGTTCAGCTCGGCGGCGAGCGGCTGGAGCTCCGCAGGCTGGTCCTCGTCGACGCGGGCACGCTCGCCGGTGCGGATCGCGGCCACCTCTTCGCGCAGCCGATGCAAGGGACGCAGGCCGAGGCGCAGCTGGATCAGGCTCGCCGCCGCCAGCAACACGCCCAGACCCGCCAGCATCGCGAGCAGCGGGACCAAGGCGGCGCGGATCGGACGGGCGACCACCGCGCGGGGGGCGGCGGCGCTGATCGTCACGGGGCCGCGCGGCGAGGGGATGGTGATTTGCCGCGCATGGACGCGGACACCCTGCTCGGTACGACCATCGGCGGGGTGGGGCTGGTCCACGCCGCCAGGCGGCGGCGGGGCAGGCGGGGGACCGCCTGCGATTGGTGCGGGGCCCGGCGGATGCGGGGCGGCCAGCGGGGGGAAGTCGCCCGATCCGATCACGCCATCGGGCCCTGCGATCCGCCAGCGCCAGCCGGGTTCGGGCTCGAGCAGCCCGCGCCGCGCGGCGATACGGTCGCGGTCGACCCGACCCTGCGAATCGACGGCGGCGGCCAGAACGGCGATTTCCGAATCGAGCCGCTGATCGAGCCCGCGCGTGACGATCCCTTCCAGCGCGCTGGCCAGTCCCCAGCCTGCGAGCAGCAGGGCGGCAAGGATGGCCGCCCCCGAAATGACGATCATCCGACCATGGATCGATCGCGGCAGCCTCACGCCGCGCCCCCGCCGGTCAGGCGATAACCCATGCCCCGCACCGTCTCGATCAGGTCCGCGCCAATCTTCTTGCGCAGGCGCCCGACGATCACCTCCAGGCTGTTGGAATCAACATCGGCATCGCCCTCATAGACGCGCTCGAGCAGTTCCAGCCGGGGAATAACCGCCTCCTTGCGCAGTATCAGCGCGGACAGGACGCGCCATTCGAACGCGGTGAGCTTCAGCGGCAGGCCGTCCAGCTCGAACTGCCCGGTCTGGCTGTCGAAGGAGAGGGGGCCGCAGGTCAGGCGCGGCTGGGCATGGCCCGCCGCGCGGCGCACGAGGGCGCGAAGGCGCATGACCAGCTCCTCGACGCGGAAAGGCTTGGTCAGATAATCGTCCGCGCCCGCCTTGAACCCTGCCACCTTGTCCGACCAGCCGTCGCGCGCGGTCAGGATCAGCACGGGCAGGGCACGCCCGGCCTCGCGCCACTGGCGCAGCAGGGTCATGCCGTCGCCATCGGGCAGGCCCAGGTCGAGTACGGCGGCGTCATAGATTTCGGTATCGCCCGCATGGCCCGCGTCCACCCCGCTGGCGAACAGGTCGACCGCGCATTGCTCGGCTCGCAAAGCCCGCGCGATGGCGGGGCCCAGTGCGGGATCATCCTCGACCAGCAGAATCCGCATGACGTGTCCGTTATCCCCTTATCGCCCCGCTATCGTCGCATAGCCTAAACCCAATCTGAACCGCGCGGTTCAGCGGGCATCGGGGCGAATCACCTAAAAGCATCTCCATCAACCAAGGAGATCGACAATGTCTCGTTTCCATATCCCTACCCCCCGCCTGCAGGGCAAGGCACCGCTGGCCGCCGCCGCTGCGGTCCTGATCGCACTGGGTGCTGGCGGTGGCGCCGCCGCCGTCTCGATGACCCGGCCCACCGTCACCATGGCGCCGACCGTCCAGACGCCGATCGCCAAGCTGGCCTCGACCAGCGGCGTCGTCACCGCCAAGGGGCGGGTGGCCGAAGTCTTCGGCGACCGCTTCGTGGTGCAGGACGGCACCGGCCGCGCGATGGTCGCGGCGTCGCGCGATGCGATGCCTTCGGTCGGCAGCAACGTGGTGGTGCAGGGGCGCTATGATGACGGCGTGATGCACGCCCAGTATCTGGTCGACCCCAATGGCTCGGTCGTGCCGGTCGGCCCGCCGCCGCCCCCGCCGGGTGGCCCGCGTGGTCCCGGTGGCCCCGGTGGCCCGCGCGGTGACGGTCCGCCGCCGCCCCCGCCGCCCCCCGGTGGTCCGGGCGGGCCCGGTGCCCCGGGTGGTCCGGGCGCTCCCCCGCCGCCGCCGTCGGGTGGCTGCGCACCGGGTGCGGTCCCTCCGCCCCCGCCGCCGGTGAACGGCGCGGCGCCGCAGGGTGCGCCGGTGCCGCCGCCCCCGCCGCCCGCCGGAGCCCCGGCCCCGGCTCCCACCGGCGCGGTTCGCCCGGCGGCCTGATCCGGTCCTGACGAAGGCGCCTCCGACTGCGGTCGGGGGCGTCTTTGCGTATGGCGCGTCGGGGAAATCCCGCTCGGCAAGAGGAACCTTCGCCGCGCTGACCCTTTAGCGCCTCATGCGCTGGCTTCGATCGCTCGACATTCCGGCCGAATGGCTGTGGCTGCAACATGTTGTCATCATCGCGGCGGCGGTGCTGATCGCCGTCGTGGTGCACAGCATCGCCATGCGGATCGCCGGACACGCCGCGCGGCGGACGGCGAGCCAGAGCGACGACCTGGTGCTGGCGCATATCCGCCAACCCTTGCGCTGGGTGGCGATCGCCATCGCGGTCAGCTTCGCGATGCGGCTGGTGCCGATGTCGGGGGAAGGGCGAGAGATATGGCGACAGGTGCTGGGATTCTTCGTCCCCGCGCTGCTCGGCTGGCTGGCGGTGGCGGCGTTGCGCGCCTTTCAAGGCGTCGTCTATCTGCGTGCGGATATCAGCGTCGAGGACAATTTGCGCGCCCGGCGAAAGCGGACGCGGGCGCAGATTTTGGGGCGGATCGGCATCTTCCTGATCGTGTTCCTGACCGTCTGCCTGATGCTGCTGAGCGTGCCCGGCATCCGCACCATCGGCGTCACGCTGATGGCTTCGGCGGGTATTGCAGGGTTGGTCGTCGGTGCCGCCGCGCAGCCCGCGCTCAAGAACCTGATCGCGGGCGTGCAGATGGCCTTTACCGAGCCGATCCGGCTCGACGACGTGGTCATCATCGACAATGAATGGGGGCGGATCGAGCAGATTCACCTGACCTTCGTCGTGGTGCGCATCTGGGACGAGCGGCGGCTGGTCGTGCCGGTTGCCAAGTTCCTGGAGAACAGCTTCCAGAACTGGACGCGCGAGACCAGCCAGTTGCTGGGGTCGGTCTTCTGGTATCTCGATCCGGCGGCGGACATTCCCCGGCTGCGCGCGAAGATGAGCGAACTCGTCGAGGCGAGTACGCGTTGGGACCGGCGGTTCTTCAACATGCAGGTGACGGACGTGAAGCCGGACTCGATCGAGGTGCGCGGGCTGATGACGGCGCGCGATGCCTCGACCGCGTTCGACCTGCGGTGCGAGATTCGCGAGGGGCTGCTGGAGTATATCCGGCGCGACATGCCGGAGGCGCTCCCCCGGCGGCGGTTGGAGCATTCCATTCCTCCCCGTGCCGGGGAGGATCAGTGGGCCGCCGCCTCGATAACCTTGGCCTCTGCTTTCACCCCATCCCCGCGCAGCGCGGCCAGGAACAGTTCGCACCACCAGAACACGTCCTCGCGCCGGACATTGTCGATCAGGCTTTCCCAGCGCCGGATACGCTCGGCGCGCGGCATGGCCAGCGCCTGGACGATCGCGTCGGACATTTCCTCGGCGCTGTAGGGATTGATGAGCACCGCGTCCTTCAACTGCTCGGCCGCACCGGCGAAGCGCGACAGGATCAGAACGCCGGGGTCTTCCGGGTCCTGCGCCGCGACATATTCCTTGGCGACCAGGTTCATGCCGTCGCGAAGGGGCGTCACCAGCCCGATCCGCGCTGCGCGATAGATGCCCGCCAGCACCGGCCGCGGAAACCCCTTGTTGACGTAGCGGATCGGCACCCAGTCGATATCGGCATATTCGCCGTTGATCCGCCCCGACAGCGAGTCGAGATTGGCGCGAATCTCCTGATAGGTGTTCACCTTCTCGCGGCTGGGTGGTGCGATCTGGAGCATATAGACCAGCGCCCGCCGTTCCGGATTCTGCGCCAGGAAACGTTCATAGCCCAGGAAGCGCTCGGCCAGCCCCTTGGAATAATCCAGCCGGTCGACGCCGACGATCAGGCTGCGGCCGGTCGCCGACATATACATGCGTTCGCGGGCGAAGCGTGCGTCGTGACCGCTGGCGGCTTCCTCGAACTCCTTGGTCTCAATACCGATCGGCGCGCGGATCGCCTGGATCGTCTTGCCGTTCCACGTCACTTCGCCATTCTCGCCGAGCGTCCCGCCCAGCTCCTTGGTCACATAGTCGCGGAAGCTGTCCAGCCAGTCCTCGGTATGGAACCCCACCACGTCATAGGCGAAGAGCGCCTCCACCAGCTTGCGATGGCTGGGCAGCGACATCAGCAGCCGCACCGGCGGCCAGGGGATGTGAAGGAAGAAGCCGATCCTGTTCTTGAACCCGCGCTTGCGCAGGTCGCGGCCCAGCGGGATCAGGTGATAGTCATGCACCCAGATCAGATCGTCGGGTTCGATCAGCGGCTGCACCGTCTCGGCGAAGCGTTCATTGACGCGGGCGTAACCGGAATCGAAGTCGCGCTCGAACTCGGTCAGGTCGATGCGATAGTGGAACAGCGGCCACAGTGTCCGATTGGCGTAACCGTTATAATATTCATCGATATCCTGCTCTTCCAGGTCGATGGTGGCGGTCGTCACGCCGCCGCCCTGCTGGAAATTGATATGGCCGCTGAACTGGTCGGTGGTCTCCCCCGACCAGCCGAACCAGATGCCGCCCTGTTCGCGCAAGGCGGCGAGGAGTGCGACCGCCAGCCCGCCCTGATTTCCGCCCGGCCCGGTGGTGGGCGGCTGGACCCGGTTCGAGATGACGATCAGGCGACTCATCGCACGGCACTCCATGGTTTACTCAGCAGGACGGCGCAGTTGATCAGGCCGACGAGCGAATAGGTTTGCGGGTAATTCCCCCACAGCTCGCCCGTATTCGGGTCGATATCTTCGGACAGAAGCCCGGCGGGGGTGCAGCGCGCCACCATCTCCTCGAACAGCGCGCGGGCGTCCTCGTGACGCCCGGTGACATAGAACGCTTCGATCAGCCAAAAAGTGCATACGTTGAAGGCGGTATGCGGCAGGCCGAAGTCATCTTCGGTCGCATAGCGCAGCATGTGGCTGCCCCGGCGCAGGCCCTTTTCGACCGCATCCAGCGTCGAGCGGAAGCGGGGATCGTCCGGCGACAGGAAGCGCAGGTCGAGCAGCTGGATGATGCTGGCGTCCAGATCGTCGCCGCCGAAGGTCGCCGACATGCGCTGCGTCTCGGGGCGCCACGCAGCCTGCTCGATCGTCTCGCGCATCAGGTCGGCGCGCTCCTGCCAGAAGGCGCGGCGTTCCTCCAGGCCCAGCGCCTGCGCGGCATTGGCAAGGCGGTCGCACGCCGCCCAGCACATGGCGGCGGAATAGGTGTGGACGTGGCTCTTGGTGCGGAGTTCCCACAGACCCGCATCGGGCTGGTCGTATTTGGCCCAGGCGCGCTCACCGACCCGCTCCAGCGAGTGGAAGTCCTCGACGCCCGACATGCGGAACAGGCGCGTGTCGAAGAACGCCTGCACGTCCGACAGCACGATCTGGCCATAGGCATCGTGCTGGATCTGCTCATAGGCCTGGTTGCCGACACGGACCGGGCCCATGGCGCGATAGCCGGGCAGCTTGGTCTCGATCCGCTCGACCAGGGTCGCTTCGCCCCCGACGCCGTAGAGCGGCTGGATATGCCCGCCGCGCGCGGCGTCGACGATGTTACGCAGATATTCGAGATACCCTTCCAGCACGTCGAGCGCGCCGAGCCGGTTGAGCGCCTGCACCGTATAATAGGCGTCGCGAATCCAGCAGTAGCGATAGTCCCAGTTGCGCCCCGAATCGGCATGTTCGGGCAGCGAGGTAGTCAGCGCGGCGACGATCGCGCCGGTTTCCTCGTGCTGGCACAGCTTCAGCGTGATGGCGGCGCGGATGACCACCGCCTGCCACTCGACCGGGGTGGCGAGGCCACGCACCCAGTGATGCCATTCATGCGTGGTCCGCTCCAGCATGGCGCGGCTCGCCTCGCTGAGCACGCCGGCAAAGCTCTCGTCCGGGCCCAGGAACATGTGGATCGGGCGTTCCAGGCGGAACCACTGTTCGGCGGCGATATGGCCGACCGGGGCGTCGGTGGTCAGGCGCAGCGTCTGCTGCGTCATCAGATAGCGGATATGGTTGGACCCCTGGGTCCGCTCGGTCGAGTTGCCCCAGTCGGTCGCGACCCGCAGGGCGATGCGGATGCGGGGGCTGCCGATCGGCCGCACGATCCGCACATAGCTGGTCGGGCGATAGACGCGGCCCTCGCGCGAGAAACGCGGGCAGAAATCGGTGATCTCGATGCCATTGCCCCGGTCGTCCATATGGGTGGTGACCAGGATTGGCGTATTGCGCAGATAGCCTTGCGTGGTCGAGACCCGGTCTTCCAAGTCGATCGCCCAATAGCCCGTCTCCGGCTCGCCATCGCCGAGCAGCGCGCAAAAGGCCGGGTCGCCATCGACTCGCGGCACACAGCCCCAAACGAAGCGGCCCTGCGAGTCGACCAGCGCGGAAACCTGGCAGTTGCCGATCGGCCAGAGGTTCATGTCCTGTTGCATTACTTGGCATTCTCCAGCGCTTGGGCGAGCCATATATGGACCGCGGCAACATCGGGCAGGCGATAACGGGCGGCGGTCTCACGCATCGGGCCGACCAGCACGCCAGCACCCCCCAGCGCGGCGGCGGCGACGAAACCGTCCTCGTCGGTCACGTCATCGCCAAAGAAGATCGGGACCGTGCCCTGCATCGCGGGGGCCTGCATCAGCGTCTCGATCGCCCGGCCCTTGTCACCGGGCAGGCGGATCTCAACCATCATCTTGCCAGGTTGCAGGGTCAGGCCGTGGCGCTCGGCGATGGCGGTGGCTTCGCGGATCGCGAGTGGTTCCGCGTCCGGGTTTCGGCGATAATGGAGGCCTGCACCGAAGCTCTTCGTCTCGAAATACAGGTCGTGGGTCTCGGCCACGGCGCGCATTTCGTCGGTGGCGGTGGCGAGTTGGTCGGGCTTGTCGGGCTGCACATGGCCGTCCTCGGGTGAGCGGCGTTCGGCGCCGTGACTCCCTGCGAGGGTGAAATGCTTGGCTTGGGGGCCGAACAGCGCATCCAACTGCGCGATCGAGCGGCCGCTGACGATGGCGAGACGGCCGGGCATGTGCGCGGCGAGCGCGTCCAGCCGCTCGGCGAGCTCGGTGCTGACATGCACACCCTCCGGATTGTCGGCGAGGTCGACCAGCGTGCCGTCGAAATCGAGGAACAGGCTGTCCGTCGCGGACAGGCGGGGCGGGGGCGGAGCAAGATCGGCCAGCATGGGCGACAGCATAGCGGATGCGGACATGCCGAGTGAACCCATCCCCGCCGCTCGCGTTCCGCTGCGCTGCCGAAATGATTACGGAAGGGGGGAGAACCCTCTCCATGGGGCTGTATCGCTTGTGGCTTACCCTCCCCCAGCCCCTCCCGCAGGCGGGAGGGGAGAAAAAGAGGCTGCCGGTGCGGATTGATTCCGGCGCTCAGCGCTTGGCGCGCCCCCTCCCGCAGGCGGGAGGGGGATGGGGGGAGGGGCCTCTCCGAGGGCGGCACCGTTTGTGGCTTTTCCTCCCCCAACCCAGTTTCAGGTAAACGATGCCCCGCATCGTTTAGGTCATGCCGGGGGGGGGCATGACCGACCTGAAACTCGCCTGCGGGAGGGGAGTAAGGGAAGAAACAAAAAAAGGGCCGGCGATCACTCGCCAGCCCCTCTTATTCCGAACCTTGGATACAGGCCTTCAGTAAACCCGCTTCTTCGGCTTGATATACTCGATATCGTCGGTCAGCGTGTAATCATGCACCGGGCGATAGTCGATCTCGACCCCGCCGCCCTGGCCGCCCCAGCCGTCGAAGGTCGCGACGGTGTGCTTCATCCAGTTGGCGTCGTCGCGATCGGGGAAGTCCTCGTTCACATGCGCGCCGCGGCTTTCCTTGCGGTTCAGTGCCGATTCCATCGTCACGACCGCCTGGCTGATCAGATTGTCCAGCTCCAGCGTCTCGACCAGATCGGTGTTCCAGATCAGCGAGCGATCCTTGATGCCGATGTCCTTCATCCGGTCATAGGTGGCGCGGATCATCTGGCGACCTTCGGTCAGCAGCTCGTCGGTGCGGAACACGGCGCAGTGGCGCTGCATCGTCTTCTGCATCTCGCTGCGCACCGAGGCGGTGGTCGCGCTGCCGGCGGCGTTGCGGAAGTGGTCCAGGCGACCCAGCGCCAGCTCTTCCGAACCGGCGGGCAGCGGCGCGTGCGGCGTGCCGGGCTTCAGCGTGTCCTTGATGCGCAGGCCGGTCGCACGACCGAACACGACCAAGTCGATCAGCGAGTTGGAGCCCAGGCGGTTCGCGCCGTGTACCGACACGCAGGCCGCTTCGCCGACCGCGAACAGGCCGGGGACGACCGAGTCCGGGTTGCCGTCCTTCAGCCGGACGACTTCGCCGTGATAGTTGGTCGGGATGCCGCCCATATTATAGTGGACGGTCGGCGTGACGGGCAGCGGCTGGCGGGTCAGGTCGACACCGGCGAAGATCTTGCCGGTCTCGGTGATGCCGGGCAGGCGCTCGGCCAGCACCTTCGGGTCGATATGGTCGAGATGGAGATAGATATGATCCCCCTCCTTGCCGACGCCGCGCCCTTCGCGGATTTCCATCGCCATCGAACGCGACACGACGTCGCGGCTGGCGAGGTCCTTGGCCGACGGCGCGTAACGCTCCATGAAGCGCTCGCCCTCGGAGTTGGTCAGGTAGCCGCCTTCGCCGCGCGCACCCTCGGTGATGAGGACGCCAGCACCATAGATGCCGGTCGGGTGGAACTGCACGAACTCCATGTCCTGCAGCGGCAGGCCCGCCCGCAGCACCATGCCGCCGCCGTCACCGGTGCAGGTGTGCGCCGAGGTCGCCGAGAAATAGCAGCGGCCATAGCCGCCGGTCGCCAGCACGACGTTATGCGCGCGGAACCGGTGGATCGAGCCGTCTTCCATGCACAGCGCGATCACGCCCCGGCAGTTGCCCTGATCGTCCATGATCAGGTCGAGCGCGAAATACTCGATGAAGAAGTCCGCGTCATACTTCAGCGACTGTTGGTACAGCGCGTGCAGCATGGCGTGGCCGGTGCGGTCGGCGGCGGCGCAGGTGCGCTGCGCAGGGGGGCCTTCGCCCATATTCTGCATCATGCCGCCGAAGGGGCGCTGATAGATCTTGCCCTCTTCGGTGCGGCTGAACGGCACGCCCGCATGCTCCAGCTCGTACACGGCGGCGGGAGCCTCGCGGCAGAGATATTCGATCGCGTCCTGGTCGCCCAGCCAGTCCGACCCCTTGACGGTGTCGTACATGTGCCAGGTCCAGTGGTCGGGGCCCATGTTGCCGAGCGAGGCGGCGATACCGCCCTGGGCGGCGACGGTGTGGCTGCGCGTCGGGAACACCTTGGTGATGCAGGCGGTCTTCAGACCGGCCTCGGCAATGCCCATGGTGGCGCGCAGGCCCGAGCCGCCCGCACCCACGACGACGGCGTCATAGGTATGGTCGATGATCTTGTAAGCGGCAGCGGACATTATGCAGCGGCTCCGAAAGCGATCTTGAGGATCGAGAAGATGGCGACGGCGGCGGTCGTGAAGACGAACAGGTTCATGACGACGAGGAGCGCGACCCGGTTCTGGTCCTGCTCATAATCCTCGATCACGACCTGGAGGCCGAGACGCATATGATAGAAGATCGACGCCACCAGCAGCACCATCGGGACGGCGGCCCAGGAATTGGCCAGCCACAAGTGCATCGCGGCGTAGTCGAAGGACGGCTGGCGCAGGATCGAGATCAGCAGCCAGGCGACCAGCAGGAAATTGGAACCGGCGGTCAGCCGCTGGTTCAACCAATGATGAGTGCCCGACTTGGCCGAGCCCAGGCCGCGCACGCGGCCGATTGCGGTTCCCGAACGCATCACTTGATTCCCAGATAGAGCCAGAACGCCACGGTCGCGACGACGGCGAAGACCATGGTGGCTTGGGCCTGCCGCTTGTTCGACTTCAGCTCGAAGCCTGCGCCGACATCCATGAACAGGTGGCGGATGCCGTTCGCGATATGCTGGAACAGACAGGCGGTCAGGCCGATGCCGACGACATAGCCGATGATGTTGAGCTTGCCCGACTGGACGGTGAAGACGTCGCGGAACGTCGCATAGCTTTCCGGCCCACCGGCGACGGCGGCCAGGAACCAGACGAGCAGCAGCGTGCCCACGGTCGCCATGCCCGTGCCGGTGGCACGGTGCAGGATCGACACCAGCATGTTGGGGCCCCATTTCCAGATCTGGAGATGCGGCGAAAGCGGGCGGGCGGTGTTGCGGGCGGCCAAGGGCAGATCCTCGAACAGTCTAAAGTCAGGCTGGTTTGCGGATACGCCTATGGTGAAGACGCCGACAGGATGCAAGCCGTGAGCGCATTGGCGGCACGCTTCGTCGCCGCGAATGGCCGTTGCCGTTCGGGACGGAGCGCCGACAGTCGCAGAGATAAGAGGCCCTTAACCCTTTTGGTCGCAGAAAGAGCGGGAAAATCTGGCCATTGCCGAATGGGAGACCCACATCTTGCGCTCCGACCTGCCGCCGCCCACGGTCATCACCGTGGAAATCGACCTCGATGCTCGGGTTCGCACCTTTGACGGCGGGGATGGCTCGCTGGTCCGGCTGGCCGCCGAAATCTGGTCGGTGATCGAACCGCGCGCCGACGAAGTGGTCGTCGCCTATTGGGACCATTGGCGCCGCAAGAATCCGGGGCAGCCTGAATGGACGCCGCTCGACCGCGAGCGCCAGCTGGTCACCGGTCGCGCCTATCTGCGCAATCGCTTCTGCGATCTGGCCGGGCGCGAATGGCTCGAGTCGCTGGGGCGCTCGGTCGCATCGGCCTTTGCCGCCGACATCGCGCCGATGGAGGTGCTTGCCATGTCCTGTGCCAGCGACCGGGCCGCGCTGAAGGTCATTCTGGAAGAGATGGCGGCGGATGACCCGCGCCGCTCGGTCGCGGTCGACACGCTGCTGCGGCTGTACGGCATGGAAACCGAGCTGACCGTCGAGCTGTTTGCGGGGTATCGCAACTGGTGCGCCGAACGCGAGCGCGAGCGGCTGGCGGGCGATTTCCGCAACGGCATCGCCGCCGTGGTCGAGAATGCCTCGGTCGAGGGGCAGGATCTGCGACGCCAGGCGCAGGAGGCGTCGGTGTCGACGCGCGGCATGCTGGGCAAGTCGAGCGAGGTCGCCGCCGCCGCCGAACAGTCGGCGGTCGCGATGCGCGAAGCGGCGCAGACCGCCGCCGGGCTGATCCGCGCGATCGAGGATGCCCGGACCGAGGTCGACCAGGCCGCCGATGTCGCCAACCGCGCCGCCGACCAGGCGGGCCAGGCGGTCGGCATGTCGGAGATGCTGTCCGACCATGCCAAGTCGATCGAATCGATCCTGGGCCTGATCCGCGACATTGCGGGCCAGACCAACCTGCTGGCGCTGAACGCCACCATCGAGGCGGCACGGGCAGGGGATGCCGGACGCGGCTTTGCGGTCGTCGCGCAGGAGGTGAAGAGCCTCGCCAGCCAGACCGCGCGCGCCACCGACGATATCGCCACCAAGATCGCCGCGATCCAGGCCGCAACCCGCTCGACGGTCGAGACCAACGCCTCGATCAAAGCGACAGTCAACGAGGTGCAGGTTTCGGCCGAGCGCATCCGCTATGCGATGGAGGCGCAGGCGCAGACGGTGACTGCGATTACCGCCGCCGTCGACGAGACCGCGCTGGCAGCCGATTCGATGTCGCACACCATCGCCGCGATCCGCCAGGATACCGAGCATGTCGCGCAGGAGATCGACCGGGTCGGGCGCGGCTTCGACCATCTCGACACCCGGCTGGGCGACCTGAAGACCAGCGCCAGCCTGTTCGTCGCACGGGTCGCGGCATAACCTATTCCTCCCCGGTACGGGGAGGTGGCAGGGCGCAGCCCTGACGGAGGGGGGCTTCCTCAAGGGACATCCATCCCGGCACGCCCCCCCCCCCCCCCCC
>NZ_BCTY01000067.1 GCF_001591005.1 Sphingomonas sanguinis NBRC 13937
GTGTTCCGGTTGGTGAGGGCGGTCTGCGTTCGCCACCGGTTACACCCCTCCACCATCCTTCGGATGGTCCCCCTCCCCTTGCAGGGGAGGAATGATTGTGTCCTGCGCTTCCCACCTTCGCCTTCACCCGATAGGGAACGGGCATGGTAAAGCAGGCTTCCTTCCCCCGCATCCTCCGCGCCACGCTGACCGCGTTGTCGATCGCGTTGACCCCGGCTGCGGCCTTCGCCGATGCGCTGGTCGACAATGTGACCGGCCTGACGCTGGACAAGGACGGCAAGGTCGTCCGCTTCACCGGCCTGCTGCTGACCCCGGACGGCAAGGTCGTGAAGCTGCTGGGTGCCAAGGACAAGCGCCCGGAAAAGCTCGACTGGCGGGCAGACATGAAGGGGCGGGTGATGCTGCCCGGCTTCGTCGATTCGCACGGGCATGTGATGGCGTTGGGCTTCCGCCAGATCGAGCTGGACCTGGCGACCACCAAGTCGCTTGATGAGGCGAAGGGGCGGATCGCCGCCTATGTCGCGGCCAACCCCGAGCGGAAATGGATATTGGGCGGCGGCTGGAACCAGGAAAGCTGGGGCTTGGGCCGCTTCCCCACCGCCGCCGATATGGACCCGGCCGTCTCCGACCGGCCGGTCGTGATGGAGCGCGCCGACGGCCATGCGATCTGGGCGAACAGCGCGGCGATGAAGGCGGCGGGGATCACCGCCAAGACCGTCTCGCCCGCCGGTGGCCGGATCGAGAAGGTCGGCGGCCAGCCCTCCGGCGTGTTTGTCGATGCCGCCATGGCGCTGATCCAGAAGGCGATTCCGCAGCCGCTGGCCAAGGATCGCAACGCCGCCTTCCTGAAGGCGCAGAACGAGCTGCTGAGCCACGGCATCACCGCGACCGCCGATATGGGCACGACGCTGGACGAGTGGATGACCTATCGCCGGATGGGCGATGCCGGAAATCTGCGCGTTCGGATCATGAGCTATGGTGGCGGCGTCGACGATACGGTGCGCATCGGCGGCACCGGGCCGACGCCGTGGCTGTACAACAACAAGCTGAAACTGGTCGGCGTGAAGCTGTACGGCGACGGCGCGCTGGGTTCGCGCGGGGCGTGGTTGAAGCAGCCCTATGCCGACGCGCCGGGCCAGACCGGCCTGGGCTTCATGACCGACGACGTCATCCGCAACCTGATGAGCCGCGCGGCGATGGACAAGTACCAGATCGCGGTCCACGCGATCGGCGACCGGGCCAATGCGCAGGTCCTCGACGCGATCGACGAACTGGCCGAGACCTATAAGGGCGACCGGCGCTGGCGGATCGAACATGCGCAAGTGGTCGATCCGGCCGACCTGCCGCGCTTCGGCAAGCATGGCATCATCGCCTCGATGCAGCCGGTGCACGAGACGAGCGACCGCCAGATGGCCGAGGCGCGGCTGGGCCCGGCGCGGCTGGCGGGGGCCTATGCCTGGAACAGCATGCTGAAGAACGGCGCGACGCTGGTCTTCGGGTCGGACTATCCGGTCGAGCGACCCGATCCGTTCGCGGGCTGGGCGGCGGCGATCACGCGCCAAGGGCCCGACGGTCAGCCCTATGGCGGGTGGCAGCCGCAGGAGATCATCGGGCGCGAGGCGGCGTGGCGGGCCTTCACCATGGACGGTGCCTATGCCGGGTTCGCCGAGGATCTGTTCGGGCGGCTGGGGGCGGGCCAGCAGGCGGACTTCATCATCGTCGACCGCAATCCCCTGGACATCAACCCGAGCGAGCTGCGCGCGACCAAGGTGGAGGAAACGTGGATCGGCGGGCAGAAGGTGTGGGAACGACGCTGATATGACGCCCGCGCGGCGGATGGTGCCGGCTCTGATGCTGCCGATGCTGGTCGGTGCCAGCGATCCGCCGCCGCCGCTGCCAATCCGGGAGGTGCCTGCCGATGGGCGGGTAACGATCACGGTGGAGGGGCACGCGATCCCGGCCCGGATCGGACCGGGCCTGCCGACCTTCCTCTATCTGCCCCGCGCGCGGGCCGAGGCGCTGTTCGGGGATGACGCGAAGATCGGCGGGGGCGGGTTTAAGCTGTTCTCGATGGGGCCTGCATCCTCGGCGCGGATCGGTCCGGTGCGCGTGCCGGGACGCGTGCAGCGCGTGATGCTGGGCGTCGGCGACGCGCCGCCGGAAAGCCAATGGGTCAAGTGGTTCGAGACCGACGCCTATCCGGGCGACGAGGCGCTGGGCGGTCCCCATGTCCTGCCCGATCCGATCGTGCGCTTTACGCTGCGCCCGCCCCAGGCAGGGGAGGGTGAGGCGACACTGAAACTGGCGCCACGTTACGGCTGGTGGCTGGCGAGCGTCGAAGTCCCGATCGGCGGCCAGGACATCCTGTTCGCCTTCGTCCCACAGTTTCCGCGCTCCGTGGCCAGCGCGGCGGCGGGGGCGGCCATCGGGCGGGCGCAGGGCGCACAGTTCGACGGAGCCGTCGAGCAGGTCCTCATCTCCCATGGCGTTCGCCGTCCGGCGCGACCGGTTCGATTGACCCGGCCCCTGACGCTGGGGCCGTTGCGGCTGACCGACTTGCTGGTCCGCACCCATGACTATGGCGCGGCCACCGATATCGACCCCAGCGAGGCTGATGGACTTGAGGCGGAGACTCGCGATGTCGTGGTCAAGGGCAAGCGGGCCAAGAGCAAGCCGTCCTATGTGGTCTATATCGGCGCGGACATGCTGAAGGACTGTTCCTCGATCACCTATGACAAGCCGGGACAGACCGTAACGCTGCGCTGTCGATAGGACGGACCGGCGTCTCGCTTCGGGAGGCAGGGCGTATCGCGGCTGATGATTTCGCAGCCTTCGGTGTTTATAACCCAGATCATGAAGCACCGTTTACTTGTGGCCGGGCTGGTCGCTGCCCTGCCGTCACTCGCCATCGCCTCGCCGACCGTGGTGGGGGTCGATGCGCTGAAGGAATGGAATCTCATCGTGCTCGGCGACCTGACCTCCAGCTCGGAGGTGGAGGGGCGGACCTTTGTCGGCGGCAATCTGAGCGGCAATTCGTCCAACTACCAGATTCGCACGGTTCCGGCGTCCAGCTATTCGGTGCCGGGGCTGACCGTGGTCGGCGACGTGCTGGGCGGTGCGAAGAATTTGAACAACGGCTCGGGCGCGCTGATCGGCGGCAATGTCCAGAGCGGGCTGAACCTGAACGGCGCGGTGCAGACGGTGAAGGTGGGCGGCAGCCTGTCCAACACCAACATCAACCAGAATATAGTCCAGTCGGGCCTGAGCGCCAGCGATCCCAGTTTCGTCTCGGGGCTGAACCAGCAGAAGAGCCTGCTGGCGAGCAGCATGACCGATCTGTCGAACAGCTATGCCGCGCTCGCCGCGACGGCGCAGGTGTCGATCAGCGGCAATCGCGCGACCTTCAATGCCGTGCCTGGCGCCAATGGCGTGGGCGTGTTTAATCTCAACGCCGCCGACCTGTCACGCTTCGGCGAGATCGCATTCAACGCCAACGGTGCCGACACGGTGATCGTCAATGTGCGGGGATCGTCGGTCCGGCTCGACGACAATTTCCTCGGCAATGCGACGGGGTTGGGCCAGCATGTCATCTGGAATTTCCCCGATGCGACCAGCCTGGAACTGACCACGGCGTGGAAGGGATCGGTGCTGGCGCCCAAGGCGGCGGCGGTGACCGGCAACTATATCGAAGGGTCGGCCGTGTTCGCCAGTCTGGTGCAGAATGGCGAGTTTCACCTGGGCACCTATGTGGGCACCTACTCGCCTTCCTCGTCCAACCCGCCCAGCAGTTCGGGCGGATCGTCGGGTGGGACGGGCAGCAGCGGCGGATCGCCGACCACGATCCCCACGCCCGGCAGCGTCGCGCTGATGGCGGCTGGCCTCGCACTGCTGGCGTTCATCGCGCGGCGTCGGCGGCAGCGCCTGGCCTGACGGCGAAGACCCAAGGGTAAGTTCCACGAAAAAGGCCGGTCCGCGCCCCCGCGAACCGGCCTTTTTCGGTAACGGTTAAGGGGATCAGGCGACCTCGGCCTGCTCCACCTCGTCCGGTTCGCGCAGCACATAACCGCGGCCCCAGACGGTTTCGATATAATTCTCGCCCTCGCAGGCCAGGCTCAGCTTCTTGCGCAGCTTGCAGATGAAGACGTCGATGATCTTCAACTCGGGCTCGTCCATCCCGCCATACAGGTGGTTGAGGAACATTTCCTTGGTTAGCGTCGTGCCCTTGCGGAGCGAGAGCAGCTCCAGCATGGCATATTCCTTGCCGGTCAGGTGGACGCGGGCATTGTCGACCTCGACCGTCTTGGCGTCGAGATTGACCGCCAGCTTGCCGGTGCGGATGATCGACTGCGAATGGCCTTTGGACCGGCGGACGACCGCGTGGATGCGCGCGATCAGTTCCTCGCGGTGGAACGGCTTGGTGACGTAATCGTCGGCGCCGAAGCCGAAGCTGCGCACCTTGGAATCCATCTCGTTGATGC
Organism: Sphingomonas sanguinis NBRC 13937; assembly: GCF_001591005.1. Taxonomy (GTDB): domain Bacteria; phylum Pseudomonadota; class Alphaproteobacteria; order Sphingomonadales; family Sphingomonadaceae; genus Sphingomonas; species Sphingomonas sanguinis. The sequence continues at coordinate 4,479 of NZ_BCTY01000067.1, forward strand.
CCGACAGGATCAGCACCGGGGTCGAAACCCGCGCGACCCGCAGGCGCTTCAGCACGTCATAACCGTGCATGTCCGGCAGGTTCAGGTCGAGCAGAATGATATCATAGTCATACAGCTTGCCCAGATCGAGGCCTTCCTCGCCCAGATCGGTCGTATAGACATTAAAGCCTTCGCTGCCGAGCATCAGCTCGATCGCCTTGGCCGTCGTCGGTTCGTCTTCGATCAGCAAAACGCGCATCGACAATCCCCATTTGCGAGTGATCGCCCCCCTGATGCCCCGGCGACCTGATGCTTTATTCATTAACCAACGCTGATGTGAACGTAAAAGGTTAATTCGTCCCTAACCCGGATTATGATTCCGTTATTTCATCTTCGCGCCGGGGCCGAGCAAAGTCTGATGCTCCACGACCGGAATATCTTCGCCCAGCACCTCGCGCAGATACAGGCTGCGGATCAGGGTGAAGGCCACGATCAGCAGCGCGGCAGAAAAGAACAGGCCGAACAGCCCGAAGATGGTGCCGATGCCGATGATCGCGAACAGGGTGACGGCGGGGGGGATGGCGACGACGCGGCTGGTGACGAAGGGGGTGATGGCATTGGTCTGCACCAGCCGGACGACCGCGAAGGTGATGAGGGTACCGATGATCGCGCCGTTCCCGCCCTGCGCCGCCAGTCCTAGCGCGGGCAGCATCGCCGCGATCGGCCCGACATAAGGCACGAACTCGCTGAGGCCCGTCAACAGCCCCAGCGCGGCGGCGGACGGCACGCCCGCGATCGCCAGGCCGATACCGACCAGCACGCCCATCGTCGTCATCTGGATCAACTGGGCGCGCAGCCACAGGCGCAGGGTCGATCCGGTGTCGAACAGCGCATCCTCCACGGCGGGGCGCATCGACCGGGGGACCAGCAGCAGAAAACCACGCTCGTAAATCTTCGGATCGGCAGCGAAGAACAGCGCGCCGACCAACAGCAGCAGGCAGTTGAGGACGAATTCGCCTGCCCCCGAGACGAGGCCGCCGATATCGCGCGCAACGCGGCTCCCGGCAAAGGCGGCGCGTACCGCGTCGACCACCTTGGCCCCGACCGGCGATTGCGAAGCCCAGGCGGCCAGCTGGTCGATCAGGATGGGCAGTTGCGTGACCAGCGTGTTGAGCTGCTGGCGAAAGGCGACGCCGAACAGCCAGGCGAGGAACCCCAGCACCGCCAGCACCGTCGCGATCGACAGGGTCAGCGAACGCTTCGGCCCGATCGGCAGATGGTCGGCATATAGATCGGCGATGGCATGGATGACGATCGCCCCCAGGATCGATCCGAAGGCCAGGATCAGCAGGTCGCCCGCGCGGAAGAGGGCGGCGGTGACGGCAAGGATCAACAGGGTCAGGACGATGCGGCGGATGAAGCGCGCATCGCTGTCGTCGGGGCGCAGGCGGTTCATCGTGTGGCCTCCATCGCCTTGGCGGCGGTACACGGGTCGCGAACCCGATCGGCCAGCCAGGCGATCAGCGCCTCGACCCGCGCGGGGCGCAGGGGGCTGGGCGGGGTGAGCAGGTGCAGCCCGATCGGCGGCGGCGTCCAATCCTCCAGGATCGCCACCGCCCGGCCCGAGGCCAGATGCGGTCCGATGATGAAGCCGGGCAGGCGGGCAATGCCCAGCCCTCCGACGACGGCGGGGACCAGCGCATCGCCGCTATTGGCGGTCAGCGGCCCCTGTGGCCGGACGGAGACTTCCGCGCCGCCCGGATGGCGGAAGCGCCAGGGGCCGGTGACGTTGGCATAGCTGAGCAGCCGGTGCTCGCCCAGTTCATTGGGATGGGTGGGCGTGCCATGGGTCGCCAGATAGCCGGGCGAGGCGACGATATGGGTCGAAATCCCGCAGAGCCGCCGGGCGCGCAGTGAGCTGTCGGGCAGGTCGGCGATGCGTAGCGCGATGTCATAACCCTCGGCAACGATATCGACCCGCGCGTCGGACAGGCTGAGTTCGATCTCGATATCGGGGTGCGCCGCCAGGAAATCGGCGATCACCGGCGCGATATTGGCGACGCCGAACGACATCGGCGCGGCCAGGCGGATGCGACCGGCGGGCGCACTGGCCGCGTCGCGCGCGGCCTCCTCGGCGGCGCGCGCCTCGGCCAGGATGCGGGCGGCATGCTCGGCCAGCGGCTTGCCCGCCTCGGTCAGGGCCAGGCGGCGCGAGGTGCGATGGAACAGAGATTGGTTGAGCTGCGCCTCCAGCCGGGTGATCGCCTTGGACACCGTCGCCTTGGACAGGCCGATCGCATCGGCGGCCGAACTGAAGGAGCGATGCTCGACCACGGCGGCGAAAATGGCCCAGGCTTCCAGGTCCGGCAGACGCATCGACACCGCTTGGCACTCCCCCAAAACCCCAGGCTTCGCGCTACAATGAACGTGGAAACGATCGGTTTCCAGCGTTTCCGTTTACGATCCCATAATCGTCCTTATCTTGGCTGCAACCAAGGACGATATCCGATGAGCACCCAAATCCAATCCGCCGGGATCGACCGGCGCAGCTTCGACAGCCTGGGCCATGCGAACCATGGCTGGCTCGACGCGCGGCACCATTTCTCATTTGCCAGTTATTACGATCCCGCTCGCATGGGCTGGGGCGCGATCCGGGTGTGGAACGATGATGTCATCGCGCCCAATGCCGGTTTCCCGCCGCATCCCCATGCCGATATGGAAATCATCACCTATGTCCGCACCGGTGCGATCACGCACCAGGACTCGATGGGCAATGCCGGTCGCACCGCAGCGGGCGACGTCCAGGTGATGAGCGCCGGGACAGGCGTGCGCCATGCCGAATATAATCTGGAGGCCGAGCCGACGACGCTCTTCCAAATCTGGATCGAGCCGCGCAGCCGGGGCGGCCAGCCGAGCTGGGGCGCCAAGCCATTCCCCAAGGGCGAGCGTTCGGGCAAGTTCGTGACCCTGGCCAGCGGTTTCGAGGAGGATCGCGATGCCCTGCGCATCCGCGCCGACGCGCGGGTGCTGGGCGCGACCCTGCGGGCGGGGGAAAGCGTCGAGCACCGGTTGGGCGAGGGGCGTCATGCCTATCTGGTTCCTGCCACCGGACGGATCGAAATCGACGGTGTTCCGTTCGCGGCACGCGACGGTGCGGCGCTGTCCGCCCAGGAGACGGGTGGACGGACCGTGACGATCACCGCTGTCGAGGATGCCGAGATCGTTCTGGTCGATTCCGAATAACTGCCACTTTCTGAAGGGAGTATGTCACATGACCAAGGTTCTGGTCCTTTATTATTCGTCCTACGGTCATATCGAGAAGATGGCCGACGCCATTGCCGAGGGCGCGCGCGCCGGTGGGGCCGAGGTGGATATCCGCCGCGTCGCCGAAACTGCGCCGCCCGAAGTGGTCGCCGCCGCGCACTTCAAGACCGACACCGCGCACCCCGAGATCGAGGGCCCCGACGCGCTGATGAACTATGACGCGATCATCGTCGGCACGCCCACCCGCTATGGCCGGATGGCCAGCCAGATGGCGGCGTTCTGGGACACGACCGGCGGCGTGTGGATGAAGGGCGGTCTGGTCGGCAAGGTCGGCGGTGCCTTCACCTCGACCGCCAGCCAGCATGGCGGGCAGGAGACCACCCTGTTCTCGGTGCTGACCAACCTGATCCACCACGGCATGACCATCGTTGGCCTGGACTATGGTTTCCAGGGTCAGATGGGCGTGAAGGAAGTCCATGGCGGCACACCGTACGGCGCGTCGACGCTGGCGGACGGCGACGGTAGCCGCCAGCCCAGCCAGATCGATCTGGACGGTGCCCGTTATCAGGGCAAGCGCATCGCCGAGACGGCCGCCAAGCTGTTCGGATGATTTCGGATACGGGGGCGCCGATGGGTGCCCCCGCCTTCTTGCCTGACGTCCGTTCGACCTGAGCGCGGTCGACGGCCAGGCTCCGCGATTATCGCCGCTTGCCCTTCTTCACCACTGGGGCGGGTGCGGCAGCCGGAGCGGCCGGGACTGGCGGCTGGCTGGTCACCAGGACTTTCAGCGGATCGCGTACCCCCGGATTGGCGGGAAACTGCGCCCGCGCCTTGGCAAAGACAGCCCGCGCCTGCGCCGCGCCCGGCTCGTTCGGGCTCGTGCCGACCCAGCGCCAGTGCCAGGGTTCCCACTTCACCCGTTGCTTGTTGCCCGCCGGGAAGCTCATCTCGAACCCGAAGCGGGGGGCGTTGGCGATCAGCCAGCGCGCCGCCGGAGTCGCGGCCATGCAGGCTTCGGCATCGGGGCATCCCTTGGCCGGGCGGACCGCGAAGTCGATCGCATAGCCGGTCGCATGCTCGCTATGCCCGGCGGGTGCGACCGAGATGGCGCGCTCGGCGGCCGAGACGCTGAGGTCGCGGCAGAAGACGTTGCGCTGGCGGGCGACCTCGCGGTGGCAGGACAGGCCGTGCAGCGTGCCGCCGACCGACGGATCGGCCTTGGCCGCTTCCAGCATCCGCAACAGATCGGGGATCATCGCGCGGTGCAGCCGGCAATAGGGCTTAAGCCCGAACCCGGCCGGCGCGGGCACGATGTCGGCAGGGGCGGCATCGCCATAGGGGAAATGCCCCGCGACCCGGCCATCGGGCCCGGGCGGCGGCAGCGCGCCGTCACAGAATTGCGCCTGGGCCATGACGGGCATCGCCGCGATCGACAGCAGCGCGGACAGGCGGAGCAAAGCGGCAAGAAGGGTCGGCATGACGCGCGGCCCTCTGGCATGTCGGCGCTGGCGGTGGCAAGGGAGCGCGATGCACGGAGATCGCGTTCTATTCATCGACGGCGAAGCGCTGGTAATCGACAAACCGGCGGGCTTGCCCGTGGATCGGCCCCGCAACGGGTCGATCAGCCTCGAAAACCATCTGGAATCGCTGAAATTCGGGTTCAAGCGCTGGCCGCATGCGGTGCACCGGCTGGACCGCGACACCAGCGGCTGCCTGCTTCTGTCGCGCAACCCCAAGGCCCATGCCCGCTTCCAGCAGGCGTTCGAGTCCGGGCTGGTCGAAAAGCGCTATCTGGCGGTGCTGAACGGCCTGGTCGAGGGGGAGGGCATGATCGACCTGCCGCTCGCCAAGGTGTCGACCATGGAGGAAGGCTGGCGGATGGTCGCCGACCCGGCGGGCAAGTCCGCGCGGACCGGCTGGCGTGCTTTGCGGCATGAGGATGGCCGTACGCTGGTCGAGTTCCGGCCGGAGACCGGCCGCACGCACCAGATTCGCGTCCATGCCGCGACCGGGCTGGGCGCACCCGTGGTCGGCGATCCCGTCTATGGTGCGGGCGAGGCGGGGGGCATGTTGCTCCACGCCGCCAGCCTGACCGTGCCGCGCGGCGACACCAAGGACCCGATCACCGCCGAAGCCCCGATTCCGGAGCGCTTCGGCATCTTCCAGAACTAGGCGGACCTGCGATGGCGCTGATTCCCGTCACCCGCGCCATCGCGATCGACGAGCGCGAGATCGCCGAGAGCTTCACCCGCGCCTCCGGGCCGGGTGGGCAGCATGTCAACACGACCGACAGTGCGGTGCTGCTGCGCTTTGACGTGGGCGGCTCGCCCAGCCTGCCCGAGGCGGTGAAGATGCGCCTGGCCGTGCTGGCCGGGCAGAGGCTGAGCAAGGACGGCGTGCTGACCTTGCGCGCGGACGCTAGCCGGTCGCAGGAAATGAACCGGCGCGAGGTGCGCGAACGGCTGATCGACCTGATCCGCGAGGCGACGATCGTGCCGAAGAAGCGGCGGCCGACCAAACCGACGCGCGCGTCCCAGACGCGGCGGGTGGATGCCAAGAAGGGGCGGTCCCAGGTGAAGGCGGGGCGGGGGAAGGTTCGCTTCGACTGAGGTCGGGGCATCGTCCTCTACCGACGAAAAAAGGGGCCGAAGAATCCTCATCGACCCCCTTTCATCATCCCGAAGGATAAAGTCCTTAGCGGCGAACGTCCTCGCCCGCACGGACCAGCGCATTGCCGGTCGCCTCGCGGGCCTTTGCCGTGCCGTTTTCGATCTTATCGCCCGCACGGTCGAGGCCACGGTCGATATTGTCACCGGCGCGGTCGGCCTGGGCGGCGGCGCGGTCACCGGCGCGGTCGAGCTTGGCACCCGCCTTGTCCATGGCGTTCTCGGCCGAGTTCAGCGCCTTGGCGGTCGCCGCCTCGACATCGTCCGACGCATTCTGGGTCGTCGCCTTCACGTCCGAGCCGATGGCGTCGGCAGCCTGCTGGGTCTGTTCGCGGCTATTCTGGCTGCACGCAGCCAGCGACATCGCGGCGGCGCCAGTCAGGGCGAGGATGAGGACCTTCTTCATGGCAAACACTCCCGTTTCAAACATATGATCGGCGTGCCAACGCAGATCGACCGTTTCGGGTCCGTGCCCGCGGAAATGAGTTCCCTCCGTTGACCGCATATAAAGATATCTTTATATCGTGATCCATGGCCAACGCCCTCGAAATCTTTCGCGCTCTGGGCGATCCGACGCGGCTGCGCATCCTGGCCTTGCTCCGTTCGATGGAGCTGTCGGTGGGCGAGCTGGCCCAGGTCCTGGGGCAGAGCCAGCCGCGCGTAAGCCGCCATGTGAAGATTCTGGTCGACGCCGAACTGGCCGAGCGGCGCAAGGAAGGTAGCTGGGTCTTCGTGGCGCTCGGCGACCGCGAGGCGGTGGAGCCGATGACGGCGGCGCTGGATCGCTGGACGGCGGAGACGCCCGATCCCTGGGTCGTGGCCGACGTCGCGCGACTGGCGGCGGTGCGCGCCGACCGGGCGGCAAGTGCTGCGGCTTGGTTCGAGGATCATGCGGGCGAATGGGATGCGATCCGATCGCTCCATGTCGCGGACAGCGAGATCGAGGAGGCAATGGCGGGCCTGATCGGCGAGGGCGATCTGGGCACGCTGATCGATATCGGCACCGGCACCGGGCGGATGCTCGAGCTGTTCGGCGACCGCGCCGATGCGGCGCTGGGCATCGACCGTTCGTCGGAGATGCTGCGCCTCGCCCGCGCCAAGCTGCACGGACGCGCCAATACCGAGTTGCGGCAGGCGGACCTTTATGCGCTGCCCATGGGCGACGGCGCGGCGGACATCGCGATCCTCCACCATGTCCTGCACTTCGCGCAGCAGCCGGGTGCGGCGATTGCCGAGGCGGCGCGGGTGCTGGGGCCGGGCGGGCGTTTGCTGATTGCGGACTTCGCGCCGCACGACCGCGAGGAATTGCGGCAAAAGGCGGCGCATAGCCGTCTGGGTTTTGCCGACGAACAAATGGCCAGCTGGTTCGGCCCCGCCGGGCTGACATTGGCGCGGACCGAGACGCTGGAGGGCGGCGAACTGACCGTCAAGCTCTGGCTGGGTGTGAAAAAGGGGCTTCGGCCCGTCGAGACGAATAGGGTGAGGGCGGCATGACGAACACGATCCTGACGCGGGCCGAGGCCGCGCTGGCGCATGAGGAGCCGCTGTTCGCCGATGTGGGCGGCGATATCGCGGTCAGCTTTGAATTCTTCCCGCCCAAGACGGAGAAGATGGACGCGCAACTCTGGGATGCGATCCGCACGCTGGAGCCGCTCGACCCGCGTTTCGTCTCGGTGACCTATGGTGCTGGCGGTTCGACCCGCGAGCGCACCCATGCGACGGTCGCGCGCATCCAGCGTGAGACGACGCTGGCGGCGGCGGCGCACCTGACCTGTGTCGAGGCGACCCGCGAAGAGATCGATCAGGTCGCACAGGAATATTGGGCGGCGGGGGTGCGGCATATCGTGGCGCTGCGCGGCGATCCCCCTGCCGAGGGCGCGCGCTTCGTCAGCCATCCGGGCGGGTATGAGAATGCCGCCGATCTGGTTGCGGGCCTCAAGAAGCTGCACCCGTTCGAGATTTCGGTCGCGGCCTATCCCGAATGTCATCCGGAATCGACCGACAAGGTGGCCGACCTCGACAATCTGAAGCGCAAGATCGATGCGGGCGCGACCCGTGCGATCACTCAGTTCTTCTTCTCGCCCGAAGCCTATTTCCGTTTCCGCGACGATGCGGCGGCGGCGGGCATCACGGCGGAGATCCTGCCCGGCATTCTGCCGGTGTCGAACGTCGCGCAGACCCGCAAGTTCGCTGCCTTGTGCGGGGCAAGCATTCCTGAGTGGATGGACCGGTTGTTCGAGGGGTTGGACGATCACCCCGCCGCGCGTCAGCTGGTCGCCGCGACCATTGCTGCCGAGATGTGCCGTCGGCTCTATGCGGGCGGGGTGAAGGGGTTCCACTTCTACACGCTCAACCGCGCCGAGCTGGCCTATGCGATCAGCCATTTGCTGGGCGTGCGGGGCAAGAAGGCCGAGGCGGTCGTGGCGGCGTGATGTTAACGCTTCCGGCGTAAGGGGGCTGAATTAGCAGGGGGTGTCGCTCGCGGCTTTCCCTCCCCCGGCCCCTCCCGCCTGCGGGAGGGGAGTGATGAAATAGAGGGTCGAGGTTGGCGATAGCGCATGACCGACGACCCAAGCACGCCCCTCCCGTAAACGGGAGGGGATGGGGGAGGGCAGGGCCACGGGCGATGAAGCCCGATGCTCCCCACCCAAAAGAACAACCGCTCGCCAGAGCAGGAGCAGTACCGATGACGACCCGCGACACCTTCCTGGCCGAAGCCGCCAAGCGCATCCTGATCACCGACGGCGCGTTCGGCACAGAAATCCAGAACTGGAAGCTGGACGAGGCGGCCTATGCGGGCACGCTGGGCCTGACCCATGACCAGAAGGGCAATAACGACATTCTGGCGCTCACCAAGCCGGAGGTGCCTGAGTCCATCCACCGCGCCTATTTCGAAGCGGGCGCGGATATCGCCGAGACCAACACCTTCTCGGCCAACCGGATCAGCCAGGCCGATTACGGCGCCGAACATCTGGTGCGTGAGATCAATGTCGAGAGCGCGAAGCTCGCCCGCCGCCTTGCTGATGAATATCAGGCCAAGGATGGCCGCCCCCGCTTCGTCGCGGGCGCGATCGGGCCGACCAACAAGACGCTGTCGCTGAGCCCGGACGTAAACGATCCGGGCTATCGCGAGATCGACTTCGATTATCTGAAGGACGTGTACCGCGAACAGATCGACGCGCTGGTCGAGGGCGGCGCGGACTTCATTCTGATCGAGACGGTGTTCGATACGCTCAATGCCAAGGCCGGGATCATGGCGACGATCGAAGCAGGCGAGGCGCTGGGCCGGGACATCCCGATCATGCTGTCGATGACGCTGACCGACTTGTCGGGGCGCAACCTGTCGGGCCACACGGTCGAGGCCTTCTGGCATGCGGTGCGCCATGCCAAGCCTTTGACCATCGGGCTGAACTGCTCGTTCGGCGCGGAGCAGTTGCGCCCGCATGTGAAGACGCTGAGCGAAATCTGCGACACGCTGATCATGATCTATCCCAATGCCGGGTTGCCCAACGAACTGGGCGCCTATGATGAAGCGCCCGTGACCACCGCCGGTCTGGTCGGCGAATGGGCGGTCGAGGGGCAGGTCAATGTCCTGGGCGGCTGCTGCGGTTCGACGCCCGCGCATATCAAGGCGATTGCGGACAAGGTGAAGGGGATGACGCCCCGCACCATCCCGACCCCACCGGTCGTCACCCGCCTCGCCGGGCTGGAGCCGTTTACCATGGCGGCGTAAATCTGTCATTCCTCCCCTGTAAGGGGAGGGGGACCAGCGAAGCTGGTGGAGGGGTATCCCACCTCTCGATAGCG
>NZ_BCTY01000068.1 GCF_001591005.1 Sphingomonas sanguinis NBRC 13937
ACCCCTCCGTCAGTCCTGCGAACTGCCACCTCCCCTTGCAGGGGAGGAATGGATCGACCCCATTGACTACGCCTGTAATCGGAATAGGATTACGCATGTAGTCAATAAGAGGGCGAGTCGATGGCCGAGCGTATCAGCGATGCCGAACATGCGGTGATGGAGGTCTTGTGGGACGAGGCCCCGCTGACCGCGCAGGATGTCGCCGAGCGGGTCGATCCCGAACGCGGCTGGAGCACCAACACCGTCAAGACGCTGCTCGGTCGCCTGCTCGCCAAGGAAGCCATCGGGCATGAGGAACAGGGACGGCGCTATCTGTATCGCCCGCTGGTCGCGCGTGACGATTATGTCGTGGGTGAATCCCGCCGCCTGATCGACCGGCTGTTCGGCGGCCGCCTGACCCCGCTGGTCGCGCATCTGGCCGAGCGCGACGAACTGACCGCACAGGATATTTCCGAGATCGAGGCCCTGCTCAAGGAGTTGAAGGCGTGAGCGGCGCGCAACTCGGCTGGGTGGTGGAGGCGATGATTGCCTCGACCCTCCTCATGGCGCTGGTCCTGCTGGCCCGCCGCCATGTCCGCCAGGCCTTTGGGCCGCAGGTCGCCTATGCGCTTTGGGCCTTGCCGCTGCTCCGCCTGATCCTGCCGCCGCTGCCGCGCGGGCTGTCGGAGCAGGCGACCCCGCCATTGGCGGCGGCGAGTGAGCGCTTCGCCACCTATGTCGTGCTGCCGATGACCGCGCAGATCTCCGCCACACCGGATGCGCCCAGCATCTGGCCGATGGTGGAGCAGGGCGTGGCGTTGTTCTGGATCGTCGGCGCGGCGGCGTTCCTCGGTTTTCAGCTGTTCCGCCATTGGCGCTTCCGCACGCGGTTGCTGGCGGATGCCGAGCCGCTGGATGCGGTGAAGGGCGTGCGCGTGGTGGCCAGCGATGGTGCGCCGGGGCCGCTCGCCTTCGGCATCTGGCATCGCTACGTCGCCTTCCCGCGCGATTTTGCCGAACGTTACGACGCCGATGAGCGTGACCTCGCGCTGGCGCATGAGCTGGGCCACCACGCCCGCGGCGACCTGATCGCCAACTGGATCGCGCTCGCCGTACTGGCGCTGCACTGGTTCAACCCGCTGGCGTGGCGCGCCTTCCACGCGTTCCGTGCCGATCAGGAACTGGCCAACGACGCCCGTGTGCTGAAGGGGCGCAGCCGCGCCGACCGGCATGTCTATGCCTGCGCCATCGTGAAGGCCGCGCATGGCCGCGCCCTGTCCGGTGCCTGTCATTTGCACACCATCGATGATCTGAAAGGGAGGCTGAAGATGTTGACCACTTCTCCGAAATCGCGTCGTCAGCTGGCGGTCGGCGGGGCGACCGTGTCCCTGCTGGTGCTGGCCGGACTGGGCGCGACCGCATCGGGCACCCCGGCGGCGGCGGCGCTGACCAGCAAGGTCGAGCGGACGCTCGGCGTCGACCTGACCAGCACGGCGGCCATCCTGCCCGCCGTCGCACAGACCGAGCCGGCCGTGCCCGCGGTGCCGCGCGTGCCGGCCACTCCGGCACCTGCCGCGATGCCCATGCCTGCGATCGCGGCGACCACGCCATCCGTCCCATCGGTGCCCGAAGTACCGCAGGTCGCGGACGTGCCACCGGTCCCGCCGCTTCCTGTCGCCCGTCGTGCCACGATGACGCGTGTCGGTGATACCAAGGTCATCCGCTTCGTCATGCCGGATGGCAAGGAACAGGTCACGACCATCCGTATCCCCGATATCCGCTCGCAAAAGTGCGGCGTCGGCGGTGGCGACTCGCGGACGAGCTTCACGACCACCCGGCCCGGCGGCGCGATGGTGACCGTGATCTGCACCGACCGGATCGAGGCGATGGCGCAGAACGCGGCGAAGTCGGCCCAAATGGCGCAGCGTTCGGCGCACACCAACATGAAGGTCGCCATGGCGGGCATCGACATGGCCCGGACCACGATTACCCAGGACCGCAACCTGTCCGACGAGGCCCGCCGCGAGGCGTTGGCCGGTCTGGAGCAGGCGACCGCCGAGCTGAAGGCCGAAATGGCCAAGCCCGGACAGGATTGATGCCCGTTCATGCCCCGCGCCTATGCCGGAGCGCGGGGCTTGCCTATTGGCGGTGGCTTGCCCACATAATCGTCAATGGCTGAGCATCCGACCGGCATCCCGATCCTGCTCGAGCCGCTGGTCACCCGCGTGCTCGCTCCCAATCCTTCGGCGTTTACCTACACGGGGACGCAGACCCATTTGGTCGGTGAGCGCGATGTCGCCGTCATCGATCCCGGTCCTGACGATCCCGCCCATCTCGACGCGCTGACCCGCGCGATTGCCGGCCGGCCCGTGACCGCGATCATCATCACCCATCACCACCGCGACCACAGCCCCGCCAGCCGCCCGCTGGCGCGTATCACCGGAGCCCCCATCGTCGGTGCGGCCGCCTTTGCACCCGATTATGAAGGCGGCCAGTCGGATGCGGCCTTCGACCGTGATTATGCCCCCGACCAGGTATTGGCTGAAGGGGACGGCGTGTCGGGTTACGGCTGGACGCTGACCGCCATCGCGACTCCGGGGCACACCTCCAACCATCTGGCCTTCGCGTTGCCTGAGACGCGGGCGCTGTTCTCCGGCGATCATGTCATGGGCTGGTCGACCAGCATCGTCTCGCCCCCCGACGGCGATATGAGTGCGTATATGGCCAGCCTGGAAAAGCTGATGGAGCGCGACGACCGCGTTTACTATCCGGGGCATGGCGAGGCGGTCGACAATCCGCAGCGGCTGGTGCGCGGGATGCTGGGCCATCGCAAGCAGCGCGAAGGCCAGATCTTGCGGCTGCTTGCCAAGGGCGAGGACCTGACCATCGGTGCCATGACCGCGCGCATGTATGTCGGTCTCAACCCCAAATTGATTCCGGCGGCGGAACGATCGGTGCTGGCGCATCTTTACGACCTGCGAACACGCGGCCTGGTTCGCGAGGAAGGAGTATCATGGACGAGCGCGGCGTGAATCCGTCCCCGACCCCTCCCACCGAGCGGCGCGGCGGCGTCGGCCTGTTCCTGACCAAGGTGGCGGGCGCGCTGGTCCTGCTGGTGCTGGCCGGGCTGCTGGTGGTATGGGGTATCGAGCGATATGTCGCCGACCGGCTGACCCCCGATCCGACAACGATCGCACGGGCCAGCCTGGACGGACTGCGCGAACAGAACCGGCTGTCGGCCTTTGCTGCGCGTTATGTCGCGGTCGTCACCTCGCGCCAGTCGCAGTTGGGCTTTTCGACCGAACGCACACTCATCATGCCGGGCATGGTCCGCTACGAGGTCGATCTGGGCAAGTTGCAGCAAAAGGACGTCCGCTGGGACGCGGGCACCCGTACTTTGTCGGTCACGCTGCCGCCGGTCGAAATCGACGGTCCCCAGGTCGATTTGGCCGCAATCCGCGAATATGGCTCGGGCGGGGTGCTGACGACCTTTACCGATGCCGAGCAGCGGCTGGACGCCGCCAATCGCACGGCGGGGCAGGTGGAATTGATGCGACAGGCCCGCGCACCCTCGCCGATGAAGCTGGCGCGCGATGCAACCCGGCGCGCCGTGGAGCGCAGCTTCGCCATGCCGCTGCGCGCGGCGGGCGTGGAAGCGAACGTCAAGGTCCGCTTCTCCGACGAGCCGTCCAACGATGAACGCTGGGACACGACGCGCACGGTGCAAGAGGTTCTGAGCAATACGGGCTGATGTCCATGATTGTCGGCGCGCGTGCGTGCGCCTAGGGGGAATGCCATGACCATCCAGACGAATCTGACGGGCCTCGACCTGCGTGCCGAGATCGACCGGCTCCGCAAGGAACGCAACGCCGTCATCCTCGCCCATTATTATCAGAAGCCCGAGATTCAGGACCTGGCCGATTTCGTCGGCGACAGCCTGGACCTCAGCCGCAAGGCGCAGGCGACCGATGCCGACGTCATCGCCTTTTGCGGCGTGCGCTTCATGGCGGAGACGGCCAAGATCCTGTCGCCCGACAAGATCGTCGTGCTGCCCGACATGGCCGCAGGCTGTAGCCTGGAGGACAGTTGTCCGCCCGAACAGTTCGCCGAGTTCCGCGCCCAGCACCCGGATCACATCGCGCTGACCTATATCAACTGTTCGACCGAGGTGAAGGCGCTGTCCGACATCATCGTGACGTCGTCCTCGGCGGAGCAGATCCTGGCGCAGATCGACCCTGCCCAGAAGATCATCTTCGGCCCCGATCGCAACCTGGGCGGCTATCTGGCCCGCAAGACCGGTCGCGATATGCTGCTGTGGCCGGGCGTGTGCATCGTGCACGAGGCGTTCAGCGAGACCGAGCTGCTGAAGCTGCGCGCCCAGCACCCGGACGCGCCGATCGCCGCGCATCCCGAATGCCCGGCCGTGATCCTCGACCATGCCGATTATGTCGGCTCGACGCGCGGCATTCTGGAGTTTGCGCAAACCGTCACCAGCGACACGCTGATCGTCGCGACCGAGCCGCACATCATCCACCAGATGCAAAAGGCGATGCCGGGCAAGACCTTCATCGGCGCACCGGGTGCGGACGGCAACTGCAACTGCAATATCTGCCCGTACATGGCGCTGAACACCATGGAGAAGCTCTACCTCGCGCTGCGCGACCTGACGCCGCGTGTCGAGATCGAGGAGGGGCTGCGACTCCAGGCCAAGAAGAGCCTCGACGCGATGCTGACGCTCGCCAGCGGGACGGTCGGCAAGGGCGATCTGGGCCCGCGTCCGTGACCGAAAGCGTGATCGAAGGCTTCGATCTCGACGCGTTCGTCACCGCGACGCTGGCCGAGGATTTGGGGCCGGGCGGTGACATCACCTCGGCGGCGGTCATCCCGGCGGAAGCGCGCTTCATCGGCACCATGGCCAGCCGCGATGCGATCACCGTCGCCGGCCTGCCCATCGCCGAGGCGTTCTTCCGGCATCTCGACCCGGATGTCGTCATCGAGCGACTGGTCGAGGATGGCACCAGCGTTCCGGCGGGCACCGATCTGCTTCGCCTGTCGGGCAAGGCGCGCGCGATGCTGACCGCCGAACGGTCCGCGCTGAACACCGTCCAGCATTTGTCGGGCATCGCGACGATGACGGCGGCTTATGTCGCGGCGATCCAGGGCACCGGGGCGACGCTGCTCGATACGCGCAAGACGATTCCCGGTCTGCGCCTGCTTGAGAAATACGCCACCCGCATGGGCGGCGCCCAGAACCATCGCATGGGCCTGTGGGATGCGGCGATGATCAAGGACAATCACGTCGCGGTCGCAGGCGGCATCGGCCCGGCGGTCGCGGCAGCCAAGGCGGCGGGCATCGCGCGGATCATCGTCGAGGTCGACGAACTCGACCAGATCGAGCCTGCACTGGCGGCGGGGGCGACTCATCTGCTGCTCGACAATATGGGACCGGCCAAGCTGGCCGAGGGAGTCGCGCGGGTCGCGGGCCGCGTGCCGACCGAGGCGTCGGGCGGCGTCCGGCTCGACACGATCCGCACGCTGGCCGAGACCGGTGTCACCTATGTCAGCGTGGGCCGCTTGACCCAGTCGGCCCCGGCGGCCGATATCGGATTGGATTTCGCCGCGGCCTGAGCCGTGGTTCGCAAAGGGGAACAGGTCGTGCGACCGAAATCGGTGATCCTGGGTGAGCGTGTGTCGTTGCTCGCCATATTGTTGCTGGTGGTGCTGGCGGCGATCGGTTGGTCCGATACGGTGGCCCAGGCCGGGGTCGCCATCGCGGTGATCGCCAATGGCCTGTTGATCGGACTGTTCGCGCTCGCCACGCTGATGACCACGCGGCTTGGCAGCCTGGGCGGCCTGATCTTCCTCATCGTCCTGACGGTGATGAACCTGGGCGGTTTCCTGTATCAGGTGTCGGTCGGTGCGCTGGCCGAAGGGCTGTTCGGCGTGCTGACCAGTGTGCAGGCGGCGGCCTCGCTGGTCGCGGCGGTTTTGCTGGCGCGGCCCAATGCCCGCGCCTGGTATCGCGCCATGTCGGAGGTGGATGAAGCATGAAGACGTTTCTGATCGGGCTGGCGGCACTGGCCGCACCGCAACTGGCATCGGCACAGACGCTGCAATGCACCGCGCCGGCCGGGCCGCAGAGCATCCGGCCCGACCTGCCCAGCCAGAGCCAGCCGACTCGCGTCCTGCCGATCGGAAGCTACACGCTGGCCATCACCTGGAGTCCGCAATATTGCCGCGACGCCAAGGGGGACAGCAGCTTCCAGTGCGGATCGGGCAACCGCTTCGGCTTCACCCTGCATGGCCTTTGGCCGGACGGAGTGGGCAAGGACTGGCCGCAATATTGCCGCCCGACCGCGATCCTTCCCCAGGCTGTGGTCCGCCGCCATATCTGCGCCACTCCCTCGGCTCAGCTGCTCCAGCATGAATGGTCCAAGCACGGCACCTGCATGCCCGGCTATAGCCCGGCGCGCTATTTCCAGCGGTCCAATGCGCTGTATGACCGTTTGCGCTATCCCGACATGATGGCGCTGTCGCGACGCGACGATCTAACCGCAGGTGATCTGGCGACGGCGTTTGCGGCGGGCAATCGCGGCATGACGGCCGATATGATGCGCGTCACCGCGACGCGGGCTGGCTGGCTGGACGAAATCTGGATCTGCCTGAACAAGGCGTTCCGCCCCACCCGCTGTCCGGTGCATCAGGGCGGCCTTGCCCCGAACGCGCCGTTGAAGATCTGGCGCGGCGGTCGATGAACGGGCTCACCCCTCCAGCGTGACGCCGGAGGGGTGATGCTTGTCCAGATGCTTGCGGATGATCCGCAGGTTGCGCATGTTCGACCGGAACAGCACGTCCGCCGCATCGCCGATCAGCGGCACGAAACCCAGCACCGCGTCGAACCCGACATTGCCCATCATCCGCAGCATCTGGAACTTCGACATGCCCAGATTGCGCGCTTCCCAGATGATGTAGCTGCCCAGCGCGGCGGCGGCGATGTCACCGATGACGGGCACCAGCCCCAGCACGACGTCCAGGCCGATCGGACGGTTGAGCCCGGGCAGGATTACGACCCGTTCCAGCAATCGCTCCATCGCCTCGATCCGCTGCCGGCTGGCGGCGATGCCCTTGTCCAGCGGGAGCGCGTCGAAGCTGGTCGGGTCGATACGGGTAGCGTTTGCCATGCCGATCAATTGGTGTCGGCGCGCAACCGGTTCAATGGATGCCAGGCGCGGATGTTGGTTTGATACTGCCGCAGCCGCCCGCTGACGAGCGACCAACGCAGCGGCCGGGCGAGTGGAATGAAGGGCGTATCCGCATTGACCGCCGCATCCGCCGTCGCGATCGCCGCGCTGCGGGTGGCAAGGGTGGGGGCCAGGCGCGCCTGCTCGATCGCCGCCTGGGCCGCTGGACCACAGGGCGCGCAGGCGGTGGCGAGATACCAGCGCGCACTGTCGAACGGCGCGACCGCATCGATCAGCCGCAGGTCGGCGGGGGCATCCTCCGCCACTCGCTCGGGCGTGATGCCGATGGCGAGCAGGGTCGCGCCGATCTGTCCGTAAAGCAGGTTCGCGCCGGGCCCCTGAGGAAGCGCAACCCGCAGTCGCACCGGTTTGCCCCAGGCCGTGACTCGGGTCCGCGCGCCCGCCCGCCGCTCGTCCAGGGTCAGCAGGGCCCAGCCCGGAATTTGCGGCGGCGCATCCGAATCGAGCGCATCGGGCAGCAGCCGGTCGGTGGCGTCCCAATTGGGTGCGATGGCCGCCAGGATCGACGCCCGGTCGAAGGCGGCCGACAGCGCTTGGCGATTGGCGGGATCGGCCAGGAAGCCATCGCGCTCGGCGATACTCAGCCCGAACAGTCCCGCTGCCGGATCGACCCGGATCGCGGTCGAGCCGACGCCCGCCGCGTCGATCAGTGGCCATGTCTCGAACCGTCCGCCCAGCATCAGGTCCGACGCGCCGCGTGCAAAGCGCAGGATGGCCCGCGCCGGGCTTTCGGCAATCAAGCGGACATCATCCTCGGGCTTGGGCGTCGCCGCTTCATCGGGATCGACGCGGCGGAGGTCGGGAATGGGACGGAGCAGGGGCGGGGGGCCGGATCGGATGATGCGGAAGGGGCCGGTCCCCCGATGTTTGGCGTTGATGATCGCCATTTCGGGCTGTGCGAACAGCTTCAGCAGGTCGGGGCGAGGGCGCGACAGGCGAACCTCGATCACCTGCGGCGTCATCACGACGATCTCGTCGATCGCGGTCAGGAAGGGCGCCAGCGGATTGCCCGAACGCGGCGATACCAGGCGGCGCAGGATCGGTACGATCTGTTCGGCGGTGACGGGCGTACCGTCGTTCCACTTCGCCTCCCGCAACCGGAAGATGTAGCTGCCCCCGCCGTCGATCACGATCCAACGTTCGGCGAGCCCCGGTTCGATCTGGCCATTGGCATCGAAACGAACCAGCCCCTGGGCCAACGCATCACGCATCACCCGGTGGGGCGTATCCCCGTCGCCGGGGGTAGTGTGGGGCGCGGGGGCCGAGTCGGCAACCGGCTCAACCGCGCTGACGATCACGGGGCCCTTGTCGGCGTGGCGATCACATCCCGTCGTCGCGAGCAGTGCAAGCCCGAGCGCGGTGGTGCGGACGGCGGGACTCGAACCCGCACTCCATAGGAAGCCGATTTTAAGTCGGCAGCGTCTACCGGTTTCGCCACGTCCGCGCACGGCACAGGAAGAGACGAGCTTGCCGCCCAGGTCAAGGGACCAGCGGTGATAAAGCGGCTTGGCCGTCCGCCGCCTTATGGCCCATCGCCAGGCAGGGGTGAAGAGGATCAGGCCCCTTCGACGTTCAAGCGGGCGCGCATTTCCTTGCCGGGTTTGAAATAGGGAACGCGCTTGGCGCTGACATCGACGGTCTCGCCGGTGCGGGGATTGCGGCCCGTGCGGGCGTCGCGTGCGCGGGTCGAAAAGGCACCGAAACCGCGCAATTCCACTCGGCCGTCGTCGGCCAAACGCTTGGTGATTTCGTCGAAGAATATCGTGACGATCAGCTCGACTTCGCGCGGGTTCAGACCCGGGTTACGCTGACCGATTTTTTGCACCAGTTCCGAACGGATCATCGTCTAGTCCCAAGCTATAGACGGGCCGTTCCTAACCTGTGTTTCTCGCTGCTGAAAGTGATTTTATTATACGATCAAATGATCGGGGGTGCCGATATGGCCGAAACCGGGACACGTTTTCGAAAAAACGTGCCCCGATCCAGTGACTTACTTCTGAGTACGAGCCTTCAGAGCTTCGCCCAGAATGTCGCCCAGCGACGCGCCCGAGTCGGACGAACCGTACTGAGCCACCGCCTGCTTCTCTTCGGCGATCTGCATCGCCTTGACCGAGAAGGTCGGCTTCTTCGAACGGTCGAAGCCGGTGACCATCGCGTCGAACTTCTGGCCGACCTGGAAGCGCTCGGGGCGCTGCTCGTCACGGTCGCGACCCAGATCGGTGCGCTTGATGAAGCCGGTCGCACCATCGTCGCCCGCCTGGACTTCGAGGCCCGCATCGCGGACTTCGAGGACGGTCACGGTGACGACCTGGTTCTTGTTCAGGCGATCGCCAGCCGCAGCCACGCCGCCGGCGACCGGGCCGCCGCGCTCGAGCTGCTTCATGCCAAGCGAGATACGCTCCTTCTCGGGGTCGATGTCCAGAACCACGGCCTGAACGACTTCGCCCTTGCGGTGCAGGTTGAGGGCATCCTCACCCGACACGCCCCAGGCGATGTCCGACATGTGGACCATGCCGTCGACATCGTTGTCCAGGCCGATGAACAGGCCGAACTCGGTCGCGTTCTTGACTTCGCCCTCGACGGTCGAACCGATCGGATGGGCCGCGGCGAACGCTTCCCACGGATTGGCCTGAGCCTGCTTGAGGCCCAGCGAGATGCGGCGCTTTTCCTGATCGACCTCGAGGACAACCACATCGACTTCCTGCGAGGTCGACACGATCTTGCCCGGATGGACGTTCTTCTTGGTCCAGGACATTTCCGACACGTGGACCAGGCCTTCGATGCCCGGCTCCAGCTCGACGAACGCACCATATTCGGTGATGTTCGTGACGCGGCCCGACAGCTTCGCACCGACCGGGTACTTGGCGCCGGCGCCATCCCACGGATCGCTCTCGAGCTGCTTCATGCCGAGCGAGATGCGCTGCGTGTCCTTGTTGATGCGGATGATCTGCACCTTCACGGTGTCGCCGATCGCGATCATCTCCGACGGATGATTGACGCGCTTGTACGACAGGTCGGTGACGTGCAGCAGGCCGTCGATGCCGCCCAGGTCAACGAACGCACCATAGTCGGTGATGTTCTTGACGACGCCGTCGATGATCTGACCCTCGGCCAGGCTCTGGATCAGGCCCGAACGCTGCTCGGCGCGGGTCTCTTCCAGAACGGCGCGACGCGACACGACGATGTTGCCGCGCTTGCGGTCCATCTTCAGGATCTGGAACGGCTGCGGGATGTCCATCAGCGGGGTGACGTCGCGGACGGGGCGGATATCGACTTGGCTACCGGGCAGGAACGCCACGGCGCCGTTCAGGTCGACGGTGAAGCCACCCTTCACGCGGCCGAAGATCACGCCTTCGACGCGGGCCGACTTCGAGAATTCGAGCTCCAGCTTGTCCCAGGCGGCTTCGCGGCGGGCGCGATCGCGGCTGAGCATCGCTTCGCCGTGCATGTTCTCGACGCGGTCGACATAGACCTCGACTTCGTCACCGACCTTCAGGTCGGCCTTCTGGCCGGGGGCAGCGAATTCGCGGAGGGGCACACGGCCTTCCGACTTCAGACCGACGTCGATGACGGCCATGTCGTTTTCGATCGCGGTGACGGTGCCATGCACGACGCGACCCTCGAAGCTGTCGGCACCGCCGAACATGTCATCGAGCATCGCCGCGAAATCGTCGCGCGTGGGCTGGGGGTTGGTTGCCATAAAAGGGTTAGGTTCCTGATAGTTTTCCGCCTCCGGTTCGGGCGATTCCCGAAACCTTCGACGATGGCCGCGCCGACCCCATGCCGACGCCACCAGGCCCGAAGATGATGCTGAAACACGGAAAAGCGGCGGTCCGCGACAAATGCGGAAAGGACGCTGGGGCAAAACCCCGCGTCAGCCTCTCCGCGGAACAGGGTCCGCGAGCGGGGTGCCCTTAGCCGAAAACGGGGTTTTGCGCAAGGTGAGGGTGTTCCTCCCCGGCACGGGGAGGGGGACCGCCGCGAAGCGGTGGTGGAGGGGGGCTTGCCAATAGGTTTGACCCGTGGCGCTGGTCCCCCTCCGTCAGCGCTGAAGCGCTGCCACCTCCCCATGCTGGGGAGGAATTTCAGGAGCGCGTTTTGGCTGCCACCTGGGCGTCGACGAACTGGATCGCGCGGGCCACGGCCGCGTCGATCGTCAGGCTGGAGGTGTCCAGCGCCGCCGCATCCGCCGCCTGGGTAAGGGGGGCCGTCGCCCGGCCGCTGTCGCGCTCGTCGCGGGCGCGGATGTCGGCCAGGACCTGCTCGAACGAGACGTCGGCACCGTTCGCCGCCAATTCGTTATGCCGCCGCCGGGCGCGCACTTGCGGACTGGCCTTCACGAACAGCTTGGCGTCCGCATCGGGCGCAATGACCGTGCCGATGTCGCGCCCGTCCAGGATCGCGCCGCCCGGCTGCTGGGCAAAGCGCTTCTGCCGTTGGAGTAGCGCCGCGCGAACCAGCGGATGCGCCGACACGACCGAGGCAAGCTTGCCCGTCTCGTCATCGCGCAAGGTGGGATCGGCCAGCAGGCTGTCGTCGAAGCTGCACGCCGCGACGGCATCGGCTTCGCGCGTCGGGTCGAGGTGCATCGCTCGCACCGTCGCTGCCACCGCGCGGTAGAGCAGGCCGGTGTCGAGATGCGGCAGACCATAATGCCGGGCCAGCGCGCGGGCGATGGTGCCCTTGCCGCTGGCGGCGGGGCCGTCGACCGCGATGATCATGCCATGGCTCCCAACTTTTTCAACGTATCGAAGAAGATGGGGTAGCTCGTCGCGACGGGCGCGGCATCGTCCAGGGTGATCGGCTCGCGAGCGTTCAGCGCCGCGATGGTCATGCTCATGGCAATGCGGTGGTCGAGCAACGTCGCGATGGTCGCGCCGCCGGGGATCGGATCGCCGCCGGTGCCGGTGACGGCCATGCCGTCCTCGAACTCCTCGCAACGGACGCCACAAGCGCCGAGCGCATTCGCCATGGCAGTGATGCGGTCGGACTCCTTGACACGCAGTTCCTCCGCGCCGCGCGCGATGGTCGTGCCGGTCGCGAAGGCCGCGGCGACGAACAGCACGGGATATTCGTCGATCATGCTTGGCGTCAGCTCGGGCGGAACCTCGATCGCCGACAGGGAAGCGTGACGGACGCGCAGATCCGCCACCGGCTCGCCACCGACGATGCGCGCGTCCAGTTCGGTGATATCGGCGCCCATCATCTTCAGCGCTTCGATGATGCCGGTGCGAGTCGGGTTCATGCCGACATTGGTGATGGTCACGTCCGCGCCCGGTACGATCGAACCCGCGACCAGCCAGAAGGCGGCCGAGGAGGGGTCGCCCGGCACGACGATATTCTGCGGCTTCAACTCGGCCTGGCCCCGAATCGTGATGACCCGGCCTTCGGGCGAGGGGGTGACGGTCAGCTCTGCGCCGAAGCCCGCGAGCATCCGCTCGCTATGGTCACGGGTCGCGATCGGCTCGATCACCGTGGTTTCGCCCGGCGTGTTCAGACCCGCCAGCAGGATCGCCGACTTCACCTGCGCCGAGGCGACGGGCAGGGTGTAGCGGATCGGCACCGCCGGGTTGATGCCCCGGACCATCAGGGGCAGGCGGCCGCCCGGCGTATCCTGGAACTGCGCGCCCATCTGCGACAGCGGCTCGATGACGCGGCCCATCGGGCGCTTGGACAGCGAGGCGTCACCGATAAAGGTCGCGGTGATCGGATGGCTGGCGACCAGACCCATCAAAAGCCTTGTCGAGGTGCCCGAATTGCCCATGTCGAGTGCGGTCTCGGGCTGGAGCAGGCCGCCGACGCCGACACCGTGGATCACCCACACCCCGTCATCCTGCCGGACGATGTCCGCGCCCATCGCGCGCATCGCGGCGGCGGTGGCGAGCACGTCCTCGCCCTCCAGCAGGCCCTCGACGCGGCTTTCGCCGACCGCGAGTGCGGAGAGCATCAGCGATCGGTGGCTGATCGATTTGTCGCCCGGAACGGCGATGGTACCGCGAAGGGCGGCGGCGGCTCGCACGGTGCGAGGCTGGGGAAGGGGATGCGCCATGATGGCGCGGGCTTTTGACAGGGGCCTTGCGCTGTGGCAAGGCGCGCCCACTTTTCGCTCCGGCGGAAAACCCAATTCCGAAAGGTATGAACGGCATGATCAAGCCGGAATGGGGCACGAAGCGTACGTGCCCGAAATGCGCGACGCGTTTCTACGACCTCGAAAAGGACGACCCCGTCACCTGCATCAATTGCGGGACGCAGTGGGAGCCCGAGCCCATCCTGAAGTCGAAGCAGCCTCTGCCGTTTGAGCAGAACAAGCCCGAGAACAAGGAAGCCGACAGCGATCTGGCGGGCGGCGACGACGAAGATCTGGACATCACCGGTGAGGACGAAGAGCCCTCGCCCGACGATGAAGTCGATCTGGGCGGCGACGACGATCTGGGCGTGGAAACGTCCAGCGAGGACGACGAACACTGAGTTGCCCGACGGGCTCGGGGAGCGCTTGAAAAAAGTGCTTGCCGAGCCCCGGCGGCCCCGCTAGTGGGCTGCCTCCACAGCGGAATGGGGCCGTAGCTCAGCTGGGAGAGCGCTGCAATGGCATTGCAGAGGTCAGGGGTTCGATCCCCCTCGGCTCCACCATTCCGCCGTGACGGCTGCATTCTCTGATATGCGCTGTAGGGCCGAT
>NZ_BCTY01000069.1 GCF_001591005.1 Sphingomonas sanguinis NBRC 13937
ATGACCGCAGGGGACGACCTGCGTGGAAGCCCCCCTCCGTCACGGCTTACGCCCTGCCACCTCCCCTTACAGGGGAGGAAGTTTCTCAAGCGCATTCATCGCCGCGTGCACCCGCGCCTCTGCTTCGGCCCGGGGAAGCCCCGGCGGGATCACCTCGCCGAAGCGCAGCGTCACCACCCCCGGCCGCTTCAGGCCCTTTCGCGGCCAGACCAGCCCCGAATCGGTCGCGACCGGCACCACCGGCAGGTTCAGCATCCGGTAAAGCCCCGCAAAGCCGGGTTTCAGCGGCGGCGTCTCGCCAGGCTTTACCCGCGTGCCTTCGGGGAAGATCATGATCGCGCGGCCCTGCTTCACCGCCACTTGCGCGTCGCGCATCATGCCGCGCATCGCCTTCGCCGAGGCCGAGCGGTCAACCACGATCGCGCCATATTTGCGCACCGCCCAGCCCCAGAGCGGGATATTGGCCAGTTCGCGCTTCAGCACCATGGCGGGTGCGCCCAGGATACGTTGCAGCTCCATCGTCTCGAACATCGCCTGGTGCTTGGCGGGGTAGAGCGCCGGGGTGGTCGGCCGCGTGCCCTCCACCCGCACCCGGATACCCAAGATCCAGCGCGTGCAGATGCGGTGGAAGCGCGTCCAGGTCGTCGCCCAGTGGATCACCGCATGACGCCCGCCGACCGCGATCAGCGGCGACAGCAGCGCCATCACCGCCGATATCGGATAGAAGATCGCCACGAAGACGATGTTGCGAAACAGGATCACGCCCCCACTCCCGTCCAAAGCGCGATCCGGCGCAGGATCAGCTTGTTATATTCGTTGATCAGCGTGCCCAGGCGCGGCTCCGACGGCACGCCGTCGCCCAGCACCACCACCTGGTTGCCCAGCACCGCGCGCAGCTCCATCCTGGCGCGCGGCAGGTGCCAGTCGGAGGTGACCAGCCGCACGGTGCGATAGCCATGCTCGCGCACCCAGTTCGCCGTCTCCTCGGCGTTGGAGCGGGTATCGACCGCCTCGCCGCCCAGGTCGATGCAGCAGGCGAACAGCCTGGGCGAGGTGTGATAGGTGCGCGCCAGGTCGATCGGCCGCACGCCGGGCGCGACGCCGGTGACCAGCATCCGCTTGGCCTGATGCGCCTGGATGAGGGCGATGCCGCGATCGATCCGCCCCGGCCCGCCGGTCGGCACCACGATCGCATCGGTGGTGTTGTTCTCCAGCGGATGGGGCAGGCTCAGCATGAAGGCCGCGAACCCCAGGCACCAGGCAAGCGCCGCCAGACCGATCAGCCGCAGCATCTCAGAGCACCCGCCGCATCTGGCGCAGCACCGCATGGCGCGCCGCGACCACCGCCAGCAATACGAAGCCGAAGGGCAAGGCGATCAGCGCGCCCATATCCGCCACGCCCAGCCGCATACCGCCCAGCAATTCGGAATCGAGCGCCCCAACCTGCCGCGCGATGAGCAGGATGGCGCCGCCCGCGATCACGCTGCCCGCCACCGCGCCGATCCCGGCGTCGAGCGCGATGCGCCGCTGGAACAGGCGCGCCACCTGCCGGTCGGTTGCGCCGAGCATATGGATGACCTCGATCGTGCCGCGATGCGCCTCCAGCCCGGCGCGCGCCGCCAGCATCACGACGGCGGTCGTGGCGGTCAGCATCAGCAGAATGATCGCCCCGGCCAGCCAGGCGGCGGTGTCAAGCAGCCGCCCGACCGGCCCCAGCCAGGTGGCATGCGCATCGACCCGCACGGCGGGGCTGGCCCGGCTCGCCGCCGCCGAGACGCGCGCGATCGCGGCGCTCGCATCGCTGGTCAGGTCGACATCGATCAGCGCGGGCACGGGCAGTCCGGCGGCTTGCGCATCGGTGCCGAGCCAGGGCTGCAGCATCCGGGCCAGCTCAGCCTGCGGCACCGGGGTCGCGCGGGTGACGTCGGGCAGGCTGCGCAAGACCCGCAGCACCTGCGCAGCGGCGGCATCGCGGCGCTGCGTCTCGCCCTCGACGATCTGCACGGTCAGCCGCCCCGCCATCTGCCGGTCGAGCGCGCCCGCCGCCCGCGCGGTCGCAAGCCCCGCCGCGCCCGACAAGAGGGTCAGGAACAGCATGATCGCGATGACCCAGCTCATGACATGCGCGCCGCCGCCATCGTCGAGCGCCCGCGCCTCCGCCCCCGTGCTGCGCTTCGGGGTGGCCCGCGTCACAGGCCGCTCCGCACGATCGTCGAGGGCCGCGCCTCGGATGGTATGGGCCGGGTCGGTGGCAGGGGATCGGGGTCCACCAGACGCCCCCGTTCCAGATGCAGGTGATGC
The DNA here is from genome assembly GCF_001591005.1 of Sphingomonas sanguinis NBRC 13937. Taxonomy (GTDB): domain Bacteria; phylum Pseudomonadota; class Alphaproteobacteria; order Sphingomonadales; family Sphingomonadaceae; genus Sphingomonas; species Sphingomonas sanguinis. The sequence goes on from NZ_BCTY01000069.1 coordinate 2,302, forward strand.
GCACCCGGAATCCGCTCGATCAAATGCCAGTCATGCGTCGCCATCACCACCGTCGTGCCCAGCCGGTGGAGCGAGTTGAACAGGTGGAGCAACCGCTCCGCCATGGCCGGGTCGACATTGCCCGTCGGTTCGTCGGCGACCAGCAATTCGGGGCGCGCGATGACCGCGCGGGCGATGGCCACCCGCTGCTGCTCGCCGCCCGACAGGGTCGCGGGGCGCGCCCCCGCCCGCTCGGACAGGCCGATCCAGGCCAGCATCTCGCGCACCGCGCGCGCGATTTCGCCCTCCGCCATGCCCGCAACCCGTAAAGGGAGCGCAATATTGTCGGCGGCCGACAGATGCGGGATCAGCCGGAAATCCTGGAACACCACCCCGATGCGCCGCCGAAAGCCGGGCAGCCGGTCGCGCGGCAGGATCACCGCATCCTCGCCGAACAGGCGGATGATACCCCGGCTGGGCCGCTGCGACAGATAGAGCAGCCGCAGGAGAGAGGTCTTGCCTGCGCCGCTGGCCCCGGTCAGAAAATAGAATTGGCCCGATCGCAACGTGAAGCTGACGTCGCACAGGGTTTCCTCGCCCGCGCCATAGCGAAGGCCGACATTCTCGAACTGGACGATGTTCGCCATGCCCGACCGGCCTTGGCATGGGCGGGCGCGCGCTTCAAGTTCCACGCTTCACGCTTGCCACGCCTAGGGGCGGCGTGCTTACTGGCCCGGCGGGGGGGCCTGGATCGAAGGGCCTGTCCGTCTGTGACCTGTCCCGTCGGTTGAAGTGCCTGTCCGCATGATCCTCGAATGTCCCGAGTGCCGCACCCGCTATCTGGTGCCCGACAGCGCGATCGGGCTGGAGGGGCGGACCGTGCGCTGCGCCCATTGCCGGCACAGCTGGTTCCAATCCCCGCCCGAGCCGGAACCCGAACTGCCCCTGCCCCCCGTGGCAGTCGCGGCCGATACGGCCCCGGTCGACGCGGCGGCGGACAGCGTTTTCGCCGAACCGCCGCCCCCGCCGCCGCCGGTCATCGTGCCGCCACCTGCGCCGCCGATCCTGACCCAGGACGATGCGGGCTTCGACGCCTTTGCCCATCGCCCGCCCTTCCGCGCGCGCCGCAACCCGGTGCGCCGCTGGACGATCGGGGCGGTCGCCGCCTGCCTGCTGCTGCTGCTCGCGACGGCGGCGATCATGTGGACGGGGATGCCCGGCATCGGCGGCTGGCTGGGCCTGGGCAACACCGAATCGGCACTGGAGCTACGCTCCAACCCGATCGAGCGGCGTGAGCTGGAAAACGGCTCGGAACTCTTTGCCATTTCGGGCCAGATCATCAATCCGTCGTCCAGCGCGCAGCGCGTGCCCGATCTTCGCGCCGAGTTGAAGGATGCGCAGGGTCGTGTTGTCTTTTCCTGGGCGATCGCGCCGCAGCAGCGGACGCTGGGCCCGGGCGCGTCGATCGACTTCAACTCGGCCAAGCTGGACGTACCGCCCAGCTCCAAGCGGCTGGACCTGAGCTTCGCGGGCGAGGGCGCGGCGGCGAACTGATCGCCGTCGCCTGACCCTCGCCTGGGGTTATTCCCGCCGCAGCCGCCGCGCGACGATGGCGAACCGCGCGCCGTGGAGTACTGCCGCGACCAGCATCCCGATCCCGGAGGCCCAACCGAGCGCCGCCGCCCCCCACCCCTCCGACACCAGCCACCAGCCCAGCCCGCCGGTGACCAGGAAATAGGCGACGATGCTGTTGATCCCCGCCGCGACCTGATCGTTCAGCGACCGCAGCGCATAGACCAGCACCACCTGAATCCCGTCGAACAGGATGAACGGCGCCCAGATCATCAGCATCGCCACCGCCGCCATCCGCGCCTCGGGCAGGGCGGGAAACAGGCCGACCACCGCCTGGGGCAGGGTCCAGAGCAACAGGCTGCACAGCCCCATGGTCAACACGACCATGGCCAGCGCCAGCAGGGTGCGCGGCACCGCCGCTCCCGCCGCGCCCTCGCCCACCGCGTTGCCCGCGCGCACGCCCGCCGCCGATCCCAGCCCGATCGCCAGCGCGAAGGTGACGTTGTGGAGCGAGAACACGATCTGAAAGCCATGCGCGGTCGCATCGCCCAGCCGGGTCGACAGCGCGATCAGGATGGCGAACCCGGCCAGCTCCAGGCCGGAAGCGATAGCGGGCACGAACCCGAACCGTGCCAGGCTGACCGCTCCCGCCAGCGTCGGGGTCCAGGCGGCGCGGTCCAGCCGCCGCACGCCGCGCTGTCCGCCGCGCGGCAGCCGCATCGCGCTGGCGACCATCGCGACCGCGCCGATGGCGGAGGCGATGACGGTGGCCAGCGCCGCGCCGACCGCGCCGAGCGCGGGCAGGCCCAACTCGCCCCCCGCCAGCGCCCAGGCGAGCAGCGCATTGATCGGCAGGATCGACAGATTGACCATCGTCACCCGGCTTGGGCGGCTGATCCCTTCCAGAAAGAAACTGGCGGCGATCATCACCATCTGGAACGGATAACCCAGTGCCATGACCGCCACGACCCGCGCACCCGGCTCGACCAACGCGGGCGCAACGCCGATCCCGGCGAGCAGACTTGCTGCGCCCAGCCCCAGGATCAGCATCGCGGCGATGCCCAGCATCAGCCCCAGCACCATCCCGTCGCGCAACGCCTGGCCGGTCGCGGGCAAATCCCCCGCCCCGTCCGCCCGCGACGCGCGCACCAGCACGCCCGACAGCCAGGCCAGGCCGGTGACGATGGCGATATAGGTCAGCGACCGGCTGGCCGAGAGCGCTGCCACCTCATGCTCGCCGACCCGCCCGACGACGATCACGTCGGTGACGTGCAGGATCGTCCAGTTGAGGCTGGTCAGCATCACCGGCCAGGCCAGACCGAGCAGCCGACGCGCCTCGCCCTTGGCGGAAACGGGGTCGGGGCGGAGGGATGGCGTCATGGCTTTTGCCCTAGGGCGGATAAAGGACGGACGAAAGGCATTGCGCTGCCCCGATCGCTTTGCTAGGGGCACCCGCCTACCAGCCCTCCGGCTTGCCGGTGGTGACTATCGAGTGCGGTCGTGGCGGAATTGGTAGACGCGCAACGTTGAGGTCGTTGTGGCCGAAAGGCCGTGGAAGTTCGAGTCTTCTCGACCGCACCAGATCATTCAGAACAATCCGACATCTGACGGCGAACGCCCCCGGGGCGCTCGTCCGCGCGCCCGTGCCGTCAGCGCAGGCCGACGATCGCCGCCAGCGTGTCGATGGGCAGCGGCGAGACGAAGCGGAAACCGAAACGCCCGTCCTTTACCCAGCAGATGGTGCCCGAAATCGCGGTGCCCAGCGGCCGCACGACGATATGCCCCGCCAAGCCGGGCTGGACCGCGCCCGCCGCCTCCAGCTTGGCGCCACCGGCCGAGACGTCGATCATCGCGGCGGTGAATTTGCGGTCGCCCAACCGGACATCGGCCGACAGTGTGACCGGGAAGCGTGGCGGCCGCGGGATCGTGCCGTCCTCATTCTCGGTCGAGAAGATACTTTGATAGGGCTGCGGCGAATCGAACTGCACGCCCGCCTTCTGGCCCTTCACCCAGCGGACCGTGCCGTGCACCGGGCCCAGGCCGCGCACTTCGACGGACAGCGAATCGCCGACGCGGGGCACATCGACGAATCGCGCCATCAGGCCGTTGGCCGAGATATTGTGGACCAGGCACACGCCGGGAACGTCGCCGCAGACCTTGCCCAGCAGGAGGACGGCCGAGTGCCGCTGGCCCGACCGCCGCTCGGCGGACGTCCCCTGCTGCTGTTCGACCTGCTCCATTCCCGTCCTTTCGGCCAAGATCGCCCCCATGCGATATCCGGCGTCTTCCCGGGTACTAGCGCAACACCTCTAAAAAATTAACAACTTTGCGCGTGTGCAACATCGGTTCATCACCCGGTCAGCGGCGCTGAGGCATCGGCCGCTTGTGGTCATGTTCAAAGCCCTGTAATTCGCGAGCCGTCTCATGCCTCGCGCGTCGTCTTCCCGGTCCACCCGGCCCCGCTCCTCCAAGCCCCGCTCTCCCTGGCGGCGCCGGATCGTCGTAACCCTGCAGATCCTGATCGGCCTGGCCGTGCTGGCAGTCGGCGCGCTGGCCATCGCGGTCTTCGTCGCCAAGTCGCAGCTGCCCAGCTTCGAGGAGCTGAAATCCTCGCCCAACGGGCAGATGATTCGCGTCCACGCCGCCGACGGATCGGTCATCGTCTCGCTCGGGCCGAGCTATGGCGAGTGGCTGTCCTACGACAAGATTCCGCTGGTCATGCGCGACGCGACCATCGCGGTCGAGGATCGCCGGTTCCGCGAGCATCCCGGCGTCGACCCCATCGGCATCGCCCGATCGGTCCAGGTCCGCCTGGAAAAGGGCCGGTGGAAGCAGGGCGGCTCGACCATCACCCAGCAGATCACGCGCACCATCTTCCTGAACAACCAGAAGAAGTTCGGCCGTAAGTTCCGCGAGGCGATCCTGGCGCTGGCGATGGAGCTGAAATTCTCGAAGAACCAGATTCTCGAGCTGTACCTGAACAAGGTCTATTATGGCGGCGGCGCGTACGGCATCGATGCCGCGTCCCGGAAGTTCTTCGGCCACGGCGCCGAGCATCTGAGCCTATCGGAAGCGGCGGTGATCGCGGGTCTGGTCAAGGCCCCCTCCAACTATTCGCCGACCGCCGATGCCGAGGCCGCCGTCGGCCGTGCGGGCGTGGTCATCGAGCAGATGGAGCGCAACGGCTTCATCACCGCCGCACAGGCCGCCGATGCCAATCCCCAGGCGCTGAAGCTGGCGCCCGAGCCCAAGCAGAATTCGGTCCGCTACTTCACCGACTGGGCGCTGCCGCAGCTCGACCTGCTGATTGACGAGCAGAGCGCCCCCCTCGACGTGTGGACCACGCTCGACCTGGGTATGCAGCGCGCCGCCGACAGCGCGATCCGCGCCGATGCCCCGCCGGGAACGCAAGGCGCGCTGGTCAGCCTGGACCGCGACGGCGCAGTGCGGGCGATGGTGGGTGGCCTGGATTACGTCTCCACCAACTATAACCGCGCGACGACGGCGGTCCGCCAGCCGGGATCGGCGTTCAAGCTGTTCGTCTATCTCGCCGCGCTGGAGGCGGGCCACAAGCCCGAGGACCAGGTGGTCGACGAACCGGTCACGATCGACGGCTGGAGCCCGCGCAACGATTCGCGCCGTAATTCGGGCAGTGTCTCGCTTCGCACCGCCTTTGCCTATTCGCTGAACACGGTGGCGGCGAAGCTGGGCCAGGAGGTGGGCTTCCAGACGGTCGCCGACATGGCCCGCCGCTTCGGCATCACCACGCCGGTCAACACCCACCCCTCGATGGTGCTGGGCACGTCGGAGGTGCATGTCATCGACATGGTCAGCGCCTTTGCCAGCGTCGCGAACAAGGGCGTGAAGGTGACCCCCTATGGCATCACCAAGGTGACCGCCAACGGCCAGACCATCTACACCCATGAGGTCGACCGCAGCCGGGTGCTGGTCGCGCCCTATGTCGCCGCGCAGATGACCGACCTGCTCCAGACCGCGGTCAATACCGGCACCGGCCGCGCCGCGCAGATCGGGCGGCCGGTCGCGGGCAAGACCGGCACGACCAGCAGTTCCAAGGACGGCTGGTTCCTGGGCTTCTCCAGCGGGATCACCACCGGCGTCTGGATGGGTCGCGACAATGGCAAGCCGGTCGCCGGGCTGCATGGCGGCACCGCGCCCGCCAAGGCCTTTGCCGACTATATGAAGATCGCCGTCGCCAACCGTCCGATCGAGCAGTTCGAGACCCAGGTCACCCTGCCCGAATGGCAGTTGGAGCCCGATGAGGAGAGCTATTTCGGCGAGCCCGACAATGGCGTCGCGGCGGTCGATGCCGATGGCAATCCGCTGCCCTCGCCCACGGCGGTCGCCCCCGAGGACGGCAGCGAGGCGGTGGAAATCCCGACTCGCCGCGAACCTGGCACCCCCGCCCCGCTCCAGCAGCCGGGTGGTGCCGGTCAGCCGCAACCGGCGCCCGTCCCGCCCGCCGCACCGCAACAGCGGCTGGACCAGGCGTGGATCGACCGGGTGACCGGGCGCGGCAACGGCGCGACCCCGCGCGAGGGGCGGTCGAACACGCCGCCGCGCGGCCTACCCCGTGACCGCCAGGGCGAGCGTCAGGACGACCGCCCGAACCAGTGAAGCTGCGCGCCATGCTGCCGCAGCCAGGCGGTGGCGGGCACGGGGTCTTCGCCCAGCAGCGTCGCGACGAGCGCGTGAAAGGCCGGCGCGTGGTTCATATGGACACGGTGCGCGACCTCATGCGCCACCGTCGCCCGGCGGACGAAGTCGGGCGCCAGGACCAGCCGCCAGCTATAGCGGATCGCGCCGGTCGAGGCACAGCTGCCCCAGCGCGCCTTGGGATCGGCGACGCTGACCTTCGACACCAGCACCCCGGCCGCCCGCGCGACCTCCGCCGTCTCGCGCGCCAGAATCTCCAGTGCCTGGCGTTTCAGCCACGCCTCGACCCGGCGGCCCAGCGTCTCCAGCGGGCCCGAGGCGATCAGCCGGTCGCCCTCGCGCTGGATCACCCGCGCGCGCCCCTCGACCCATTCGAGGAACAGCGTCACGTCGCCGAAGGGAATCTCGCAGCCCGGCACGAATGGCCGGGGTCGCGGCAGGCGCGCGCGCTGCTCGGCGATCCACTCCTTCTTGTCCTCGGCCCAGGCGAGCGCCTTTTTCAGCCCGGCGCGCTTGGGCACCACCAGCCGCGCGGTGCCGGTGGCCGGGTCGATGCTGAGGCGGATGGTCTTGGCAGTCGGATGACGGACGACTTCGTCGATCACAATTCTCGGTCCACGATATGGTTTTCGAAATCGCCCGCATCGTCCTCGCTGATCGTCCAGCCGCGTACCGATTGCCCGGCGCGGTGGACGGCCTCGCGGTCGCCGCAGACGAGGTAATGCCAGTCGGGCAGCGGCTCGTTCGCCGCCCGCAGGCGATAGGCGCAAGTGGTGGGCAGCCAGTCGATCGACCGGACATTGCCCATGGTCAGCCGCACGCACTCGCTGACATAGGCGCGGCGATGGCGATAATTGGAGCATTGCCCGCTGCGCCGGTCGAGCAGACGGCAGGCGACGTTGGTCGGCACCAGTTCGCCGGTTTCCTCATCCTCCAGCTTGTGGATGCAGCATTTGCCGCAGCCGTCGCACAACGCCTCCCACTGGGCGCGGTCGAGGCTTTCGATCGGCTTTTCCCAGAAACGCTCCATCAGCGCACCCACTGGTCCAGCGTCCGGGCGACCGACTCGGGCCCCTCGTCGGCGGGCACCAGCGCCAGCGGCTGGCCATCGGGGTCCATCAGATAGACCTGGCGGCTATGGTTGACCAGATAACCGCCGCCCGGCGACGGGTCGCCCTTGGCCGACCAGACGGCATAGGCCTTTTTCACCGCATCGATCTGCGCAGGCGTACCGGTCAGCCCGACGACGCGGCGGTCGAAGGCGGCCGCGAAGCGACCGACCACCGGCGCGGTGTCGCGGTCGGGGTCGACGGTGATGAACATCGGCACAATCTTGGCCGCCTTGGCGGGCGCGCTTTTGTCGAGGATTTTCAGGCCGCCCGCGATCGCCTGCATGTCGGTGGGGCAGACATCGGGGCAGAAGGTATAGCCGAAATACAGGACGCGATACTTGCCCGCGAAGTCGCGGTCGGTGACGGTCCGCCCGTTGCCATCGGTCAGCTGGAACGGCCCGCCGATCTTCGTGCCCGCCAGCGGGGCTTTCGCCTCGGGCTGGGTCGGGCCGCAACCGGCGAGCATCAGGCCCAGCGGGGCCAGGAAGGACAGGAGCAATCGGGTCATGACGCCGACAGCCTTGCTGTGATAAATCGCCCGTTGCAAGCCATGGTCCCCCATTCAGGAATGCCCTTCATGACCTTTCGCCCCCTGTTCACCGCAGCGCTTCTGGCCTCCGCGCTGACCGGCGCGGTCGCCGCCCCGGCGCTCGCCCAGATGATGCAGTCGGAAAGCTATAAATTCCTGCAAGCGGTGCGCGAGGCCAAGGGCAATGACGTGACCAACATGCTGGACAAGCCCGGCGCCAACATCATCAACACCCGCGACGTCAGCACCGGCGAAGGCGCGCTGCACATCGTCATCAAGCGCGGCGACGAGACCTATCTGCGCTTCCTGCTCCAGAAGGGCGCCGACCCGAACCTGCGCGACGGGCGCGGCAACACGCCGCTGCTGCTGGCGGTGGCGGGCGGCCAGCCCGAGATGATCCGCATCCTGACCGCTGCCAAGGCCAACCCGAACCTCGGCAATTCCAGCGGCGAGACCCCGCTGATCCGCGCCGTGCAGCGCCACGAGATCGGCATGGTCCGCGACCTGATGACCGCCGGAGCCGATCCCGACCAGCCCGACAATATCGCCGGCCTCACCGCGCGCGACTATGCCCAGCAGGATGCGCGCAACACCGCCATTGCCAAGCTGTTCGCCGATACACCGAAAAAGACCCGCGCGGCCGTGGCGGGTCCGAAGTTCTGAGATCCTTCTCTCCTCCCCTCACAGGGGAGGAGAAAGTCAGATCAGCCCCAGTTCCACCAGCTTGCCGACCAGCACCGGCGGCATCGTCTCGATCCCCGCTGCCGCGCCGCTCAGGTCGGGCGGCGCGTCCGCCGCCTCCAGATAGCGCCAGCCCTGGTGGGCGCGGCGCGGCAGGGCCTGGACCAGCACCAGTGCGGGATCGATATGGATCGCGCAGCGCCCGCCCTCGGCCTCGCCGAACGACAGGATCGGCGAGCGCGCGACCAGCTGGTGCTTCAAGATCCAGAAGAGCGATCCCTGCCCCGCCACTTCCTCATGCCGCTTGGGCAGATAGCGCGTCGTCAGGAAGACCGGCCCCTCCTGCGCCCGAATCTTCAGCCGTTCCGCGAGATGATCGATACTGGCCGCCCCGAACGCGACCTTGGTCAGATGAAGCGCCATGTCGCCGCCCATGTGGGGGTAGAGCGCTGGGATCGCTAGAGTTACGCCGTGGAATGGCTGAGCCATTCCGTTTTTGATTTCGATACTGACTTGCAATAACACCAATACGCTCATAGGGGCGCCTCAAAGGGAGCCGTTTCATGACGCTATTGATTTCCTTGGTGGCGAACGCCGCCGCCGTGACCGCACCGTCGACCACCCCGACCGTCGATCCGCAGCAAGCCGCGCGTGACGAGATCATCGTCACCGGCCAGCGGACCGAGGGCAAGGACGATTATACGATCGATGGACAGACGACCGCGACGCGCATCCCGCTGACCCTGCGCGAGACGCCGCAGTCGGTCAGCATCGTCACGCGGCAGCAGATCACCGATTTCCAGCTGAACGACGTGAACCAGTTGCTGACGACGGTGCCTGGCATCAACGTCCAGGCCAACGAGACCGACCGCGTCTATTATTCGGCGCGCGGCTTCGACATCCAGACCTTCCAGATCGACGGCATCGGCGTGCCTTTCGCTTTCGGCATCCAGACCGGATCGATCGACACCGCCATCTATGACCATATCGAGGTGGTGCGCGGCGCGCCGGGCCTGTTGTCGCCGACCGGCAATCCGTCCGCCGTCATCAACTTCGTCCGCAAGCGCCCGACCAAGGATTTGCAGGCGACGGCGAGCGTCCAGTATGGCTCGTTCAACAGCCTGCGCCTGGACGCGGATGTCAGCACACCGCTGACCAAGGACGGCCATGTCCGTGCGCGTGTCGTCGGGGTGCTGTCGGACGCCGACAGCTATCTGGATCGCTACAGCTTGCGCCGCTGGACCGGGTACGGCGTGGTCGAGGCGGACCTCGGCCCCGACACCGTGCTGAGCGGCGGTTACGGCCATCAGGATCACCAGAGTCACGGCGCGATGTGGGGCGCGCTGCCGCTGACCTATACCGACGGCACCCGCATCGACATGCCGCGATCGACCAATGTTGCGCCCGAATGGGCGGGCTGGAACGTGATCGACCGGCAAATCTTCGGCGACCTGACGCATCACTTCGCCGGGGACTGGGTCGCCCGGATCAGCGCGGTGCGCCGCGCGACCAGCGAGGCGGACGAGCTGTTCTATGTCTATGGCAATCCGGTGCGCGGGGCACCGAACGGCATCGCTCCGGACCCTGCCAATCCCGGCGAGTTCCTGGGCATCAAGAGCTATCCCGGCGCCTTCCGCGCGCAGACGCGCAACCTGACCATGGAGGCCTATGCCACCGGCCCCTTCACGCTGTTCGGGCGCGAGCACCAGCTAATGTTCGGCGTCAACCGCAGCGCGCAGGATTACAAGCAGGGATCGTCCTATGACTATTCGCAGGTCGGCCTGACGCTGCCCTTCCCCGACCTGTTCCAGGGGAATTTCCCCAAGGTCAATTTCCCGACAACCTTCTCGACCGCTTATGCATCAAGCCAGAACACCCAGACCCGGCGCGAGACCGCCTATGGCCTGGTGCGCTTCAGCTTGGCCGATCCGTTGAAGCTGATGCTGGGCGGCAACGTCACCCATGCGCGCAGCAAAGGCTTTTCCTACGACGTCGACACCAATTACGATACGACGCGCTTCTCGCCCTTCGCGGGAGTCACCTATGACCTGAGCCCGTCGCTCAGCGCCTATGCCAGCTATACGACGATCTTCAATCCGCAGGACGCGATCGGCGAGGACGGCCGTATCCTGGACCCGGTCAGCGGCAAGAATATCGAGGCCGGGATCAAGGGCGACTGGTTTGGCGGGCGGCTGAACGCCAGCGCGGCGATCTTCCGCGTCCACCAGAACAACACCGCCGAGAGCATCGGCTTCGTCAATGGCCGCTTCGTCTCGCGCGGGGTGAACGCCAAGTCGGAAGGTATCGAGTTGGAGGTCGGCGGACGGCTGGCCGAGGGGGTGCAGGTCACCGGCGGCTATACGCTGATGCGGGTCGAGGATCAGAAGGGCGACCCCGCCCGCCTGTTCGTGCCGCGCAACACCGGGCGCCTCAACATCGTCTATTCGCCGCCCGCGCTGCCTGCACTCAAAGTGGGTGCGTCGGCCCAGTATCAGAGCGTGATCTATACCCAGACTCGCTCGGTCCGGCAGGACGGCTATGCGCTGGTCGACCTGATGGCGAAGTACGACATCACCCCGCGCATCGCGCTGTCGGCGAACCTGCGCAACCTGACCAACGCGAAGTACCTGACCGCGTTGACCTTCGACGGCGGTTACTATGGCGCACCGCGCTCGATCCTGGGCACGGTGACGGTCCGGTATTGAGGTGAAAAACCCTTCCTCCCCTGCAAGGGGAGGGGGACCGCCGCGGAGCGGTGGTGGAGGGGTGTAGCCGCTCGCGAGGAACGACCTCGCTGACCGAGACACCCCCCCCC
>NZ_BCTY01000070.1 GCF_001591005.1 Sphingomonas sanguinis NBRC 13937
ACCATCCTTCGGATGGTCCCCCTCCCCTTACAGTGAAGGAAAAAGTGGCCGTCCGCTGACGCCCTTTTCATCTCTCGGCAAGCCGAGGTTCAGCCTCTTTCCATCACTTTAACCTCCGAGGAAGCCTGCGCCACCCGATCGGCGCCGGGCAGGAATGGAGAGCGGTGCATGGCGCGAACCGCGAGCCTTGCGATGATAGCCCCGGTGCTGATGGTCGCGGCCCCCGTGCACGCCGCCGATCCCGCGCGCGACGCCGCCTGGGCGGAACGGCTCGGCTGGGGCCCGTCCGCCGCGCCCGCCAACGGCCCCGCGCCGGGCAGTGACGCCTGGCTGCGGCAACAGTTGGACGACCAGCCCGCCCCCCTGCCCCCGGCGGTGCAGGCGCAGATCGATGCCATGCGCATCTCGAAGGAACGTGTCGCCGCGCTGGTGGTCGAAACCGACGCGATGCAGCGCGACCTGAAGGCGATCACGGACCTCGACCAGCGCAAGGCCGCGCGCGAAGCCTATCAAAAGGCGCTGAACGGCCTGGCCGACGAGGCGCGGCAACGCTTCATCCTGCGCGCGCTCTATGCGCCCGACCAGCTGCGCGAGCGGATGACCTGGTTCTGGTTCAACCATTTCAACGTCCAGGCGAACAAGCGCGACATTCGCGCGATGGTCGGTGACTATGAGGAAACCATCCGCGCCCATGCGCTGGGCCGGTATCGCGACCTGCTGGAGGCGACACTGCGCCACCCGGCGATGCTGCGTTATCTGGACAATGACCAGAATGCCAAAGGCAAGATCAACGAGAATTACGCGCGCGAGATCATGGAGCTGCATTCCATGGGCGTCTGATCGGGCTACAGCCAGCAGGACGTGCAGGAGCTGGCGCGGATCCTGACCGGGGTAGGCGTCGACCAGAAACCCGACGCGCCCAAGTTGAAACCCGAACTTCAGCCGCTCTACCTTCGCGCCGGGCTGTTCGAGTTTAATCCGGCGCGCCACGACTTTGGCACCAAGCATTTCCTGGGTCACACCATCCAGGGATCGGGCTTTCACGAGGTCGAACAGGCGCTGGACCTGATCGCCGACAGCCCGGCGACGGCGCATCATGTCTCGCTGAAACTCGCGACCTATTTCATGGGCGACAAGCCGCCTTCCGCGCTGGTCGATCGCATGGCGGCGACCTTCCGCAAGAGCCATGGCGACATCGCCGAGATACTGAAGACGATGATCCGGTCGCGCGAATTTTCCGGCTCGCTGGGCAGCGGGTTCAAGGACCCGGTCGGCTACACGCTGTCGGCGGTGCGGCTGGCCTATGGCGACCGGCTGGTCACCAATCCCCAACCGGTGGTCGGCTGGATACGCCAGATGGGCGAAGGGCTGTACGATCATGAAACGCCCGACGGCTATGACCTGTCGAGCGCGGCCTGGTCCGCGCCCGGACAGATGGCGACGCGGTTCGACATCGCCCGCCAGCTCGGGAATGGCGCGGCGCGACTGTTCCAGCCCGCCGACACCCCGCCGGGTACCCCGCCACCCCCATCCCCGCCACCGGTGCTGAAGGACTCCGCGATCATCGCCGCGCGGATGCCGTCGCTCGGCAAGCCGACGCTCGCCGCGCTCGGCCAGGCCCGCTCGCCCGCCGAGTGGAATGCGCTCTATTTCTCCTCGCCCGAATTCATGCACCGATAGGAGGATCGCAGGATGCTTTCCCATATCCACCGCCGTGACCTGCTCCGTGGTGCCGCAGCACTCGCCCCTATGGTGATGGCGGGCCGCGCCTTTGCCGCGCCGCAAGCGGGTAGCCGGTTGCTCGTCGTCTTCCTGCGCGGCGCCTATGATGCGGTGAACATCGTGGTGCCCAGCGGCAGCGACTTCTATCACCAGTCGCGCCCGACGATCGCGCTGCCCAAGCCCGATCTGGCCAACCCCAACGCGCCGTTGCCGCTCGACGGCGACTGGGCACTGCATCCGACGCTGAAGGACTCGATCCTGCCGCTATGGCAGGCCAAGCAGATCGCCTTCGTGCCGTTCGCGGGCACCGACGATATGAGCCGCAGCCATTTCGAGACGCAGGACACGATCGAGCTAGGCCAGCCGGTCGGCGGGCACCGCGATTACGGCTCGGGATTCATGGCGCGGCTGGCCGATATATTGGGCACGGGCGAGCGGCCGATCGCCTTCACCGACCAGTTGCCGTTGTGCTTTCGCGGCGGGGACGATCCCATCCCCAATCTCGCGCTCGCCAATGTCGGCAAGCCGATCGACCAGCGCCAGGCCGCGCTGATCCAGAGCATGTATGCCGGGCATCCCGACCTCGCGCGCTCGGTCAGCGAGGGCTTTACGGTGCGCGACACGGTGTACAAGACGCTCGACCAGGAGATGAAGGCGGCCAGCCGGGGTGCCGTCTCGGCCAAGGGCTTTGCGCTATCGGCGCAGCGGATCGGGACGCTGATGCGCGACCGGTTCAACCTGGCCTTTGTCGATGTCGGCGGCTGGGACACCCATGTAAATCAGGGCGGCGCGACCGGTTATCTCGCCGACCGGATGGGCGATCTGGGCCGGGGCCTTGCCAGCTTCGCACAGGCGATCGGTCCCGATGCCTGGCGCACCACCACGGTCGTCGTCGTATCGGAGTTTGGCCGAACCTTTCGCGAAAATGGTGACCGAGGCACCGATCACGGTCATGGCAGCATCTATTGGGTGATGGGCGGCGGCGTATCGGGTGGGCGCATGGCCGGCGAACAGGTCGCACTGTCCGCCGCCACGCTTAACCAGAACCGCGACCTGCCCGTGCTGACCGATTACCGCGCGCTAATCGGCGGGTTGGTCCAGCGGCAATTCGGGCTGTCAACCGACCGCCTGGGGACGCTCTTTCCCGATACGCGCCCGGCCGATCTGAATCTGGTCTAACCCGCCCGATCCGCTCCCGGCCTGCGCATGAATCTCGTCGAGCACATCGTCGAGCGTGAGCCCGGCGAGCTTGTCCTCCAGCGCCTCGCGCACCGGAGTCAGCATCGTTTCCAGACTGGCGGTGATATGCCGGTCAATCAGCCCTTCACCTTCGGGCGGCTGGCGGTGAAAGGCGAAGAAATTCCGATCCTCCACCGCCTGGTACACTTCGACCAACCGGATGTCGGCGGACGGTTTGGCCAGCATCGCGCCGCCGCGATTGCCCAGCTGCGACCGGGTCAGCCCCGCCGCCGCCAGCCGCAACAGCAGCGCGCGGACCACCGCCGCGTTGGAATTGACGCTGACCGCGATGTCTTCGGAGCGCAGCGGCGCATCACCATGCTCCGCCATCAGGGCAAGCATGTGAAGCGATACGACAAATCGGGTACTGGTCGGCAAGTAACGGCTCTCCTCTGGCGTCCCGGCCCCCATGTCAGTCCTGGGCCAGCAATCGTCGCCACCCTATATGGCGACGTTACGCATCATAATCCATGTTACTTTTATACTAGGCTGGCGTCTTAACGCGCGAACCAGCTATGGTATCCGAAGCTGCCCACGAAACCATGAAACGGCAAGGGGCTATAGGGGCATGCCCCTGCTCGGCGCGATCATCCTTGGCGGATGCACCATCGCCGCCGCTTGCCCTGTTCGGCGATCCCGATCAGCGGGCTGGGACTTTGATCTCGAACAGCTCGGGCCAGTTCTTGCCCGTCACGAAGATGCGGTGCTTCACCCGGTCATAGGCGATGCCGTTGGGCACCGAATCCCGGTCGGTCATCCCGACCCGCGCGACTAGGTCGCTCAGGTCGACGACACTCGCCACCACGCCCGTCCGGGGATCGATTCGGACGATATAGGGCGTCATCCAGACATTGGCCCAGATCTGCCCGTCGATATATTCCAGCTCGTTCAGATATTTGAGCGGCCGACCATTGACCGTGACGTCCAGCGTGCGCACGACCTTCATCGTCGCTGGGTCCAGGAAGCGCAGGCGCGGCGTGCCGTCCGACAGGATGATCTGCCGCCCGTCATCGGTCATCGCCCAGCCTTCGCCGTCATAGCGCCACTCGCCGATGCGTGTCAGCGCCGGGCGGCTCCAGCGAAAGCCGCGCCCGCCATGCCAGGTGACGCTGCGCAATTCCTTGCCCCAGGCGACGATCCCCTCGCCGAACAGGCCATCGGGCACCGTCGCGTGTCGCAGCGTCTTGCCGGTCGCCAGATCGACCTGCCGGATCACGCTCTGCCCCTCGCGCCCGGTGCTCTCGTACATCTGGCCGTCGGCGATCAGCAGCCCTTCGGTAAAGGCGGTGGTGTCGTGCGGATAGGCGCGGACCAGCTCGGGCTTTTGCACCGGTGCCGGTTGCGGCTGGGCTTGCGGTGCGACCTGTTGCGCGGCGGCGGGCAGCGCAAGGGCCAGGACCAGCGGCAGGAACGCGCGGATCACAGCGTGCGCACCAGCCGCGAGACCCGCGCGATCCAGGCGGGCGCCGGCACCGTCACGCCCGCCGCGCCCGGTTCCAGCGGCAACAGGTGCAGCTCGCCCGGCAGGAAACCCGCCAGCCGGGCAAAGACATAGCCACCGGCAGAGCGGGGCACGAGGATATCGCGATTCATGGCGTCGGCGAACCTATCCGGGGCCAGCGGTTCGCACCAGAGCTCATCGCCCGCGCGATAGTCGCCGATCGCGCCGGTCACCGTCACCGCCAGCATTCCCGGCGTGGCGCAGGGCGGCGAGACGGCGCGGGCGCTGCGCGGCGCCACCGCCCCGCGCGGGCCCAGGAGCGCGGCGACCGGCAGGGTCTCGCGCACCGGCAGGGTGACCAGATCGGCGGTGGTGCAGCCCAGCGCGGCGGCGATCCGGTTCAGCCAGGGAAGCGAGACGGTGCGCGTCCCCATCTCCAGCCGCCCGATCGTCTGCGGCGTGGTCGGCGGGCAACAGGCGCGCGCGACATCGTCCAGGGTCATGCCCTTGGCGCGACGCACCTCGCGGATCGCGGTGATCATCGCCCTGTTCCCCTCCAAACCACGCCCACACCCCCTGCTCGGCACCGCTGGCGGAGCCGGTCCGGTTGGGCTAAGCGCCCACCTCTATCCTGTCGGAGTTATCGCGATGCGGTTCGGACTCGTCAAATGCCATGGGTCGGGCAATGATTTCCCGATGATCGACGCGCGCGCGCTGTCGCTGGGCGACGCCGAATGGGCGGGCGTCGCACGCGCGCTGGCGGATCGCAGCGGGCCGGTCGGCGGCGACGGCCTGTTGCTGCTGGTGCCGGGCGACGAGCGCTCGGCCTTCGGCATGGTGATGCGCAACAGCGACGGCAGCGAGGCGGAAACCTGCCTCAACGGCGTGCGCTGCGTCGCACGGGCAGGGTTCGAGGCGCTGGGCATGACCGAGGCGACGGTGCGGCTGAAGACCTCGCACGCCGATGCGGTCCAGGACGCCGATCTGGCGCCGGGCGTCTACACGGTACGCGAAACCGCCGGGCCCGCCGGGCTTTCGACCGTCACCTGGCCGATCCACGGCGCGCCCGAGCAGCTGGTCGAGGCGGTGCTGCCGATGCTGGATGGCGAGAAGCGTTTCACCGCCGTCACCATGCCCAATCCGCATCTCGTCCATTTCGTCGAGACGGTGGATGAAGCCGAGCTGGTCCGGCTGGGCGCAATCTGCGAGGCCGCGCCCGACTGGCTGCCTCATCGCGCCAATGTGTCGTTCGTGGAGGTACGCGGGGACGCGCTGTTCGTCCGCACCTTCGAGCGCGGCGTCGGCCTGACCGACAGCTGTGGCAGCGCGATGGCGGCCTCTACCTATGCCGCGTGCCTGACCGGACGGATCGCCTGGGACGTGCCAACCGTGGTGTTCAATCGCGGCGGCCTGGTCCGCGCCTTTGCGGGCGAGGATGGCATGGTCACGCTGTCGGGCAATGCGACCTATGAATGGGCGGGCTCGGTCGACGTCGACCTGACCACCGAGACGGCGAGCGACCTGGTGGTCGAACGCCGCTATCCCGACGAGATCGCGGCGTGGGAGGCGGCAAAGCGGGGGTAACGGCGTCCCGGCGGTCGCCCCCGACGCAACGCGACGTCCGCCCGCGCGTTCACCCACCATGCTCCCCGTTCGCCGCCAGATCGCCGACCAGATACGCGACGTGGTCGGCAGTCGCGAACTCGACCTGCGCCGTCCGCCTGGTGATGACGGGCTCTTCGGACCGGACTCGGCCACCTGGGCGGTGCATGGGGACTTCACCGCGATGATGGCGGGTGGCATCGCCTCGCTGCTCGTCCAGATGCTCCATCCCGCCGCCTTGGCGGGGGTATGGGACCATAGCGATTTCCGTCGTGACATGGCCGGGCGGCTTCGGCGCACAGCCGGATTCATCACGGTCACCACCTATGGCTCCACGCAAGCGGCGGAGCAAATGATCGCCCGCGTCCGCGCGGTGCATGACCGGGTCGGCGGCACCCTGCCCGACGGCACGCCCTATGCGGCAAACGACCCGCACCTCCTGACCTTCGTCCATGCCGCCGAGGTGGACAGCTTCCTGCGTGCGCACCGCACCTATCGCGATCCCGATTTCCCGGATGCCCAGGCCGACCGCTACCTCGCCGAGATGGCGGTGATCGCCCGGCGGCTGGGGGCGGAAGATGTGCCCGAGGACCGCCGTCAGCTGGCCCGCTTCCTGGAGGCGATCCGCCCCGAGCTGCGCGTCAACGCCCGTATGCGCGCCGTTGCCCGCACGCTCCTGAACCAGCCCGCGCCCAGCCCCGCCCTCGCCCCGGTCAGCGCCTGGCTGACCCAAGCGGGCATCGCCCTGCTGCCGGACTGGGCGGCGCGGTTGCATGGGCTGGAGGGTTACGGCGCGATGCGCCCCGCCATCCGGGCTGGGACGCGCGGGCTGGGCGGCGCGATCCGCTGGGCCTTGGCGGGGTAGAAAGGGTTCGCGCAGAGGCGAACAACCTATAGTGCGCCCAATCCGCGCAGCGCCGCCAGGTAACCGCGCATCCCCTCCAGCGCCTTGTCGGTCAACACCATGAAGGCGCGGCGGCGGTCGACCGGATCGGACTGGCGCGCGAACAGCCCTGCCTCGGTCATCCTGCCGATCCAGCGCAGCGCGGTGGTCGGCGCGACGGCGGCGGCGATGCACAGGCTGGATACCGACACGCGCGTATTCTCCAGATGCGCGGCATAAAGGTCGAGCAGCATGTCCCAAGCCGGTTCCTCGAACAGCGCGCTGCCGAAGAACCCGTCGCGCAGCCGCCGCGCGCGGATCATCCGGCGGACCAGTGCGGCATCGCCCGGCTGTGCGCGGGCGGGGGCCGCGTGAAAGCTCTGGTGCCGGTCGTTGAGGCTGCCGTTTCGTTCCTCTTCCTCGGCCACCGACAGCCGGGCCAGCGCCTCGGCAATGCGCGCAACTTCGGCATTCAGCCGCCGCAGCCGTTCCGATTCCCCTTCGCGGACATAGGCGTGGAGAACCCCTGCGCCGCTATTGCTTGCCCCCGCCAGCGCCAGCGCGGCGACCAGTTCCAACGGGCTGGCGTCGCACAGCATGGCGACGCGCGGGCCGAGCAGCATCGCGGCGACCAGATCGATATCCGCCGTCGCCATGCTGACCACGATGGGCAGGTCCAGCGCAGTCGCCACCGCATCGATCCGGGCGAGCGCGATCTCCATCGCCCCGGCCTCGCCGCCGTGCGTGTCGATCATCAACAGCGGTCGCCCCGCCTGTTGCCCGATCTCCTCCGCCACCGCGGCCCATTCGACCGTACGCAGCACCCGCCCCCCGGCCTGGCGCACCGCATCACTCGCGGCGGCGGCCAGCGCGGATGCGCTGATCACCACGACCGCAAAGCCGCCTCCGTAAAGCTCCTGTTCGTCCACGCCATTCCCCCGCGACCCGCCAGGCGGGTTCGTCCATCGTCACGGTCGCAAGGACGCGGCGGGGGCCGTTATCGGCCTGCCCGCCCGCATCCTCGCGACCCCGACCGACGTCCGGGAGTCGACGTCAGTCCGAATCGGGCACTCAGCCGAGCGCCTTGACGATCTCTTCGACCATCTTCTTGGCGTCCGCCAGCAACATCATGGTGTTGTCGCGATAAAAGAGCTCGTTATCGACCCCGGCATAGCCCACGCCGCCCATCGACCGCTTGATGAAGAGCACCGTCTTGGCCTTTTCCACGTCGAGCACCGGCATGCCGTAAATGGGCGAGGACTTGTCGGTCTTGGCCGCCGGATTGGTCACGTCATTGGCGCCGATGACGAAGGCGACGTCGGTCTGCGCGAACTCGGCGTTGATATCTTCCAGCTCGAACACCTCGTCATAAGGCACGTTCGCTTCGGCCAGCAGCACGTTCATATGACCGGGCATCCGGCCCGCCACCGGGTGAATGGCGTATTTGACGCGCACGCCTTCCTTCTTCAGCAGGTCGCCCATCTCGCGCAGGACATGCTGCGCTTGTGCCACCGCCATGCCGTAGCCGGGGACGATGACGACCTGTTCAGCCTGGCTCATCAGGAAGGCCGCATCCTCGGCGCTGCCGCGCTTCCACGGCCGGTCGACCGCCGCGCCACCGCTCGCGCTTCCCGCATCGCTCGCGCCGAAACCGCCCGCGATGACGCTGATGAAGCTGCGGTTCATCGCCCGGCACATGATGTAGGACAGGATCGCGCCCGAGCTGCCGACCAGCGCGCCGGTGATGATCATCGCGCCATTGTGCAGCGTGAAGCCCATCGCCGCGGCGGCCCAGCCCGAATAGCTGTTCAGCATCGACACCACGACCGGCATGTCCGCGCCGCCGATCGGCACGATCAGCAGGAAGCCGATCGCGAAGGACAAAATGGTGATCGTCCAGAAGATCCACGGTGCCTGATCCCGCGTGAACATCGCCACCAGGATGACGATCGCGCCCAATATGCCGAGGTTCAGCGCATGGCGGCCGGGCAGCAGGATCGGCTTGCCGCCCATATTGCCGTTGAGCTTCAGGAAGGCGATGACCGAGCCCGAAAAAGTGATCGCACCGATCGCGACACCCAACGCCATTTCCACACGGCTGACGACATGGATGCTGGCAAAGGGCTGGCCGATCATCGGCACCACCATGTCGGCGATGTCGAACGCAACCGGGTTGAGGAAGGCGGCGCAGGCAACCGCCACGGCGGCCAGGCCGACCAGGGAGTGAAAGGCGGCGACCAGCTGCGGCATTGCGGTCATCGCAATGCGGCGGGCGGTTGTAATGCCGATCAGAGCACCCAGGCCAATGGCGGCGAGGATTTCGCCCATCGTGCTCATATCCGGCAACATGCGCGGCGCGGCTCCTTCGCCAGCCGGTAGGTGCGTCACCAGCGTCGTGACGACGGCAATCGCCATGCCGATCATGCCGAAGCGATTGCCCCGCTGGCTGGTCGTCGGGCTCGATAGCCCGCGCAGCGCCAGGATGAAGCATACCCCCGCCACCAGATAGGCGAGCGACACCCAAGGATTGGCGGCGACAGTCTCGACCGCAGGAGCGAGCGGCGCGGGCGCGACGGGGGCGATCACGAGCGCTTCTCCTTCTTGCGGTACATGGCGAGCATTCGCTGCGTCACCGCAAAGCCGCCGAAGATGTTGATGCTGGCCAGCACGACGGCCCCGAGCCCCAGCCACTTGGCCACGCCCGATCCGGTCGCGCCCGAAGACGCCGCCGCCGCGATCAGCGCACCGACGATGATGACCGAGGAGATGGCGTTGGTGACCGCCATCAACGGCGTGTGCAGCGCGGGCGTCACCGACCAGACGACATAATAACCGACGAAACACGCCAGCACGAAGACCGACAGGATCGATATGAAGTCCATGTTTAATCCTCCCCGGAACGGGGAGGGGGACCGCTCGCCGCAGGCGAGTGGTGGAGGGGGGCCGCCACCAGCGAGACGATCGAGGCGGCGACCGCCTCTGCATCGCGCAGGATATCGGTGGCTCCAATCCTTATGACCCTGTACCCGTTTTCACTCAAATATCGGTCACGCGCAGTGTCACGGACGGGTCGTGTCTCGACGCCATGAATGGCACCGTCGACCTCGACAATCAGGCGCGCTTTCGAACAGAAGAAATCGGCAACATAGCATCCAACGGGATGCTGCCGCCGGAATCGCCAACCGCTCGGTGAGCCGCGCAGTTGTTGCCAGAGCATCACCTCAGGCAGCGTCATGGTTCGACGCAGCTTGCGCGCCAGCGCTACTTCAGGCCGAGCCATTGCCCGCGCGCCCCCTCCACCGGCTTCGCCGGTCCCCCTCCCCGTTCCGGGGAGGATCATGAAGTGAGCCTCGGGTTCACCACCTGCCCGCCCTTGGTCAACCGGATCGCGTCGCCGATCTCGGCGTCGAGCACCGGGCGTCCGGCCTCCTTGTCCCAGAAGGCGGCCAGGAAATTGTGCAGGTTGCGCGCGAACAGCGCCGAGGCGTCGGCCGCCAGGCGGCTGGGCATGTTGCGGTGGCCGATGATCGTCACGCCGTGACGCTGGACCACCTCGCCCAAAACCGCGCCCTCGACATTGCCGCCCGCTTCCACCGCCAGGTCTACGATGACGCTGCCCGGGCGCATCGTCGCGACTTGCGCATCGGTGACGAGGCGCGGCGCGGGGCGGCCGGGGATCAGCGCGGTGGTGATGACGATATCCTGCTTGGCGATATGCCCGGCGACCAGTTCGGCTTGCGCGCGGCGATATTCCTCGCTGGTCTCGCCCGCATAGCCGCCGGCGCCTTCGCCCTCGATGCCCGCCACGCCCTCGACGAAGATCGGCTTGGCGCCCAGCGACTGGATTTGCTCCTTGGTCGCCGAGCGTACATCGGTCGCCGACACCTGCGCGCCCAGCCGCCGGGCGGTCGCGATCGCCTGGAGCCCGGCGACGCCGACCCCCATCACGAAGACGCGCGCTGCCGGAATGGTGCCCGCCGCCGTCATCATCATCGGAAAGGCGCGGCCATAGGCGCTCGCCGCCTCCAGCACCGCCTTGTATCCCGCCAGGTTCGATTGGGAGGACAGGATGTCCATCGACTGGGCGCGGGTAATGCGCGGCATCCAGTCCATGGCCAGCGCCTCCAGCCCCGCCGCGCCGTAAGCCGCCACCGTCTCGGCCCGGCGAAAGGGATCAAAGGCCGCGACCACCCAGGCCCCGGGCGCGGTCCCCGCCAGCGTCGCGGGCTCGGGGGCCTGCACCGCCAGCACGATCTCGGCCCCGGCCAGCACGCCCGAGCGGTCCGCGACCTGCGCGCCCACCTGTTCGTAATCGCCATCGGCAATCCCGGCCGCCGCGCCAGCCCCCCGCTCGACCGCCAGGGTCGCGCCCAGCGCGATCAGCTTTTTGACCGTTTCCGGCGTGGCGGCGACGCGGGCCTCACCCGCGACGGTCTCGTGAAGGACCGCGATCCGCAGGGACACCGGGTCAGGCGATCAGCCAGAGGACGATGGCCACCAGGATGGCGACCGCGACAGCGCCCCATTTGAGCAGGCCGATCATCAGGTCATAGGTGGCGACATGCGCCTTCATCTCGCCGGTGCCGCCGCTGATGCCGGTGTCGTTGCCCGCCATGATCCTCACCTCCGCTATCGGCCCTGCGAACCTTTGGCCGCCGCATGATCCATCCCCGACCTTATTCACCGGGCCGGAGGGATCAACCCCGAAACGTAACGAATCCCGCGACTCGGGGCCCGACGTCGATCTTAAAAAAGCGATATCGCCTTTCCGACGACAGAAAAGAGATTGTCCCGAATTAACGCAGATTTTAACAAAGTCTCGGCATACCGCCCTGAATTGGGACTACGGGACATTTTATGACGCGCAACGGCCAACGTCTGCTGCTGCTGATCGACGACGAACCTGCCCAGCGTCGGCTGATCGCCGCCCTGGCGCAGCGCGGCGGCTGGCGCACCCTGTTCGCCACCGATGCGGACATGGCGGCCTCTGTCCTGGGCTCGGCGCAGGGGCGCGAGCTCGACGCGGTGCTGATCGACCATTGGGCCCCCGGCGCGGACGCGACCCAGATGATCGCCGATGTCCACACGCTGCGTCCCGAACTGCCCATCCTGATGCTGACCGCCAACGACTCGGTGGCGCAGGCGGTGGCGGCGATGCGCGCGGGCGCGACCGATTTTCTGGTCAAGCCGCTGGCCCCCGAACGCCTGCTCGCCGCGCTGGAGGCCTGTGTCGCCGCGCAGACCAGCGGCGAGCTGCGCCCGCTGACCGAGAAGATCCCCGCGCTTCTGGCCTTTGACGAGATCGTCGGCGACGCGCCCGAATTCCGCGCCGCCATCGCGATTGCGGCCAAGGCGGCGCGCGCGCGCGTCTCCGTCCTGATCGAGGGCGAGGGCGGCGTCGGCAAGGAATCGCTGGCCGAGGCGATCCATGTCGCCTCCCCGCGCGCCGAACGGCCGATGATCCGCGTCAACTGCGCCGCGACCGCCGCCAACCTGCTCGACAGCATCATCTTCGGTCATGAGGAGGGCGCCTTTGCGGGCGCGTTCGAGCGGCGCATCGGCAAGATGGTCGAGGCGGACGGATCGACCCTGTTCCTGGACGAGGTGTCGGGCATGCCGCTGGAGACCCAGGGGCGGCTGTTCGACATGCTGCAATCCTCGACCATCGTGCCGCTGGGGGCCCGCCATGCGCGCGAGGTGGATGTCCGCATCATCGCCGCGACCGACGGCCGCCTGTTGGAGGCGGTCGAGGCCGGGCGGTTCCGCGAGGACCTGTATTACAAGCTCAACGTCGTCCATGTCGCGGTGCCGCCGCTGCGCGACCGGTCAGACGACGTGCCCGCGCTGACCCGCCATCTGCTGGCGCGGATCGCGCAGCAGCCGGGCCTGCGCCAGCTCGACATCACCGATACCGCGCTCGACCTGCTGCGCCGGTACGACTGGCCGGGCAATGTCCGCCAGTTGCAAAACGCCCTCTTCCGCGCCGCAGTGCTGTGCGAGGGCGATGCGCTCACCCCGGCCGACTTCCCGCAGATCGCCTCGCTGGGCGACCGCCCTTCGGTCAGCGCCTCGAGCGGCCAGGCGTTGCAGAATGGCGGGATCAACCTGTTCCGTCCCGACGGCAATCTGCGCGCGCTGGAGGATATCGAGGCCGACGTCATCCGCCTGGCGATCGGCCATTATCGCGGCCGCATGACCGAGGTCGCGCGGCGGCTGGGGATCGGTCGGTCGACGCTTTATCGCAAGCTGGGCGAACTCGGCATCGACAACGCGGCTTAAAACCATTCCTCCCCTGCAAGGGGAGGGGGACCAGCGAAGCTGGTGGAGGGGGCGTGCCGCCAGGGACGTCCTGCGCGGAAGCCCCCCCCCCCCCCCCCCCCCCCCC
>NZ_BCTY01000071.1 GCF_001591005.1 Sphingomonas sanguinis NBRC 13937
TCCAAGGGGAGGAATGACAAAGACTTGCCCCGCCGCCTCAGCGCTTTACACCCCGAGCCATGGATTCGCTTTCCCTGTTCGGCCTGGCCGCCGTCTCCTTCACCCTGGTCTGTTACGCGATGGAATCGGGCACGCACTGGTGGACATTGGGCTTCGTGCTCGGCTGTGTCGCGGGATCGGCCTATGGCTTTCTCCAGGGGGCGTGGCCGTTCGGGGTGGTCGAGATCGTCTGGGCGATCGTGTCCTTCCGCCGCTGGCTGACGCTCCGGCGGCTGCAATCGACCAAGTTTGCGGAACCGATCGCTTGACAGGGTGTTGCGCGGGCCGTAACTGACCGTCCTTCCAACACTCCCGATGGACGACGTGCGATTTGCGTGCGTCGCTATCGTGCGTGGGGGAACCATCGCGTTGAGATGGAGCATGTGCGGCCATGCCATGCTCCGTGGAGCTAGGAGAACAAGTTTCATGGCACGTATTGCGGGTGTCAACCTCCCGACCAACAAGCGCGTATTGATCGCGCTGACCTATATCCACGGCATCGGTCCGGCCAAGGCGAAGCAGATCGCCACCAAGCTGAACATCGCCGCCGATCGTCGCGTCCAGGACCTGTCGGATCAGGAAGTTCTCCAGATCCGTGAGACCATCGACGCCGATCACACGGTGGAAGGCGATCTCCGTCGCGAGACCGCGATGAACATCAAGCGCCTGATGGACCTGGCCTGCTATCGCGGCCTGCGTCACCGCAAGGGCCTGCCGGTCCGCGGCCAGCGCACGCACACCAACGCGCGCACCCGCAAGGGCAAGGCGAAGCCGATCGCGGGCAAGAAGAAGTAAGAATTTCGCCTGGGAGGCGAAATTCACTTCTTCTCCGCCGGAGGGCGGCGCGAGGCAGACTGCTTCCCGCGCTCCGCATCAGAGATACAGGTCAGGATAGAATTCAATGGCACGTGAACCGCAGCGCATTCGCCGTCGCGAGCGCAAGAACATCACCGCCGGCGTCGCCCATGTGAACGCCAGCTTCAACAACACCATGATCACCATCACCGACGCGCAGGGCAACGCCATTTCGTGGTCGTCGGCCGGCATGATGGGCTTCAAGGGCTCGCGCAAGTCGACCCCGTATGCGGCGCAGGTCGCAGCGGAAGACGCGGGCAAGAAGGCCGCCGAGCATGGCGTCCGCACCCTGGAAGTCGAAGTGAAGGGCCCGGGTTCGGGCCGCGAGTCGGCGCTGCGCGCGCTGCAGGCGGTCGGTTTCCAGATCTCCTCGATCCGCGACGTCACCTCGATCCCGCACAACGGCGTGCGGCCTTCCAAGCGTCGCCGCGTCTGATGCTTCCCATGGCCGGCTGACGAGTCGGCCATGCCTCTCTCCATGGCTGGAACCGTCCCCGTTCCGGCCCACAACTCAGGGGAACCACGTGTCTGTCAACGCAAAGAACTGGCAGGAACTGAAGAAGCCCAACGCGCTCGAGAAAAAGGGTGGCGATGGCAAGCGGAAGGCGACGTTCGTGGCCGAACCGCTGGAGCGTGGCTTCGGCCTGACGCTGGGCAACGCGCTTCGTCGCGTGCTCCTGTCGTCGCTCCAGGGCGCGGCGGTCACCTCGATCAAGATCGAGAACGTGCTGCACGAATTCTCGTCGCTGGCCGGTGTGCGTGAAGACGTCACCGACATCGTCCTGAACGTCAAGCAGCTCGCCATCCGCATGCAGGGCGAAGGCCCGAAGCGGCTTCAGCTCTCGGCGACCGGTCCTGCCACCGTCAAGGCCGGCGACATCGCCGTGTCGGGCGACATCGAGGTCATGAACAAGGACCTGGTGATCTGCCATCTCGACGAAGGCGCGACGTTCAACATGGAACTGACCGCCGACATCGGGAAGGGCTATGTTCCCGCCGCCGCGAACCGTCCGGCCGATGCGCCGATCGGTCTGATCCCCGTCGACGCGCTCTACTCGCCCGTTCGCCAGGTGTCGTACAAGGTCGACCCGACCCGCGTTGGTCAGGACCTGGACTATGACAAGCTGACGCTCTCGGTCGAGACCGACGGCACCGTCACCCCGGAAGACGCCGTGGCCTATGCCGCGCGCATCCTCCAGGACCAGCTGGCGCTGTTCGTGCACTTCGACGACTCGGCGCTCACCCGCGCGGCCCCTGTGGGCCAGGCGGCGATCCCCGCCGCCGGTGGCGAGCCGCAGAGCGACGCGCAGCAGATCAACCGTTACCTTCTCAAGAAGGTCGACGAGCTGGAACTGTCGGTGCGTTCGGCGAACTGCCTCAAGAACGACAACATCATCTATATCGGCGATCTGGTCGGCAAGACCGAAGCCGAGATGCTGCGCACTCCCAATTTCGGTCGCAAGTCGCTGAACGAGATCAAGGAAGTGCTGTCGTCCATGGGTCTGCGCCTGGGCATGGAAATCCCCGGCTGGCCGCCCGAGAATATCGAGGAAATGGCCAAGAAGCTGGAACAGGAGATCATGGGCTGAGCCGCACGCGGATAGCGATGCTATCCGCGAGACGGCGAAAGTCCGGCCGGCGGGTCGCCCCAGGGCGACCCGTTCGACGTCAGGATCGCGGCTCCGCCGTGATCCGGTCCGGCCACTCCGGCAGCTTTGCTGACCCGCTCCCCGGTGAAAACCGGAGGGCAACAAGACAGGCGAAGGTGACGGCCTTGACGGTCACCGGCTCTGGGGTTCCGTGACACGGCCCCTTAACGAACGAAGGAATATCCCATGCGTCATCGCGTCGGCGGCCGTAAGCTGCAGCGTACCTCGGCTCATCGTACCGCGCTTTTCCGCAACATGTCGGCCGCGCTCATCAAGCACGAGCAGATCACCACCACCGTCGCCAAGGCGAAGGAACTGCGTCCCTACGTCGAAAAGCTGGTGACCCTGGCGAAGAAGGGCGGTCTCTCGAACCGTCGTCTGGCCCATGCCCGCCTGCTCGACGACGCGCAGCTGGTGAAGTTGTTCGACACGCTGGCGACCCGCTATGCCGATCGTAACGGCGGCTATACCCGCATCATCAAGGCCGGCATCCGCGCGTCGGACGCCTCGCCGATGGCGATCATCGAGTTCGTCGACCGCGACGTCTCGGCGAAGGGCCAGGATTCGGGCCCGGTCATGAACGAGGAAGATTTCGACGAAGCCGCGTAATTTACGCAGCCTCGAAGACCTTCAAAAGAAGGCCGTCCCAGAAATGGGGCGGCCTTTTTTGTATTTTCACCCGGCTCACACCTAGCGCACCCCCTCCCGCAGGCGGGAGGGGGCCGGGGGGAGGGCAGGGTGTCTCACCGAGCCCATCGCGTGCGGCGTGCCCTTCCCCATCCCAGTTTCAGGTAAACGACGCCCCCGCATCGTTTAGGTCATGCCGGGGGCATGACCGACCTGAAACTCGCCTGCGGGAGGGGCGTGCCAAGTCGCATTGTTCAGCATCCCGAAAGCACGACGGGCTTCTTCTCTGCCGAACAGGGGGGAGAGAAACATGGGTAAAGCCTGCACCGCGTTGGGCCTCGCGACGATCGCGTCACTGTCCGGCTGCTCCACGCCGGATAGGGACTGGAACAAGGGCATCGCCACGCCCAGCGCCACCCAACTTCATTATCAACGCGAACAGCCCAAAACGAGCGCAGGTGGTGTAGCGGCGGTCGTCGCGGCCGCCATCGGGTTCCAGGCCGCAGGCTACGACCCGAACCGCCCCAGACCCGCCGAGCCGCCCGCCGCCGATCCGCTCGCCCCGGTGCGCGGGGGCGAAACGCCAACGGTCATTCGGGCCGATATCGATCAGGAGGCGGCGACCCGTGCCTGTACATTGGCGACCGAGCAGGAAGCGCGGCGACTTCACCCTCACGCGTTGCTCGAAGCCGTCGAGTCGGTCGATCCGCTCGGTGGCGGACTGCTGGTACGCGGGACGGTCCAAATCCGCGAGAAAAAGGCAGATCCCGGTGAGCTGCACGGCTTTCGCTGCCGGGTCGATGCGCAGGCGGTACGGATGGTCGCGATCGACCCGATGGAAACGCGTCCGCCCCGGTAGCTTTTCGCAAAAGACATCGCTATCGGACCGCCATGGAGCACCCGGACAGCATCCTCATCGTCGATTTCGGCAGCCAGGTCACCCAGCTCATCGCGCGCCGTGTGCGCGAAGCGGGGGTCTATAGCGAGATCGTGCCTTTCCAATCGGCCGAAGCGGCGTTCGCGCGGATCAATCCCGCCGCGGTCATCCTCTCGGGTGGCCCCGCCTCGGTGGTGGACGAAAACTCACCGCGTATCCCGCAGGCGATCCTCGACAGCGGCCTGCCGATGCTGGGCATCTGCTATGGCCAGCAGGCGCTGACCCAGCAGCTGGGCGGCAAGGTCGAGAAGGGGGACAGCGGCGAGTTCGGCGAGGCCTTCATCACGGTCGAGGGCGACTGCACCCTGTTCGACGGCCTGTGGAAGACCGGCGAGCGGCACCAGGTCTGGATGAGCCATGGCGACAAGGTGACCGCGCTGGCACCGGGCTTCCATGTCGTCGCGACCAGCCCCGGTGCGCCTTATGCGATCATCGCCAACGAGGAACGCCGCATCTATGCGATGCAGTTCCACCCGGAGGTCGTGCACACGCCCGACGGCGCCAAGCTGATCGCCAATTTCGTCCGCCATGTCGCCGGACTTTCGGGCGACTGGACGATGGCCGAGTTTCGCGCCGCCAAGATCGCCGAGATTCGCGAGCAGGTGGGCACGGGCAAGGTCATTTGCGGCCTGTCGGGCGGGGTCGACTCGTCGGTCGCCGCCCTGCTGATCCATGAGGCGATCGGCGACCAGCTGACCTGCGTGTTCGTCGATGGCGGCATCCTGCGCCAGGGCGAGGCCGAGCAGGTCGTCAGCTTGTTCCGTGGCCATTACAACATCCCGCTCGTCCATGTGGATGCGCAGGACCTGTTCATGGACGGCCTGGCGGGCGTCACCGACCCCGAAGCCAAGCGCAAGTTCATCGGCAAGACGTTCATCGACGTGTTCGAGGCCGAGGCCAAGAAGATCGGCGGGGCCGAATTCCTGGCGCAGGGCACGCTCTACCCCGACGTGATCGAGAGCGTCAGCTTCACCGGTGGTCCGTCGGTGACGATCAAGAGCCACCACAATGTCGGCGGCCTGCCCGAACGCATGAACATGAAGCTGGTCGAGCCGCTTCGCGAGCTGTTCAAGGACGAGGTTCGCGTGCTCGGCCGTGAGCTGGGCCTACCTGACGTCTTCGTCGGCCGCCACCCGTTCCCCGGACCCGGCCTCGCCATCCGCATCCCCGGCGAGGTGACGCGCGAGCGTTGCGACATCCTGCGCAAGGCAGACGCCATCTATCTCGAGGAAATTCGCAAGGCGGGTCTGTACGACGCCATCTGGCAGGCCTTCGCGGTGCTGCTGCCGGTGCGTTCGGTCGGCGTGATGGGCGATGGCCGCACCTATGACTCAGTGCTGGCGCTGCGCGCGGTGACCTCGGTCGACGGCATGACCGCCCAGGCCTTCGACTTCCCCGGCGACTTCCTGCCGCGCGTGACCACCCGGATCATCAACGAGGTGAAGGGCATCAACCGCGTCGTCTACGACTATACGAGCAAGCCGCCCGGCACGATCGAGTGGGAATAACCAAGACTCGCGATCCTGGGGAGTAGGATCGCGGCTTGGTTATTCAGTGGCTCCAAGCCACCGAGGAAGCCCGAAGTGTCAGTTGTTCCGCCCCGGCCTGGGCGCTCCGCCATGACTGACAGCTCGCGACCTTAGCTGTCGGAGCGCACCAGCTTGATGTCGCGGTCCGCCGCCCAGCTGTGCACGTCCTCGCGGCGGAGCGCGGTCGCCATCAGTTCGGGGAACTGGTCGGGCGTGCAGGCGAAGACGGGGATGCCCAGCGACGCCACCTGTGCCGCGAGTTGCGGATCGTAAGAGGGGCGACCGCTGTCGGTCAGCGCCAGCAGCACGACGATGTTGACCCCCGACACCGCCAGCCGCGCCAGCCGGTCGACCAGCGCCCGCTCGTCGCCGCCCTCGTACAGGTCGGTGATGAGTACCAGATGCGCCTTGCCCGGTCGTTCGATCCGATCCTCGCAATAGGCGACCGCCTGATCGATGTCGGTGCCGCCGCCCAGCTGGATGCCGAACAGCACTTCGACCGGGTCCGCCAGCTCTTCGGTCAAGTCGACGATCGCGGTGTCGAAACAGACCAGCCTGGTCGCGACGACAGGCAGCGAGGCCATGACGGCGGCGAAGATCGAGGCATAGACCACCGAGCTTGCCATCGATCCCGATTGGTCGACGCACAGGATCACCTCGTCAAGATCGACGATGCGCCGCTGCTGGCGCAGGAAGCCGATCAACCGTTCGGGGACGATGGTGCGGTGCGCGGGCTGGTAATGGGCAAGGTTCGCGCGGATCGTGCGTGCCCAGTCGATATCGGCGAAGCGCGGGCGGCTGGTCCGCCGCGAACGGTCGAGCGCCCCCCGGATCGCATCCGCCGTCCGCGCCTCCAGCCGCGCCATCAGCTCGGCGACGACCTTGGCGATCACGGCTCGCGCGGTGTCCCTGGTCTTTTCGGGCATCACCCCGCGCAGCGCGACCAGATCGGCCACCAGATTCACATCCGCCTCGACCGTCGCCAAGAATTCGGGCTCCAGCAGCATCTGGCGCAGACCCTTGCGCTCGAAGGCGTCCTTCTGGATCACCTGCACCACGGGCGCGGGGAAGAAATCGCGGATATCGCCCAGCCATTTGGCAACGCGCGGCACGGACTGGCCCAGCCCGCCCCGGCCCTTCTTCTCCTGCTCGCCATCGCCGTAGAGCGCGGACAGTGCTTTGCCCATGCGGCGGTCGCTCTCGGACAGTGGGGCCGTGCCCTCTCCGTCATCGACGCCCAGGGCGAGCGTCCAGCGGCGTTCGCGTTCGTCGTGGCTCATGGCGTGGCTCCCGTCATCAGCGCGAGTACGCGCGCTTCATGCGCTGGCCAGAGCGCGGCGGCACCGGGCAGCGACACATAGCCGCGCGCACCCGTGTCGATGCGGCCCAGGGTGGCGTCCATCAACCGGCGACGCTCGCTGCGATCGAGGGCCGAGAAGACGCGTCGGAACAGCGGCAGGCTGGCGACAAAACTGTCTTCGTCCAGCGACGAAAGCCAGCCATCGACCGCCTCACGTAAGGGTTGGTCGTGGATCAGCCGCTCGCCGGCCCCTTCCAGAAACCCCTCGAAAAAGCCCGCCGCTTCCGCGATCGGCGTGCCGGGCGACAGCATCCGGGCGAGCAGCGTGGCGGCATCCTGGGCCGCGAGTTTCTCCGCCTCGTAGAGCAGCCGTGCGGCGGTGCCCGCGACCAGTCGCGTCACCTGATCGTCCTCGACCAGCTTGCCCAGCGCCTCGTGCCAGGTCGCGACGATATCGGCGTCAAGCTGTGCCAGCTGGATCGCGCCGTCCGCCGCCAGGATCGCCGCGCGCAGGTCGCCCGCGGCTTCGGCATCGAGATGACGCGCCGCATAGGGGAAGGTCAGGGCCGCCTGCACCACGATGCGAGGCATCAGGTGGCCGAGATGCTGGGTAGTGCCGCTGCGTGCCTCGCCATAGCGCAGGATATCGGCCATCGGCGGCAAGGCGGTGAGAAGGGTCAGGCCATCGCTGGTCAACGCCGCGCGTCGTTCCAGCAACGCGATGCCGGTTTCGGTCGCCTGGGGAAGATCGGCGATCATCGCGCTGCGCACCAGTCCTGCCAGCTCGCCCAGATCGGGCTCCGCGGCCATCGCCTCGCGCAGCCGTCCGGCGGCGGCGTCGGCGATGGTCGAGCCGTGAACCAGATTCTCGACCAGCCGGACCGCATATTCCGGATCCCAGAACACTATCCAGTTCTCGCGGAAGGTGCCGCGACTGCGCCCGGCATCGCTCAGCGCGCCCCAGGGCACGTCCAGCGCGTTCAGCCGGTGGAGCAGGGTCGAGCGCGCCAAGCCGCTTTCGCTGCGCAGGTCTAGCGTCAGGTTGCGCTCCAGCGCCTCGGGCTTCAGCCGCGTCGCCTTTTGCTGGCGTTGCAGATCCTCCAGCAGCGGCGCCAGTGGCGTGTCGGCGGGGATGACCCCGACCGCCGATCCGACCAGCAGCTCGGCCGCGATATCGTCCCACCGTGCCCGCTCGCCATGGCACAGGCAGGCGATGGCCGCCTCGCGCAACTCCTCGAAGCCGGGATGCGGGCGCTCGCGCAATGCGGCCAGCGCATGGCCCAGCCGCTGCGCCTCGATCACCGAGGCGGTGGAGACGGCATGGCCGCGCTCGCGCATCACCCAGGCGATCCGGGCGAGCCATACCGCATCGCGGTCCGGGTGATGGCGCGTGTCCCACAGATGCGCACACCAGCCCGGCGCGACGACGCCCGCGCCGTAACCGCTTGCCCGCGCCAGGCGCGGTGCGGTCCAGGGGGCCCAGGTCGCCTTGATCTTCGCCTTGGGTCGCCCCTTCAGCAGCGCGCGGTCGGCGGTGAGGCTCGTGCTGGCGGCCAGCGCGGGAACATGCCACGCGCCGCACACCACCGCGACCGGCCCCTCGCTCTCCTTGGCCGCGCGGGCGATCTCGATCCGCATATGCGCTTCCCGCGCCGCCTCGCGCGCGGACAGCGGCCCTGCTTCGGCGCGCAAGGCGGTCATCGCCTCGGCGACGGCTGTGAAGACGGAGGTGGAGGCGGGGTTCTCCTCGATGACGTCGGCCCACCAGCTTTCGCCATCGTCATAGCCCGCCGCCGTCGCCAGCACGCCGATCGGGTCGCGTGCGATCGGGTCTTCGTCGATATCGCGTTCCGCCTCGTCCTCGCCCAGCCGGTCGCTGGCGGGCAGGTCGATGAAGCGCAGCGCGGCTCCGTGCGCCACCGCCCAGCGCGCCGCCTGATATTCGGGCGAATAGTTGGCAAAGGGAAAGAAGCTGGCGCGGGCGGGGTCGTCCTCGGCATAGGTCAGCAGCGCGACCGGCGTCGCCATCGCCGGGTCGGCGAGCATCGGCAGCAGGTGCGACGCATCCGCCGGTCCCTCGATCAGCACCGTGGCGGGGCGGAGCGCATCCAGCGCCTCCACCAGCCGCCGCGCCGAGCCGGGGCCGTGATGGCGGATACCGAAGAGCGAGACCTCTGCCGCCATTGCGTCAGATCAGCTCGCTCAGCGAGGCATAATAGCCTTCATAGCCGCGCCGCTTCTTCAGCACCGTCTCCAGATATTCGCCCAGCACCGCCTTGTCCTGCACCGGGTCCTTCACCACCGCGCCGATCATGTTGGCGGCCAGCATCGCGGGCGTGAGCTTGCCGTCGTTGAAGAAGGTCGCCTGGCTGAGCCCCCCGACCATCACGCCGATCGCCTCGGCGGTGGACAGCCCGCCCGAAGGCGACTTGAGCGCCACCTTGCCGTCGTCGGTCGAACCCGATCGCAGTTCGCGGAAGATGGCGACGACGCGCGCCACCTCGTCAGCGACATTCTTGGGGGCGGGCAGGTCCAGGCTGTGGGCCATTTCGCCGACCCGCTTGACGATGATCGCCACCTCTTCGTCGGCGCTATCGGGCAGGGGAAGGACGACGACGTTGAAGCGCCGCTTCAGCGCCGAGCTCAACTCGTTCACGCCCTTGTCGCGGTTGTTGGCGGTGGCGATGACGTTGAACCCGCGCTGTGCATAGACCGCATCGTTCAGCTCGGGGATCGGCATCATCTTTTCGGACAGGACGGTGATCAGCGTGTCCTGCACATCGGAGCCCATGCGGGTCAGCTCCTCCATGCGGCACAGCTTGCCCGTCTCCATCGCGCGCATCAGCGGGGTGGGGACCAATGCCTCCCGGCTGGGACCATGGGCGAGCAGCTGGGCATAGTTCCAGCCATAGCGGACCTGGTTCTCGTCGGTCCCGGCGGTGCACTGAATCACCATGGTCGAATCGCCGGTGATGGCGGCGGCGAGATGCTCCGACACCCAGGACTTGGCGGTGCCCGGCACGCCGAGCAGCAGGAGCGCGCGGTCGGTGGCGAGCGTCGCCACCGCCGTCTCGATCAGCCGCTGGTCGCCGACATATTTGGGGCTGATCGCGGAGCCGTCGGGCGCGGTGCCGCCCATCAGATAGGTTACGACGCGCTTGGGCGACAGCGCCCAGCCGGGTGGACGCCGATCGGCATCGTCCACCGCCAGTGCGGCCAGCTCGGCGGCATAGGTCGCCTCGGCGGGAAGGCGCAGCGTCTCGCTCATGGGGTCTGTCTCCTGTTGTCGAGTGCGGCGTTCAGCCGCAGCATGTCGAGGCTCGGATCGGAGGCGATCAGCCCCACCGCCACCAGTTGGTCCAAGGCTTGGCCCGCCGCCTCGCGCGAGGCGAGCAGGCCCAGCGCCAGCAATTCGTCGGCCTGATCGCCTCCGGCCTCCACCGCGTCCAGCAGCGCGGTCCCGGCAGGCATCAGGATCGCATCGTCGATGCCGCCGTCGCCGCCCGCAATGGCGCGCACCATGTCGAACGTCGCGCCGTTCGCGCGGATCAGCCGTTCGGCGGCGACGTGGCGCTGGCCGATGGTCAGGCGCGGCACGAGCATCTCCAGCGCATCGCTGTCGATCGTCTTCGCCAGGGTCAGCGCGTCGGCGGTGGCGGCAACGACCGGATCGGCGGCGGAGCGTGCCACCATCTGCGCAAATCCCTGGTCGAGCAGCGCATCGCCGCCCCATGGCCAGATCGCAACCAGTTCGGTGCCCTCCAGTCCCAGCGCTCGGGCGAAACCGTCGAACGATACCGTGTCGAACAGGTCGGTGCGGCGGTTGCGATAGACGATATTCTTCGGGGGCAGCGGTTCGATCACGCGGGTGCGCCGCAACAGCCCCTTGGTCTGGACCGCGAAGAACGCCGCCAGCTTCGCCGCATCCTCTTCGTCCTGATGGGAGGTGCAGCCGTCCAGTCCCTCGATAAACGCCGCGGCCAGCGCTCGGACGCGTGGTGCCCGGTCGCCGGACGCCAGCTGTTCGAGCAGCGACCGATCCTTCTCGGACAAGCCCAGCACCAGCGTCTGGAGCAGCCTGGCGCGATGGTCGGCGGGCTCGCCCGCGATCTTCTGGAGCAGCAGCGCGCTGGCCGCGGCGGCATCATGCCCCCGCAAGTCCATGAGCGCGGCCAGCCGCGCGGCGGGGCCGAATTCATCCCATGTCTCGGCCGTCAACTCCTCCGCTCCGGCCGAAGCGGCGGCGGTCGCCGCCCAGTCCTGCCACGGCGCATAGACCGGCGGCACGTCGTCACCGGGGCGCGGCATCCAATCGCCCGGATGCAAGGTCCAGCCGCGCCGGTCGAGAAAGTCGAGCAGGTCGCGCCGTGGTCCGGGCTCACGGACCGATTGAAGCAGGCGGCGCGCGCCGGGACGGAATATCGCGGGCAGCGGCGGATAGGCCAGCACCGGGATATCCCCCGGCGGTTGCAGGTCGCCCGCCGGTTCGCTGACTGCCAGTACGCCAAGGTACTGGCCGGAAAGCGCGAGCAGCCGCAGTTCGGCCTCGCTCGGTTCGCCCCCCAGCGCCTCGCGCCAGACGGGCGGGGCCTGACGCATCGCGCTGCCGCCCATGGTCCAGCGGATGAGCACTGGGCCGAGCGCATCCAGAACCGCATCAGCCATGGCCGATCCGCCCCCATGGACTTTGCGCCGCGAGTATCTCCAGCCGATGCCCCGACCAGAGCGCGGCACTGCACGTCAGGTCGGTGCCGGTGAGCAGCCCCCCGGCCTCGCCCGCCAGCGGCAAGGGCGTGTTGCCCTCACGCGGGCGCCACCAGGGCGCGCCCGCCCGGTCGAAGCCGATGCGGCCCGGCGGCAGCAAGACCGGTCGCTCCGCCGCCCAAGGCTCGGCGAGGAAGGGGGCGGTCAAGGCCTCCTCCAGCGGCGCGTCGGGCCGGGGCCAGTCCAGCGGGGGGCCGTCGATCACGCCCGCCTCGCGTTCGATCAGCACGGCGCGCAAAGGCGTGCGGGCAGGGTAGAAGAGGATTTCGCCGATAAACTGCTCGCCCGGTACAAAGGCCGATCCGCGCCGCCCCGCACTGGCCGGGAAGAAATCGAGCAGCATCGCAAAGCGCGGGCCGTCCTTCAGGTTGAGCAGCCAGGTCGTCTGCGAGATCAGGCCGTCGCGCCGCGTCCGCACCTGCTCGGCCAGCACTTCCCAGGCGGCGGTGACCCGCTGCGCCGCCGGATCGTCGAGCAACACCTCGCGCTTCTCGGCCGACGCCACCGCGCGGCGCAGTTCGGGATCGCGCGGGTCGGCACGAAAGGCGCGGGCCAGCATCACCAGCCGCGCCAGCTCCACCGTGGCGCCGCGTATCCGGTCGCCGGGCGGCAGCGCGAGCAGGCGGGCGGGGAGTTCGTCGACATGACCCGCCAGCGCCGCCGCCTTGCCGTCGACCAGCCGCGCCCCGATCCGGCGGCATCGCGCCGTGGCATCCTCGACGAACCCGCCGAGTCCCAGCCGGAGCTGATCGCCGACCCATTGCTCCAGCGCCTCCAGCGCACCCAGGATCGCGCGCTCGGTCTCCTCGGCGCGTTTCGCGTTCGCCGCGTCACGCCGCGCGGCCACCTGGGGATCGGGGGCGGGGGCCGGCTCGACGCTTCGGGCCGCGTTCAGGGTCTTAGGTATGCCGCTGGCGGCGGCGACCGGCTTGGGCGCGCTGCCGGTCGAGCGTCTGCGCCCGAGCCAGTCGATCACCCATTCGGGCGTCTCGGCGGCGGGGAAGGGCAGGATCGCCTCCGCCTGCAACCACAACAGGGCCAGCGCATGTTTGCAGGGGAATTTGCGCGAGGGGCAGGTGCATTTGCTGCCCATGTCGCGCAGGTCGGCGGCGACCCGATAGGGATTGGCCCCGGACCCGGCGCATTCGCCCCAGATCAACGCGCCGTCATGGCTGGTTCCCAGGCCCGACCATTTTCCGGGCTTCGCCAGCCCCGCCGCAGCCTTGAGCGAGGATTGATCGGCGGCGAGCTGTTCCACCGCCGTCAAATCGATCCCCACGCCGTCCTCGAACCGTTGCTTCCGTCAAGATAC
>NZ_BCTY01000072.1 GCF_001591005.1 Sphingomonas sanguinis NBRC 13937
ATTCATGTTCGACCCGGGTGTCGTGGAGTCAGCATCAGCACGCCGGCCGGTCATCAGTCGTCCCGAAAACGATCGAGTTTTGGGACGCTCTTGGTCCTCCCGAAAACCTGTTACGGGTGAGTGGTGGAACACCTGAGCTACTAACAAGCGCGAGACAGTAGCGCCAATCGATATATCTGCTATGCTGGATATATGGAAAAAGATTCGGCTATTGTTGCGCTTGGTGCACTGGCACAGGGAACGCGCCTGGATGTGTTCCGCCTGCTGGTCCGTCACGAACCCGACGGCATGGCGGCCGGTGAAATAGCCCGTCAGCTAGACGTGCCCCAGAACACCATGTCGGCGCATCTCGGCATTCTCGCGCGCGCTGGCCTGATCCGCTCCGAACGGCATAGCCGCTCGATCATCTATCGCGCCGATCTGGACGGTCTGCGCGCGCTGACGCTGTTCCTCGTCAAGGATTGCTGCGCGGGGAACGCGGAACTGTGCGCGCCGCTCATCGCCGAACTCGCCCCCTGCTGCTGAAAGGACGCCCCGTGGCCGTCGATATCGTCATCTATCACAACCCCGATTGCGGCACCTCGCGGAACACGCTGGCGATGATCCGCAATGCCGGCATCGAACCGCATGTCATCGAGTATCTGAAGACGCCCCCTGCACGCGCGCTGTTGGTCGAGCTGATCGACCGCGCCGGTATGACGCCGCGTGAGCTGCTGCGCGAGAAGGGAACGCCCTATGCGGAGCTGGGCCTCGGCGACACGGCGTTGTCAGACGAAGCGCTGGTGGATGCGATGATGGCCCACCCGATCCTCATCAACCGGCCGCTGGTCGTCTCGCCGCTCGGCGTGAAGCTGTGCCGCCCTTCTGAAGCAGTGCTTGATCTGCTGCCTAGCGGCCAGCTCGGCGCGTTCGCCAAGGAAGACGGCGAACAGGTGGTGGATGCCTCAGGCCAGCGCGTCGTCTGATGCTGCTTGCCGTCCTGATCTTCGTCGCGACGATCACGCTTGTCATCTGGCAACCCAAGGGCCTCGGCATCGGGTGGAGCGCGATAGGCGGAGCCGTCGTGGCGCTACTTGCCGGCGTCGTCACCCTGTCCGACGTGCCGGTAGTATGGGGCATCGTCTGGAACGCGACCGCCGCGTTCGTCGCGATCATCGTCATCAGCCTGTTGCTCGATGAAGCCGGGTTTTTCGAGTGGGCGGCATTGCATGTCGCCCGCTGGGGCGGGGGGCATGGTCGCCGGCTGTTCGTCCTGATCGTGCTGCTGGGTGCGGCAGTGTCCGCGCTATTCGCCAATGATGGTGCGGCGCTGATCCTGACACCAATCGTCATCGCGATGCTGCGGGCGCTGGGGTTCAAGGACAAGGCGACGCTGGCGTTCGTCATGGCGGCGGGGTTCATCGCCGACACCGCCAGCCTGCCGCTGGTCGTCTCGAACCTCGTCAACATCGTGTCGGCCGACTTCTTCCGGATCGGGTTCGGCGAATACGCAGCCGTGATGGTGCCGGTCGATCTCGTGTCGATCGCCGCCACGCTGGGCGCGCTGCTGATTTTCTTCCAACGTGATATACCGCGAGATTACGACGTGGGGGCGCTGCGCGCGCCCGGTGCCGCAATCCGCGACGCCGCGACCTTCCGCGCCGGATGGATCGTCCTTGCCCTGCTGCTCGCCGGCTTCTTCCTGCTTGAACCGCTTGGCGTGCCGGTCAGCGCCGTCGCCGCTGCCGGCGCGATCCTGCTGCTGGTGATCGCGGGGCCGGGCCATGTCATCCAGACCGGCAAGGTGCTGCGCGGCGCGCCGTGGCAGGTCGTCATATTCTCGCTCGGCATGTACCTGGTCGTTTATGGCCTGCGGAACGCCGGCCTGACCGATCATCTGGCGGCGCTGCTCGACTACACCGCGCAAGGCGGTGTGTGGGGCGCGGCGCTGGGAACCGGCGTGATCGCGGCCGTGCTGTCGTCGGTGATGAACAACATGCCGACCGTGCTGGTGGGCGCGCTGTCGATCGACGCCGCGCACGCGACAGGGGTGGTCAAGGAAGCGATGATCTACGCCAACGTGATCGGCTGCGACCTCGGCCCCAAGCTGACGCCGATCGGCTCACTCGCCACGCTGCTGTGGCTCCATGTCCTCGGCCAAAAAGGCGTGCGGATTGGATGGGGTTATTATTTCCGCGTCGGCGTGACGCTCACCGTGCCGGTACTGCTCATCACGCTCGCGGCGCTGGCGATCAGGATCAGCATCGCATGACAGAACTGACCATCACGCCACTGGAATCTAGCGAGCTGGGCGGGTTGGCGCAGGCTCTGGATATGGCTGCTCTGCCCAACTCCGATCTCGCTGAGCCGGATCGTATGTTCTTCCGGTTCGATGCCGATAGCCTCGTGGGTTACGGTGGCCTTGAGGGGCGGGGGACCGATCGCCTGCTTCGCTCGATCGTCATCCTGGGCAATCATCGGGGGCATGGCTTGGGGCGAACGTTGGTCGCCACTCTCGAACAACAGGCACGCGATCTTGGTATCTGCCGCCTCCATCTGCTGCCGACAACGGCCGCACCGTTCTTTCGGGCGCTCGGCTATATCGACGCCGATCGCGACGCCGCACCCCTGGCTGTAGCCGCGTCGCGTGAATTTACGTCACTGTGCCCCGCCTCGGCCTCCTATCTTGCGAAAGCCCTCTGATGCCGCTCCGCACTGTTGCTGATCCCGATACCCTGCCAGCGCTCGATCCTGCTTATGCCATCCAGCGGCCAGCCTTGGGGCTTGGCCCGCTCGATCCTGCGCCGCGTATCCTTCTGCTCTACGGATCGCTGCGCGAACGATCCTACTCGCGCCTGTGTGTCGAGGAAGCGGCGCGTCTGCTCCGGTTCTTCGGATGCGAAACCCGCATTTTCGATCCGTCCACCCTGCCGCTGCCCGATCAGCACGCCGGCGACGATCATCCGGCCGTCCATGAACTGCGCGAGCTGTCGATGTGGTCAGAGGGGCAAGTGTGGTGCAGCCCCGAACGGCACGGCCAGATTACCGGCATCATGAAGTTGCAAATCGATCACCTGCCGCTCTCGATGGGCGGTATGCGACCGACGCAGGGCCGCACGCTTGCGGTCATGCAGGTGTCGGCGGGATCGCAGTCATTCAACAGCGTCAACACTCTACGCGTGTTGGGGCGCTGGATGCGGATGGTGACGATCCCTAACCAGTCATCGGTTGCCAAGGCATTCGAGGAATTTGACGACGCCGGCCGCATGAAGCCATCGAGCTATTACGATCGGATCGTGGACGTGATGGAGGAGCTGGTTCGCTTCACCGTTCTGTTGCGTCCGCATACCTCGCAGCTGGTCGACCGCTATTCGGGACGAAAGGAAGCCGGGTTGCCGCGCGACGGGGCCACGGACCTGTCCAGCATCACGACCTCACCGCAACCCTGACGGCGTTCCTGATCGGGATCCAAAACGAGACGGCTGAGGCTGTCCCACTGGCTGTTCCCAATCGAGAATGACATTACCTTTCCAAAGCGAATGTCGCCCGGATGTCGCCGATCAGCGCCGCGGGATTTTCCATCGCGGCGAAGTGGCCGCCACGATCGGGCTGGGTGTAGTGAAGCAGTTTAGCGAACCTCTTCTCCGCCCAGCGACGCGACAGCCGCAGCG
Source organism: Sphingomonas sanguinis NBRC 13937 (assembly GCF_001591005.1). Classification (GTDB taxonomy): domain Bacteria; phylum Pseudomonadota; class Alphaproteobacteria; order Sphingomonadales; family Sphingomonadaceae; genus Sphingomonas; species Sphingomonas sanguinis. The sequence continues at coordinate 3,651 of NZ_BCTY01000072.1, forward strand.
CCTCGCGCGGGAACATGCTGACGCCCGATGGCACCGGGATCGGATCGCTTTGCATACCTCCCTGCGCCTGCGCATTGTCCCAGTAGAACCTTACCGAGCTGGCCCCGGCATTGGGCAGCCAGTAGAGCATGATGTCATCGATCATATGATCGAGTGGGATCACCCGCTCTGGCTTGCCCCCGCTGTCGGTCACGTCCTGGAACAGGGCGTAGATCCAGGCCGCGAGACCGACCGGGGAGTCGGCCAGTGCGAAGCCGACGGACTGCGGGCGGGTGTTCTGCAGCTTCATGTAGCCGGACTGTTCGGCCTCGTACCGCTTCATGTCGGCGAGCATCGCCTGCTCTTCCGCAGATGCCGCCGCCACCTCCTGGTCGGTCGGCTGGAACATGACCATGTTGAGGTGGATACCGGCAAGGCCGGGCGCGCGCATGTGCGCCAGCGCAGACACGACCGCCGCGCCCCAGTCGCCGCCCTGTGCGACCCAGTGCTCGCCATAGCCTAGCCGCTGCATCAGTTCGATATAGGCGCCGGCCACCCGGCCGACGTTCCAGCCCGGCTTGGTCGGCTTGTCGGAAAAGCCGAACCCCGGCATTGACGGAATGACCAGATGGAACGCCTGTCGCGCGTCGCCGCCATGCGCCGCAGGGTCAGTCAGCGGCGCGATCAGGTCGCGAAACTCCAGGATCGACCCCGGCCAGCCATGGGCCAAGAGCAGCGGAACCGCGTTCGGTTCGGGTGAGCGGATATGGAGGAAGTGGATGCCGGTCCCGTCGATGACGGTGCGGCTGCTGCCCCAGGCGTTGATAAGCGCCTCGGCCGCCCGCCAATCATATCCTTGCTGCCAGCGCTCGACGAGGTGTCGGATGGCGCGAAGCGTGGGACCCTGGCTGCCATCTGTGACGGTGCCGGCGTCCGGCCATCGGGTACGAGCCAATCGATCGGCGAGATCCGCCAGTTCGGCATCTGCGACCCGGATCGGGAACGGGGCGATGGTATCGGTCATGACGTGTTTGTCCTTTCGCTGGGATCGAAGGCTCAGAGAGTGGGGGCGAGGACATCCGCGGCGCGCGTCCAGTCGGTTCTGCCGTAGCGCCCATTGTCGAGGTGGTGCAGCTTGCCCCGGCCGGTCGACATATCGCGCAAATACTGCATCCCCTGCCAGACCGGGAACGGGGCGTCAGTGTTGGGGGTCAGCGCGCGCACGATGGCGATGACGCCGCTCAGGCGACCGATGCCACCGGCACGCAGCAGCTTCCAGGGCCGGTCATCCATCTCGGTCAGCAGCGCCGCCAGTCCACGCGGGCTGATCTGATCGCCGGCGATGCGCAGATAGCGTGGTGCCCTTGCATCCATCGCCACATCCGCAGTGAAGGCCGCGACGTCGTCTTTGGTCGTGAAGTCGAACAACTGGTCGGCATCGCCCCAATAGAGGACGCGGCGAAGCTTATGCAGCACGATCGGCGCCTCGCCTTCAAGCAAATCCGCAAACGGCCCGTTCAGTATCGAGGTCGCCCGGATCGGCGCCGCATCAACCCGTGCGGCGAAGGTGCGACGCAGATCCATGTTGCGATTGTCGCCCGGCCGTGTGGTGCGATAGTCGAGGCTGAAGTCGGACGGCACGAAATGCGGGACACGAGCCGCCACAGCGGCATCGAGGAGCCTCCCCTGCGCCCCCAGTATCACCGGCGCCGTGCCGTTCAGCGCCGACACCACCGACGTCGCTCCGGTGAGCGCGCCGGTGAGCGCCACGCCGTCATCGAAATTGACCGCAACCTGCTCGACACGTCCGAGCGCCAGCTTGTCGACCGGACGCCGGACAAGTGCGCGCACGGAAGCACCCTTGGCGATCAGCGCCTTGACGATGCGGAACCCCAAGTCGCCTGCCGCACCTGCGACGGCCACCATCGGTCCAATCTCCCCTCTGTCCATACCCTCGCACCTCCTGCTGCGTGACGACAGAGAGGATAGTCGTTGCACCTCGACATGATTAGGCTGCCTGATCGCGACAGGGTGTTGCAGGAAGTGGAACGGCCATGGAATTGTCCGACTTGCGTGCATTTGCGCGCATCACCGATCTGATGAGCGTATCCGCCGCGGCGCGCGCCCTTGGACTGCCGAAGTCCGGGGTCAGCCGGGCGCTTGCCCGACTGGAGCGCGATGTCGGTGCGATCCTGGTCGATCGCTCGACCCGGCATCTGCGGCTCACCGACGCCGGCACCCATTTCCGCCCGCACGCACTGCGCATTCTGGCCGACGTCGATGAGGCCGAAGCGGCGCTCGACGGCCTTGATAACGTCCCCGCCGGATCACTCCGGGTCAGCCTGCCGTTCACGATCGCGACCGCACTGGTCGCACCGATGCTTCCGGCGTTCATGGCTAGCTACCCGCAGGTCCGGGTCGTGCTGGCAGTCGAAAATCGGTTTATCGACATGCCGGCCGAGCCGGCCGATCTGATGATCCGCGTGGGACCTTTGGCGGACAGCGACCTCATAGCGCGTCGGCTACTGACATCGGAGACGTGGTTGTGCGCCAGCCCAGAGTATCTCGCAGCGCGCGGTATGCCCGTCCGTGCCGCCGACCTGCCGGACCACAGCCTGATCGGCTATCATAACCGGACGACCGTGTACCTGGACGACGCACTAAACGATGCCGGTCGGATCGAGTTGGCGCCCGTCATCGCTATCTCTGACGCCGCTGCCCTGCTCCCCGTAGTGCTGGCCGGTGCCGGGATTGCACACCTGCCGGACTTTCTCGCCCGCTCTTTCGTGGCGGACGGCCGCCTCGTCAAACTGCGTCCGACCATCGGGCGCGACCCGACCGTGATCCACGCCGTCTATCCCAGCCATCGCAGCCTCTCGGCAAAGGTACGGGTCTTCATCGACGCCTTGGCGGCGAGCATCGCGCATCACGACCTTGGGGCTGCCGAGTTTAAAAAAGGCTGACGCTTTCCCGAGATTCGATCCCAATGAGAATCAGTCGATGCGATGATCGGGAGAACAGCGCTCAAGGCACGCTCAGCTTCGAGGAACCTTCACGCGACCGCTGAGTTTGACAACTAGCTGTCGTATTGGAATGGTGCTGTCTAGTGTCCGAACAAATCACTGAAGTGCGTGAGCTGGCAATAGCGGTATTTGCTTCGAGCGGTCGATTGATCGCGACTGGCAATGAACGCGTCGCGCATCTCGGTCTCACCAGCGCATGGTGGCAAGTTTTGGGTGCACTGCGTTATTCGCCGGTTCCGCTACCCACCGCGTCCATCGCTCGCAACATGGGCCTGACCCGGCAAGCTGTGCAGCGCATTGTCGATCTCCTTGCCGAGCGCGGCATGGTCGCGTTTGAAGACAATCCGCATCATCGACGCGCCAAGCTCGTCGTCCTTACCCGGGAAGGTTTGGCTGCTGTTACCAGTGCCGAACAAGCTGTCGCGACCCTCGACAGGGAGATCGCTGACAGGATCGGGCGTGAACGTATCAAAGACGCCACCCGCATTCTCGGCGAAATGAACGCCATCCTGACCGAGTGGCTGGACCGAACGGAGGCATCCCCTTCCCCCAACAACGCTTCGTGAAAGGAGTTGTGACGTGATTTTGATATCAGGGGCGACCGGTGGCATCGGTGGAGAAATTTGTCGACTGCTCAAGGAAACAGGTACGCCGTTTCGCGCCTTGTGCCGCAAGGGCGAGCAGGTGCAAGACTTTCAGAAGAAGGGCATCGATGCCATAATTGGCGATTTCGACCGGCCAGAGACGCTGGCATCCGCCATGCGGGGCATCGAGACCATGTTTCTCATCACGCCGCCCACACCCCAGCAGGTCGACCAAGAGACAGCCGCGATCGATGCTGCTCGAAATGCGGGGGTTGACCGAATTGTAAAGATCTCCGCGTCTGACAGCAACGTGCTATCGCCCGTACCTTGGGCAAAGTCCCATGCCCTCATCGACCACCATTTGCGTGCATCGGGGATCAACTGGACGATCCTGAAGCCGACAGCATTCATGCAAAACTTTCTCTGGTTTAAAGATCCAATCACCAAGGGATTCCTGCCGCAGGTGACAGGCAGCGGCTCGGTTTCGTGGGTCGATACGCGCGACGTCGCCCGCGTGGCCGCGACCGTGCTGACCCAAGACGGTCATGAGGGCGCAACCTATTTTTTAACCGGGCCGGAGACGATCGACATGAAGGAAGCATCATCCCGCTTCTCCAAGGCTATCGGCCACAAGGTGCGCTACCTCGACCTTCCGTCACCGCTGTTCTGGCTCATCCTTCGCCTGACGGGAAACTCAAATTGGATGGCAAAGGGACTGGTAGTGCAATTCGCTGATGTCGTCGCTGGTCATCACGATATCGATCCGACCTTTGAGATCGAGCGTCTCACCGGCAAGCCACCGCACACGTTCGGAGATTTCATTCAGGATCATCGCAAAGAATTTGCGCGTTAGGCTCGAATCCTGAGCCAACTTTCTAGCAACCTTATCCCTATCCGCCCGATCCGGAGACATTTCCCGTGCCGTCTTCATCTGAACCGCTCACCGGCCACGCCGCAGTCGTCACGGGTGCCAGCTCAGGTATCGGCCTTGCGGTCGCCGAGGCGCTTGCGTTCGCTGGCGCTTCTGTCGCCATAACATACCATTCTCATGCCGAGCCGGCTGATGAACTTGCCGCTCGGATCAACGCCCAAGGCGGTCAGGCTATAGCCGTCAAGGCCGATGTCTCGCAGGAAGCGGATGTCCTTCGTCTTTTTGATGAGGCGGTGTCCGCTTTCGGTCGTGTCGACGTGCTCGTCTCAAACTCCGGAGTACAGAAGGATGCCACCGTTGCCGATATGTCGCTCCAGGATTGGAACATGGTCATCGACATCAACCTCACCGGGCAATTCCTGTGCATGCGCGAAGCCGTAAGGCGGTTTCGCACACAACCAAAGGGCGGGCGGCCGGCGCGTAGCGCTGGCGCGATCATTGCGATGAGCTCAGTGCATGAGATCATTCCGTGGGCCGGACATCTCAATTATGCTTCGGCCAAGGGCGGTGTACGGATGCTGACGCGGTCGCTGGCACAGGAAGTCGCAGCCGATGGTATCCGGGTCAATGCCGTTGCGCCCGGTGCTATTCGCACGCCAATCAACAAAGAAGCGTGGGACAGCGAAGAGGCGCTGACTAAGCTTCTGCGTCTTATCCCCTATGGCCGTATCGGCGAGCCCGAAGATGTTGCTCGAGCGGTCCTCTGGCTGGCTTCCGATGCAGCGGACTACGTCACCGGAACAACACTCTTCGTCGATGGTGGCATGTCGCTCTACCCGGAATTTCGCGACAACGGCTGACCCGCTTCGATCATGACTGGTCCGGCTGGTGATACCCCGAATTGCTGGCGCGTCCGGGTCGGGTACATCGGTGGTAATCTCGGTTCGCTGACGTGTTGTTAGATCAGGGTGTCGACAGCCTGGCCATCACCACAGCCCGCGCGCGCATTTCGAGGCGAGCACGGTCGTCATCGCCGCGCGTCGCTGCCGGATTGACGACAGTGGCGATCAGCGATGCGATATCCTGTGCTAGCTCGCAGCTCGCTGCGAAGCCGGCCGACTGCAGAATGGCGCACATCATGACCACCACTCGCTCATAGACCGGAGTGATATCAGCGTCCGCCCCAAGACGTTCCTGCTCCGCCTCAAGAATATGGGCAAGCCGGGGGCGTTCCAGCTGCTGACCGACAGCGACGGTGACCAGCCGCGCTAGCGGCGACGGGTTCGTCGAGCCGATGTTGATTGCGGCGATCTGTGCCTCGAGTATGGCGAGCTCCCGGCGGATAAGCGCACGCGTGATCGCATCCTTGTTCGGGAAATACTGGTACAGCGATCCGACGCTGACGCCGGCCCGTTGGGCAATAGCGTTCGTCGTGTAACCTGATGGTCCAGCCGCCTCCAGAATGCGAGCTGCGGCTTCCACTATCGCGTCCACCGTGGCTGCGGAGCGGCCCTGTCGCGCGGTTTTCCGCGGGTTCATCGCTTTGGGTGGCACGGATGTCGTCATCAGGAAGGCGAGTAGTGGAGGCTGTGGGTCAAGGCTAGTTTCCCCCCATAGATCAACACGAGGCCAGCAACCATGATACGCAACGAAGACGACGCGCTGCTCGCTGAAACTATCCGCGCGGTCGAGACGGCCGGAAAAACGCTTCTTGCCCGTTTTCGCACAACACCTCCGCCGACGACGTTGGCGGATCTGCTCGCCGGTATTGAGGCCAATGATGCCGCCGTCGAAGACGAGCTCCGCCAGGCGTTGCTGAACTCGCTTCCGGGATCGAGCTGGGCTTCCGACGAGGAAGAACAAGGGGAGCTGCCGTCAGGCGATTGGTGGGTGGTCGACCCGGCCGAGGGCAACGTCAACCATTTGCACGGACGATCGGGCTGGGCCGTCACTGCGACCCTTGTGCGTGAGGGGCAGCCGATCTTGACTGCGATCTCGGTCCCGTTGACCGGCGAGACCTATAGCGCGATCGCCGGACGTGGCGCGTTCATGAATGGCGAGCGCCTGTCGGTTTCTGCGAAGCACGAAATAGCGGCCGCTATCATCTCAAGCGGGCAGGCGAGCCCGGGCGAAGCTCGCCCGATCCGTACTGCCATGGTCCATTCGGCCGAAAGGCTTCTCGATACTGCTCTTCTGGTCCGGTTATCCGTCCCGAGCATGCTCGAACTGGTCGACGTTGCCGCAGGCCGGCTCGACGCCTTCTGGCAGCACGGCAGCGTCCGCGCCGGGCTTATCGGCGGGGCGTTACTCGTCCGCGAAGCGGGCGGAACTGTCGTCGACCTTCGCGGCCGCCGCTGGACGGCCGGTTCGCCTGATTTTCTTGCCGCACCACTGGCGCTTCAACAGGCCCTCCTGGCCTCGTTATCCCCAAGTTCGGAGACCACTGCATGACCACCATCGCCATCCTCGGCTCCGGCCGCGTTGCCTCAAGCCTCGCGTCCGGTTTGGCGCGAGCAGGACATACGATCACCATCGGCGTCCGCGACATCGCTATCCCGCGAAACTGGACGGGACCTGACGTGCGGTTCGCCTCCCACGCCGAAGCCATTGGCTCGTCACAGATCGTGATTAATGCAACGCCGGGAGCCGGCAGCGTCGAGCGCCTCACCGCCTTGGCCGACGCGCTCGCGGGCAAATTGCTGATCGATGTGGCGAACGCGACCAGCCGTGATGAAGATGGCGCCCCATCGGGTCTTCTCTATCCAACAGACAGCCTCGCCGAGCGCTTGCAGGCCGCCCTGCCACGGACAAACGTCGTCAAGACGCTCAATACGATGCTGTCGTCGGTGATGAACAACCCGGCTTCGCTTACGGGAAATCCAACAGCCTATCTGTCGGGCGACAACACCGGTGCCAAGTCGTTGGTCAGGTCACTGCTTCACGATCTTGGCTGGCAAGATTCCGAGATTCTAGACCTTGGCGGTATCGCAACGGCCCGTGGTGTCGAGGCGGTCATGCTGCTGGTCACCGACGTTATGAAAGCGACTGGTTTCGCGCCGTTCGCCATCTCGCCAGTACGCTGATGCCGCGCTGGAGCATCAGGTTGCCACGTCAGCCTGATGCTCACAGGAGACGGCTAACCAACGACGACTATCTCCTCTGAAACGATCCGGCTGACCGACGCTAGATCGATGAAGTTGGCATGATCGGGGTCGACCACCTCTTGAAAGGCTTCGCAAGTGTAGAGTGCATTCAGGTCGTCAAGCGAGTCGAACCATGCCTCCACGACTGCATCGAAGGTCGGCTCTGGCCAGCCAGGTGCGGCAACGGGATAGGATACGACAAATCGTCTAATTTTGTCCGCTTCGGGAAGGTTGAAAAGTAGCGGTGCGTGGATATCGCGCCGGTAGTCTTTGAACTCCTGCATGCTCATTCCCTGACGACGGCGAAAGCCGATCAGCATCTTGATCATATCTGTGCGACCTCATGTTTGCGTTTTACCGAGACACAATCTAGCGCCGTACGCTGAGACGAACTATGCGTCTCAGTCCATTTAACATTCGCGATCGTCCCACGTTGATGTCACAAGATCCCCTGTCTGACGTGCTGTCGACCCTGTTCCCGGTCACTCACGTTGCCGGTGCATTCGATCTGGGCGGAGCCTGGGCGATACGGTTTCCAGCCCATGACGGGCTCAAAGTATATGCCGTTGCCTCGGGTCGGGCATGGTTAAGTGTCGAAGGCGAGGCAGTGCCGCTGCGCCTTTCGGCGGAGGACTGTGTGATCCTGCCGAGTGGCCGATCCTTTACCATCGCGCGCGATCTTTCTTTCGCGTCGACAGGTATCGACAAGATACCCGAAGAGGCATGGAGCGATCGCACCGCGACCATAAACGGCGGTGGAGATACGGTCTTGCTGGCTGGGCATTTCGCCTTCACGGGTCCGCAGACGGCAATGCTGCTCGGTGCGATGCCCAGCATCCTTCCCCTTCGTGACGCTGCGGGCCAAAACGGCCTGCGCTGGCTTCTGGAGCGACTGCGGGAAGAATTATCGGCAGAGGCGCCGGGCCACATTTCTGCCGTACGTCACCTGTCTCATTTGCTGCTCGTTGATACGCTGCGCCACTACTTGAGCCAAAGTGCGGGACGCACAACAGGCTGGCTCTTTGCCCAATCCGACCCACAGATTTGGCGGGCGGCGCAGGCTATCCACGCCGATCCATCTCATCCATGGACAATCGCCAGGCTTGCAGCGACCGCGGGCATGTCACGTTCCAAGTTTGCGGAACGCTTTCGGAGTTTAACTGGGACACCCCCGATGGAGTATGTGACACGCTGGCGTATGGTTCTTGCTCAACAGCGCCTGAGAAACGGAAGCGACAGGATAGCGGCCATCGCGTTTTCGCTTGGCTACACGTCGGAAGCTGCATTCAGCACCGCATTCAAGCGGGTACACGGTTGCGCACCGATGAGGTACAAAAACGCCGAATGTTCTAACGCGGGTACCTCAAGACGCTGATTGGTTACCTGCAGT
>NZ_BCTY01000073.1 GCF_001591005.1 Sphingomonas sanguinis NBRC 13937
AGGTCGGGGCCGTCCGTCGAGCAAGGTACACGGTTCGGAGAACGCCGGGGATGCCCGGCCGATGATCTAGCGAAATGTAAGTGGCAGTCCGGTCATCGGCGGACACGGTCATGGTGGTGGTGCGATCGAGGAGCGGCCCGACAATGTGCGTCACTATCGTGCGCGGTCCGGTGATCGACACCGATTCGGATACAACGTCAGGGTCGCCAGGGATGGGATGGGGCTTTCCGTCTGCCCGATATGAGCGGCGCGGCTCGCACGTAGCGCAGCTATAATTACCGTCTTTCACCAGGTACACGTCGCTGGCTAAGCCGCTCTGCGTATCGAGGTCCGCTACCCACGTGCCGTCAAAGGGGCTGTTAGCGTAAGCGGAGGCTTGGACCGAAAGGCAAAGAGCAGCGGCGGGTAAGAGGTAAGGCTTCTTCATTCGAGCGTCCCCAATGCGATGGTTGAGTAAGAAAGCCGGATCAGCGGCGATCACCTCAGAGAGCGGCTGCTCACGCCGTCCAACCGCCATCGATATTGTAGGTCGCGCCGGTCACGAAGCCTGCTTCGGGTGAGGTGAGATACGCCACAAGATTCGCAACTTCGTCTGGCGTGCCGTGTCGGGGGACGGCAAGCGGGCTGCGATTTACGACGGCATTCGGCCCATCCGCTGGATTGCGTTCGGTATCGATCGGCCCTGGCTGCACCAGATTGGCAGTGATGCCTCGCTCACCCAAATCGCGGGCCAAGCCGCGCGTCATGCCCCCCAACGCGGCTTTGCTCGCTGCATAGAGCGTGCCGCCTGCGCCGGGCATCCTGTCCGCCACGACGCTTCCGATCGTGACGATCCGTCCACCTTCGGTCATCAGACCTGCCGCCTTCTTGGCCGCGAGGAAGGGCGCTCTGACATTGAGCGCAAAAGAGCGGTCGAACGCATCGTCCGGATAAGCCTCAAGCGGTCCTACAATCGCAGTTCCGGCTACGCTCACCAGAATATCAAGGCGGCCGAAATGGTTCACGATCTGATCGATGGCATCGTTGAGCGCCCCGGCATCGCTGACGTCCGCCTGCACCATGAGGGCATGATCTCCCGCCGAGCGTAGCTCGGCCGAAAGACGCTCGGCATCATCTGATCGACTTAGAAACGTCGCCCCAACCGACGCGCCATCAGCCGCCAACCTTCGGCTGATCGCTGCACCGATGCCGCGCGTGCCGCCGATCACGATGGCAACCTTCCCGTCGAGAACTCGCATCGTCTTCCCTCGGTAAACGTCTCGGCCGTGGCGCACGGTAGCCGCATTGCGAGCGCAGCGACAACATTGCCGTTCGACCTTCCCAGAAACGAACGGCCAGCGAGACGCCGCGCGCGTTCTCGAAATCGATCGAATACCGGGAATAGATGACCGCGTTAGGTGTTCAGTCCCCGCGACCTGTGTGGATTGGTGCCTTTGCCCTCACCTCCGAACAGGTCGCGATTTAAAATCGAATCCCATAGTTGCATCAGGTTACTTCGTTCTGCGTCAGCAATAACCGTTCGTCAGCAGGTCGGCCGATTAAGGCGCAATACGGCGATAGAACCGTCTGTGTGATATCGGTCCCCGCCGCCATTGCGGTGCCATGTCCTGGGCGGAAGCCGCATGGACTGCGATGGCTGCGGCACTGCGCCGCAAGCCTGAAGGAGAACCGACGACAAGTTGCGTTCGGCATCGATGTCGGGACCGATATGATGCGTGATCTGCAAGGTGAAGAGGCTTAGCCCAACGCCGCGATCAAACGTCGCTGCAGCCAGCCAGTCATCGGTGCCGATCTGCCAGAAGCGGACATGGTGGCGGCGATCGGCGCTGGCGCCCTCGTCACGCTCGAACGCGAAAGCCTGCACTCGATCCTGCACGAACAGGGGGCTCACCGGTGCATTCGGATAGGGGCGACCTGCGATGACGCTCAGCCCGATGCGAGCGCCCGTTCGCAGCGAAACCGGATCGGCCAATGACCAGCCGGCATGTCGATAGGCTGTCATGATCGCATCCCTGCTACCGTAAATACGCAGGTTGATCGGATCGCCAGGAATATCCTGCGCAGTATAGGACGTGATCGCGTCGTTCTGGCCGATTAGCTTGTGCTCGTGGTGACTCCAAAGGCGTGGCAGGCCAGCGTAGGCCAATATGAACCATGCAAGCGGAATAGAGATAATCATGGTCAGCGCGATCGACCACCAGTGCCAAGGCTTCAGACGCAACCGATCCCTCAAAATTGATCCCAATCTGCTGATCCTGACAAATCATATATCCGCAGCTGTCACCTTTCCCACTAAGGAGCGGCGGGTGGGTCGGCCAAGGCCGTCCCATTTGCGATCGAGAATTGGGAATTCGCGACCTTCAAGCCATAGTCTGATCGGCCACGTCGGATGCCACGATCCATTTGCCGAACAGCGCAAAGCCGCAGGACTTAGCGAGGGCGACGGACGGGAGATTGTCGAGCTGGCAACGATATTGCGGCTCGTATCCCTCTCCGCGGCAGAAGTCGCTGATCGTCAGGATGACCGCGCGCGCAAATCCTCTTCCCCGAACATGGGGAAGCGTCAGTACGCCCAGGTCCGCGACCGGGGCGTTTTCCCAAACGCATGCGCTAGCGGCGCTGACTAATCGATCGCCGACAAAACAACCGAACACCGCCCAATGATCGATTTCGACGAACGCATCGTCGCGGTCCTGCTCTGATGCATCGGCCTGGAACACCTCGAACGCGGCTCGATCCTCAATCGTGAGACGACGTGCGGCCGTTAATCGGCCGGGTACGACGTGCGTATCTGCGGGAAGGTAGAACAGATAATCAGGATCGTGCAGGCTGACGCCACTGCGTGCCCACTGGTCCTGTATGTCGCCGATCGACATAACACCTGCCGCGTTGGGACCGATCCGGTCGACCAGCTCGGGCCGCAATACGGTTCGCACCGAGCCGTCCATGCCTTCCAGCATCATCGCCGGACGTTTGGGGTTCAGCTTCTCGCTGACCACCCACGTCGAGTTGCTTTCGCCAGCAAACGACTCATGCCAGTAATTCAGAACGGGCTTGGGGAAGTTCGTCATACGGCGGCACTACCATAACGGCACGTCGCACAGGCAGCCCACTTTCCCATTGGGATCGAATTTCGAGAAGCTTAAGGGCCTAATCGCTACTCGATCAATTTGATTCAACCTCGTGTGCCCTCAGCCTGAATGCCCGATCAGAATCGCCCCTGCCGCAACCACGAGGCAAGCCATAATCCGATAACGGGTCAAAGTTTCGCCAAGGAAGATGCGGCCGATCAGGGCCGCGAAGACGACGCTTGTCTCGCGTAACGCCGACACCGGTCCCATCGGGCTAAGTGACATGGCGACGATGACGATTCCATAGGCCAGAAGCGAGGCGAGCCCGCCACTGCCCGCCACCAACATTTCTCTTGGCGCCCGCATGATGGAGTTGGCGTCGCGCAAAATGACGTATGTCGCTGGCATGAGTAAGCCCCACGACAGGCACATCCAGACGATGTAGCCGACCGGCGAGCCTGACAGCCGGGCGCCAATGCCATCGGTCACGCTGTAGGCGCCGATGAAGCAGCCGGTCCCAAGCGCGAAGAGCAAGGTCTGCGGCCCGATGATCCGTCCCTGGAAGGCCAGCGCGACGATGCCGCACGACACCAGCAGCACGCCCGTCAGGCTGAGTGCGTCGGGCAGTTCGCGCGCGAAGACCGCTGCGCCGAGCGAGACTAGAAGAGGAGAGGCCCCGCGGGCGATCGGGTAAGTCTGCCCCAGATCGCCTTGCCGGTAGGTGCGCACGAGGAAGAGATTGTATCCGACGTGCAGCAGCGCCGACAGGGCGAGGTAGCCCCAACTTCCCACCGAGGGGATCGGCACGAACGGCGCCGTCAAGGCGCAGGCGAGCGCGATGGCGATGCACATCATCGTCATCGACCAGAGCCGGTCGCCTCCTCCGCGCAGGAGGGCGTTCCAACTGGCGTGAAGGATTGCCGCGAGCAGGACGATCAGGCTGATGCCAAAAGACATGAGCCTCCTTGCTCCACCAAATTGCCGAGTTCCACAAGGTTACCGCAGTGCCTTTGTTCGTGCGGTAAGTTTGTTGCCATCCGGATCGCGCAGATAGGCAACAAAGACACCATTCGGCCGCTCACACGGTGGGGTTTCAATCGAAGTGCCGCCATGCATGGTGCCGGCCTGATGCCATGCGCGGACGTGGTCCGCGCTGATGGCGGCAATGCCGATGGTCCCGCCATTGGCAGGGCTCGCCGGATGGCCGTCGATCGGCCGGGTAATCATCAATCGTCCGCCCTCATGGTTGTAGATCAGTCGGCCTCTCTTGTCCCGCTCGCCGGGATTTCCGCCCAGCGCCACGAACGTCGCGTCATAGAAGGCCTTGGATCGATCCAGGTCGTTGCTGCCGATCATGATGTGCGTGAACATATGGTCATCCTAATAACAAGGCTCTGATAGCAGGGGGCTATCGGCCGGGTCGTTCACCGCTTTGTCCGAACGGCATAAATGTTGAGATGGTCGGCAAATAGCTCCGCCGACCCGAGACTGACCTTACCGCCGGCCACCTTGATAAGCTTCTTCGGGGCGGACCGGGGTCAAGGTCGTCACTTCGATGAAATAGCCACCCCTTGCCCGGAAATAGAAGGACCATGCGCCATGCGTCTCGTGCGGTGCTTGCGTTTCCCAGCCATCCCCAGTCAGGAGCGCGTGCATGGCGTCCACCGCCTCGCGCGACTCCTGAATGAACCCGATATGCAGAATGTCGAGACTCGTTGGATAGTCGAAGCCGTCGAGCTTATTGTCGAAGTGGTTGACGATCAGTACCAAGCCATCGTCGTCCCGCATGATCGCCATTTTTGCGCCTCGCACGACAAGCGTGCGCAAACCGAAATAATGCTCGAACATAGCCCGATCCGCTTCGGTATCGTGGCTGTAAAGATTGATGTGGTTCAGCTTCATGGTCGTGCCTTTCCGTCGGTTAGACGGACACGGACCGATCGCGGTTCAGACAACGACGACCGGCCACGCACGAGGCCCATCCTCGCTGTGTCCGGCCATGGCCAAGAGCGGCACCAGTCGCTCAAGCGTGACTGTCTCCAAGGAGACCGCAGGTTGTCACTATACCTGCATCGCTGTCTTTTTAGGCTTCTTCAATTTAGGCGGCGTAGGCTTTCCGTCAAGCGGAGGAGGCTTCCCACGAAGGAACGGCCAGCGAGACGGCCTGGGCATTCTCATTAGGATGGTATTTCGGGAAAGCCTGACACCGAGCCGTCGCGATCCCCATTTATCGACTTGTTACTGTTGCGCTATTATATAACGGAGATAACGCTAAGAGGAATGACCAGCTCGCCCGTGCGAACCGCATCGAAAGGGAAGCTCTCCGAAAGGTTCTGCATGAGCCAACTGGTGCGAACAACCATCCAGTCGATGCCGCCTCCGATGCCGATTGGGGTATCAACTTATGGGATATATGAACTGGCTGCTAGCGGATCTCGATCATGGTAGTCACTGATAAGCCCATGAAAGGTTTCCAAAACAACCGGGCGACTACCAGGCGCAAATCCTCGGAAAATAACTATGGCGTCTCTCCCAAGACAAGTCACCCGCCAGTCCCGCAGTTGACCAATTTCACCAAGCTTTTCCGACAGGCCTATAAGGCGTGACCGGCTCGCCGGATCGCGCGCACCTAACGGCTTTAAGAGGCGAACGCCCTTCCGATCTGCAACAAAATCGAACCTAGTAACTCGATTGTCGCATGTAATCGTTGATTGCACCCTTTGACTTTCCGGAGCGGAATAATGATCTAGCCGCACCGCTCGAGGTGCGACTTGATCAGAGGCGAGGAGCAGCGCTGCGATCGCAATCATGGGCATGGCTGCAGGTTCAAAGGCACGGTTGGACCATACGCGGGCCCCCATGTGGCGGGATTGTTGGGATCATAAGGCGGGGTAGCAGTATATGGATATACCCTGAGCGCATATCCACCTCCGGCCGTACTCTCTGCAAAAATTCCAAGCTGCAAGTTGGGATCGGCGCCCAACTGAATGAGCTGCTGGGCAAACGCATAATCACCGGAGGCTTGTTGCCCATTAGGCGTGTTCCGAATGTTGACCGTAGAAGGCAGCGGGTACTCTGCCTGATTGCCTTGCGATTGAGAGGTTGGATGGTTGTGGGTGAAACCGACGATAGCCGCGATCGGTATCGTCTCGCTAGGTGTTATGATCTCGTCATAAGGGCCACCCGGAGTACTCTGGCCATATTGAATCGTATTGATAGAGGTTCCCGATCCCTCAATCGGTTGGCTGGCAACAATTTCGCCAGACGGCAGCCTGTAGGTAAATGAGCCGTACTCTTTGTTGTTATAGCCTGTACTACCACCCGGATTTCCAAAGCCAGCCTCCGTCACCCGGTAAGCGGAAATGGACAACGCCGCGAGCCTGTTATGTTCAGCCCTTTGGTCTGGGCTTGCCGAATTGCAGTCGAAGTTAGGATCATATGGATCAGTAGAGGTTGGCGGTGGAGGGGGGCTGGGCGGCATTGTGACGGGAGGTGGCGGTAGAGGCGGCGGAGGGGGGGACGGCGGAGGGGGATTGGCCGTAACAGTGACCGGCGGGCCGGTAGGACCGGGGGGCGGATCACCGGTATTCTCGGCACCTGCAATTAACGCCCGGTCTGCATCAGACAAACGCTCAAACCCTTTTTTTGGCTCAAGCCTTTTGCCTTCATCCGTCTGGGGAGTACGACTTTTGCCGTGGTCATCGTTAGCCATTGGAATCTTCTCCAATCAATAACGTGTTCCTCCTACCATATCCTCGAAAATTAGACTAGAGTAATAGCGCAGCATCTTTCATTACACCCACATGAAGGGAGTAATACATTGTCGCATAAGGTCCATGACTTATACGAAAAAAGGTTCGATTCGGATATAATTCCGGATGGGCCGAGCAAGCGAATCATGATCGCCACAATACCTCGATCTGGTAGTACATTCCTATGCCTAGAAATGTGGAGAACCGGGGTGCTGGGTCGGCCAATGGAGTACCTGAACCTTCTGAACCGAGAAAAAGACATGATTCCACGGTTGGGCCACGGTAATATTGCAACTTACTGGCGACAAGTTCAACAATGTCGTAAATCTGATAATGGCGTTTTTTCTTTTAAAACGTTCCCTCAGGACTTCCAGCAAATTATAAATAAGTCTCCAGACGTTTTAGGTCTTATAGGCGCCGACTTCGTCATATATCTTACTCGCAGAGATAAAATAGCGCAGGCTGCTTCCTATTGGCGAGCCGATAGAACCGGATCTTGGTTCGCCGGTTTACGAGATGCGAATAAAGCAGAGTATTCCTTTAACGGTATATCAACGGCCCTCATGTGGATAAACAACCTTGAAAAAAGGTGGTTAAGCATTTTCCAAAATCTATCTGTTGATGCACTTCCATTATTCTATGAAGATTTGGTAGACGATGTAAATAGCAACTTGCAGCTAATTGCAAATTACTGTGAGATAAATTATCAACGCTCCTATATTAAAAATTTACCTAGAATGGAAATTCAACGAGATGCTAAGTCTCATGAATGGATAAGCGCTTACAAAGACGATATGCAATTATATGAGCGGATAAAAACCAGTGGAGCACTGGGCGCCACTCATTATTAATCCACGCCATACGTGTTGCGTAATTAAAGCCACCTGCCGATAATCTTATAAACTCATATAATGGTAGGTAAGCGGCTTGGTGTCTTGGGGATCGGCGAGCCTTCATATTGTATAAAACACGTCCGACCCTCCCATTTCCGTCCCGAAGAGGATGAGCATTAAAGAAAAGTACTATACCTACGATCGCGGCTGCCTGATGATACTTTCCATCGGCGTCGGAAAATATACGTTCTATCTCGTTCAATCTATTCTCAACAAGCCGATGTGCGGGATAGACGATGCGGTATCCTGCCCTATCCGGGGCTGAGTAAATGGCACCATCGCGAAATCCTCCACCGCCCAAGTCTGTTGATATTTCCGAGATCAAAGCTTTAATGGGCAATGGCGTTTCATATTCACAATGAATACCTGAGATTTTTCCTAGGCATACGGCTTCTTCGGATGTTCGCTTCACCGAAAGACTTAAAGGTTGGGCTGTTTGCCTAAAGTATTCAGAAAGTCTACACTCTAGTCTTTGCAGCAAGCCACTGCCACGCGTGTATCCGACTCTAATCTCCGCTGTTAGTTTATCAAGATAATGTTCGTGTTTTACCGATTGCATCGAATATAAATCAGAAGCTATATTAATCTTGTTGAAGATATCTTCGTTTGATTTGAATAGAGTTTCCAATGACGGTATCGTTGCGAGTGGCATCGGTATTATATTTTTCATGATTGCAGTTCCCTTTCAGGAGTAGGCATTTCTATGAAAAACGATGTACAAGATATGACGTTGGATATGTACCGCATACATGATTTGGCGATGCCGATCCGGCCTGGTAATCTTGGTCGGCAATGGATGGACCAAACTGCCCATCGGTTTGCTTACCGCTGCACGCCCCTGAACATTGCTAACACCTCCGGATGGACGGCCCATTGCCCTATCGGGTTTAGCGCCAAATGGGACGGCCGGCCAACCAAAGACGCTATAAAAATCGAAACACAAAACAACGCTGTTGGCGTCGCTCGATATGTCTCTTCTCACTTTGGACATGGCATATTGACGTTCCACCTAGGCTGGCTACTCAAAACGAGTCGTGACTGGGCTATTTGGGCAAGAGGCTGCCCAAATATGTTTAAGCCGGGCGTATCTGCTTTAGATGGAATAGTAGAAACAGAGTGGCTGAACTTTCCTTTCACAATGAATTGGAGATTTCATCAGCCCGGAGAGGTTATATTTTTTCCAAATGACCCAATATGCTTCTTTACTATTTTCCCGCATGCAATGATTGACCGTGTACAGCCGATAATGCACGTTGCGTCCAAGCATGAAGATATTTATAGCGAGTTCAAGAATTGGCGCGATAGTAGAAACGCTTTCAACGCCTCGTTAGAGCATCGAGAGCCAGGCCAAAGAGGTGCGCGCTGGCAGAAGAAATATCTCCATGCCGAACCAGCAAAAAGCACCCACTCATTTCATTCGGTCAAGCGCCGCTTGCAGGAACCGCGTTGGGCTGCCGAATTTGATCCTCCGCGCAAGACAGAGAGTTAACGATCTAAGGTCAAATTATATTAGGGCGTTTAGCCATGTTAGCTCTGTTGGTTTGCGAAATATGTAAGCCAAGAAGGGTGAAAGACATGGGATACGGCTAGCGAAGCACAATACTGTTATAGTTTATATCATAACCTAATTGGATCGCTACGTTCCTAAGGCCAACGAGCAGCGATTTGTCCGCCCCGACTAGGAACGGCGTTTGATGCGATCCGAGCTGTCCCATTGGGAAGGGCGGGCGGGACGGCGGGGACCGTCCCGTTTCCGATCGAGTTTTGGGAAAATCAAAGCCCGCCTGCTCGACCAGTCCGCTCTATGAAAAGTGCTTCGCCATTTCTGTTGTCGGCGACCAATCCATCTGTTCGTAGCAGGGGCGACCGGCGTCAGTGGAGTGAAGGATGGCGTATGTAACTCCTCGTTCCTGAAAGGCCGCCTCACTCGCTTCCATCAAGGCTCGAGCGACGCCTTGTCCTCGATAGGACGGCTCGACAAAGACGTTCAGGACATAGCCTCGGCGGCAATCCTCGGGGTGTGCGGGATGGGGCGGCCAATCAATCTCCATCAAGCCGACGCCGCCGATTGCTTCTCCGTCTCCCGTCTGGGCCATGAAGCCAAAATAGCGACCATCCGCCAGGCGCGGTCCCAGCCACGCCGCAAAGGGGACCGCCATCTTCGCCAGATCATGATCCGCTTTGCCTGCCTCTCGGAACATCTCTCGCCGGTGATCGCAGATGCGATCGAGGTCGGACATGGTTACAGGACGCAGTTTAATCATGCCGCCTCTTACCGGTTCCGATTTACTGCGATCATGTTGCAGACCAACCATTCTCGCATAGGATCGAAAATTGGGAAGGGCCAAAGGCCCTTCTCACACCGCCGCCTGTCGCACAAATCAGCTCAAATCTACGATCCGCGTCAGCAAGCCTTCCCTGATCGTCATGAATGATGCGCCTCGCATGGCGATCGGTTCACCGGCCTTCATAGGTCCAAGATCGACAGCCGGGGTGCCGGTCCAATCCACCTCCATCGCGACACGATCGCCATCAACAACTGCGTTGGTGATGGTCTGATGACGGGTAGTGAACATCGTGGCTGCTTGTTCAGCAAGTTTGGCGAAGGCGGTCCGACCTTCGACCTTCATGCTTTGCCCCGAGTTCGATACGTTCTCGAATACAACATCGTCGATGACACACGCCACCAGCGCGGCTGCGTCCTTACGATTGTACGCATCGATGTAGCTTTGAATGATTGCAGGTAGCGTCACAGCTATCGCCCTTCTTCCAGAAGTGCGGGGCCTATCGCCATTTTTTTGGCAAGGCGGACCGCGCTTCAAACTGACAATGCCTGTCGGCATTGGTCACTCGGACAGACCCGACCTGACGTATCAGGCCGGGTTATTAAATCGTCCGCTGGTCGCTACCGCGATGTGAACAACGAAGGTCATGCGAGCAGTATGCCTGTCTGTGTGAGATTGTCGAGCCGGCAACGTAACCGACAAACCTTCCCGATTGGGAACGGCGATCGAGGCGGCCGGGCTTTCCCATTGGGATCGAGAAGCGAGAATCTGGTCGCGACGCGAGCGCCATGCCACTTGCAGGCCAGATTGATCGAGAGCAGACATACGCACCCTCTAGGGAGAAGTGATCGATGCGCTACGTTGCAACCGTGCTTACGCTAATGGTTTCATCAGCCGCGATGTCGGCCCCGCAAACTCGCACGATCACTACATCGCTGCCCGCCAATCGGCCGATAGGCGTGGAAGCAAGCGCATTTGTGCGTTCGGTGAAGGCGGGGGCCGTTCCCGAACACTCCGATTACAAGGATCACGACCTACTTTTGGTGGGGAATCTGCTAGAACTGCAATCTGGTAAGCAAGTGGATATAGCAATCCTAGCCAGCGCAAATCAAAAAGAGCGGCTCAAAGCATTCATCCAGCATGATCCCCGGCTTGTCACTGGAAAACTAACGAGCATTGCTTGCCGCAGGATCGACGGGCGCGGACCAGTCGTTGTAGTTTCGAACTGTCGCTTCGCAGCCTCCGCTTAGTCCCCACAAATGAACGGCCAGTGAGACGACGCGGGCGTTCTCGGAATCGATCGAGTTTCGGGAAGGCTTGGATCACAATATGGCCACGATGTTGTCGGCAATCTTGAGCCATGCAGGCGGGAGAACATAGCTTGGAACTACGTATCGTGGCGATAATGGCTCTGGCTCCAACGCTTACGTCGGCTGATCGCGCACCCAGTGAACGCGTAATCACTGGCGAGGGGCTGGTCGAGGTCCGCATTAATGAACAGCCTGCCACCCTCCGGATCGACCCCGCTGCTCCCGCTATGCCATTGATCAACCGCAGCGTCGCAGAGAGTGCCCATCTCAAGATGAAAGGTAGTTGGGGGATAGGTATAGGCTACGCGATCGGCAACACATCCGTCATGTCTCGCACCCAAGTGGTTCGTCTTGATCTCGGCAATGGCCGCATAAAGCGACGCGTAGGTTGGACAAGCCGTCCCTTCGCTGCGGTAGCCGATGGCAGCATAGGCCCTGAAGCATTCCCCGAAACGATTATCCGGTTCCAGCTACGTGACCCGCGAGTGGGTGCCAAAACAGTTTCGTTCCCAATGGATCGCGATTCAGCCGCACTAGGGATATTCGGTAATTTCAGCGCGACATTTGGTCAAATCAACGTGGGTGGAGAGCTTATGCGAGTACGCTTCGATCCATATCATGCACGTTCCCTTGTTACGGCAGGAGCCGGTGCCCGCCTTGCTCGCTCGTATGATGGGGCGATAACCGGCCAAACGGAGCCAACTGAGATTTTCTTCGGCGTACAACGGCCAGTTCGCACTCTCATCCTAAATCGCCCCCTAGAACTAGGGAAGTTGATGATTTCCTCTCTCGGAATAAGAACGACCGATGACGGGAGCATAAACAGTATCAAAGAGGTCGGTGTGCCAGAGCAGCACGTTGATCCTGACGAGATTGTAGTCACCGCGACGGGCAAGAAACGCGATACGAGGCGGGATACGCTATCGTTGGGCAATGACTATCTGTCGCACTGCTCGTCGATCACGTTTGATCGAGGCGCGAAAATCATACGACTGACCTGCTAATGCAGCTCATGTGTATAAGCTGGGCAGAATTCCTCTTTCCCGTTTGGGAACCCGTAGCGGGAAAGTAGCCTTCTTGACCGTGCCGAGAGGCGTCAGAGACATCGACTTTCCCAAAATATGTTCCCAATTGCTCTTTCCCGAAATAGGCCTTCGTGGATGGGGAAACGGGAATGGTCGGCTGAACCATTAGCTGATTTCGGGAAGACAGATTGCCTGCCTGAGCGTCCAGGTTTGGGCGAAGAAGTCGATTTTCAGTGGAGTTAGCTTATCCCAACAC
>NZ_BCTY01000074.1 GCF_001591005.1 Sphingomonas sanguinis NBRC 13937
GCACGCCGCCCAAAGCCGCGCGACCATGGCGGGCCGCCGCACCCGGTCGCGGACCCAGGGCTCGTCGGCCAACCGCTTCAGCACCTGAAGATCGGTGGCGAGCGGCGCGGCGCGCAACACGCCGGGTTCGGGCTTGCGCTCCAGGCTGGCGATCAGCGCATCGATGCTCGACAGGTCGGGCTTGCCGTCGCGCCAGTACAGATGGTCGAGCCGGGGGAAGCGATGCTCCTCGATCGCGAGCACTTCTTCGGGCAGGAACGAGTCCGGCCCTTCCTCAGCCAGCGCGCCGAACGTCCCGTCGCGGTGGTGCCGCCCGGCACGCCCCGCGATCTGCGCCATCTCGGCCACCGTCAGGCGACGGCGGCGGCGCCCGTCGAACTTGTGCAGCCCGGCAAAGGCGACATGCGCGACATCCATGTTCAGGCCCATGCCGATCGCATCGGTCGCGACCAGATAATCGACCTCGCCCGCCTGAAACATTTCGACCTGCGCATTGCGGGTGCGCGGGGATAGCGCGCCCATCACCACCGCCGCCCCGCCGCGCAGACGGCGCAGCATCTCGGCGACCGCGTAAACCTCCTCCGCCGAGAAGGCGACGATGGCCGAGCGTTTGGGCAGGCGGCTGATCTTCTTCGCGCCCGCATAGGTCAGGGTCGAAAAGCGTGGTCGCGCGATGACCTCCGCATCGGGCACCAGCGCGCGGATCATCGGCTTCAGCGCCTCGGAGCCCAGGACCATCGTTTCTTCCCGGCCGCGCGCGTGCAGCAACCGATCGGTAAAGACATGACCGCGCTCCATATCCGCACCCAGCTGCGCTTCGTCCAGCGCCACAAAGGCGACGTCGCGGTCGGGCATCGACTCGGCGGTGCACAGGAACCAGCGCGCGTCGGGCGGCACGATCTTTTCCTCGCCGGTCACCAGTGCGACCTGGTTCGCGCCCTTCAGCGCGACCACGCGGTCATAGACCTCGCGGGCCAGCAGGCGGAGGGGAAAGCCGATGATACCGCTGGAATGCGCGCACATCCGCTCGATCGCGAGGTGCGTCTTGCCGGTGTTGGTCGGCCCGAGAACGGCCGTCACGGCACCCGATACGCGGCTGGTCATGAACCCTACATCGGGCTTCGCTCGCGCGGTTGCAACGTCCTGAAGCAAGATGGCGCGTCTCTTGCGAGATTTGGCCCGCCCCGGCCACGTCCGACCGCAGCATCGGGGCGGCGGGTCGCACCGGCTTTGACTTTGCCGCCCCCGGCCGACACGGCACAATCCTGTGCGCCGGGGGGAGATCGGCGACGCTGCTCGACGATTTCACGGACGCCATCCCACCCATGTTCCTTGCTACCGACGAAGCCCTGTTGATGACCGGCGGCACCGCCGCGCGGTCGCCGGGCCCCGCTTTCCCGCTTGCGCCGAACGGTCGATGGGCGCGCTGGCGATCGGCCGCGCGCGAGATCGACTGGGTGCCCGATCTGGGGTCGCGGATCGGCAGTCGCGACTGGTGGCGCGGGCTGGCGACCTGTTCGGCGCTGTGTGCCGCGACGATCGTGATGGCGCCCGGCTTTCACCGCCCGATCATCGGGGCTGCCCCCAAGCCGCTGACCGGCGAGGCGTGGAAGAATGCGCGGGCGCAAGCCATCGCGCCGATCGCGCTGGGTGCGGATAGCGGGCGGCGCATGGCCGCCAACGAAATGGTCGCGCATCTCGCCGAAGCGCCCGAGCGGCCCATGGTCGAGCTGTCGGCCACGGTGGGCGCTGGCGACCGGCTGGCCCGGGTGTTGCAACGCGCCGGGGTCGCCAAGGACCAGGCGCGCGAGGCGGCCGATCTGGTCGAGCAGGCGGCAGGCGGCGAAGCGATCGCGTCCGGCACGCGCGTCGCCCTGACGCTCGGGCGGCGGCCGAGCCGCACGGTGGCGCGGCCGCTGGAGGGGCTGAAGCTCCGCGCGCGGTTCGACCTGGCGGTGACGCTGACCCGCACCGCGAAGGGGCTGACCATGACGGAAGCGCCGATCGCGATCGACCGCACGCCGCTGAGGCTGCAGGGGCTGGTCGGGTCCAGCCTGTATCGCTCGATCCGCGCGGCGGGCGCGCCGGCCAAGCTGGTCGAGGGCTATATCAAGGCGCTGTCGGCGCGCATGTCGGTCGGCCGCGACGTCAAGCGTTCGGACAGTTTCGATCTGATCATCGAGCGCGAACGCGCCGCGACCGGCGAGACGCGGCTGGGCAAGCTGTTGTTCGTCGGTTTAGATCATAATGGCCGCAAGACCCAGCTGGCGCGCCTGCCCGGCGAGGATGACGGGCAATGGTATGACGTCCACGGCCAGACCGAGCAGCGCGGCGCGATGGCGATGCCGGTCGCGGGGCGTGTCACCTCGTCCTATGGCAAGCGGATGCACCCGATCCTGGGCTTCATGCGGATGCACAAGGGGACCGATATCGGGGCCCCGTACGGCGCACCGATTCATGCGATCATGGACGGCGTGGTGCAGTTCGCCGGGCGCTCGGGCGGCTATGGCAATTTCATCAAGCTCACCCATTCCGGCGGTCTGGCGAGCGGCTATGGCCATATGAGCCGTTTTGCCGTCCGCTCGGGCGCGCATGTGAAACAAGGCCAGGTGATCGGCTATGTCGGGTCGACCGGCATGTCGACCGGCCCGCACCTGCACTGGGAAGTATGGAAGAACGGCGCGGTGGTGAACCCGCGCACCCTGAACCTGTCGAGCGTCGCGGTCCTGTCGGGCGCGAAGCTGCGCGCTTTCAAGCGCGAGGTGCAGGGACTGCTGGCGGTGCGGCCGGGGCGGTAACGCGTACCCGGCGTCGCACTTACTTCCCCGCCATCCGCCAGCGCGACACAGTGTCGTTCAGCACATCCTGACCCCGCGCGGCCCGTGCCCAAAGCGCGGTAATCTTCATGTCGTTGGAGGCGGGGCGCTTGTCCTCTTCCAGATTGTCGAAGCTGGCGCGCATCGGGAACATCACGCCTTCGCCGCACAGGACCGCCTCGCGGTTGCGCAGCGCGGAGATGACGTCGAGCAGGCCGCGACCACCCTCGGGCATGGCCGAGCGGACCATCGCCTGGTCGCGTTCGTTGTTCAGCCGCATTGCGATGATCGTACCGCATTGCGATAGCACGCCCTCGGCCAGATCGGACGGGCGCTGGGTGACGAGGCCCAGCGAGACGCCATATTTGCGCCCCTCCTTGGCGATGCGCGACAGGATGCGGCCGACCGCCGAATCCTGTTCCGCCTTGGCCGGGATATAGCGGTGCGCCTCTTCGCAGACCATCAGGACGGGGCGGCGATCGGCGGGCGGAGACCAGATGGCATGGTCGAAGATCATCCGCGCCAGCATCGCGACGACGACGCTGGTCACGTCCGACGGCACCCCCGACACGTCGACGATCGAGATCGGCCGCCCGTCGCCCGGCATCCGCAGGATGCGGCCCAGGAATGACGCCATGGTATCGGCGACCAACATGCCGGAGAACATGAAGGCATAGCGCGGGTCGCCCTTGATCTCGTCGATCTTCGACTTGATGCGCAGATAGGGCGCGATATCGCCCGCCCGCTCCAGCTTGCTCATCTCGGCGGTCAGCAGGCTGGTCAGGTCGGACAGCAGATAGGGGATGGGCGTGTCGACGGTGACGCGCGGCAGGTCGGCGGCGGCGCGGCTGCGCATCCGCGCGGCGAGCAGGCATTTGGCGAGCACATCGGCATCGTTCTGGCGATCGGCGGGGCTGGCCGAGAGGAGGATTTCGCAATGCTCCTCGAAATTCATGAGCCAATAGGGCATTCGCAGGTTGCCGACGTCATGGATCTCGCCCTCGCCGCGAAAGGCGTTGGCATATTCGCCATGCGGATCGATCATCACGATATGGCCGAGCGGCGCGAGTTCGCAGATGCGGTGCAGGATCATCGCGGTCGCGGTCGACTTGCCGGTGCCGGTCGACCCCAGCATCGCGAAATGCCGCCCCAGCAACGCATCGACCGCCAGTGTCGCGGGCACGCTGCGCGCCGGATGGACGGTGCCGATCCGGATGGTTGCGATGTTGCGATTGCCATGGATGCCCGCCAGTTCGGCATTGGTGATCGCGTGGATGGTCGCGCCCGGCATCGGGAAAGAGGTGATGCCGCGACGGAACCCGTACAGGTCGCCGGTCTCGGCATGGCGCATCCCTTCGCCCATCAGGTCGATCTCGGTCGCGATGGCGGCGGCGTCGCTGGACGGATCGAGCGACAGCGAGCGGATCGATCCGATGATCCAGCGGTCGTCGCGCTTGATCTTGACCGGCATGGCGACCTGCCCCGCCGAGGCCAGCACCGGATCGGCATGGCCCGCTAGCGCGGCCACCGCCTCGCGGTCGAGCACGATGCGGCCCGACGATCCGGCAATGCCCAGCAGCCAGCCGATGACGGGGGTATCGAGGGCGGCGTTGGGATGTTCGGCGGCAGGCGATGGGTCAAACATGAAGGGCGATACCGTCCGGTCTGTCAGAAGACCGTCACCGGTAACGACCGAACCTTAAGATGCCGTATCGCGGAATCAGACCCGCCGGGCGATCCAGCCCGCGGTCCAGCCTAGCAGAATCGACAGCGCTACCGCCGCCAAGCCGTAAGGGATGGCGGCGCGATCGGCGGCGCGCGCGACGAAACGCTCAAACCCCGATTTGCGGATGTCGATATCGCGCACCGCCGCCGCCAGGACGCGGCCGTCGCGGATCAGGAAGGTCTCGGCGGTGAATCGCCCGACGGGCACGCGCGCCGGGATGGTCACCCGCGCGCGGTAGAGCACGTCGTCGGTGATTTCGACGGCGCGCGGCGCCTCGACATACAGGCCCGAACGGCGGCGCTGGTCGACCAGCCCGGCCTGAAAGCGCGCCTGGACATCGGCGGGGGCGCTGGAGGCGGGCGAGAGCTGCAGGCTGTCGAGCCCCAATTCATAGATGGCGCGGGTGCGGTCGTCGACGATGCGCGTGATCGGCCGCGACGAGGCGATGGCGTAGAAGGACGGCGCCGACTGGTATCGCAGCCGCCCGGCATTGACCCAGAGCCCGGCGATCTTCTCCTTCTCGCGGATCAGGATCGACTGAGTGGGGCCCTTGACGACGACGACGATGTCGGTCGGCTTGTCGTCCTGCGGCGGGCGGCCGCCGGGATAGAGGATTGCGCCGAACAGCAGCAGTTCGGCACCGGTGAAGCTGTAGGCGATCTGGATATCGCGCTGCGACACGTCGGGGACGAGGACCGGCTTGGCCTGCGCCATCAACAGCGGCGACAGCAGCGCCAGCGTGACGGCCAGCCCTTTCACACGGCGCGTCACAGGGGCTGCACCGTGAAGATTTCCTCGGGCCGCCACACCAGGCCGAGCAGGATGCGCAGCCCCACCAGCAGCACGATGACCGCCAGCGCCAGGCGCAGATATTCGGGCTTCGCATTGGTGGCCAGCTTCGCGCCGACCTGCGCCCCCGTCACCGATCCCACCAAAAGCAGGCCCGCCAGCACGATATCCACCGCCTTGGTCGTCGTCGCGTGCACCATCGTGGCGGCGGCGGTGACGAACAGCGTCTGGAACAGCGAGGTGCCCAGCACGACATTGGTCGCCATGCCCAGGATATAGATCATGGCGGGCACCAGGATGAACCCGCCGCCGACACCCAGAAGGATGGTCAGGATGCCGACGAAGAAGCCCAGCATCAGCGGGGCGAGCGGCGAGATATAGAGACCCGAGGCATAGAAGCGCGTGCGGAAGGGGAGGGCGGCGACCAGCGGATGATGCCGCCGTCGCGCCGCCCGCTGGGGCCGTCCGCGCCGCTGCGCGATGATCGCGCTGGTCGCCTCGCGCGCCATGACCGATCCGATCCATCCGAGCATCAGCACATAGACGATGGCGATGACCGTATCGATCTGGCCGCTCGCCTGCAGCAGCTTGAAGATCCAGGCCCCGGCAAAGGACCCGACCACGCCGCCCGCGACCAGCACGCCGCCCATCTTGGTGTCCACTCCGCCGCGCCGGAAATGCGCGAACACCCCCGACACGCTCGCGCCCGTCACCTGGCTGGCGGCGGAGGCGGCGGCGACGGTCGGCGGGATGCCATAGACGATCAGCAGCGGCGTGGTCAGGAACCCGCCGCCGACCCCGAACATGCCCGACAACAGGCCCACGCCCGCGCCCAGCGCGATGATGACAAGCGCGTTGACCGACAGGTTGGCGATCGGAAGATACAGGTCCACGGCCGCGTTATAACCGCATGGGCCTTTCCGAACAGTGTCGATGGCCTAGAAATCGCCCGCCAGGGTGAGCGCCGGGCCGGAACCCGGGGCGGCCCGCCCCGCGATCCTCTGCCGCCAGTCGAGCGACAGCCGGACGCGCCGATCCGCGACCGGCAGCGCGACGCCCAGCGTGGGCCCCGCATCCAGCCGCTGCGCATCCCGCTGCGCCCCGCCCCATAGACCCAGCCCCAGGTCGATCGCGGATGTCAGCGGCGTGCTGGCCCGCACCGCGCCATCGGCAAAGGGCTCGATCCGCGTGCGGGCCACCGCCCCGGCCTGCGCATAGCCGGTCAGCACGATGCCGGGCGCGACGGGTTGCGGGCCTACTCCCGTCACTACCAGCGCGGCGGGCGCGTTCTGCCCCGCATCGAGCGCCAGCCGCTGTTCGACCAGCAAGCGGATCGGCAACCGATGCACGGGACGCCAGTCGATGCCGACGGCCATCTCGCGCCCGATGCCCTGCCACGGGGCGGACAGGCGCAGGCTGGCGGACAGGTCCCCGCGCGAATCGAGCCGCCGCAGCAGGCGAATACCGCCTTGCGTGCCGCCCAGCTGGCCGCCGGGCAGCAGCGTCTGGCCCCCGTCGCGAACGATCGCCCACAGGCTGGCGCTCCAGCGTCGCGGCGGGATGGGCGGCGGCGGCGCTGCCAGGGGCGCGTAGGTCGGCACGGTGAAAGCCGGTGGTGGCGCGATGCGGGCGTCTGGTGACGGGGCTTCCCTTGGCGTGATGGAAGCGGGACGGAAAGGCGCTGGTCGGATGACGGGCGGTGGCGAGGCAAGCCGCAGGCTAGAGATTTGCAGCGGCTGTGGCGCCTGATGATAGGGGGGCGAACCCGCCATCGCGACGGCGACTCTGCGTGGGGTCGCAGGCCGGGCGGGCGTGACGGCTCGTTCGACCACCGGAGTCTGGGGCAGCAGAAAGGCGATGCGGCCCAGCGCCCAGAGCGCGACGATGCCCCCCAGGAATCGCAGCGGCCGCCCGCTCACGATTGCGTCGACAGGTCGGGGAAATGATGGCTCGTCTTGTCCCAGGCGGCCACGCCGCCGCGCAGCACATGGATATAGCGGATCAGCGCGCGGGGGATCGCGGCGAGCGCCACGAAATTGCCGATGATGAATCGCGGCAATGACCACAAGGCCTCACGCCAGCCATAGGCGCGCCCCGTAAAGGTCATACGCACCGCCAATCGCCATAGCAGTAGCAAGGCATTGATCCCGAACAACATGCGCAGACCGGGATGGACGGGCGACAAGGGGGTGTTGGCGATCCAGTGCAGCGCGATGGCCAGCGCATCCGTAAACATGCCCAGATAGGCGGCGGCCAGCACCAGCATCGCGATCGGCCCCCGCCGGTCGCGCAGCCGCCACCAATGATCCCCCATGGCCAGCGCACGGCCCCAGCCGGTGCGGTCCCATCCGATCAGGGCGATGCCGGTCATCCACCGCGCCTTTTGCCGGACGGCCGCGAGCAGGGTGGCGGGGAAATAGGCGCGGACCGCCACCACGCCACCGCGCGTCCCATCCGCCACGCGTGCGAACAGCCCCTGACCACCCAGTTCGGCGATGCGCAGGCCCAGCTCGTAGTCCTCGGTCAGGCTGGTCGCATCGAACGGATCGCCCCCGCGCGACGCCGCGATCCGGCCCAACATGGCCGGTGAGATGGCGCAGCCGGTGCCCGCCAGCGGCATGCCCGCCCCGATCCAGGTGCGGACGACCAGCTGCTTGATGTGGCTCTCCGCAAACTCGTCGGCATAGTGACCGGATACGAGGCGCGATCCCGGCACGACCAGGGGCAGCACCGGCAATTGCACCACCGCCCGCTCCTCGATCAGCGAGTCGAAAACGGTCAGTTCGTCGGGATGCACGACGTCCTCGGCATCATGCAGGACGATCGCCTTGGCCTGAAAATCCTCCGCCGCCATATCGCGCTGCAGGGCATGCCATAGCGTGTTCAGGCAATCGGCCTTGGTCGTGGGGCCGTCGCGCGATCCAATGACCAGGCGGATGCGATCGTCGCGTTCCGCCACATCGGCCGCCGCCAGGATGGTCGCCGGATCATTGGGGTAAAGCCCGACATAGATCCGATAATCGGGATGCCGGAAACGGCCGAGCGCGGTGGACAGCATCGCGCCGATCACCGCCGATTCGTCCCATGCCGGGGTAAAGACGATGATCCGCCCGGATCGGACCGGCCGGGGCAAAGCATAGCTGCGGATGGGAGTCGCAGGCCCCTTTATGATCCGTCGCGCGAAATAGAGCAGATCGACCAGAAGATCATCCAGCCCCCCGATCAAAAGTCCGGCCGCCGCGAATAACAAAAGCTCGCGCGCCACGACTTCGATGACCGCCGTGATCTCTCCCATTCGGCGTCCCCCATGCCCGATGGGGATTGTGCCTGTCCAAAATGGACCGATCAATAGCTGTTTGGGCGATCGTCGAGACTCGGTGGCCAAAGGCGATGGGACGAACATCGAGCCTTTCTCCGGGAATTTCCGCGAATTGGGAGCGGCCGGGTGGTTGCGCCTCGTGCTGCGGTGCAACATATGACCCGGGAAAGGATATTGTGATGGCCCGGACATTTCCCCCCGGCATCGTCCATGCCGCGCTGGCGGTGGGCGGCTTTGCGATCGGCACGACCGAATTCGCCGCCATGAGCCTGGAGCCCGATCTGGCGCGCGGCCTCGGCATCGATGCGCCGACGGCGGGGCATGTCATCAGCGCCTATGCGCTGGGCGTGGTGGTCGGCGCGCCGCTGCTGGCGGTGCTGTCGGCCAAGCTCGCGCGGCGCACGCTGCTGATCCTGTTGATGCTGATGTTTGCATTGGGCAACGGCCTGTCGGCGATGGCGCCCGATTATCACTGGATGCTGGCCTTCCGATTCCTCAGCGGATTGCCGCACGGTGCCTATTTCGGGATCGCGGCGCTGGTTGCGGCCTCGCTGGTGCCCGAGGAGCGGCGGACGGTCGCGGTCGGGCGGATCATGCTGGGCCTGACGGTCGCGACCGTGATCGGCGTGCCGTTGGCGCAAATGCTGGGCCAGTGGCTCAACTGGCGCTGGGTGTTCGGAGTCGTCGCGGCGCTGGCGCTACTGACCGCGACGCTCGTGTGGATCGCCGCACCGCAGGATCGGCCGGACGAGGGCGCGAGCATCCGTCGCGAACTGGATGCGCTGGGCAAGGGGCAGGTGTGGCTGACGCTGGCGATCGGGGCGATCGGCTTTGGCGGCATGTTCGCGGTCTATACCTATCTCGCCGCGACGCTGACCGAGGTGACGGGCGTGTCCGAGACGATGATCCCGCTGGTGCTGGCGGTGTTCGGGCTGGGCATGACGATCGGCAATATCGTCGTGCCGCGCTTCGCCGACCGTGCGTTGATGCCGACCGCCGGGGGCTTGCTCCTATGGTCCGCAGCGATGCTGGCGCTCTATCCGCTGGCGGCGGGCAGCCTGTGGACGATCCTGCCCATCGTCTTTGCGATCGGGCTGGGCGGGGCGCTGGGCACCGTGCTCCAGACACGGCTGATGGACGTGGCGGGCGAGGGGCAGGGGCTGGCCGCCGCGCTCAACCATTCGGCGTTCAACACCGCCAATGCCATCGGCCCCTGGGCGGGCGGCCTGGCGATCGCCAACGGACTGGGCTGGACCTCGACCGGTTATGTCGGCTGCGGGCTGGCGCTGGGCGGCTTTGCGATCTGGCTGGTCGCGATGCGCGTGGCGCGGGGAAGCGTCAGCGCGCCAGCGGATCGATCGAATCGTCCAGTGGCGTTGCACTGAGGCTTTTCGCCACCGCCTCGACCCGTTCCATCACGCACAGGATATTGCCGCTGGTCAGCGCGGCGAGATCGGCATCGCTCCACCCGCGTCGGACCAGCTCGGCCAGCACCAGCGGATAGCCGTCGACGCCCGCCATCCCTTCGGGCCCGGTGCCGTTGATCCCGTCATAGTCGCTGCCGAACCCGACCGCGCCGTGCCCGGCGACGCGGGCGATATGCTCGATATGATCGGCGACCATCGCCGGCGTGACATGCGGGGCGGGGTGGCTGGCGTCCCAGGCGATCAGCGGGGCCGGGCTGCGCGGGCCGTAGATATTGGCGACCACACCGACCGACCGGGCATAGGCGGTGCGCTCTGCGTCCCAGGCGCGCCACTCGCTCGACAGGAAGGCGGGATAGCAATTGACCATCACCACGCCGCCGTTTGCACCGATCCGGCGAAGCAATGCGTCGGGGATGTTGCGCGGCGCATCGGCCAGCGCGCGGGCGTCGGAGTGTGAGGCGATGACCGGCGCTTTGCTCGTATCGAGCACCGCCGCCATCGTCGCATCGGAAACATGCGCGACGTCGACGATCATGCCGATCCGGTTCATCTCGGCCACGACCGCGCGACCAAAGGGGCTGAGCCCGTTGGCGATGGGCGCATCGGTCGACGAATCGGCCCAGGCGAGGCTGCGGCCATGGGTCAGCGTCAGATAGGCGACGCCCAAGGCCTTGTACTGGCGCAGCACCGACAGCCGCCCGTCGATCTGATGCCCGCCCTCGACCCCGATCAGCGAGGCGACCCGCCCGGACGCGGCAATGCGGCGCACGTCCGCAGCCGTGCGGGCGTGCGCGAGTCGCTCGGGATGTGCGGCGACCAGCCGGTGGACACGATCGATCTGTTCCAGCGTCATTTCAACCGCGCGGGGGCCGGTGACGTCGGCGGGAATCCATACCGACCAGAATTGCCCGCCGACCCCTCCGCGACGGAGCCGGGGCAGGTCGGTCTGGAGTGGGTGGGGCAGAGTGGAGCTATCGCTGGCCAGCGCGAGCGATTCGGGCGGGACGCTGGAGTCGCGCAACTCCCAGGGCAGGTCGTTATGCCCGTCGACGATCGGCGCGCGGGCCAGGACCGATTCGACTCGGCGCGTGATGGCGGGATCGGCCGCTTGCGCGAGGATTAGGGCAATCAGCATGTCGGTCGCTGCTCGAACCGGGTAAGGGCGGAGTCGATGGGCTGGTCGGTCGGCAGGACCAGGTCAACCCGGGCCAGGGTAGGCCCGTCACCGGCCGCTGCCATCATATCGGCAACGGCGGCATCGACGCCTTGAATCACGGCCTGGACCGAACCGTCAGCCCGGTTGCGCACCCAGCCGGTCAGCCCCAGCGCCTCGGCGCGCCCCAAGAACCAGTAGCGATACCCGACGCCCTGGACGCGTCCGGTGATGCGAAGATGACGCCCGATCATGCCAGCGACTGTCGCGCGGGCGGCAGAGAAAGGGAACCGTAATTCCTTTCCTGTAAGGGGAGGAATGTTAGTTCGCGCGGAGGCGCAGAGAGCGCGGAGAGGAGAAGAAGTGACCCCCTCTGCGTCCTCCGCGCCTCTGCGCGAACACATCTCAGACCTTGCTC
>NZ_BCTY01000075.1 GCF_001591005.1 Sphingomonas sanguinis NBRC 13937
TAGCCGCTCGCGAGGAACGACCTCGCTGACCGAGACACCCCTCCGTCAGGCCTTCAGCCTGCCACCTCCCCTTGCAGGGGAGGAATATCCCAACAAGAAAAGGGCGCCGGTGGAAACCCACCGACGCCCTTCCTGATTTCCGGCGCTAACCGTCAGTCGCTATTCAAGCGGCCTGCGGCAGAGCGGCCTTCGCCTGAGCGACGATCGCCTTGAAGGCCTCGCCCTCGTGCATGGCGATGTCGGCCAGGACCTTCCGGTCCAGTTCGACGCCCGCCAGCTTCAGGCCGTGCATGAACTGCGAATAGGTCAGGCCCTCGGCCCGGACACCCGCATTGATGCGCTGAATCCACAGACCACGGAAAGTCCGCTTCTTAACCTTGCGGTCGCGATACGCATATTGACCGGCCTTTTCGACGGCCTGGCGCGCGATGCGGATGGTGTTCTTGCGACGGCCATAATAGCCCTTCGCCTGATCCAAAATCCGCTTATGCTTCGCCTTGGTGGTCGTGCCCCGCTTGACGCGTGCCATATCTCTCTATCCTTCCAGAAATCAGTTCAGGCCGTAAGGCGCCCAGGCCTTCACGGTCTTGGTGTCGGCATCGGACAGGACCGAGGTGCCGCGGTTCTGGCGGATATACTTGCCGTTATGGCTGATCAGGCGGTGGCGCTTGCCGGCGACGCCGTGCTTGAGCTTGCCGGTCGCGGTGAGCTTGAAGCGCTTCTTGACGCCGCTCTTGGTCTTGAGCTTGGGCATTTTTTTCCTTTCGCTAGAGCTAAGGCAGAAACGGCCGCGGCAGCCCTGATGGCCGGGCCGTTCGTGTCACCTCGCTCGGGAAGCGCGCCGCATAGACGAAGCCGCGCCGCAATGCAACCGATGCGCGTGGGCGGAACCCCCGCTCCGCTCGGGCGCTTGGCTATTCCATGGATCAGGCGCACGCGGCCGACAGCCCTGTTAGTCCCACCGCCGCCCGTGCCGGGTGGCATCGCTGGCCGATTCGCCTTCTCATCGGCCTGCTGACCGTCCTTGCCGCGATCTGGCTCGTCCTGTTCGTCACCAAGGGCCGTTTCCTGCGCCATCCGTTCGAGTCGATTGCCGGAAAGCTGACCCATCGGACGGTGACGGTCGGCGGCGACTTCCAGCTCTATTTCGCGCCGTGGCGGATCAAGTTCGTCGCCGAGAAGATCGCCATCTCCAACCCCGGCTGGGCGACGCGGCCGAATCTGTTCACCGCCGACCGGATCGATTCGCGCATCGCGCCGCTGTCGCTGCTGTTCGGCAAGCGGCGCTTCACCTGGCTGGCCTTGACCAATGGCGCGGTCGATCTGGAATGGACGCCCGACCACCGCAGCAACACATGGACGTTCAGCGAGAAGAAGGGCGGCAAGCGGCTCGAATTCCCGCGTATCGACGTGGCCGAGGTAAAGGGCACGACCGTCCGCTATCGCGATCCCCGGATGCAGGTAACGGCCGATCTAGCGCTCGAGGATTTCCGGTCGCAGGACGCCCGCATCGGCCGCGCGGTCGGGGTGCGTGGCAAGGGCGTCATTCGCGAAACGCCGTTCGTGCTCAACGCGCAATTGCTCTCCCCCGACGCGACCGCCAATCGCGGCAAGAACGAGCTGGTCGCGCGGATGCGCGCGGCGGGCAATGTCGTCGATGTGACGGGCACCCTGCCCTCGATCGCCGATGTTGAGGATGTGCCGCTGCGCACCCATGCGCGGGGCAAGGATCTGTCGACCCTGCTGGAGGTCATCGGTGTCGTCATCCCACGCACCCGCACCTATGACCTGCGCGCGCAGCTGGTGAAGGACGGCGACGTCTATCGCTTCACCAAGATGAAGGGCACGTTCGGTGACAGCGACCTGGCGGGCACGCTGACCGTCACCCATGGCGAGCGGCTGCACCTCGATTCGACGCTAGCGACCGAGAAGCTCGACATTATCGATGCCGCGCCCTTTATCGGCTACAATCCCGATATCGTCGCGACCAAGGGCGCGGAGGCCGCCGCCGCCGCGACCGGCGTCGGGCCGCAGCGCCTGCTGCCCGACGCGGCGCTGCCGGTGGCGACGATGCAGCGCTTCGATGCCGACCTGAATTGGACGATCCGCACCGTGCGGTCGCGCCGGGTGCCGATCTCGAATGTCGACCTGACGCTGGCGCTCGATCGCGGCAAGCTGACCCTGTCGCCGCTGCAGTTCGCGATGGCGCGGGGCGATGTGTCGTCCGACCTGTTGTTCGACACGCGCCAGCGGCCCAGCCTGGTCCGTTACGACATCCGCCTGTCGCCGACCCCGCTCGGCCGGTTGCTAGCGGGCTGGGGCGTGGCGGAGGCGGGGACGACCGGCACGGTCAAGGGCCGCGTCCAGCTGACCGGGCGTGGCGACACGATTCATGATTCGCTGGCGAGCGCGAACGGGCGGATGGCGTTTATCCTGCCTGCGGGCTCGCTATGGACCAAGAATGCGCAGCTGGCCGAACTCGACATCGGCACCTTCGTTCAGAAGATGTTCGAGAAGGAGCTGAAAGAGCCGGTGCGCATCAACTGCGGCCTGATCGCCTTCACCGTACGCGGCGGCGTGGCGGCGGCGGACCCGATCCTGATCGATACCTCGAAGAACGTTGTTACGGGGCGCGGTGGCTTCAGCTTCCGCAACGAAGCACTCGACCTGGCGGTTCGCGCCGACGCCAAGACCTTCAGCCTGTTCTCGGGCCAATCACCGGTCGGCATCACCGGCAGTTTCGCACATCCCGGCATCAACCCCATCAGCGGCGACCTGCTCGCGCGGGCGGGTGCGGGCCTGGGGTTGGCCGTGGTAGCGACGCCGCTGGCCGGGGTGCTGGCGTTCGTCGATGTCGGCGACGCCAAGGCGGCGGCCTGCGGCCCCGTGCTTTCGGGCGCACGGGCCAGCGCTCAACGGACGGTCAAGGGCGACAAGCGCGACGATGTCGGGCGCGGCACGACGGCCAAGGCGGAGGACGGAAAAGGCAATCCGGGCGAGGCCAAGGCACAGCGGAAGAAGTTTCTGGGGATTTTCTGACGCGTGCCCGGTGCAGTGTAGCGATACCGTCCACTTCCTTCCGTGAAGGGGAGGAGGTGAGTCAATGTCGATCCGAGCTGATGGAAACTAAGCGTAGCCGTTGCAGGAAACCGTCACGATGCGGCGTATGGCGACATCATATTCGACATTGACCTGCATACATCCGCCGTCGTGGATGAAAGGCAGGCTCCGCGCGTTGGAATACCAACGCCGCTGCCCCGCTGGCGTCTCTGCGGCACGAAGTCGCGCGCGGGATCGAGCGGACGCGGCGATTTCCCTTTTCGTGCAGGGCCGCGATTCGAAGTTCTCGAGCAGAACCTCGCACCCCTCGTCGGCTTTCGGCGGGTCGAATGGTAGAAGATATCGGGCGACGACCCTGCCGCCCCCATCGAACGCGTAGTTCCTGCCATAAGCGGACAAAGGCTGCGCGCCTTTCGGCAAGGTGATCGTCCGCTCGATATCGTCCATCAATTTCCGCTGCTCGCGGGACGGCACCGGGGCCGCCGACGCAGTCAGAAGCAGGAAAACAAGCGCAGCCAGCATTCGCATGGGAAAAACCTACCATATCGGTTTTGCCTCTACCATCGACCGATCCGACAGGCGGCTTTTCGCCTCCCATCAATGATCGTGATGGTCATGCCCATGCGGCACGTTGCGCAGCGCCTCCAGCACTTCGTCCGTGCGCGCCGGGTCGCCGATCGCGAGCACATGGCCCGCGCTGTCCGCCGTTAGCGGATCGCCGTTCCAGTCGCACATGCGCCCGCCCGCGCCCTCGACCACCGGGACCAGCGCGGCGAAGTCGTGGAGCTTCAGCCCGGATTCGCATACGATATCGATATGCCCGCTCGCCAGCAGGCCGTAATTATAGCAGTCGCCGCCGTACACCGGCCCTTGGCGCGGGGAATTGCCGCTGACCGCCGCGACCAGCGCCATGAAGTGCGGCACGTCCTCGTCGTCGAACAAATGCGGGCTGGTCGTCGCGATGGTCGCGCCGTCCAGGTCGCGAAAGGGCCGCGTGCGGGTCGGCTGGCCGTTGAACAGGGTGGGCCGCCCGGCAACGCCCAGCCAGCGCTCGCCCGCGATCGGCTGGTCGATGATGCCCAGCACCGGCCAGCCATTTTCCACCAGCGCGATCAGCGTGCCGAAGATCGGGCGCCCCACAGTGAAGCTGCGCGTGCCGTCGATCGGGTCGAGCACCCATTGTCGCCCGGTCACGCCGTCCTTCACGCCATATTCCTCGCCGTGAATCCCGTCGCCCGAGCGTTCCGCGTCGAGGATACGGCGCATCGCCGACTCCGCCTCGCGATCGGCCAGGGTCACCGGCGACCGGTCCTCCTTGATCTCCAACCCCATTTCGCGACGGAAATAGGGACGGATGGCAGCGCCGGCGGCGTCGGCCAGGCGCAGGGCCAGATCGATATCGGTGACATGTACGGACATGTTAACCTGAATAGGGTAGCCATGAATGATCGGCAATGGACGGCGAGCCGCTTACAGGATAGGCGTTAACCTTGTTTATCGAGAGGAATAGCGCGATGAAGGCTTGGTTAGGCGTTCTTCTGGCGGTTGCGGCGGCTGTGCCTGCGACAGCTGCGTTGCGCCCCGGCGCGACGGCGCCCGACTTCACCACGCGTGGCGCGGTGGCGGGCAAAGTCTTTACGCTGCACTTGAAGGAGCAGCTGCGCCACGGCCCCGTCGTGCTGTATTTCTTCCCCGCCGCCTTCACCAGCGGCTGCAGCGCCGAGGCGCGCGCCTTTGCCGAGAAGATCGATGCGTTCAAGGCCGCTGGCGCGCGCGTGATCGGCATGTCCGCCGATCCGGTGGACAAGCTGGCCGCCTTTTCCAAGGCCGAATGCGCGGGCAAGTTCCCGGTCGCGAGCGCCGGACCCGCCATCGTCAAGGAGTACGACGTCGCGCTGGGCCGCCAGATCGAGGGCCGCGACATCACCTCGCGCACCAGTTACGTCATCGATCAGCGTGGCCGCGTGGTCTTCGTTCACGATGACATGAATCCGGCCGAGCATGTCGCCACCACGCTGGCGGCGGTGCGCGACCTGAAAAACCGTCGCTGATTTCTCTGTTCGGGGCGCGGACATGAGCTGGGGGGGCCATACGGACAATCGAATGCAGGGGGATATTCAGGAGGCGGTCGGGACATCCGACCGCCTGTTCGACAGGATCGGTCGTTTTCTCGATGACCATCGGCTGTCGCCCGATCCGACGCATTATGCCTTTGTGCATGCGATCCTGACGGAGCCGGACGGCGCCTTGGCCAAGGCGGTGGCGTCGCTGGTCGATGACGGGGTGCGCCTGCATCAGGACGATATCGTCCGGCTGGGCGGCCCGCCGCCCGCGCCGCTTCCCGTCCCCGCCCCCGCTCCGCCCGCACGGACCGCCGCCCCCCGCACGATCACTCCCCCGCCCGAGGCGCAGTCCGACGCGCTGGCTGCGCAGACCCAGAACCAGGTGGAGACCTTTGCCGCGGTCATCCGCGCAATCCAGGCCGACACCTCCGAATTCGGTGCCGACTTGGCGCGCAATGCCGAGGTGATTTCCCGCGGCGAGACGATCGGCCTGGCGGCGCTCGCCCGGTTGACCGGTGCGATGCTGGAACGGGTCAATGCCGCCGAGCTACGGCTGGAACAGGCCACGGCCGAGGCCGAGACGCTGCGCGAAAAGCTGGCCGAGGCGCGGGCGACCGCGCGGCGCGACCCGCTGACCGGGCTGGCCAATCGCCTGGCGTTCAACGAGGCGCTGGGCCAGTGTTTCCAGGCACCGCGCAGCTGTCATCTGGCGCTGTGTGACATCGACCGGTTCAAGCGGATCAACGACGAACTGGGCCATGCGGTCGGCGACCGCGTGCTCCACTCGATCGGGGCGATCCTGGCCGAACAGGGCAAGGGGCATGTCGTGTGTCGGCATGGCGGCGAGGAATTCGCCATCCTGATGTCCGACCTGTCGAACGAAGAAGCCGCCGCGATGATCGAGCGAGCGCGCGACGCGGTGCGCGAGCGGCGCTTGCGGGTGCGCGAGACGGGGGCGATGATCGGTGAGATCACCTTCTCCGCCGGGATCACCGCCTTCCGCCCCGGCGACACGCAGGAAACACTGTTCGCGCGCGCGGACGCCCTGCTTTATCGCGCCAAGAACGAAGGCCGCGACCGCGCCTTCAACGACTAGTGATTTTTTGCCATGGGATGGTGGGAATTGCGCACCACGAATGGCGCATTTTCCCACTTTTCTCGCGACAGAGAATAATAACCATACAAATCAATGTCTTAAGAAACTGGCACGCTCTCTGCAAAGTCCCTGGCATCGGTCACCCAATAGATGGGCGACCGGCTTTCACAGGGAGTTTCACCATGTTCGCTTCGTTCCAGACTCGCCAGATCCTCGTTTCGGTTGTCGGCGCGCTTGTCTTTGCCGGTCTTGCCATCACCTCCGCCGCGCCGATCTTTCCGATCGCCTGAATATGACCGCGCTCTACCCCGGCCGGGCTATCCGATGCCCGGCCGCCCGGTGAGCAATCCCCACGCCTCCGCTCAAGCGGTTGCGACGGCCCCGACCGGCCCGACCGGCGCTTCCTCCTCCCGCGAATAGGCGCCCGTCAGCACCCCGGCGGCGAGCACATGCCCCGCCATCGCCTCGACCATCGCGCTGCGGCCCGGCGTAGCGCCGCCGATATCGACCACGGCATCCAGCGCGAACAGCTGAAACACATAACGATGCTCGCCATGACCGCGCGGCGGATCGGGCGGCAGCCAGCCTTCGCTGAAATAGGAATTGCGCCCGACATCCCCGGCCCCCGGCGTGCCCGCGCCGTCCGCGACAATCGCCCCTTCCGCCAAGTCGCCGGCAACGGGCGGCAGGTTCCACACGATACCATGGACCAACGGCTGCGGCGTCGGCGCATCGGCGTCCTCCACCAACAGTGCCAGCATCGCGGTGCCCTCGGGCGGATCGCCCCAGACCAAGGGCGGCGACACGCCCGCACCATCGGCGGTGAACCGCTCAGGCAGGCGCGCCATGTCGCCAAAGGCCGGGCTGTTCAGCCGCATCGCAGCGGGCGGGGTCAGCTCGGTTCGCACGATCGCCAGCGACTCGACGCCTGCGCGCCAGCCGCTCATCGCCTTGCCCAGCCAGGCGGGCAGATGTTCGAGCATCGCGTATCTCCTAACGTGCGGTCACCGGCACCACGCGCGTGCGCCACACGGTCAACGTGTCGATCGCCCCCCGGCATTCGGTCATTTGCGCCGCTTCGAGCAGGCGGAAGCGTGTGCCGTCCCAGCCGAAGGTCTGCGCATCGCCGCAATCGCCCAGCCCTCGGCCCTTCCCCCAACTCGACAGGCGGCCAGCGGGCGACCATTCGACATTGACCAGGATTTCGGGCTGGCCCGGTTCGGGCGTCTCGCCGAAATGATAGGTGAAATCGAAGCGTGCGGGGCTCAACCGACCGTCGCGCCAGACCAGCGGCTTGACCAGATAATTGTAGGCCCCCGCCCCGCACGACATCAGGACCAGTGTGGACCGCCGGTCGAGCCGATGCGCATCGGCGCTGAACGGACTGCCGTCATCGACCACGCAGCCATAGCGACGCCGGGCCTCGCTGATCGCGGTGGCGGGGATGGCGGGCGCGGCACCGGGCGGTGGCGTGACGATATGCACCACGGGCAGCGCCGGGGGGCTGCCCCGATAACGTGCCGCGCCACGCGCGATCAGCGCGGTGGTCGTGCCCGCGCGCTTCTGCCGCGCGTCGATATAGCGCAGGGCGGCAGCGGCCCCGTTGAGCGAGACCCGGTGGTTGGCCGGAGTCATCAGCACGGCCCGCCGCCCCTTGCCGATCGCGGCGACCAGGGCCGTGGCATGCGGCCCCCGCCAGATGCCCTCGCCATCGCGATCGAGCGGGGTGGAAGCAATCGTGCGACCATCGATCCTGACGCTCGCCGTCTTCGCCGTGCCGGTCATGTCGCGCACGCGCACCGTGACCTGGCCAGTGCCGTTACGGGCCACGATCAGCACGACATCCTGCAGCGCCGAATCCTGGGTCGCGAGCGAGGCCGTCTCGCACGCCCCGCCATTGTCGCAGGCGACGATCCAGTCGCGGAACAGCTTCAGCTTTTCCGGCCGGGGCGTATCAGGCACGGCGGCCATGGCCGGTGCGGCGACCAGTGCGATCCATAGGCCCGGGTTCAAGCGCATCATTCCCGATCAACCCCTTTGCTGGCGGTCCCGTTCCGAACCGGATAGGTCAACGCGACCGAGGATATGGGCCAAAGAATCGGGCCGGAAAACAGGAGAGTTCGTGATGAAGTCAGTGGGCGTGATCGGGGCCGGACAAATGGGCGCAGGCATCGCCCAGGTGTCGGCGGCGGCGGGTTATGCGGTCAAGCTGGCCGATGTCTCGGCCGAGCGGGCCGAAGCGGGCAAGGCGGGCATCGCCAAGGCGCTCGATCGGCTGGTGACCAAGGAAAAGACGACCCGCGCCGACGCCGATGCGCTGCTGTCGCGGATCGAGCCGGTGGGCAGCCTGTCCGCCATGGCCGGGTGCGAGCTGGTGATCGAGGCGGCGACCGAGCGGGAGGCGATCAAGCGCGCCATCTTCGAGGAGGTCGGCAAGGGGATGTCCGACACCGCGATCCTGGCGACCAACACCTCGTCCATCCCGATCACCCGCCTGGCGCAGGCCGCGCCCGACGCGGCGCGCTTCGTCGGGGTGCACTTCTTCAACCCCGTACCCGTCATGGGCCTGATCGAGCTGATCCGTGGCCTCGCCACCTCGGACGAGACGGTCGCCCGGGTCGAAAGCTTCGCGCAGGAACTGGGCAAGCGCGTGGTGCATGCCAATGACGCGCCCGGCTTCATCGTCAACCGCGTGCTGATGCCGATGATCAACGAGGCGATCTTCGCGCTGGGCGAAGGCGTGGCGAGCATCCCGGATATCGACGCCGCATGCCAGCTGGGGCTGAACCATCCGATGGGGCCGCTGACGCTGGCGGATTTCATCGGGCTCGACACCTGCCTGGAGATCACCCGCGTGCTGTTCGAGGGGACGGGCGATCCCAAATTCCGCCCCGCCCCGCTGCTGATCAAATATGTCGAAGCCGGCTGGTATGGTCGCAAGACCAAGCGCGGTTTCTATGATTATTCGGGCGCCGAGCCCGTGCCGACGCGGTAACCCATTCCTCCCCTGGAAGGGGAGGTGGCAGGCCGAAGGCCTGACGGAGGGGTGTCACCCTATCGAGAGCGGGACACCCCTCCACCATGCTGCGCATGGTCCCCCTCCCCTTACAGGGGAGGAAAATATGTCAGAACGCGCCGTGGACGCGCACCGCGAGGATCTGGGCCGGACCACGGTCGCGGTTATAGCCCGGATGCTCGACATATTGCGCATCCAGCGTCACCGCGAGCGCCCGGAACAGTGCGACGTCGTAATAGGCCTCGGCAATTTCCTCCGCGCCTGCATTGGGCAGCTTGCCGTCGCCGACCAGCACGCCCAGGCCGCCCGCCGCCAGATAGCGGCGATGCTCGGCCGAAATACCGTTGGCGATCAGCACCAGCCCGACCCGGTCCTGCGCCCGGCCCCAGCTTTTGCCGCTCAGCGACCCGCCAATCTGGGCGGTGCGATCGATATCGGTGAAGTCATAGGGCTCGATCGACCCGTCGCTCACCCCGACGCGGGCGAACAGGCCCAGCGTGTCGGTCAGCGCCTGGTCCATGTTCATATAGCCGCCGACCCGCGTCATCCGCCGCCGGGTGACCGACGGATCGACCGCGCCGCCGGTCGCCGTGGCATAGGCCAGCGCGTCGTCGAAGCGGCTGAAATTGCCGCGATTGCGGAAGAACCCGAAGCGCACCGATCCCGGCCGCCCGGCGACCTGATGGCGATGCTCGACCTCGGCATCGATCTGATACTGGCCGAAGCCATGTTCCAGCCGCTCGCCATTGGGAATGGTCGACAGGTTGAACAGCCCGGTGCGAAGCGTCCAGTCGCCGCGATAGAGTTCGCCCGCAATGCCGGTGGTATAGCCCCAGGCATCGGCGGCATAATCGAAGCTGCCGGTATCGACCGCCGACCAGTTCAGGAAATCGCCGCGCGGGTCATGCGCATAGGCGTTGGTGTCGAACACATCGCCCACCCCGAACTTGCCGATGGTCAGGACGATCCGGTCGACCGGTCGCGATCCGCCCAGCTGGTTGGCCACCCCCGCCACCGTCTCCGACGCGCCGCCCAGGCCGATGGTCTGGCGGAAAAAGGCGCGCTGCAGCCGGAAATAGGGTTCGGACTTGCCGACCTTATACGCCTCGGCGCTGGGGAAACCGGCGACGCCCAGCGTGTTGGATAGGCCGAAGCCCTGGTCGATCTCCGGATTCACCCACCACTCGCCACCCTTCCAGGCGCGCGCGCCGATAAAGGCGGTGACGTCGGCGGTTTCCTTCAGCTGGCGCGGGGTCAGGCTGTTGTCGCCGACATAGGGCGAGGCGAACCCGCCCACGCCTTGCGCGACGAAGGTCGCCTGGCCGTGGATGGCGACATCCTGCTGCGGGGCGTCCTCCGCGGAGGCGGGGCGCGCGACGAGGAACAGGCCGCACAGCGCGGCCCGCGACACGGTCTTGATCATTGATGGTCCCCTTGGATCAGGCCGACGGACGCTCGCGGCGCAGGGCCTGCGGACGGGTGGTGGCGACCGCGCGAAGCAGCCGCGCCCGCTCGAGGGGAACGCTCGCCATCAGCGTGGCGAGGGAATGGGCGCGGACATGCGCGCGGAACAGGGTACGGGTCATGATAGACCTCCTTCGGGTTCATGTGGTCGAGCCCGGCGGAGGTCGGCGAGATACGGCGTTAGCGGGCCGCGCTCGGCGACCCCGTCAGGCCCGTCAGACGGTCGGCAAGGATGTGGACGCCGAAGCGTCTACTGTCCTCGTCGCCGGACAAGGGACTAGATCGGGGCATTGTGATCCTAAGTGTGAGTCGGCTCTTACGGCCGACAAGGCGCGCCATAACGCCCCGCCACGCAGGATCAACCCCGGAAAAATGTCTGTGATTCCTCCCCTGCAAGGGGAGAGGGACCAGCGAAGCTGGTGGAGGGGTATCCCGCTCTCGATAGGGG
>NZ_BCTY01000076.1 GCF_001591005.1 Sphingomonas sanguinis NBRC 13937
CCCGCCGATGCGTTCAGTGCCGCAGGCCTGTATCGGCGGGCTTGGCGAAAAGGCGATGCGCGCGCGGCGAATAATATGGCCGTCAGCTGTTTCAACGGCAACGATATGATGGGTTATCGCCATTGGCTTCGGTGTGCGGCCAAGGCTGGCGACACCGGTGCCGCCAGGGAGTTGCGGAACTTTGAAACGCGATTGCCGCATCGGCTTGCTCAGCGGGTCGGACGTCTGAGGCCGCAGCAAAAGCGTGACGCGACCTATTAAGCGGTTCGATCGCATAGCATCCCACCCCATTCCCCCCTACATCCCTTCCCATGCACCGGGTCGCCCCCGCCATCATTCTGTCGGTTCGGCCGCATGGCGAGCATGGGGCGATCGTGCGGGCGTTGACTCGCGAGGACGGGGTGCAGCCGGGCTATGTGCGGGGCGGGCGGTCGCGGGCTTTGCGG
Source organism: Sphingomonas sanguinis NBRC 13937 (assembly GCF_001591005.1). Taxonomy (GTDB): domain Bacteria; phylum Pseudomonadota; class Alphaproteobacteria; order Sphingomonadales; family Sphingomonadaceae; genus Sphingomonas; species Sphingomonas sanguinis. The sequence goes on from NZ_BCTY01000076.1 coordinate 447, forward strand.
TCGGTACTGCAACCGGGAAACGGCATTGTCGGCGAGTGGCGGGCGCGGACGGTGGAGCAGCTTGCCGCGCTGACCATCGAGCCGGGGCATAGCCGCGCGGGGCTGCATGGCGAGCCGCTGGCCGCTGTCGGGATCGAGTGGCTGTGCGCGCTGACTGCCGCCACGCTGCCCGAGGAACAGCCTTATCCGGTCCTGTACGATGCACTCGACGCGGTGCTGACCGCGATCGAGTCGGCCCCGTCCGCGCGGGGCTGGGCGGGGGCGTTGGTGCGGTACGAATTGCTGCTGCTGGGGCAATTGGGGTTCGGGCTCGATCTGGAGCGGTGCACGGTCACCGGTGGGACGGACGATCTGGCCTTTGTGAGCCCGAAGAGCGGGGCGGCGGTGTCGGTGGGGGCGGCCTTCGGTTATGAGGCGAAGCTGTTTCCGCTCCCCGATTTCCTGCGCGAGGGCGGGGTGGGGGACTGGCCCGAGATATTCGCCGCCGGGCGGATCACCGCGCATTTCCTGGCGCGCGATATCCTGGTGGGCTTGCGCAACGATCCGATGCCCGCCCGCGCGCGGCTGTTCGATCGGTTCAAAAGGGCGGTTGCGTGACACCGGCCCGCTAAGGCAAAGGGCGCTTCCGAACATAGGTAAGACAAGGGGCCAGCCATGGCATTGATCGCGATCCTCGCCGGTGACGGCATCGGCCCGGAAGTGACGGCGGAAGCGCGGCGCGTGCTGGAGGCGCTGGACCTGGGCCTGACCTTCGAGGAGGCCAAGGTCGGCGGAGCGGCCTATGAGGCGGCGGGCCATCCGCTGCCGCCCGAGACGCTGGAGGTGGCGGGCCGCGCCGATGCGCTGCTGTTCGGGGCGGTCGGCGATCCGCGCTTCGACAATCTGGAGCGCGCACACCGCCCGGAGCAGGCGATTCTGGGTCTGCGCAAGGCATTCGGCCTGTTCGCGAACCTGCGCCCCGCCCGCCTGTTCGAGGGGCTGGAGGATGCCAGCTCGCTGCGCCCCGACATTGCGCGGCGCATCGACATGGTGATCGTGCGCGAGCTGACGGGTGACGTCTATTTCGGTGCCAAGGGGCGCGGCACCACCGAGGCGGGCCTGCGCGAGGGCCATGACCTGATGCGCTATGACGAGGAAGAGGTCGCGCGGATCGCGCGCGTCGGCTTCGAGACCGCGATGCGCCGCCGTCGCCGCCTGTTGTCGGTGGACAAGGCCAATGTGCTGGAAACCTCGCAGCTGTGGCGCGACGTGGTGATCGAGGTGGCGAAGGATTATCCGGACGTCGCGCTCGACCATATGTATGTCGACAATTGCGCGATGCAGCTGGTGCGCGATCCGGGCCAGTTCGACGTCATCCTGACCGGCAATCTGTTCGGCGACATCCTGTCGGATCAGGCATCCATGTGCGCGGGCTCGATCGGGATGCTGCCCTCCGCCGCTCTCGGGGCGACGGGCAAGGGGCTGTACGAGCCGATCCATGGCTCGGCGCCCGATATCGCGGGGCAGGGCAAGGCCAATCCCTGCGCGGCGATCCTGTCGTCGGCGATGATGCTGCGCCACTCGCTGGGCCTGACCGACGCGGCCGACCGGATCGACGCGGCGGTGGCGGGCGCGATTCGTGAGGGCGCGCGGACCGGCGATCTGGGCGGCAGCCTGTCGACCCGCGCCATGGCCGACGCGATCCTCGAACGCCTCTGACGCCCCATGAGCGCGCTCCTCGAACTCGCGGTCGTCATCCCGACCTTCAACGAGCGCGCCAATGTGCCCGTGCTCATCGCCAAGCTCGACCAGGCGCTGGCCGGGCGGCGGTGGGAGGCGATCTTCGTCGACGATAACAGCCCCGATGGGACCGCCGACGCCGCGCGCGAGATCGGCAAGGTCGATCCCCGCGTCCGGGTGATCCAGCGGATCGGGCGGCGCGGCCTGTCCTCGGCCTGTATCGAGGGGATGTGCGCCACCGCCGCGCCGATGGTGGCGGTGATCGACGGCGATCTTCAGCATGACGAGACGCTGCTCCCGAAGATGCTCGACCGGTTGCAGGCGGAAGGCGATCTCGACATCGTCGTCGGCTCGCGCTTCGTCGATGGCGGCGGGACGGGCGACTGGGACCGCGACCGTGTCGCCAAGTCGGCCTTTGCGACGAAGCTGTCGCAGCGGGTGCTGAACGTGAACCTGTCCGACCCGATGAGCGGCTTCTTCATGGTCCGCACCGATGTCGCGCGTGCGACGGTGCCGCATCTGTCGGGGATCGGCTTCAAGATATTGCTCGACATCATGAGCGCTTCGCCGCGCCCGCTTCGCGCCGTCGAGATGCCCTATGTCTTCCGGCTGCGGACCGAGGGCGAGTCGAAGCTCGATCATGTCGTGGCGATGGAATATCTGATCGCGCTGTACGACCGCCGCTTCGGCAAGGTGGTGCCGGTGCGCTTCGCCATGTTCTCGGCGATCGGGGTGCTGGGCGTGGGCGTGCACATGGCGGTGCTCAGCCTGTTCTTTGTCCTGCTGGGCGCAAGCTTCCTCGCCAGCCAGATCGTCGCGGTGGCCGCCGCGATGACGTTCAATTTCTTCCTGAACAACGCGCTGACCTATCGCGACCGGCGATTGACGGGATTCCGGCCGCTCCTTGACGGGTGGGTGTCCTTCTGTCTGGTCTGTGCGGTGGGAGCGATCGCCAATGTCGGCGTGGCGGCCTTCCTGCACGACGCGCGCGCCAATGAATGGGCGCTCTCGGCCCTGATCGGCGTGCTGGTCGGCGCGGTGTGGAATTATGCGCTGTCGTCGCGGTTCGTGTGGGGGCGCTACTAAGCCCTCACCGCCACTCCGTGAACCAGGCCCAGCGCAGGAACGACCTCGGCCCGGCCAGCGCGCCTGCGGTCAGGATCGGGTAGAAATAGACGCACAGGCACACCGCCGCGACCAGATACGCCTCGTCCCAGTCGCGCAGGGCCCCGCGCCACCGATCGATCGCCACCGCCAGCGCCACCGACAGCCAGATGGCGGGCAGATAGTAATAATAATAGAAGCCCAGCGACTTGGGGATGATCGCCCACACCGCGAAGCCGCCGATCCACAAGGCCGCCGCAAAGCCCAGCCGGATGTCGCGTGTGCGCAGCCAGCCGAGCGTGCAGGCCGCAACGGCGACCAGCCCGCCCCACATCACCACCGGATTGCCAAGCAGGAAGATGCCCCGCTGCGCCCCGTCCGCCACCTCATAGAAATACCAGATCGGCCGCCCGATCACCGGCCAGCTCCACCAAGTCGACTGATAGGTATGCGGCGGCAGGATCTGGGTCTGGCGCGCATACATCTCGGCCTGGAAGGGCAAGAGCCGGCCCAGCGTCATCGGATCATGGGTGTAGAAAAAGGCGGGCGCGAAGGTTGCCGCATAGGCCAGCCCCGCCCCCAGGCCGAGCAGGCCCCAGGCCGACCACCAGTGGAGACCCGGCCAGCGGCTGGCATCGCCCCGCTTCATCAACACGAAGCCGATCGCGGCGTACCCCAGATAGGGCACCGCCGCCCATTTGGTCCCGACCGCCAGCCCCAGCAGAACCGCGCCCAGCGTCCATCGCCACCGGCTCTGCGCTACGGAGCCACGCATCGACCAACCCATGGCGGCGACCGCCAGCACGACGAACGCCGCCATGAAGCCGTCGAGCATCGCGATCCGGGCCTGTATCAGCACCATGAAATTGGCGAGCGTCAGCACCCCCGCCATCGCGGCGGTACGGGTCCGCCGGGTCATCAGCCAGACGATGCCGAACACGCCCGCGACCACCGCCGTACCCGCCAGGGTCGACAGCGCGCGCCAGCCCAGCGGATTGTCGCCGAAGATCATCATGCCCAGCGCGATCAGCGCCTTGCCGAGCAGCGGATGCTCGATATTCACCGGTCCTTCCAGCGCCAGCAGCGTGCGCGCGGCGGGCACATAATGAACCTCGTCGAAGACCAGCTTGTGCGGCGTGGTCAGTCGCCAGCAGAACAGCATCTGCGCGGTAACGAGCAGCGCGATCAGGGCCGGGAACGGCCGATGAAGCAGGGTGAGCAGGCGGCGCATGATGCGGTCATGGCGGCCTCGCCCAAGGGGCACAAACGCTTTTTCGGTCGGGGGTGCTGTTACAAAATGTCCCTAACCGATCCTTCAGATTCGGTCGCTAACGATCATGGTTGAAGGTTGGAAATGATCGGCCGATTCGGGGGCGACACGGCCGCAGCAGAGGGACGAGCGACACGATGGGTTGGCTGGGCAAGAAGGAAGCGAATGTCGATGATCGCACGGCAAGGGCCGTGTTTGATCTATCTCCCGATGCGATGCTTCTATTCTCGGGGGGCAAGTTCGTCTCGGCGAACCCCGCCTCGGCGCGGGTCTATGACCGGCCGCTTTCCGAAATTCTTGGCAAATCGCCCGTGACCTTTTCGGCCCCCTGCCAGGCGGACGGGCGTTCCACCGAAGAGCATGTGGGCGAACGTATCGGACAGGCGCTGAAGGAAGGTTTTGCGCGATTCGAATGGCTGAATACCGACAGCCGGGGGACCATCGTACGCCTGCTCGTTACGCTGATCCCCGCGAATGTCCTGACCCCGCAGGACGTGCTGGTCCTGTGCCAGGAAATGGGTGAAACGATGGCGATGGTCGGCCAACTGGGCGACGGGCTGTCGCGCCTCGCCAATGGCGACCTGTCGCACCGCATCGTCAAGCCCTTCCGTGATGATTACGAGCCGCTTCGTCTGCACTTCAATGAAACAGCGGAAATGCTGGGCGGCTCGATCAGCAAGGTCGACGATTCCGCGCGGCGAGTTCACAGCGCGGCGCTGGAGATCGGCAAGGCGGCGGGCGATCTGTCGCGCCGGACCGAGCATCAGGCCGCCTCGCTGGAGGAAACCGCCGCCGCGATGCGCCAGGTGACCGAGGCGATCCAGGAAACCGCGCAGTTCGGCTCCAAGGCGGCCGAGGTCGCCGCCTCCGCGCAGAGCAATGCGGCCGAAAGCGGCATGGTCGTCCAACGGGCGATCGACGCGATGAGCGGGATCGAACGCACCTCCAGCGAGATTTCGGAAATCATCGGCGTGATCGACGGCATCGCGTTCCAGACCAATTTGCTGGCGCTGAACGCCGGGGTCGAGGCGGCGCGCGCGGGCGATGCGGGCAAGGGCTTTGCGGTCGTCGCGAGCGAGGTTCGCGCGCTCGCCCAGCGCTCGGCCGATGCGGCCAAGGATGTGAAGGGGCGGATCGGCGCTTCCGATACGCAGATTCGCGCCGGTGTGCAGCAGGTCGACGCGGCCGGTGCGACCCTGCAGCGGATCGCCGCGCAGGTCAGCGAGATGGCGGCCCTGATCGCCGATATCGCGGGCGCATCGCAGCAACAGGCGAGCAGCGCATCGCAAATCACCATCGCGATCAGCGATCTGGATGCCGTGACCCAGCAAAATGCCGCGATGGTCGAGGAAGCGACCGCCGCCGCGCGCGAACTGGTCGGAGAAGCCAGCGCGATGAGCGATCAGGTCGGGCGTTTCCGGCTGGCGACGCACCCTGCCCCCATGGCGATGCCCCGGTCGCTATCCCGCGCCGCCTGACCGGCGGCCCGCGCACGCCCCTCTATTCGTCAGACAATTTGACGAACCCCTGTCCGGCATGGCACCCATGATGGTGACGTGGCGCGGGTATTCCCAACGATAGGGAATCGCCCGCGCCATCTGAGAGGATAAGTGGGAGAGTGACGTGACGCGATGGTCCCGACCGATGATTTTGGCAATTCTGGCGGCCACCGCCCTGTCGCCCGCCTATGCCCAGGCGCCCGTCGCCAATGATGGCCCGGCCCGCAGTTTCGAGGTGAAGGGCAAGGGCTTCCTGCGCAACGGCCAGCCGCATCAGGTGATCTCGGGCGAGATGCATTATACCCGCATCCCGCGCGCCTATTGGCGCGACCGCCTACGCAAGGCCAAGGCGATGGGGCTGAACACCATCACCACCTATTCCTTCTGGAACGCGCATGAACCGCGTCCAGGCGTCTATGACTTCAGCGGCCAGAACGACATCGTCGCCTTTATCCGCGATGCCCAAGCCGAGGGACTGGACGTCATCCTGCGCCCCGGCCCCTATGTCTGCGCCGAATGGGAACTGGGCGGCTATCCGTCCTGGCTGCTCAAGGATCGCAAGCTCGTCCTGCGTTCGACCGATCCGCAATATACCGCCGCCGTCGACCGCTGGCTGATGCGGCTGGGGCAGGAGGTGAAGCCACTGCTGCTCAAGAATGGCGGGCCGATCGTCGCGGTGCAGCTCGAGAATGAATATGGCGCCTTCGGCAACGACCAGGCGTATCTGCGCGGGCTGGAGGCCAGCTACAAGCGCGCCGGGCTCGGCGACGGCATCCTGTTCACGTCGAACCAGGCGGGCGACCTGGCCAAGGGATCTCTGCCCAATCGTCCGTCGGTGGTGAATTTCGGGTCGGGCGGCGCGGAGAATGCGGTCGCCAAGCTGGAGGCCTATCGCCCTGACGGCCTGCGCATGGTCGGCGAATATTGGGCGGGCTGGTTCGACAAATGGGGCGAGGAGCACCACGAGACGGACGGCAAGAAGGAGGCCGAGGAAATGGCCTATATGCTCAAGCGCGGCTATTCGATCTCGCTCTACATGGTGCATGGCGGCACCACCTTTGGCTGGATGAACGGGGCGGACTCGCACACCGGCAAGGACTATCATCCCGACACGACCAGCTATGATTATGACGCGCCGATCGATGAGGCGGGCAATCCGCGCTACAAATACGGCCTGATCGCCGCCGCCATCGCCGAGGTGACCGGCAAGCCCGCCGCACCCACGCCCGCGCCGACGGTCGCGACGACCTTCCCGGTATCGGCGGTACGGCGTAGCGCCTCGCTCTGGGACAATCTGCCGACGCCAGTACGGGCGGCCCAGCCGAAGACGTTCGAGGAACTCGACCAGAATTACGGGTACGTCCTTTACCGCGTCACCGTGCCCGCAGGGGCGGCGGGGCCGCTGACGCTGAAGGGCATGCACAGCTATGCGCAGGTCTATCTGGACAAGACGCTGGTCGGCACGCTCGACCGGCGGCTGGACCAGGAAACGGTCGAACTGCCGGCGCGGACGAAGCCGACCACGATGAACATCCTGGTCGAGAATACCGGGCGCGTGAACTATTCCCACGCCATCCGCACCGAGCAGACCGGCCTGACCGGCGCGGTGACGCTGGCGGGGCAGCCGCTCCATGACTGGCAGATGTTCCGCCTGCCGATGGACAATCTGTCCTCGCTAAAGCTGTCCGCCAAGCCCTGCACCGGGCCCTGCTTCTATGAGGCGGAAATGACGGTGGCCAAGCCCGGCGACACCTATCTCGACATGCGGGGCGCGCATAAGGGGCAGTTGTGGCTGAACGACCATAATCTCGGTCGCTTCTGGAGCATCGGGCCGGTCCACACGCTCTATACGCCTGCGCCGTGGCTGAAGGCGGGGGCGAACCGGGTGTTGTTCTTCGACCTGACCGGGGATGCGAGCGACAGGCTGACGACGGTCGACAAGCCGATCTACGGCAAGGTCACCAATCACCGCGAGGCGCAGTAACGGTATATCCTCCCCTGCAGGGAGAGGGTGACCGCCGCAAAGCGGTGGTGGAGGGGGCTTTCCGTTAGGGGTTTCCTGAGAGGAAGCCCTCATCCGCCAGCGCGATGCGCTGCCACCTCCCCGTGCCGGGGAGGATCGACCTCAGCGAACCGCCGCCGCCTGGTTCGCGACAATCGCCTCGCGCTGTTCCGGGCTCATTGCGGCGGCGTTGACGTCGGCGGCCTTGATCGCATCGGCGCGATCCTCGGCATAGTCGCGGGTCTTTTCGGCTTGCTTGTCGAGCTGCTTGGCTTCGTTGCGCAGCGCGTCGGCCTGGCTTTCCATGCCGTCGGCACGGTTGTCCGCGGCCTTTTCGACATTCTCGGCAAGCTTGTCGGTGCCCTTGCTGTTGCACGCCGACAGCGACACGAGGCTGGCGGCCAGCAAAAGGCCGATACGGATCGTCATCGTCATTCTCCCTGTTTGATCAGCGGGAACAACCGGGCCCGGCGCATTTTCGTTCCGCTATCGCAACGGCGACACATGCGGCGTTGTGTCGGAATATCCTTGAACCCCGCTTCCCGGACCGGCAAATGAGCGGGCATGAAGCGTAAGACTGGCCAAGACCGTTCGATCACCACCAAGTGGCGTCCCGCGACGCAGGCCGTGCGCGGCGGCACCGCGCGGTCCGAATATGGCGAGACGTCCGAGGCGCTCTTCCTGACCTCGGGCTATTGCTATGACCGGGCAGGGGACGCGGCGGCACGGTTCGCGGGCGAGCAGGAGGGGATGACCTATTCCCGGCTCCAGAACCCGACCGTCGAGATGCTGGAACAGCGCATCGCCCTGTTGGAAGGCGCGGAGGCGTGCCGGACCATGGCGTCGGGCATGGCGGCGATGACGGCGGTGCTGCTCTGCCAGTTGCAGGCGGGTGACCATCTGGTCGGCGGGCGTGCGGCGTTCGGATCGTGCCGCTGGCTGACCGACACGCTGCTGCCCAAGTTCGGCATTTCCACGACCGTGGTCGATGCCCGTGACCCGCAGGCGTTTCTGGACGCTGTGAAGCCCGAGACCAAGGTCTTCTTCTTCGAGACGCCCGCCAACCCGACCATGGACGTGGCCGATCTGGAAGCGATCTGCGCCATTGCGCAAGAGCGGGGCATCACCACGGTGGTCGACAATGCCTTTGCGACCCCGGCGCTGCAGCGGCCGATGGATTTCGGCGCGGACGTCACCGCCTATTCCGCGACCAAGATGATGGACGGGCAGGGTCGCGTGCTGGCGGGCGCGGTCTGCGGGACCGAGGACTTCATCACCAACACCCTGCTGCCCTTCACCCGCAACACCGGCCCGACCCTGTCGGCGTTCAACGCCTGGGTAGTGCTGAAGGGGCTGGAGACGCTGGACCTGCGTATCCATCGCCAGTCGGAATCGGCGCTGAAGGTCGCGACCTTCCTGGAGGGCCGCGTGCCCCGCGTCCTGTGCCCGGCGCTGCCCAGCCATCCGCAGCATGACCTCGCCATGCGCCAGATGAAGGCGGGCGGCAGCATCTTCGCGCTGGAACTCGATGGTGGCCGCGAACAGGCGCACGGCCTGCTCGACGCGCTGGAGCTGATCGACATCTCGAACAATATCGGCGACTCGCGCTCGCTGATGACCCACCCCGCCTCGACCACCCATGCCGGTGTCACCGAGGACAAGCGGATCGAGATGGGCATCGGCGAGGGCATGCTGCGCCTGAATGTCGGGCTGGAGGATGCCGACGACCTGATCGACGATCTCGACCAGGCGCTGCGCGTCGTGGGTCTGTGAAGGCGCTCTTTCCCCATGCGCTGACCACCGGGCCGGTAACGGTCCGCGTGTCGGTCAGCTATCTGCCCGAACAGTCCGAGCCGCAGCGCGGGCGTTGGTTCTGGGCCTATCATGTCCGTATTGAGAATGACGGCGAGCAGCCGGTGCAATTGCTCACCCGTCGCTGGATCATCACCGACGGGCGCGGCGCGCGCCATTCGGTCGAGGGTGAGGGCGTGGTCGGTGAGCAGCCAGTGATCCAGCCGGGGGCGTCGTACGACTATGTCTCGGGCTGTCCGCTGGCGACGACCAGCGGCGCGATGCAGGGGAGCTATCGCATGGTCGGCGCGGATGGCGTGACCTTCGACGCGGCCATTCCCCAATTCGCGCTGATCGCTCCGGCGGTCGCGTCGTGAAGCGGACCCATCTCCCGCTCAACGGCCTGCGTGTCCTGGACGCCGCCGCGCGCCATCTGAGCTTCACCCGCGCCGCCGACGAACTGGCGGTGACCCCGGCGGCGGTCGGGCAGCAGATTCGCGCGCTGGAGGATACGCTGGGCGTCGTCCTCTTCCGCCGCACGACGCGCGGACTGGAACTGACCCCCGAAGCCGAGGCAGGCCTGGCCCCTCTGCGGGCGGGCTTCCTGCAATTCGAGGATGCCGTGCGCGCCATGCAGGCGGGCCAATCGTCCAAGTCGCTGACCATCGCCGCGCCGCGCGACGTGACCGAGAAGTGGCTGATGCCGCGTCTCGCCGCCATTGCCGCGAGCGACCCGGACCTGCGCTTCTCGCTGATCGCCTCGGACGAAGGGCTGGACTTCACCGAGGCCAATCTGGACCTCGCCATCCGCTGGGGCGACGGCCCTGGCGGACTGGAGGGCGAGGCGATCGAGTCGGACGGGATGATTCCCATTGGCCCGGCCGATGCGCCGCTGATCGCTTGGCCGGGCGCGCCGGAAGAGGGGGCGCCGCTGGTCCGTGTCACCGATGCTGGCCTCGCCATCGATGCGGTCGCGGCGGGCTTGGGCCGCGCCGTGGTGCCGCAACTGCTCGCCGAGCGCGACCTGGCCGAGGGCCGTGTGGTCGCCACCGGCGAGGCGGTGCCCTCGCGCATGGGATATTGGCTGGTCGCGCCGCTGCCGCAATGGCGCCAGCAAAAGGTCAAGGCCCTGGTCGAGGCGCTGGGGGGCTGATCCTCCCCGGAACGGGGAGGGGGACCATGCGCAGCATGGTGGAGGGGGATCGCCGCAAGGGATGCCCTATGTGGAAGCCCCCCCCCCCCCCCCCCCCCCCC
>NZ_BCTY01000077.1 GCF_001591005.1 Sphingomonas sanguinis NBRC 13937
GGGTCTCGACGCCGCCCTTGGTGGCCTGGGCCTCGCCGCCTGATTCTTCCTCACGCCGATCGGCGGCACCGCCGCCGCCGGTCGTTCCATCTCGATTTACGCAGGAGCCGCCCCTTTGAGCACCATGGCCCGCACGGCGGTTTCGACCGATGCGCTTCAAACCCGCGATTTCGATCGCATTTCCGCCTATGTCTACAAGGAGTGCGGGATCAAGCTGCCTCCGGCCAAGATCACGATGATCGAGGGGCGCCTGCGCCGTCGCGTCCGGGCGACCGGCCTGTCCAGCCTCAGCGCCTATTGCAGCTGGCTGTTCGAGGGCCATCATCTGGAGGATGAACGCGAGCATCTGCTGAACGCGGTCACCACCAACAAGACCGACTTCTTCCGCGAGCCCAAGCATTTCGATTATCTGATGGGCACCGTCATGCCGCAGCTGCGCGACGAGGGGCGGCGGCGCCTGCGGGTGTGGAGCGCGGCCTGTTCGACCGGCGCGGAGCCCTATACGTTGGCCATGCTGCTCGACGCCTTTGCGCATGACAAGGGCGGCCCGGATTTCGGCATCCTGGCGACCGACCTGGACAGCGAGGTGCTGCGCACCGCCCGGCGCGGCATCTATCCTACCTCGATGCTGGACCCGGTGCCGACATCGCTGCGCAATCGCTATGCGATGAAGGCGAGCGACCCGAAGCGCAGCGAGATGCGCATCGTGCCCGCGCTGCGCTCGGCCATCGGCTTCGCCCAGATGAACCTGATGGACGAGCGCTATCTGGTCGGCGATCCGATGGACATCATCTTCTGTCGCAACGTGCTGATCTATTTCGACAAGCAGACCCAGGAAAAGGTGGTCCGCCGCCTGACCGACTGCCTGCGCCCCGGCGGCCTGCTGTTCCTCGGCCATTCGGAATCGATCACCGGTTTCGACCTTCCTGTCACGACGGTGGCGAACACCGTCTTCCAGCGGAACTGACGCCCATGAAGAAAATCCGTGTGCTGGTGATCGACGACAGTGCCAGCGTCCGTCAGGCGATGACCGCGATCCTGTCCGCCGATCCGCAGATCGAGGTGACCGCCGCCGCCGATCCCTTCGCCGCCGCGCGCCACATCCAGGAGGCGGTGCCCGACGTCATCACCCTGGATGTCGAGATGCCGCGCATGGACGGCATCACCTTCCTGCGCAAACTGATGTCGCAACACCCGGTTCCGGTCGTCATGTGCTCCTCGCTGGTCGAAGAGGGATCGGAAACGCTGCTCCAGGCGCTGGAGGCGGGGGCGGTCGACGTCATCCTGAAGCCGCGTGTCGGCGTCGCCGATCACCTGCTGGAAGCGCATTCCATGATCCGCGAGACGGTGAAGGGCGCCGCCCATGCCCGCGTCGGCGCGCGTCGCCCCGCCCCCCGCGCCTCCGCCCCCGCCAAGAAACTGACCGCCGACGCCGTCCTGCCGCCGCCGACCGGCCGCGCGATGAGCCGCACGACCGAGATGGTGGTGTGCATCGGCGCGTCGACCGGCGGGACCGAGGCGCTGCGCGAGGTGCTGGAGGCGCTGCCCGCCAATTCGCCGGGCATCGTCATCGTCCAGCATATGCCCGAGAGCTTCACCCGCGCCTTTGCCAAGCGGCTGGACGGGCTGTGCCAGGTCGACGTCAAGGAGGCCGAGGACGGCGATACCGTGATGCGCGGTCGGGTCCTGATCGCACCGGGCGGCCTGCGCCACACCATGCTGGAGCGCCAGGGCGCGCGCTATGTCGTGTCGGTGCGCGAGGGGCCGCTGGTCTCGCGCCATCGCCCCTCGGTCGACGTGCTGTTCCGCTCGGCGGCGCGCAATGCGGGCGCCAATGCGGTCGGCATCATCCTGACCGGCATGGGCGATGACGGCGCGCGTGGCCTTCTGGAAATGAAGCAGGCGGGGGCGCGCACCTTCGCGCAGGACGAGGCGACCTCGGTCGTGTTCGGCATGCCCAAGGAGGCGATTGCGCGCGGCGCCCACGACAAGATCATCCCGCTGGGCAGCGTCGCACGCGAACTGCTCCACGCCACGGCCCGCTAAGGAAGGATATCATCATGTACATGGCACGGATCGACACCGATACCGCCACCCCGCTGACCGGCGGGACGATTTCCTTCGCGGCGCTGGCGGAACAGTTGCAGGGCCGGATGGGTGGTCTGGAAGACACGTTTCGCGAAACCGGCGAGACGCTGGCCAATGCGATCGGCACCATCGACGGCATGGCCGAGGGGCTGAGCGCGATCCGCCAGTCGCTGTCGCCCGATACGGCGGGCGTGGCGGTCGGCAAGCTGCGTGACGTCGCCTATCGCCTGATCAGCCTGCCGATGATCCAGAAGCGCCGGGCGATCGAGGTGGAGACGCTGACCGGCCGCACCCGCGAGCTGCGCGGGCTGCTGAATGAGGTCGGCACGATCCTGAAGCTGCTCGGCATCTATGGCATGAACATCAAGATCGCCTCGTCGGGCGAGGCGGCCTTCTTCAACTTCGTCGTCGGCATGGACGAAAAGCTGACCAGCGGCCGCCAGGAGCTGCGCCAGATCGAGCGTCAGCTCGACCAGTTCGGCCGGGTGGTCGGCGACGTGCAGCAGGCCGACCGCCTGCTCGCCAACGAATGCGCACGCACCGGATCGTCGATCCCGACCGAGCTGACCGCGAACGCCAACGCGCTGCAGGATCATGTCGAGGCGGTGATGCGCATGACCAACGAGGTCGGCGGCATCGTGCGCACCGTGCAGGGCGAGGTCGCGCGGGTCCTGGGCGCGATCCAGATCGGCGACAGCGTGCGCCAGCGTGCCGAACACGCCATCGCCATGCTGGAGCGCATCGTGGCCGAGGAGGCCAAGGGCACGCCCGTGCCGCTGGGCGCGACCGCGCACATGGCGCGGCTGATCGCGGCGCAGCTGAACGCGATGGCGGACGAATTCGGCCGCGAGCTGGTGTCGATCGTCGAATCGATCGAGCGGCTGGGGCCTCTGGCCGACCATTTGCGCGAACTGCTCGGGTCGCAGGGCGGCGATGACGGCCAGCTGCTGTTCAAGCTGGAACATGGCATCGCCACGCTGGGCAGCGTGACCGATCAGCTGTGCGACGCCGACGGCCATCTGGCCGAGCTGACCGGCTTTGTCGGCCGGACGCTGGCCGACCTGACCGACGGCCTTGGCCGCATCCGCAACATCGCGGTCAATGTCCAGGATATCTCGACCAACACCCAGCTGCTGTGCCGTCGTCACGGGACGCTGGGCCGCGCGGTGGCGGTGATCGCCAAGGAGGTCGCGCCCTGCGCCAGCCGCCTCGACCAGCTGAGCATGGCGGTCGGGCGGCTGATCACCGTGCTGGGCGCGATCGACCTGGTGCAGGACGGCCACAAGGTCGGCGATACCGATACACGTGGTGCCCTGGGCGAAGCGCTGTCGGTCGTGCGCCGCGCCTGCGAAATGTCGGCGGACGCGATGGCCAAGGGCGGCGGCGATGCCCGGCGTGTCCTGTCCTCGCTGGAGGCGAGTGCGGCCGATCTGGCGGAGCAGCGCGGTTTTACCGACGCATTGACGGAGGTGGCGCTGACGCTGACCCGCTATGCCGATCAGGTTTCGCCGGAAACGCCCGGCGGCGCGGATCTGAGCGAGGCGGATTGCGCCGCGCTGCACGAACTGCTGCCCTGGGCGGGCGGGCTCTACACCATGGCGGCGGAGCGGATGATCCACGCCGCCTTCCTGCTGCCCGACATGATCGCCGCCGCGCCGCCGCCCATTGCGGTGTCGTTCGACGATGACGATGACGGGTTGTTCTGATCGGATCGTCTGTTTGAAAATCGGTGCCGCCTGGAAATGCGATCGTCCAGGCGGCACCGTAAAGCCATGTTACACGAAGTTCACCTGGCCAAGTGAAGCCAATCGGCCGACGGATCGTTTCGCTCGTGCAGCATGGATGGGGCTCCGTGCCCGATCCCAGCAAGGGATGACGAGACATGGCCGAAACGATCGCCGATCTTTTGAACCGCACTCTGATCGAGGCGGGGGTGGAGCGGATCTGGGGCGTGACGGGCGACAGCCTGAACGCCTTTAACGACAGCCTGCGAAAATCGGGCCAGATCGACTGGATGCACGTCCGCAACGAGGAGGCGGGTGCCTTCGCCGCCGGGGCCGAGGCGGCGGCGACCGGCGCGCTGGCGGTCTGCGCGGGCAGCTGTGGGCCGGGCAATCTCCACCTCATCAACGGGCTGTTTGATTGCCACCGCAACCATGTCCCCGTTCTCGCCATCGCCGCGCATATCCCGTCGAGCGAGATCGGCCTGGGCTATTTCCAGGAAACCCATCCGACCGAGCTGTTCCGCGAGTGCAGCCATTTCTGCGAGATGGTTCAGGACCCCGGCCAGATGCCCGAGCTGCTCCACCGTGCGATCCGCACCGCGATCGGGCAGCGCGGCGTCGCGGTGCTGGTCATTCCCGGCGACATCGCTCTGAACCCCGCGCCCGAGACGCGCGCCGTCGCCTTCCCGCCGCTGGCCGCCCCGCGCCTGGTGCCCGAGCAGGCCGAACTGGCGAAGATCGCGGAGCTGCTTAACGGATCGAAGGCGGTGACCCTGCTCTGCGGCGCGGGCACGGCGGGCGCGCATGACGAGGTGGTGGCGTTGGCCGAGGCACTGAAGGCCCCGATCGTCCATGCCTATCGAGGCAAGGAATATATCGAATATGACAATCCCTATGATGTCGGGATGACCGGCCTGATCGGCTTTTCGTCAGGCTATTATGCCATGATGGAATGCGACACGCTGCTGATGCTCGGCACGGATTTCCCCTATCGCAACTTCTATCCCGACAAGGCGAAGGTGGTGCAGGTCGACCGCAACCCCAGCGCGCTTGGCCGCCGCGTGCCACTCGACCTGGGCGTGGTCGGCGATGTCGCCGAAGTGGCGCGCGGGCTGCTTCCCTTGATCCAGGGCGAGCGCGACGGCCGCTTCCTCGACAAGGCGCGCGACCATTATCGTGATGCGCGCAAGGGCCTGGACGACCTGGCCACCCCACGCGACGGCGACAAGCCGCTGCATCCGCAATATGTCGCGCGGATGATCGACCGGCTGGCCGATGAGGACGCGGTCTTCACCGCCGATGTCGGAACGCCCGCCGTCTGGGCCGCGCGCTACCTGACGATGAACGGGAAGCGGCGGCTGATCGGGTCGTTCAACCATGGCTCGATGGCCAATGCCATGCCGCAGGCCCTGGGCGTGCAGGGTGGCTTTCCGGGTCGGCAGGTGGTGTCGATGTCGGGTGATGGCGGCTTGGCCATGTTGATGGGCGACATGCTGACCGCGGTGCAGATGAAGCTGCCGATCAAGATCGTTGTCTTCAACAATTCGACCTTGGGCTTCGTCGCGCTGGAGCAGAAGGCGGCGGGGTATGTCGATGCCAATGTGGCGCTGCAAAATCCCGATTTCGGCGCGATCGCCCGCGAGATGGGCTATTTCGGGGTGCGCGTCACCCGCTCCGACGCGCTGGAGGGGGCCCTGCGCGAGGCGTTCGCGCATGACGGCCCCGCACTCGTCGATGTCGTGACCGAGACCCAGGAACTCATCATGCCGCCCAAGATCAAGGCCGAGCAGGTGAAGGGTTTCAGCCTCTATGCCGCGCGTGCGGTGCTGAGCGGGCGCGGCGACGAGGTGCTGGAACTGGCGCGGGCCAACCTGTTCCGGTGACGCCGCCGCCGATCCTGCGGTCCTGGGTCACGTCCCATGTCTCGGGACAGGAGGCGATCCGTTCGGTCGCCTTCGTCGCTCGGTGCACGCTGGCGGCGGTGCTGGCACTGACGATCGCCGACCGCATGGGTTTCGATCATCCGGTCTGGGCGAGCGTATCGGCGCTGGTCGTGTCGCAGGACAAGCTGGGCGATACGCATCGCTCGCTGATCTGGCGGATCGCCGCGACCCTGATTGGTGTCGCGGTGGCCCTGCTGGTCGCGCTGGCCATGCCCCATGCTGGGCCGGTGGCGATGCTGGCGGTGGCGGTCGGGATCACCGCCAGCATCGCGCGGCTGCGCGCCGATCTGCGCGTGGGCATGTGGACCTCGGTCATCGTGCTGCTGACCGTGCCGCCGGGCGGGTCGATCCTGACCTCGGCACTGGCCCGCGCGCAGGAGGTGCTGCTGGGCGTCGCGATCGGCGCGATCCTGCACTGGACCGCCGAGCGGTTGCTCTTTCGCCCGGCACAACGCGCTGAATAACTGTCCGACAAATAAAAGCTGATTTTGGGCAATCCGAAAAGCGTTGCCATGCTGCGAGTCCTGTCGCTAGGCTCGGCGAAAATCAGAATAGTCGGAGAAGATCAGTGCCCTCATGCTGCCCAGCGCCGTCGCGGCGCGATGTCCTGACCACCGCCAGCATGGGGGCAAGCATTGGCGCACTGGCGACCGGATGGGGCGCAGTGATGCCGTCATCGGCCTGGGCACAGGCCAAGCCGACGGTGGCGCTGGCGTCCGCGCCCGTCGTCCAGCCTTTCGACATGGCGGACGTCACGCTGGCGGACAGCCCGTTCCTGCATGCGCAGAAGATGACCGAGGCGTATCTGATGCGCCTGCAACCCGACCGGTTGCTCGCCAATTTCCGCACCAATGCCGGGTTGAAGCCGAAGGCGCCCGTCTATGGCGGCTGGGAGTCGGAGGCGCAGTGGGCCGACATCAACTGCCACGGGCATACGCTGGGCCATTATCTCTCGGCCTGCGCGCTGGCGTATCAGGCGACCCGGGACAAGCGCTATCGCCAGCGGATCGACTATATCGCCGGTGAATTGGCGGCGTGCCAGCAGGCATCGGGCACCGGCCTGGTCTGCGCCTTCCCCAAGGGCGCGGCGCTGGTCGCCGCCCATTTGCGGGGCGAGCCGATCACCGGCGTGCCCTGGTACACGCTGCACAAGGTCTATGCCGGGCTGCGGGATGCCGTGCTGCTGGCGGGCAGCGAGCCGTCGCGCGCGGTGCTGATCCGTTTGGCCGATTGGGGCGTGGTCGCAACCAGTCCGCTATCCGACGACCAGTTCGAGACGATGCTGCAGACCGAATATGGCGGCATGAACGAGGTCTATGCCGACCTCTATGTCATGACCGGCAACCCGGATTATCGCCGTCTGGCCGAACGCTTTTCGCAAAAGGCGGTGATGAAGCCGCTGACGCAGGGGCGCGATTATCTCGACGGGATGCACGCCAACACGCAGATCCCGAAGATCATCGGTTTCCAGCGCGTGTACGAGGCGAATGGCGACGCCGCCTATCACAATGCCGCCGCCTTTTTCTGGCGGACGGTCGCGCATACCCGTGCCTTCGCCACCGGCGGCCACGGTGATGGCGAGCATTTCTTCGCCATGGCCGATTTCGATAAGCATGTCTTCTCGGCCAAGGGGTCGGAGACCTGCTGCCAGCATAATATGCTGAAGCTCACCCGCGCGCTGTTCCTGCACGATCCGAAGGCGGAATATGCCGATTATTACGAGCGCACGCTCTATAACGGCATCCTCGCCTCGCAGGACCCGGATTCGGGGATGGCTACCTATTTCCAGGGTGCGCGGCCCGGTTACATGAAGCTGTATCACACGCCTGAGGACAGCTTCTGGTGCTGCACCGGCACGGGCATGGAAAATCATGTGAAGTACCGCGACTCGATCTACTTCCATGACGACCGCGCGCTGTACGTGAACCTGTTTATCCCCTCCTCGGTCACCTGGGCCGACAAGGGCGCGGTGCTGACCCAGACGACGAATTTCCCGGAGGCGGCAAACACCCGGTTCCAGTGGAAACTGCGCCAGCCGACCGAGCTGATGCTGAAGCTGCGCCATCCGCAATGGAGCCGTACCGCGACCCTGCTGGTCAACGGCGCGGAAGTGCAGCGTTCGGACAAGCCCGGACGCTATGTCGACGTGACCCGGACTTGGAAGAGCGGCGATACGGTCGAATGGCGTCTGGTCATGGAACCCGGCGTCCAGAGCGCCCCCGCCGCGCCGCAGATCGTCGCCTTCACCTATGGTCCGCTGGTTCTGGCCGGCGCACTGGGCCGCGAAGGGCTGGCCCCGGGGGCGGACATCATCGTCAGCGAACGCAAATATGGCGAGTATAACGACACGCCGTTCCAGGCGCCGACGCTGGCGGGCGAACCAGACGCCCTGACCAAGACGATCGCCGCGACGGGCAAGCCGCTGGAATTCACTATCCCGGCCGCAGACGGCCAGCCGGTGCGGCTAATCCCCTACCACCGCATCGCGCATGAGCGGTACGCGACATATTGGAAGCTGGCCTGACCGCGGACCCTTTGCGGACTGGAACCACCCCGGCGAAGGCCGGGGTCCAGTTACCACTCCGTCGCGGGTAAAGGCGCAGAGAGATTTTGTTCGCGCGGAGGCGCGGAGGGCGCAGAGAGGGTGTCCGATTGGTTGCGGCACGGCTCCACCAACACTTGGTGGCGAGATGCATAGAGCTGCCACGGACCAGACACCTCCGCGTTCTCCGCGCCTCCGCGCCAACAAATCTCTCGGCGCATCGGCACTCCACCGATCGCGTGGCATCTGGACCCCGGCCTTCGCCGGGGAGGTGCACTTGAATGAATGTCGGAAAATGGTGGGCGATGACGGGCTCGAACCGCCGACATTCTCGGTGTAAACGAGACGCTCTACCAACTGAGCTAATCGCCCCCTCTCGGGAAGCCCCGCCTAATGCCGATGCGCTTGGCGTCTGGCAAGCCGCTTTTATGCGTCCAACCCATCTGGTTCGTTTGTTGGATACAAACCCGACTGGCATCGGTACATAACGGGAACGTCGGGGGCGGGCACGATCGGGGGAGCGGTCGGGTTCGACCTTGATGCTTCGGGGGAGTGGGGATGGCCGGAAGGGGGGAGGGCGCGCGGTGGACGCTGGCGCGGCGACGGCAATTCCTGGCGGCGCTGGCGGTCAGCGCCGATGCGGGGGCGGCGGCACGGGCGGTGGGAGAGACGCTGCGGGCTGGACGGGCCCTGCGAGCGCGCGACCGGGCCTTTGCCGAGGCCTGGGACGACGCGATCGGCGCGGCGCACGCTCTGGTCGAGGAGGGGCTGCTGCGCCGGATGCTGACCCTGTTGGCGGTCGAGGAGGGGGCGGAGGGCGGAGAGGCCGGTGCGGGGACCACCGGCCTCTCCATCACCCCGCCGCTCGCAGCCACCGAGGTGCAATTCTATTTGAAGCTGCTCGCTCGCCGCGATGCGCTGGCCAAGGCGGGTGACGGCGCGGGCGAAGCGGCGCGGGCCGACGCGGCCGAGACCGATGCGGCGCTGGAACGCGCGCTCGATGGACTGGCGCGGCGGCGGTTGAAGGGGATGGCGTGATGGCGAGGGAGGATGCGGCGACGCGGCTCGCCACGCTGGCGATGCTGGAGCCGGGTGCGCGCGAACAGGCGCTGGCCGCGCTGAGCCCTGCGCAGAAGCGCGAACTGGTCGAGCGATGGGAATTATGGGCGCATGACGGACAGGTGGCGCCGCCGGGCGACTGGCGGGTGTGGCTGATCCGCGCGGGGCGTGGTTTCGGCAAGACGCGCGCGGGCGCGGAATGGGTGAGTGCGCTCGCCCGCGAGCATCCGGGGGCGCGGATCGCGCTGATGGGCGCGACCTTGCGCGATGTCGAGCGGGTGATGGTGCGCGGCGAAAGCGGGCTGCTGGCGGTGGCGCGAAAAGGCGAGACGCCGAAATGGATCGGCAGCCTGGGGCAGGTGCATTTCGTATCTGGCGCGATCGGCTTCGCCTATTCGGCCGCCGCGCCTGAGGCATTGCGCGGGCCGCAGCATCATGCCGCCTGGTGCGACGAACTGGGCAAGTGGAAGGGGGAGGCCGGATGGGACAATCTGATGATGACGCTCCGGCTGGGCGAGACCCCGCGCGTGCTGGTCACGACCACGCCGCGCGCGACGCCTTTGATGCGCAAGGTCATGGCGCTGCCCGATTGTGTCGAGACGATCGGGCGGACCAGCGACAATGCGCATCTGCCCGACAGTTTTCAGGACGCGATGCTGGCGCAATATGGTGACACGCGGCTCGGGCGACAGGAACTGGACGGCGAGATGGTCGACGACCGCGAGGGGGCCTTGTGGACCCGCGCGCTGCTCGACCGGCAGCGGGCCAAGACGGTGCCGTCGCTCGATCGGGTCGTGGTCGGCGTCGATCCGCCCGCGACCAGCAGCGGCGATGCCTGCGGGATCGTGGCGGTCGGGCTGGGGCGCGACGGGCATGGCTATGTGCTGGAGGATGCGAGCGAGGCGGGACTGTCGCCGGAGGGCTGGGCGGCGCGGGTGGCGGGTTGTGCCCGGCGCAACCGGGCCGACCGGGTGGTGGCCGAGCGCAACCAGGGCGGCGACATGGTGGAAAGCGTGCTGCGGCTCGCCGATCCGACCCTGCCGGTGCATCTGGTCTATGCCTCGATCGGGAAAGCCGCGCGGGCGGAGCCGGTGTCGTTTCTCTATGCGCAGGGGCGGGTGTGGCATTCGCGAGGCTTCCCCGCGCTGGAGGACGAGCTGTGCGGGTTGGGGGTGGCGGGGGCCTATGACGGGCCGGGCCGCTCGCCGGACCGGGCCGATGCGCTGGTCTGGGCGCTGACCGAGCTGATGCTGTCGGGGCGGGGCGCGCCGGGAATACGGAATTTGTGAGCTGATCCTCCCCGGAACGGGGAGGGGGACCATCCGCAGGATGGTGGAGGGGGATCGCCGCGAGGGGTGACCTTGCGTGGAAGCCCCCCCCCCCCCCC
>NZ_BCTY01000078.1 GCF_001591005.1 Sphingomonas sanguinis NBRC 13937
CCCCACTTGGTGGCACACCCCGTAACCCATTTCGTCCAATCTGCCTTGAGGGCATCCCCTATCAATTTACGGCGCTGTTCGGGGCGCACGCGGGCATACTGATCCGCCAGTCGCTGTACGGAGTGACCACCACCTAGGGCCATTCCGATTGCATGAAGCTCTGGGGTCTTGAACTCGTCCACCTGATCGTCGGCTGGCCAGCGCAGGGTGTCTGAAACCGATAGCCGAGAAGCCGCCGAAGCGATGAGGCTGGCGGTATCGACGATGGTTTCTGTCGTTCCTTCCCGGCGGGCCTTTCGACCGCTGCTATGGCGTCCTGCCTCATCGGCCGCGGCGTCAGTGGCGGCGTCGTCCTTAGGGGTGAAAGTCAGGGTGACGTGGGTGATCTTGCCCCGCGCCCCGCGCTTTTCCGACCAGTCCATCGTGAAGGCGGCGAGCTGATCGATTTCGGCTTTGCCAGGTGTCAGCACCAGACGCCGGAAGTCGGAGAAGTTTGGCATCGAATTAGAGGGTGCGCCAAGCCGCTCCCGCAGCTCATCGACCGTTCCGGACCATGTGGGGCTACGCCGTCCAGCCAGCAGGCAACCCATCTCATATAGGGTGATCGCATACTTCGACCGGAAGGCGAGCAGAGCCGCCCGGTTGAGGCGAGCGTAGTAATCGCTCCCCTGTAGGATTGCCCTAGCCGGTGCCGTGAACTCCCACTCGACGGTGGCTCGGCCGTCTTCGGCATGTTCGTTGAGCGTCCAGGCAAGCAGGGCAGCGGTGAGCGTCGCCGCACGCCCTTGCGCCGAGGTCGAAGGCATTTGGAACTTCACATCCATCAGCTCATCGAGGGTGTCCTGGATCCGATCATTGGCGTTGTGGGTGCCTCGCAGATCGCGCTTGGCGATGACATGTGATCCCAGTCGCCACGCTTCACCGGCAGCTTTGGCGATTAGAAGGGCTAGGGTCTTGCGGGCCGCCAAAGAGGGTGACGTACCCGCGCCGAACCGTGCTTCGATAAACTCGCCAGCTTTGACGATGGCATGACCGTCACGAACCGAGATCGTGGAAGCCGCCTTCATCGTGCGGCCGATAGGAAGGTCGTCGGGCACGGCATGAGCTTATCCAGTTACGACTTAAGATCAACGTCAATGTCATAGATCGCACAGTTACCCCATTCCTCACGGGGCACCCGATCCGTCGTAACTGAGCACCCCATTTGTCGTAGGTGCTCACCCCATTTGTCGTAACTGAGCACCCCATTTGTCGTAGGTCGTGCCATTTTTCCTATATGAATCAACAGACAAGCAACCCCTGAATCATAGAATCAATAGAATCTAGAATCATCGCGGGCGCGCGAGGCGGGCGTTGCATGATGACAAGCGGAATCGGCCTTCGGCCGATGCGCCGGTGATGCGTGCCGGCTACGCCGTCACAGGGGCGGCCTACCGGCCGCAGGCTTGGCGAGGAAGGAGTCGGAGCGAAGGCATCGCGCCATCATTCGCCAGTCGTCACGCGGCGAGGGGGTTTGCCGTCGCGCTCGTGGACAACGATCGCGGACACGCCGGAGGCGGCGATGCGATCAATCAGGCGATCGGCCTCCTCGTACTGGTCGCTGGGCCAGTCGCGGGCGACGTGGACGCGATCCCCGCCGATTTCCAGCGTCAGGTGCGAGATTGAGGGATCGAGATCGAGCAGCCGCGCCATGTCCACCTGGGTATCGAGCGTGACGCGCCGGATATCATGTCCGGTCATGATGAGCTGCCAGGTGCGGGTGCGATCATCGAGGTTCATGGCAGCAGCCACCCAGTGTAGGATTTGGCATCAGGGTTCGCGCCGAAGCACCAGTATGCCCCGTCGCGCTTTTCTCGCTTCCAACCGTGATCCTTGGGACAGGCGGCAATGGCGGGGATGGTTTGTTCGCTTGCCTGATCGATGCGGCGGGCGAGCTTACCGTTGACGGTGTTGGCCCAGCTCGCCGCAGCCGTTTCATCACGGGCGCGGGTATAGCCTTGCGCCTCGCCGGCCCCGTTACCCAGGTAGTAGCCGTAACCCCCGGCAATCGGCACCAGCAGGGCGAAGCCGGCGAGCGCGCCGTTCCACCACCTGTCCCACCGGCGCCGGCGCTGCTCATGGGCGCGGCGATCGGCGGCATCGGCCGCAAGACGATCGGTCAGGGCGGCGTGCGCGGCCGTGTCAGCGTCGATCCGACGTCGCAGGGCCTCTCCCGCCCCGGCAAGGCCGTCCGTGGCTCCACGACGCGCACCAGCCTCCGCACGGGCCTCCAGGGCGGCAGGATCGACCAGGCGGGCCGCTATGGCCTTGTCACGGGCTTCCTCGTCCTCAGCGCGCTGTGCGTCCCTGGCGGCGGCATCGGCAAGGCTGGCGCGCACATCGGCCACCAGATCGCGCAGGGTACCAAAGCCGGCGAGGACGCGCTGGATGTTGGTGTCGAGGTGGGAGAAGAAACTGTGCGCCTGGGCGGCGTCGGCGACATCGCGCGCGCGACCGGCGGCAGAGGGTGGCGGATCGGGGGGCGTGTCGAACTCGGCGGGATCGAACCTGCCGGCCAGGGCATCGGTTCGGCTCCCGCCACGAGCCATTCCCCTTCCGCGTTCCCGCTCGTTGAGCTGGCGGGCCTGTTCGAGCAGGCGACGGGGGTCGTCGTCGCGGTCGCGGTCCATCAGCGATCCTCCCCGGGCAGCGACCATCCGTCGAACGGTTTGCGATCCTGATCCCGGCTGATGCGGTGAGTCAGCTCGGAGACGATGCCGGCGAACCGCTTGTCCTTGCTGGCGGCGTCGATGAGCAGTCCGCCCAGGATGATCTTGCGGCGGGTATCGAGACGACGACCCTCGGCAGCAACACGGGCATTGAGCGCGTCGAGACGGGCCTTGGCCTGGTCAACTCGTTTGCGGGCCTGTTCGATGGCTTCGGGTGTCGGTGCCGCCATACTTTCTCCGCCTGAAAGCACGAATACGAAGCGACTATAGCGCAACCCATCAAACGAAGCCACCCGAGATGACGGTAGGAGACAAGGGCGCACTTTAGCATTACTGCGTAATGGGTGCGGCAGGGACACCCTGCACCCATGTCGCGATGCGACAGCGGGGCCTCCGCCCCACACCCCGACCAGCGTCATGCCGCTGGACTACGTTTGAGAAGGCACGCGCAGCGATGGCGATCTACCATCTGGCGGTGAAATCGGTGTCGCGCTCGACCGGGCGCAGCGCGGTCGCGGCGGTCGCGTATCGTGCCGGCGTCTGCCTCGAAAACGAGCGCGACGGCCTGGTGCACGACTACACGCGGCGGGGCGGCGTCGAGGACGCGTTCATCGTCGCCCCGGAAGGCGCGGAGTGGGCGCAGGACCGCTCCGCGCTGTGGAACGCGGCGGAGGCAGCGGAGAAGCGCAAGGACGCCAAGGTCGCGCGAGAATACGAGCTGGGGCTACCGGCCGAGCTGGACGCCGGCCAGCGCCGCGACCTGGTTCGTGCCTTCGCGGAGGATATCCGCGACCGTTACGGGGTGGCGGTCGATGCGGCGATCCATGCCCCGCATGATTACGGCGACGATCGTAACCACCATGCCCACGTCATGACGACGACGCGGGTAGCGCAAGCGGACGGACTGGGCGCGAAGACGCGCCAGCTCGACGTGCGCTCGACGGCCTCGGTCGAGGTCGAGGCGACCCGCGAGCGGTGGGCAGGGATGGTCAACGACGCGCTGGAACACGCCCAGGTGGCCGAGCGGGTCGATCACCGCAGCTACGAGCGTCAGGGGCTGGATATCGAGCCGACCGTGAAGATGGGCCATGCGTCGGCCGCGATCGAGCGCCGCGCCGAGCGCGAGCAGATCGCGGCCGGCGAGGAGCCACACGCCGTCACCCCGCGCGGGCAGATGAACGAGGCGATCATGGAGAAGCGGGGATTGAGCTTCTACATCGAGCGTGGTCAGGAGCGGATACGGGAATGGTCACACCAGCTCCGCGAGCGGGCCGAGCTGGCGATGCAGGGCATGTCGAGCCTGGTCCAGGGCGCGGCGCGGGCGATGCGATCGGGGCTGCAGACCAGCAGCGAGGGCGGGTTCGAGGTGGTGCCGGCGCTCGACCAGTCACCCCGGCTCGACCAGATACCAGCGATCGAGGTGGACCAGCCGGGGCAGCGTGGTCGCGATCGGCAGCGAGAGCAGGAGTTGGACCGTCAGTACGGGCGTGTCGGGCCGGATATCGGGTTCGGGCGGTAGGGTCGCCGCCGAAGAATCGTTTTCGGCAGAGTGTAAGGTAATACTTGACAAATGTCAGGAAATGCCTTACAATGTGTCTATGATTAAGACATACACCAGCAAGGCGCTTGAAGCCTTCGCCACCAAGGGAGATGGCTCAAAACTTCCCGTCCAGAACCACAACCGCGTTCGCCGCATCCTGCTCACGCTGGATGCGGCCACGAAGCCCGAGGACATGAATGTTCCGGGCTTTCGCTTTCATGGGTTGAGCACCAAGCCCAAACGATATGCGGTCGATGCCAGCGGCAATTACCGGGTCACATGGGCTTGGGATGACGGCGATGCGATCGACGTGAACATCGAGGATTATCACTAGGAGGGGTATGCCCCTCCTAAAAATCTGTCAGTCAATGCTTGACATGTAAGGCATTAGTTTACACATATGGCCTATACAGAGACGCATGATGATCCGGGATCGGCCCGGACAGGAGACAGATGATGAACCAGCTCGTATCCGGCCTTGCCCCAATGCACCCCGGTGAGCTGCTGCGGGAGGACATTCTGCCCGCGCTCAACAAGCCCAAGGCGGAGATCGCCAGGCTGATCGAGGTGTCGCGGCAGACCCTCTACGACATCCTTGCTGAAAAGCAGGATGTCACCCCGACTATGGCGCTTCGGATCGGCAAGCTCACCGGCACCACGCCCGAAATGTGGGTAAACATGCAGCGCAATTACGATTTGCGTGTGCAGGCGGTGAAGGATGCCGACATCATTGCGCGTATCCCGACGCTAGAGGCCGCATGACCTTAAAAAAATTAGCCAGGATATCAGAGGCATAAACCCAGGCTAAAAATAAAATATCACCAGGGACATTTTTACGTGGACATAATAATATCCCTGGTGCATTTATCTCCTCGCACCAGGGGCGGTTCACCGCAAAATGCCCGCCCGCTGGTGTGGTTCAGAAGAGGAGAAAGTTATGTACCCGAAGTTTGGTGACCTTCCCAGCCCCATCCGTGGTCCGCAGGACCTGGATAGTCTCGATATCCTGGCTGATGCCGGTGACGTGAACGAGACGCCGTTCAACGTCTTTATCGGTCACAATCTCGGCCATCGCGTTTTCACGATGTCGGTCCCGTTCCGTAAGTTTGCGGACATTTCCGGTGTCGCCAACAATCGCGAGGCGGGGCCTGTTGCACAGCGTGCGCTTGATGAGAACCACGCCAAGAAGCTGGCCGTCTACATGGTCAAGGGCCTCGTCTCTGCCGCAAAGATGCGTCGGGAGGCAACGGGTAAGGAGGTGCCAGAAACCTTCGATGCTCTACTGCGCCTTTTGGGCGAACAGCCCTATTTCTCGCTTCAGCCTTTGGTCTGCAACATCCGCAACGTGCCGCCTGGTGGCAATGGCGCTGGCGGTATTCGCGGCTTCCGGCTTGAAACGACCGGCGGTGAAACCGCTGGCTTCAAGGTGTTCTTGTCGGAGCGCCATATTCTGTGGGTGGTCGACGGGCAGCACCGTCGCCACGCTGCCGATATGGCGATGACCTTCCTGGAGCAGGTACGTCAGACCGGAAAGTATCCGGGCAAGGGAGCCGTTCTGTTCGTCGAAAAGGGGCGGCAGGTGACGGAAGACGAAATGCAGGTCTGGAACGAGGCATATGATGCGGCTCGTTCCTACGCGACCCTGACCGTCGAAGTGCATCTCGGCCTCGACATCGAGCAGGAGCGTCAGCTTTTCCACGACCTCAACCGCCTCGGGAAGAAGGTGGATGCATCGCTGGCGTTCCAGTTCGATGGTTCCAACCCGATCACCCACTTCATCAAGCGCAATCTCGCGGGTGATCTGGGTATCGCGATCACCGACTCCGAGGCCAAGGATTGGTCTGAGGACAGCGGCGCCCTTGTCCTCAAGGACCTCGTAGCGGTGAACGCGACGGCCTTCCTCAACAAGGGCAACATTTCCGGTGCAACGCCGGCTGTGATCGAGCCTCGCGAAGACAAGATCATGGAGCTGTGGAGCCGGATCGTTGAGATTCCGAACTTTGGCGGAAACCGCGCTAAAGAGAAGACCGTCGCGGCGCAGCCTGTCGTCCTCAAGGCTCTGGCAAAACTCGCCTACGACCTCAATTTCAACAATCGCCGCCCCGATAATGCCGACGAGCTTTACCGCAAGTTGTTGGATGGGCTGACCGACATCGATTTCTCGCATGAGAATCCCATGTGGAACTACTATGGGATGACTGATGGGGAGCGTCTGGACGCAGGGCTTGCCGGCCTGGCGGATTATCTGCCGGACGACAGCGTGCAGGCGAACCGCGACATCGGGTCTAAGCAGGGCGAGTACGTTCGGTTCGGTGCCAAGCACAATGACATCTTCCCGATCCTGGCGGATATGATCCGCTGGTCGGTGAACCTGCCGAGCCGACGCGAAGCCTAAGCGAAAACGGACCCCGTTATTATGGCGGGGTTCGTTTCCGATGCATAAATCATAGGTTCTGCATCGTGCCGGGAATGGCGGAAATCTGGGCGCTTCCGTGATGCATATATCCGATGCACAATGGTCGCATGATCTACGGCTATGCGCGCGTCTCCTCCAACGGGCAGGACCTCACCCAGCAGGTCGCCCAGCTCCTCGCTGCCGGTTGCGTGAAGGTCTACCAGGAGAAGGCCAGCGCCGCGTCGGCCGAGCGGCCGAAGCTCAAGCGCGCGATCGGCGCGCTCGATGCCGGCGACGTGCTGATGGTGACGGCCACTGATCGCCTGGCGCGCAACACCCGTGACCTGTTGAACATTCTCCATGCGGTGAAGGAGGCGGGGGCTGGCTTCCGGTCGATCGCGGAGCCGATGGTGGATACCACCTCGCAGTTCGCCGAGGTCGTCATCGCCGTACTGGGCATCGCGGCGAGCTGGGAGCGCCAGCGGATCGTGGAGCGCACCGCAGTCGGCCGCGACCAAGCCAAAGCCCGTGGGGTGAAATTCGGCCGGCGAGCGGCCCTCACCCCTCACCAGCAGGCCGAGGCGCTACAGCGGCTTGCCAAGGGCGACACGCAACGCACCGTCGCGGCCCTGCTCGGGGTCGATCAGGCGACGATATCGCGGCTGTCGCGGAGACAGGAAGAAAGGCCCTAATTAGCAATGTTTGGTTTCTTCAAAAAGAAAGCCGCAAAGCCAGACCTCCATTTTGCGGCAAAGGGTTACATGCAGGTCGCGATTACCCGTCAGCATCGACCTGATTTTGATCTCCACGTTATCGAGCGTGGTTATGCAGCGGAGTTGTTGGATGAAGGATGCTCGACGCAGCAGGTATGGTCTGCTCGTTGGGGAGGCGTCTGCGCTATCAACGGTTCACCATCAGATTTTGAAGATGCGGTAGCCGCTATGAGGGAAGCACGCCGAGAAACAGGTATGTCTGAAAGGATGGGTAGCAAAGAAGAGGCCGAGGCTATGTATCTGGCGGCAGCTACCGCCGTCGTCACTCTACAGAATACGATGGACCCGGAAGGCTACCCGCATTTTCTGGACTATATCGGGGCGCATTAAGCGGTCATTCGTCGGGGCGGCCAAATAGGCGACCGAAAAACCCCCTCTTGGATTCCGTGGGTCCGGGGCCGGCCAGCAGTCCGATCACTCGGGCTTGAGCCTCACGTCGTTCCTCATCCGATTGATCGAGGCGACGGCGAAGATCATCGATTGTGCCGTCCCGATCGCGCAACTGTTCCAAGGCAGCATCAAGACGAGCCTGCAACACATTGGAATCTGACCCGTTACGGGTGTCAGCATTGCCGTTGCGTATCGTTTCAGATGGCGTTTCGGTTACTGGTGCGGCAGACTTGGGGGGGTACACCCGGTGCAGTTCGACCGGCTCGATCGAGAAAGAACCGTCATCCTTCTTTATCGCAGAAATGCGACCGCTATTGATGGCTCGCGATATGGAAGCCTTGCTGATACCCGTTGCCTTTGCGGCTTCTCCGAGGGTGTAAGCCATCTTATCCGTCCCTGTTGCGGATCGTTTCAAAACGTAATTCGCTAACCGTTAGCAGAAACGGTCAGGTGGCGAAATGGTCAGACCCTG
>NZ_BCTY01000079.1 GCF_001591005.1 Sphingomonas sanguinis NBRC 13937
CGCCCTAAGCGACCCCGCCCGTGGCAACCCCTCACCCCGGCCCTCTCCCCCGAGGGGAGAGGGAGGCAGAAGGACGAAGATGGCGAGCCTCAAGGCCCTCAAGATCCGGATCAACTCGGTCAAGTCGACCCAGAAGATCACCAAGGCGATGAAGATGGTCGCCGCCGCCAAGCTGCGCCGGGCGCAGGACGCGGCGCAGAACGGCCGTCCCTATGCCGAGCGTCTCGAAGCGGTGATGGCCGGTATGGCCGCGCGCGTCGGTGGCGTCGGCGCGTCGCCGCTGCTGGCGGGCACCGGCAAGGACGATGTCCAGTTGCTGGTCGTCGCCACCTCGGAGCGTGGTCTGGCGGGTGCGTTCAACACCAACATCGTCCGCGCCGCGCGCCGCAAGGCCGAAGAGCTGACCGCGCAGGGCAAGACGGTGAAGTTCTACATCGCGGGCAAGAAGGGGCGCGTGCTGAAGCGCTTCTTCCCGAACGCGATCCTCGCCGACCACGACATGAGCGCGATCAAGGCGCCCAAGTTTGACGACGCCCGCACCATCGCCGACGACCTGATCGCGCGGTTCGAGCGTGGCGAGTTCGACGTGGCGCACCTGTTCTACTCGAAGTTCGTCTCGGCGCTGGTGCAGGACCCCGTCTCGCAGCAGCTGATCCCTGTGCCGATGCCCGCGCCCAGCAAGGGTGAAGCATCGATCGAGGCGGTCGCCGAGTTCGAGCCGAGCGAGGAAGACATTCTCGACGCGCTTCTGCCGCGCAACGTCGCGGTGCAGATCTTCCGCGCGCTGCTGGAAAACCAGGCCGGATTCTACGGTTCGCAGATGAACGCGATGGACAATGCCACGCGCAACGCGGGTGACATGATCCGTCGTCTGTCGATCCAGTATAACCGCACGCGTCAGGCGGCGATCACCACCGAGCTGGTCGAAATCATCTCGGGCGCCGAGGCGCTCTGATGCGTCTGGCGCTCCTTCTGGGCCTGACGGTCGCTCTGGCCGGATGCGGCCAGGCGTCCGACCAGCCGAAGGACGCGCCCAAGGCTTCGCCGACGCCGTTCGTGACGGGCGGCTGGGCGACCGTGTTCGGCCATGCGCCCGAGACGGTCAGCCTGCTCGACCGGATGGGCTTTCGCATGAGCGGTTACGCGCCCGTCCAGGGCCAGTACCGCGCGATCGCGCAGGCCACGCCGATGGCCGATCCGTCGGTGACGCCGGTCAACATGGCCAACCTGATCGTCGAGGGCGATGCGCAGACGCTGAACACGCTTCGCTTCTCGCTCGACCTCGTCAATCTCGACACCAGCCCGTTCGCCAAGACGCAGTTCATCCGCTGGGTCACCAAGCCGATGGATCAGCTGGGTCTGGACGGCAAGGATGCGGTCACGGCCGCGATCCAAAATGAAAGCGCCACCACCGGCCACCTGACCGGCGCCGATTACCGTGTTACCCGTGACAAGATCGACGGTGGCCGCCGTCTGGTCGTAACCTTTACCCGCCCCGAAGCCCGCCCCGAAGCGATTTCGGGCTCTACCGAACCAAGGAAGCAATGATGGCAACCGCCGCTGAGGACATCCGGCCGACCACGGCCACCAACAATGTCGGCACGATCGCCCAGGTCATCGGCGCGGTCGTCGACGTTCACTTCCCCGATCACCTGCCCGCGATTCTGTCGGCGCTGGAGACGGACAATAACGGCACCCGTCTGGTGCTCGAAGTCGCGCAGCATCTGGGTGAGAACACCGTCCGCACGATCGCGATGGACACGACCGAGGGTCTGACCCGCGGCCAGACCGTGACCGACACCGGCGCGCAGATCCGCGTGCCCGTCGGCCCCGCGACGCTCGGCCGCATCCTGAACGTGGTCGGCGAGCCGATCGACGAGCGCGGCCCGGTCGCCACCGACCTGCGCGCGCCGATCCACGCCAAGGCGCCCGAGTTCATCGAGCAGTCGACCGAGAGCGCGATCCTGGTCACCGGCATCAAGGTCATCGACCTTCTCGCCCCCTACGCCAAGGGCGGCAAGATCGGCCTGTTCGGCGGCGCGGGCGTCGGCAAGACGGTTCTGATTCAGGAACTGATCAACAACATCGCCAAGGGTCATGGTGGCACCTCGGTGTTCGCGGGCGTCGGTGAGCGGACCCGCGAGGGCAACGACCTGTATCACGAATTCCTCGACGCGGGCGTGATCGCCAAGGACGCCGAGGGCAACGCGATCAGCGAGGGTTCGAAGGTCGCGCTGGTTTATGGCCAGATGAACGAGCCGCCGGGCGCCCGCGCCCGCGTCGCGCTGTCGGGTCTGACCATCGCGGAATATTTCCGCGACCAGGAAGGCCAGGACGTGCTGTTCTTCGTCGACAACATCTTCCGCTTCACCCAGGCGGGCGCGGAAGTGTCGGCGCTGCTGGGCCGCATTCCGTCGGCCGTGGGCTATCAGCCGACCCTGTCGACCGATATGGGCGCGCTGCAGGAGCGCATCACCTCGACGAACAAGGGTTCGATCACTTCGGTGCAGGCCGTGTACGTGCCCGCCGACGACTTGACCGATCCGGCGCCGGCCACCTCGTTCGCCCACTTGGACGCGACGACCGTGCTCAACCGCGCCATCTCGGAGCTGGGCATCTACCCGGCCGTCGATCCGCTCGACTCGACCAGCCGCGTGCTGGAACCGCGCATCGTCGGCCAGGAGCATTATGAGACGGCCCGTGCGGTCCAGTCGCTGCTCCAGCGCTACAAGGCGCTGCAGGACATCATCGCGATCCTGGGCATGGACGAGCTGTCCGAAGAGGACAAGCTGACCGTCCAGCGCGCCCGCAAGATCCAGCGCTTCCTGTCGCAGCCCTTCCACGTCGCGGAAGTCTTCACCGGCATCTCGGGCAAGTTCGTCCAGATCGAAGACACGATCCGTTCGTTCAAGGCGGTGGTTGACGGTGAATATGACCATCTGCCGGAAGCGGCCTTCTACATGGTCGGCGGCATCGACGAAGCCGTCGCCAAGGCCGAGAAGATGGCGCAGGACGCCTGATGTCCGCGCCGCGCCGCGAGGACGCGGTCAACGATGTCTGTCCCTGGTCGGGTAAGCCGATCAGCGACGATGGGTTGACGGTCTATCGCGGCGCGGTGGTCGGCTTCTGCAATCCTGGTTGCCGGGACAAGTTCGACGCGGCCATCGCCGCGTTCGACCGCGCGATTGAAACGAGACCCTGACATGCTGCACTTCGAACTCGTGACCCCCGAAAAGCTCCTCCGCTCGGAGGAGGTGCATATGGTGGTCGTCCCCGGCACCGAGGGCGATTTCGGCGTGCTGGAGGGCCATGCGCCCTTCATGTCGACCATCCGCGACGGAGCGATCCAGGTCTACCGCACCGACAAGGGCGAGCCGGAAGCGATCCAGATCCGCGGTGGCTTTGCCGAGGTGGGGTCGAAGGGCCTGACCGTGCTGGCGGAGCATGCGGGGTAAGGCTTTTCCTTGCCTGGGTTTTGAAACGGTCGTGGCGAAAGCTGCGGCCGTTTTGGTTTGTGGGGTTGGCGTGGGGGCGTGGCCTTCGACTGCGCTCAGGCTGAACGGAGCATGGGAGAGCTGGCTTATCCCGACCGCCGTTCAGCCTGAGCGCAGTCGAACGCCAAGGGAAACGCTTAGCCCCAAGCACGCCCCTCCCGCAGGCGGGAGGGGATGGGGGAGGGAAAGCCGCGAGTGATGGACTCGGTGAGACACCATACCCTCCCCCGACCCCTCCCGCCTGCGGGAGGGGAGAAGAAGGGGGGCGTCCTTGGCGGTGATCGGTGATGCCTACAAGAAGCTATACGGGTCCACATCCACCGCGACGCGCACCTTGGCCGACCATTCCAGTCCACCAAGCCATTCACGAATCACATCCTGTACTGCCAGCGCCCGCCGGGCATGGACCAGCAGCCGATAACGATGCCGCCCGCGCAGTATCGCCAGCGGCGCGGGCGCGGGGCCGAACACGTGCATGCCGTCCACCTTGGGCGCGGCACGGGCGATGGCGTTGGCGGTGGACTGGGCCGCGCCCTGATCTTCCGAGGAGACGATGATCGCGGCATAGCGGCCAAAGGGCGGCGCATCCGCATCGCGGCGCGCCTCGGTCTCGGCGGTGTAGAAGGCCTCTGCATCGCCCGTTACCAGCGCCTGCATCACCTGAGCCTTGGGACTGTGGGTCTGGATGAAGACATGGCCCGGCTTGGCCCCGCGCCCGGCGCGCCCCGACACCTGCCGGATCTGCTGGAAGGTCCGTTCCGCCGCGCGCAGGTCGCCGCCGTCCAGCCCGAGGTCGGCGTCGATCACCCCGACCAGGGTCAGGTTGGGGAAGTGATAGCCCTTGGTGATCAACTGGGTACCAACGACGATATCGATATCGCCTGCCTCCATCCGCCCGACGAACTCCGCCGCCTTGGCGGGGGACCAGATGGTGTCGGAGGTGACGACAGCGATCTTCGCTTCGGGAAACAGCGCCGTCGCCTCGTCCGCGATCCGCTCGACGCCGGGACCGCAGGCGACCAGCGTGTCCTCGCCGTCGCATTCCGGGCAGGCGCGCGGCGTCGGCAGGACATGGCCGCAATGGTGACAGGCCAGCCGCCGCACCAACCGGTGTTCGACCATCCAGGCGGTGCAGTTGGGGCATTGAAATCGATGCCCACAGGTCCGGCACAGGGTCAGCGGGGCATAGCCGCGCCGGTTGAGATAGAGCAGCGACTGTTCGCGCTTCTCCAGCACCTCCTTCATGGCCGCGACCAGCTTGGGCGCGATCCAGCGGCCGCGCTCGGGCGGGTTCTGGATCAGGTCGATCGCCTCGATCGTCGGCATCTGTGCGGGCCCGAAGCGGCCGGGCAGCTTCACCTCGGTATAGCGGCCCAGCGCGACCTGCTGCCGCGTCTCGATGGCGGGGGTGGCCGACGCGAGAATGACGGGGCACGGCTCGAACTTGCCGCGCATCACCGCGACGTCGCGGGCATGATAATGAACGCCGTCTTCCTGCTTGAAGCTGGTCTCATGCGCCTCGTCGACGACGATCAGGCCGAGATTGCGATAGGGCAGGAACAGCGCCGAGCGCGCGCCGACCGTCACCAGCCCCTGGCCGCTGGCAATGGCCCGCCAGGCGCGGCGTCGCTGCGACGAGCGCAGGCCCGAATGCCACGCCACCGGCTCACAGCCGAAACGGTCGTGGAACCGCTTGAGAAACGGCTCGGTCAGCGCGATTTCGGGGAGCAGGACCAGCACCTGTCGCCCCTCGGCGATCGCCTGTGCCACCGCCTCGAAATAGACTTCGGTCTTGCCCGATCCGGTCACGCCATCGAGCAGCACCGGTTGGAAACTGTGCGAGGTGACGCCCGCGACCAATATGTCCGCCGCCGCGCGCTGGTCCTCGGACAGGGCCGGGCGGTGATGGTCGGGGTCGGGTAGGGGGAAGGGGCTGTCGATATCGACCTCGACGCCCTCGATCGCGCCGTTCTTCACGAGCCCCCGGATCACCGCGTCGGAGACGTCCGCCATCGTCGCCAGTTCGCGGATCAGGCCCTGGCGGTCGCCGATCCGCTCCAGCGCCTGCGCCCGCTGTGGGGTAAGGCGGTCGGGGATATGGCCGGTCACGCGATACTCGGTGACGGTCCGCGCGCCCTCCAGCGCGGAGGTAGAGGATAGCGCCATCCGCACCACCGCGGCGGGCGGGGCGAGATAATAGTCGGCCGTCCACTCGATCAGCCGCCGCAGCGCATCGGGCAAGGGCGGCGCATCGGCCACGCCCAGCAGGGGGCGCAGGCGATTGTCGCCGACCTCGGCGTCCGAGGGCATCCGCTCCGGCTCCCACACCACGCCGAGCAGCTGGCGGGGACCGAGCGGCGCGACGACGATCGACCCCGGCTCGACCGTCATCCCGTGCGGCACACGATAGTCGAGGGGGCCGAGCGCGGAGTTCAGGACAAGGACGCGGGCGCGCGAAGACATGGACCCGCTATATGGGGCGGTATGGGCCGGAGGGAAGGGCCGGTGCCCGTGAGGGCATCAGCGGAACGGATTGTTCCGGGGCGCGGGCTTTTTGCCGTCGAACATGCGGAACAGCGTCCATTCCTCGACGATCTTCTTGCCGGGCAGATAGCACAGGCCGATTGCCCCGCCATCGGCCAGCTTAGCCGAAACGGATCGGCCGCCCATCGTCGCGCAGAAGGTCGAGGCGGGGTTGGCGATGGTCGCGGCGGTGGCGGGCATGGCGGTCGGTAGAATGACGGCCGCAGCACCGTGGGCGAAGATGGCGAAAGTCTTCATGCTGGCGATCTCCTTGGGAGGGATCGCGATAGGGTGGCGGGGGTGAATACCGGATGACGATCCAGCCCCCGGTCGCCGCTATCCCGCCTGTCGCCGGTCGCCACGTCGGCGCTCGCCGACCCGGTCGCGCTTGGCGGCGTAGAGTCGGCTGTCGGCATGATGCATGAAATCGCGCACCGTCCCGCTTTCCGGGGGGCGCAGGGTGACGCAGACGGTGCCCGCGCAACTCATCGTCAGCCCGTCGATGGTGACCGAGATCGCCAGCAGCGCCTCGATCCGGGCCCGCAGCGACTC
The DNA here is from genome assembly GCF_001591005.1 of Sphingomonas sanguinis NBRC 13937. Classification (GTDB taxonomy): domain Bacteria; phylum Pseudomonadota; class Alphaproteobacteria; order Sphingomonadales; family Sphingomonadaceae; genus Sphingomonas; species Sphingomonas sanguinis. The sequence continues at coordinate 6,570 of NZ_BCTY01000079.1, forward strand.
GGGTTCGGCGAGCAGGGCGGGATCGTGGACGATCACCCCGAATTCGTCCCCGCCCAGCCGCGCGACGAAGCTGTCCTTCAGCCAATCGGCGCGCAGCCGGTCGCCGACGATGCGCAGCACCTCGTCCCCCGCCAGATGCCCCATCGTGTCGTTGATCAGCTTGAACCCGTCGAGATCGATCAGCACCAGGCCGAGCGGCGCCGCATCCTCGATCGACCGGGCGATCGCCGCCTCCAGCGCGCGGTCATAGGCGGCGCGATTCGACAGCGCGGTCAGCGCATCGGTTTCTGCGTTGCGGCGCAGCTGGGTTTCCAGCGCATGGCGCTCGGTCACGTCCTGGAACAGTCCGACCAGCCCGTGCGGCTTGCCGTCCAGCATCTCGCGCTCGCCCATCACCCGGACGCGACGCTGACGGCCGAGCGCGGTCACGAAATCCAGTTCGATGTCGAACGGGTCGCCGGTGCGCACCGTATGATCGATCGTCGCGCGCAGGACGGCCCGCGCCTCGGGCGGATAATAGGACAGGCCCTGTTCGACCGTGAAGCTCCGGCCCGGCGGCAATTCGTGGATGCGATAGACGCCGTCCGACCAGCTCGCCTGTCCGGTCCCCAGGATGGTGTGCCACGATCCGATCATGGCCAGTCGCTCGACCTTGCGCACCGTCCGGTCCTTGGCGCGCAGATCCTCCGCCTGACGCTCGCTCAGCTCCGCCATGGCATTGGCGCGCCGGGCGATGGCGCGTGCGGCGATTAGCGCCTCGGCCAGCCGGGCGAGGTGGCGCAGCGTCTGCTCTCCCGCCGGGCTCAGCGAACGCGGCATGGCATCCATGACGCACAGCGAACCGATCGCCTGGGGCGCGCCGTCCAGGTCGGGCACGCGGATCGGCATACCGGCATAGAAGCGGGTATGCGCATCGCCGGTGACGAAGGGATTGACGGCGAAGCGTGGGTCCTCGGTCAGGTCGGGGACCATCATCAGGTCGGGCGACTGGATGGTCTTGTCGCAAAAGGCGACCTCGCGCGGCATCTGGCTGGGCAAGGGGCCGACGCCCGACTTGATCCAGAAACGGTCGCGATCGGCCAGGGTCAGCGCCGCGACCGGACAGCCCAGCATATCGGCCGCGAGCGAGACGAGCGCGTCGAACTCCGCCTCCGGTTCGCTGTCGAGCAGGGCGTGGGCCTGCAGGGTGGCGAGGCGGCGTTCTTCATCGAACGGCGCTGGAACAAGAAAGGGAGCAGCCATCATGATCGACCCACCATAGCCCAAATCGTCCAGAAAATCTTGAGAATCTGCTGAAAAGTCCGTTGGTTATGAAACGGGTCGTCGGATGAAACGGGATGTTGGGCGATATTGCAGGACGCATGACGTATTTGTCACATTATGGTCACCCCGAGGTAGCCCGTCCGGGGGTAGCTCTTGGCCCACAGAGTTCAAAGAGCTCGGCGCCCGACACTCCCGGGGGTGCCGTCGGGGCCGGCGGAGAGCGCGCTTTCCGCCGGCCTTTTCGTGACGGTCGGGGGCCGGACGTGGAGCCCTTTGGACCGACGCAGACACTGTGAAAGTCGCCCTATGCCGGAGCAGACGAGCCGATGAGCCGCAAGATCCTGATCGTCGAAGATGACGCCTCCACCGCCGCCTATGTCGCCAAGGGCCTGGCCGAGGCGGGTTATGCCGTGGAACAATGCGGGGACGGTCGCGACGGCCTGTTCCTGGCGAGCGAGGGCATATTCGACCTGATCATCGCCGACCGGATGCTGCCGCGTCTCGACGGGCTGGCGATGGTCAGCGCGATCCGGGCGGCGGGCATCTCGACGCCGGTCCTCGTCCTGTCGGCGCTGGCTACGGTCGATGACCGGGTCGATGGGTTGAAGGCGGGCGCGGACGATTATCTGTGCAAGCCCTTCTCCTTCGCCGAACTGTCGGCGCGGATCGAGGCACTGGTCCGCCGTTCCGACCGGGCGGCATCCGAGCCGACCCGCACCAAGCTGTCGGTCGGTGACCTGGAGATCGACCTGCTGGCGCGCACCGTGACGCGGGCGGGCAAGATCATCCCGGTCGGCGCGCGTGAGTTCAACCTGCTGGAATTCCTGGCGCGCCATGCGGGCCAAGTCGTCACGCGCACGATGATGCTGGAGAAGATCTGGAATTACCATTTCGACCCGGGCTCCAACGTGGTCGACGTCCATATCGGGCGGCTGCGGCGCAAGCTGGAGGAAGGGTTCGGCACGCCGATCCTGCATACCGTGCGCGGCGCGGGTTACAGGCTGGCCGTCGAAGGGTGAAGCTCCGCCTGACGATCTCGGCGCGGATCGCGCTGCTGTCGATCGCGCTGGCGCTGGTGTCCAATCTGGCACTGGTCGGCTTCATCTGGAAGCAGACCAGTGCGGACGCGGTGGCGGCGCTCCACCGCGAGATCGTCGAACAGGCCGATGCGCTGCGGGCCGTGTGGCGCACGGGAGCGCTGCCTGCGCTGGCCGATGCGATCAAGGAAGCGCGCGAGCCCGGTGACGTGTCGCTGGTGCTGGCCATCTTCGATCCGCAGGGGCACCGGGTGGCGGGCTATGCGCCGCGTCATCTGGCGGTGCCGCTGGCCGATACGCCGTTCCGGGTCGCGGTGCTGGGCCGCGACGGCGTATGGGCCTCGCGCGAGGCGGGCTATACGCTTCACCCCATCGGTGGCGACTGGTTGCTGGTCGGGCGGCCGCTCGACCTGATCGAGGCGCAGCAGGTCGCGATCGAGCGGGCGCTGGCGCTGGCGGTGTTCCTGTCGCTGATGCTCGGGGTCGGCACCGGGCTGGTGCTGGCGCGCTATGTCGCGGGGCGGCTGAACACCATCGTTGCGGTGATCGACGCGGCGGGAGAGGGCGACCTGACGCGGCGCGTGTCGCAGGTGCGCGCGGGCGATGACGAAGGCGACGCCTTCGACCGGTTGGCCGAGCGACTGAACGCGATGCTGGGCAAGATCGAACAGTTGATGTCCGAACTGCGCGTCGTCACCGACAGCCTGGCGCACGACCTGCGCTCGCCGCTCGCCCGGCTGCGTACCAAGACCGAGCAGGCGGTGCTGATCGCCGACCCCGCGCAGCGCGAGGCGGCGCTGGGCGGGTTGCTGGTCGAAACCGACCTGATCATGCGCATGCTGACCATGGTGATCGAGATCAGCCGGTCCGAGTCGGTGACGCGCGACCGCTTCACCCTGGCCTCGCCGGTCGAACTGGTCGAGGAGATTGGCGAACTCTATGCGCCGGTCGCCGAGGATGCGGGGCTTCGCTTCCTGATCGAGGTCGAGGCGCGGCCCGCACCCTTGCCGTTGCACCGCGAACTGATGAGTCAGGCGCTGTCCAACCTGATTGACAACGCGCTGAAGCATGGTGCCTCGGGCGGGCAGGTGACCCTTCGGCTGAGTGACGGAGCGGAGGGCATCGTCTTTCAGGTCGAGGATCATGGCCCGGGTATCGCGGAGGCGGACCGCGCCCAGGCGCTGAAGCGGTTCGGCCGACTCGACACGGCGCGCACGACGCCGGGGGCGGGGCTGGGCATGGCCCTGATCGAGGCGGTGGCGCGGCTGCATGGCGGGCGATTCGAGCTGGGCGATAATGCGCCTGGTCTGATCGCGCGGTTGGTGGTTCCTTAAGCTATTCCTCCCCTGGAAGGGGAGGTGGCGCGCATCGCGCGTC
>NZ_BCTY01000080.1 GCF_001591005.1 Sphingomonas sanguinis NBRC 13937
TGACATAGGGCGGACCCCAGCAATTGGTCCTTTCGAGCGCACCAGCCCTCTCGTGCTATGAAGGTCAAGCAGCACGTTCGCTCATTATTGCCGAATATAGATACTGTGCAGCGTCCTCGATTGGGGAGGGAAACCGACTGGCGGCGAACGGTCCATCTTCTAGCGCGAAGCGTAATAGACGACCGTCTATTTGAGCGAGTCCGCTGCGGACTGCCCCTGTCAAATCTCGCAGAATGACGAGAAAACGCGAGCGATAACTTCGACCGCTTGCCATAAGCCCCCGACCCATCGTTTGAAGCAGGCTTGCGCCGACTTCATGATAGGATGAAGACCCGTAAACGCTTCATCGCAGGAAACATTCTTAAAGTAGCGAAAATTTCCAAGCGGTGGTGTTAATTGTGGTCATATGCAGTGATCTAGATTAGCGAAGACGCAGGGACAGGCCGGGGGGCGAGGTCCGCTTTCGGATGGCGGAATGATCAGAACACGACCGAGCAGCATTTTCGACCGGATCGTCATCTGGTCCTTCGATCGGCCTTTGCCGGGTGTCACGCGATACGCCTTGGCCGCCTTGGCGATAGCGCTGGTGGCCACGGCACGCATCCTTTTCGTGCCCGACGAACTTCCATGGCTGCTGTTCATTCCTGCGGCGATCGGCGTTGCGCTAGTGTTCGGACAGGGGGCCGGGTTGTTTGCCGCCGCGCTGTCTACGCTTGCCGGTGCCCTTTCGATCGGAAGCGCCTCCAACGACTATTGGTTGCCGGAACCGCAGTGGGTGGCGGCAGGCCTCTTCGTCGTGATCCTGACGGGCATGGTCATGCTTGCCGGCGAGCTGCGCGAATCCATGCGTCGGTCGGTCTCCCTCAATGCAGAGTTGGTCGAGCGGGAGCGTTCGTCAGCGGAACGCGAGGCCTTCCTGTCCAGCGTCCTTGCGGCGTCGACTGACTGCATCAAGGTCCTGGATCTGGACGGCAACCTGACCTTCATGAGCGAAGGCGGCATGAAGGTGATGGACATCAGCGACTTCAATGCCGTACGTGGTTGCCCCTGGCCTGATTTCCTCAAGGACGGCGGCTCGGTCCAGGCCCGCGCAGCGCTGCAGGCGGCGGCCGAAGGACGCTCGTCGCATTTCGAGGCCGCAGCCGACACCTATATCGGCATTCCGAAATGGTGGTCGGTATCCGTCTCGCCCATTCCCGGCCCCGATGGTCAGCCTGCTCGCGTCCTGTCGGTGTCGCGCGACCATACCGCATTGCACGAATCACGCGAACAGCAGCGGCTTCTAAACGGCGAATTGAGCCACCGTCTCAAGAACGTGCTGACCCTGGTCCAGTCCATTGCCAATCAGACGCTGCGCGGAACGCATAGCGTCGAGGACGCATCAGCTGCCTTTTCCTCGAGGCTTGCATCGCTCGGGCGGGCTACCGACGTTTTGACCACCACCGCGTGGCAACCGGCTGAGCTTCACGACGTCGTCGATGCCGGCATGTCGGCCGTGTCTGGCATGAAGGACAGGATCACGATCGAAGGCCCGCGCATCCGATTGAACTCGCAGGTCGCTCTGGCGTTGACCCTGGCTCTCCATGAATTGGCGACCAACGCGACCAAGTATGGCGCGCTCAGCAACGACACGGGATCGGTAGCGCTGCGATGGCAGGTGAATGGCAACAACGGAGCGTCCTGCTTCCATCTGATCTGGCAGGAACGGGATGGGCCGCCGGTCGTGCAACCGACGCAGCGCGGCTTCGGCTCGCGTATGATTGAGCGCTCGCTCGGGGCCTATTTCAGAGGCAGGACGTTACTGGATTTCCCAGTCGAAGGCGTCGTGTTCCGGATCGATGCGCCACTCGGCGACACCGGCCAACTGATCGACGACTGACATGGGACAGGCCATTCCCCCACGCAGCATCCTCATCGTCGAGGACGAGCCTTTCGTCCGCTACGACCTTGTGGACTTTTTCGAAGACCGAGGCTTCAAGGTGTTCGAAGCCGAGGACGCGGACGAGGCGATCGAGGTGCTCGCTGCGAACGCGTCCATTCGTATCGTGCTGACCGATGTGCAGATGCCAGGATCCATGGACGGCGTGAAACTCGCCCACTTCGTCCGCGACCGCTATCCGCCAACGATCCTCATCGTCGTTTCGGGCATGGCTAATCCATCTGCAGCCGACCTACCCGACCGGGCGGTGTTCGTGGGAAAGCCGTTCGACCCACGCCATGTACTGGGCGTGATCGACCACCTTTCGGCTTAATGGGCGGCTCCGCCCGGCAGAGGTCGAATTTGTGAACACCCCATCATTCGGCAAGTGTCAGTGTCGGCGTTCGCCAGATCGTGCGATACGACGTTGCAGCGCGACCGACAGCTGGCCGGCGGAATAGGGCTTGCGGAGCAGATCGATGCCTTCGACACCTTCCTGCGCAAGGACATGGCTATAGCCGCTGGCGAGCACGACAGGCATGTCAGGCAGATCCCGCATAAGCCGCTTGGCCAGCTCGACACCGCCCATGCCGGGCATCACGACGTCCGAGAACACGATGTCGAAGCCGTCGCCATCGGAACCCAACCGTTCGAGGGCCTCCTCCGCGCTGGTTACCCACGCAGTCTGATAGCCCATGTCCTCGAGCAGCTGGGTCGCGAACTGGCCGACGCCGATATTGTCTTCGACCACGAGCACGCAGCGGCCCCCTCCGTCGATGTTATCCTGCTGATCGGCGGGCCGCCCTTCTGCGACAATCGCCGGATCGGCCTGTGGAAGATAGAGGGTGAATGTCGCACCCTCTCCGACCACGCTCGAGACGTCGACGTCGCCGCCTGACTGCTTGGCAAAGCCGAAGACCTGGCTGAGGCCCAGACCAGTGCCCTTGCCCACGTCCTTGGTGGTGAAGAAGGGCTCGAAGATGCGCTCCAGATCCTCGGGTGAGATGCCGGTGCCAGTATCGGTGAGCGATATGGCGACGAAGTGGCCCGTCCCGGGGCCATGCCCGCGTATCGACGGCATCTGCGCATCGCATCGCAGGCGGATCGTTACCGTGCCCTCGCCATTCATCGCATCGCGTGCGTTGACGGCGAGGTTGACCAAGGCCGTCTCGAACTGGCTGACGTCTGCGCGCACGCGGCATATGCCGTTCGGGACCTCGAATCGGACGAGCACACGGCTGCCCGTGATGCTGTCGAGCATGTCGGTGATGGCATCGAGCCGCTGCCCGACCTCGAACACTTCCGGCTCCAGCGTCTGCCGACGGGCGAAGGCGAGAAGCTGGCCGGTCAGCTTGGCCGCGCGATCGGCGGTGTCGCCGATCGCATCGAGATAGCGCTGGCGCTTCTCCGGTGCGACATTGTCCCGCCGCAGCAGGTCGACCGAGCCGCGGATGACCGTCAGCAGGTTGTTGAAGTCGTGCGCCACTCCCCCGGTGAGCTGGCCGATCGCCTCCATCTTCTGACTTTGACGCAGACGTTCTTCCGCCTCCATCAGCTCGGCCGTCCGGTCGGCGACCCGCTGCTCGAGTGTTTCGGTAAGCGTGCGAAGGGCTGCGGTCGCACGGTCGCGGTCGGCTTCCACCGCACGGCGTTCCTCGACGTCGATCAGTACGCCAGGGAAGCTCTGTGCAGTGCCATCTGGGCCCATATCGACGCGGCCATTCGCCTCGATCCAGTAATAGCGGCCATCGGTTCGACGCACGCGGTACTGGTGCGCATAGGGGCCGCCGCGGGCAATGACGGCTCCGATCGCTTCCGCGAGGCCAGCTTGGTCGTCCGGGTGAACGGTAGCGACGATCTGCTCGAGCGGGATGCCCTCGCGACCCAATGCGGGATCCAGTCCGAAGGTATGGGCGAACGCCTCGTCGATCGTGAAGCGATCACCAGGAACATCCCAGTGCCAAGTACCGATGATGGCACCCGCAGCGAGCGCAAGCTGCACGCGCTCGACATTCTGTCGTGCAATGGCCTCGCTTTCCCTCAGCTTTTCCTGTGCTTCGCGACGTGCAGTGACGTCGTTGAACAGGATAGCGATCTGTCGATCGGCAGGGTCACCGACGCGAACAGTACGTACGTCGAACCAGCGTCCGAACGCCTCGGCATAGTTCTCGAAGTTGGTCGGCTCGCCCGTCCTCGCGACATGGCCATAGGTCTCGAACCAGAAACGCTCCAAGTCAGGTGCGAACTCGGTGACCCACTTGCCGCGAAGATCGACACCCGACTGCTCGGCGAATGCAGGGTTCGCTTCGAGGAAGCGATAGTCGATCGGTCTGTCGTCAGCGTCGAACTTGACCTCGACGATGGCAAAGGCGGCATCGATCGTGTCGATGATCGTCTGAAATCGCTCCTGCGCATGCCGGAGGGCGACGCCGCTCAGATGCTCGTGCGTCCGGTCACGCAGCATTTTGACGAAGCCGAGATGTCGATCATCCGCATCGAACAATGGCAGCATCTCGCCCGAGGCCCAGAATCGCTCGCCGTCCTTGCGCAGATGCCATCGCTCGTCGGTGGCACGACCGTTCCGGAGGGCGCCGGACATCTCGTATTCGATACGATCGCTTTCGCGGTCTTCCGGCGTGAAGAACCGTTCTGCATCCTGGCCCACCATTTCCTCGGCAGTCCAGCCGAGCACGGTCTGTGCGCCTGGATTCCAGTCGGTGATGATGCCTGACGGATCGGTGACGATCATTGCAATGTCGGTGGCGTTTTCGAAAATCGCGCGCTGTCTGGCCTCGCTGGCAGCGAGCGCGATCTGGCTTTCCCTGAGCATGGCGACCAGTTCCCGAGAATCGCTCAGGTCCGCCAAGGCATCCGCAATGTGTCGCCGATGGGTTTTCGCCGCAGCCTGTTCGCGTTCTTGCGCCGCGATGGTTCGCCCATTGGCCTCGATGGTCTGCCTGCGGCTTACCGTCAGGTCGGTCAGGTGCCGATGTTCCTGTTCCGTCTGTCGTTGGCCGAACCGGTCAGCCCGGATCTCCGCTTGCGCCAGTGCCGCGCGCAGGTGCGCGACCTCCGCCTCGAGTTCCTCTCTGGTCATCGTATTCAAGGACGGTTCCGCTGCTGGCATCGCATGATTGTTATCGCGATCCTTATTAGCGGCGACGGCGGCGCCGCAATCGAAAAAAATGTTACGGATCGGGGCATTAACCCGTGGCGACCGGGAGGCATGGCTCGGCAATGCGGTTTATCTCGACACGTAGCCAATCTTATAATCTGATTGATGGCCATGGTCAGGGCCGCGGGTCATTTGCCCACGATGTACTGGTGGCTGGTCGCGATGAACGAGGCATTCGATGCTGGACGGAGGGCGGGTGTCGCACCTCTGGGCTCGGCGGTCGATTGCCCGATCACCCATGCCGAACTCATGCTGCGCATGAGTTGGATGAACGGCTTCAGCTGGGGCCGGATCAACGGAATTTCGAAGCGAACATGAGCTGGTCCAACCGTCCGGTCACCTTTCTCAGCCGGATGTCTCTACCGTGTCGCGCGCCCGTTCCCCAGCTGCGGCGAAATAAGCGGCCCTGTTCAAATGCCGCGCCTTCAGGGTCAGGTCGTCGACCGACTTGGCCAAGGTCAATTCCTCATTGGTGCGTCGTTCGAAATAAGCCGGGCAGTCTTCGCTCACTCGTGTCACCTCTACATTGGCCGCACCCAAAACGAACGTCGCCCATACTGGCCTGAAGGAACCTGGCTGGAGCCATTGCGAAATGGGAATATTCGCCATTTCGTGGGCCGACTGATCGTTCAGAGGGACATTATGTTCCCGATCATCACCAAGCGTTTCCAAGCTGCATCAGCAACATATGCGTGATCGACAGGAACCGGATCGACCTTGGCAAGCGTTATGAATTGGTCGGGTCGGGAGCCGGATCATGTGTCATGTACTGATTATCGAGGATGAACCATTCATCGCCATGAGCATCCAGGTGATGCTCGAGGAGGAAGGTGCGACGTCGTTCGATTTCGCCGTTACCGAACAGGATGCGGTGGCGGCGGCGATGGCACATCGCCCGGAATTGATAACCTCCGACGTGAAGCTGGTCGAGGGTACCGGCCCCATGGCGGTGGCCCAGATCCATGAACGGCTGGGCACCCTACCGGTCATCTTCATCAGCGCGACTCCCGGCGAATGTAAACCTTGCGACCCTCCCGGAATCATCCTGAGCAAGCCGCTTCGCGAGCGAGATCTCAAGGATGCCTTCCACAAGATCGGGATGTGCCAAAGCGGATAGGCCAGCAGGCGACGCGCCCGTTCGCGAAGATTGATTGCCCTTATTTCAAGGGCCTGTGCCATCTATTGACACGAATGTGACGTACGCGCAGTGCGAGGCATGACCTCCCGACTTTCCTGCAATGTTTCGCTGACCCCTGAGCTGAAGAGCTTCATTGCGGACAGCATCGCCACGGGCGACTATGCCAATGTCAGTGAAGTCGTCCGGGCGGGCCTGCGTGCCCTGCGTGACGGACAGGGCGTGGTGGCCCGGCCGATGCTTCAGGACTGGCCCGCCTCTGGTGGGGAATGTGGCGCACTCATTCGCAATCGGGATTGGAGCCGAACTTCACTCGGGACACCGCAAGGATGGTCGCACGAGATGCGTGCGACGATCTCCAATCTGGTCAATTCACCCGTCGCCAAGGTGCTCATGTGGGGCCCCGACCACGTCATGTTCTACAATGACGCATATCGGGAAATCGCAGGCGACCGGCATCCGCTGGCGCTCGGGATGCCGGTCGCCGAGGCATTTCCGGAGGTCTGGGACTGGAATGGTCCGGTGCTTGCTGCCGTCCTGAAGGGTGAAGCTCAGTCCCATCTCGACCAGCCCATCGTCTTTCAGCGCTCCGATGGCCCACAGACTTTGTTCCTCGGCCTGTTCTACACGCCCGTCTACGATGCAGATGGCCAGCCGGGTGGCGTCTTGTGCACGATCATCGACAACAGCGCGCGCGTCGCAGCCGAGCGGAAGGTCGCGGCCAGCGAGGCGGAACTGCGTCGGATTACTGACGCCGTGCCGATGCTCGTTTCCTATGTCGATCGGGATCATGTCTACCGCTTCGCCAATGCCGACTATCAGACCTGGTTCGGCATAGCGCCCGACGCCATGGTCGGCAGGCATGTGCGAGACGTGATCGGCGACGTCGCCTATGGCAATCGTCGTGCAGACCTCGATGCCTCGCTCGCAGGGGCTTCAATCGTGGCGGAGACGGTGCTCCAGCATCGCGAGCTAGGCCCCCGCCAGACCGAGATCCGCTACGTGCCCCATGTCGACGATGATGGCATCACACACGGCGTCTACATCCTGGGCATCGACGTCGGAGAACGAGCCGAACGGGAAGCGCAGATCAAGGCGAGCAACAGCCGTTTCCGTACCGCTATGGAGGCAGTGCACGGCGTCCTGTGGACCAACAGCGCGGATGGGCGGATGCTCGGGGAACAGCCAGGCTGGGCTGCGCTCACCGGCCAGAGCATCGCCGAATATCAAGGCTTCGGCTGGTCCTCGGCGGTCCACCCCGACGATGCTGCTGGCAGCGTTATGGCCTGGAACGAGTCGGTCGCCTCGCGCAGCATGTTCGTCCATGAACACCGCGTCCGTCGCCATGACGGCGAATGGCGGACCTTTGCCATTCGTGCGCTCCCTATCCTGAACGACGCGGGCGAAATCACCGAATGGGTCGGTGTTCACACCGACATCTCGCATCAGCGCGCGGCCGAAATGGCGCTGCGTGAACACGCGGATAACCTGTCACGCCAGGTGCGCCACCGCGAACGTGCCGAGGACCAGCTGCGTCAGCTGAACGAGACGCTGGAAAGCCGCGTCATCGCCGAGATCGGCGAACGGCGTCAGGCCGAAGCCAAGCTGGCACAGGCGCAGAAGATGGAGACGGTCGGCAAGCTGACGGGCGGCGTTGCGCACGACTTCAACAATCTGCTGCAGGTGGTTGGCGGCAATCTGCAACTGCTGGCCCGGGACGTCGCGGGCAACGAGCGTGCCGAGCGGCGTGTGACGAACGCCATGGCAGGCGTATCGCGCGGCGCTAAACTGGCCGCCCAGCTTCTCGCCTTCGGGCGCCGTCAGGCGCTCGAGCCGAAGGTCGTGAACGTCACCCGCTTCGTGCAGGGAATGGACGACATCCTGCGCCGCGCGATCGGCGAGGCGATCGAGGTCGAGACTGTCTTCTCCGGCGGTCTTTGGAACACCTTCATCGATCCCAACCAGATCGAGAATGCGCTGCTCAACCTTGCCATCAATGCGCGCGACGCGATGGAGGGGCGCGGCAAGCTGACCATCGAGCTCGCCAACGCCCATCTCGACGACGCCTATGCCCGTGCGCACGAAGAAGTCACGCCTGGTCAGTACGTCATGCTGGCGGTGACCGACACCGGTTCGGGCATGTCGCCCGAGATCGTCGCCAAGGTGTTCGAGCCCTTCTTCTCGACCAAGGCCGAGGGCAAGGGGTCGGGGCTTGGCCTCTCCATGGTCTACGGCTTCGTCAAGCAGTCCGGCGGTCACGTAAAGATCTACTCTGAGGTCGGCGAAGGCACCACGATCCGGCTGTATCTGCCGCGTGCCACGGAATCGGAAGATGTCGAGGTCCTAGTCGATACGGGACCGATCACGGGCGGAACGGAGACGGTCCTCGTCGTCGAGGACGACGAGGAAGTGCGCACGACCGTCGTCGAGATGCTGACCGATCTGGGCTACCGCGTCCTGAAGGCGCCCGATGCGACCAGCGCACTGGCGGTGGTCGAAAGCGGCGTGGCGATCGACATGCTCTTTACCGACGTGGTGATGCCCGGCACGCTCAAGAGCCCCGAACTGGCCCGCAAGGCGCGCGAGCGGCTGCCCAACATCGCCGTGCTGTTCACCAGCGGATACACCGAAAACTCGATCGTTCATGGCGGTCGGCTCGACAAGGGCGTCGAGCTGCTATCGAAGCCCTATACGCGCGATGCCCTTGCCCGGAAGTTCCGCCACGTGCTGGCCAACCAACAGCAGCGTCGACAGGCGTCCGCACCGGCGCCCGCGGCTCCTGCGACAGATTTCGTGTGCGCGGCTCCGATCGCCCCCAGTGCGACGATCCGACGGACCGCATTGCTCGTCGAGGACGACGACCTGATCCGGATGAACACGGGCGAAATGCTGGAGGAGGCGGGTTTTGTGGTTGTCGAGGCCGCCAGTGCGGAGGAGGCGCTGACGGCGCTTCAGACGACGCCGGTCGACGTGCTGGTCACCGATCTCAATCTTCCTGGTGCCTCGGGACAGGAACTGGCCGCCAAGGCGCGGGCGCTACGGCCTGATGCGCTGGTGGTGTTCGCGACCGGTGACCCAGGTGCGGTGGCGAAGGAGGAAAACTGCGTCGTGCTGGCCAAGCCCTATGACGCACGCGCCCTCGCTCGCGCTTTGGACATGAAGGAAAATCGGTCCGTTCTAACCGACGGTTGACCGGTCCTTGCTGGTCAAGACGGTGGTTCGCCCCGATCAAGACGGCAGTAGGATTGCCGTAATTTGTGCCTCCTGCTGCCTGCAAGCAACGAGGATCACGCCGACCAGCGTGCGGCGTGACCCTTTGCAGCCGAGACGATGGCCTCAATCTCCGTCGGGAGGACCGGGTAGCCATAGTGCCATCCTTGCCCTTCGTGGCAGCCCTTCGCGCGCAGCCACCGGGCCTGCACGATCGTCTCGATCCCCTCGGCGATGACTTCCACGCCGAAGGCGCGTCCCAACGTCAGGATGCTGTCCACCACGGCGGACTGATCAGACCCCACGGCGATGTCGGCGACGAAGCTGCGGTCCACCTTGAGCCTGGTGATCGGAAAGTCCCGCAGCACGCTGAGCGAAGCAAAGCCGGTACCGAAATCGTCGAGTGCGATCCCGACGCCCAATGCTCGCAACGCGGTCAGCGTTTCCACCACGGCGCGTGTATTCCTGACCGCGATGTTCTCGGTCAGTTCGAGTTCGATCCGGTCGGCCGCCACGCCGTGCCTCTGCAACGTCTTCGCCACCTTTTCGGCGAGGGAGGTCGAACGGAACTGCGAGGCAAAGAGT
>NZ_BCTY01000081.1 GCF_001591005.1 Sphingomonas sanguinis NBRC 13937
TCTGATGCTCTATCCTGCTGAGCTACGGGGCCCCATGCGTGGGCGGTGATAACCGGGACGCGGCATGGGGTCCAGAGTGGTTCGCGGCCTCAATTGGCGAGCTTGGGCGGCACCACCGGAAAGGGAAGCGGGGCGACGGGCACCCCTTCGTCGACCAGCGCCTTCGCCTCGGCCAGGCTCGCCTGACCATGGATCGGCGCGACGGGCGCATCGCCGTCGTGCATGGCGCGGGCTTTGTCGGCAAAGGCGGTGCCGACCCAGGTCGACTTTTCCAGCATCTTGGCCTGGGCCTGCGCCAGTTGCTCCATGACCGCCTTCACCGCCTGCGGGTTGGGCAGGTCGGGTTTGCTGTTGCTCTTGGCGGGGATCTGCGGGGCCATCACGGCCTTTTCGATCTGGCGGTCGCCGCAGAGCGGACAGGTCACCTGCCCGTCGTCGCGCTGTTCCACGTAGGCGGCGGAGGAGGCGAACCACGCCTCGAACACATGGCCGGTCGTGCAGCGCAGGTCGAAGACGATCATGCCACCACCACCGGCGGAATGGCGCGGCGATGGCGAATGGCGGGCAGGCGTTCACGCACCGCCGCCACTTGGCCCGCGTCGACCGTCGCGACGCCCAACCCGGCCGCCTCGCCCATGTCGAGCAGCACCTCGCCCCATGGTCCCACGACCAGCGAATGGCCATAGGTGGCGCGGCCATCCTGATGCTCGCCGGTCTGTGCGGCGGCGACCAGATGCACCCCAGCCTCGATCGCCCGGGCACGCAGCAGGATATGCCAGTGCGCCGCACCGGTCGGCCGGGTAAAGGCGGCGGGCACCGACAGGATCGTCGCCCCAGCCTCGGTCAGTGCGGCGAACAGCGCTGGAAAACGCAGGTCATAGCAGATGGAAAGGCCCAGCCGCCCGACCGGCGTATCGACGACGACGGCCTGTGCGCCCGGCATATAGGATGCCGACTCCCGCCAGCTTTCGCCGCTGGGCAGATCGACGTCGAACAGGTGCATCTTGTCGTAACGCGCGCGGATCGCACCGCTGTCATCGATGACATAGCCGCGATTGGCGAGCCGCCCGTCGCCCTCGCGCACGGCCAGCGAGCCCAGATGCACCCACAGGCCATGAGCCGCCGCCGATGCACGAACGCGGGCGAGCACCGGGTCCTGGTCCTCGGCCACGAGATGCGCCGCCGCGCGCGTCCGGTCGCGATCGATCAGCCCGGACATTTCGGGCGTGAACAGCATCGCGGCCCCACGCGCCTTCGCCTCGCCGATGGCACGTTCCAGAACGTCCGCATTGGCGGCGGGATCGATCCCCGCCGTCATCTGCAGCACCGCAATATCGGTCATGCCGACAGCAGCGGGTCGAGCCCTCCCCGCTTGTCGAGTGCGGCCAGATCGTCCGAACCGCCGATATGCTGCCCGTCGATGAACACCTGCGGCACGGTGGTCCGCCCGTTCGCGCGCTGGATCATTTCGGCGCGCTGGGGACCGCCCATGGTGATGTCATATTCCTCGGGCTCGACGCCCTTGGAAGCGAGCAGCGCCTTGGCCCGGGTGCAATAGGGGCAGAACGCCTTGGTGTAGATTTCGACCTTTGCCATGTCCCTCAGGTGTGGCGCGTCGGCCCGCTTGTCAATCGTCGGACCGTTCGATGACCCGCGCCCAGCACAGGATCGCGACCGACGCCGCGCCCGCCCGCAGCAAGGCCGCCACGCACGCTCCCGCCGTCGCGCCGGTCGTGTAGACGTCATCGACCAGCACGACGTGCCGCCCCCTGACCAGTTCGGGCTGGGCGACGCGAAAGGCGGTGGTCACGGCGGCGCGGCGCTGTCGCGGCGACAGGCCGCGCAGCAGCGGAGTCGCCTTCACCCGCTCCAGCGCGCCGCGCGCCATCGGCACCCCCGTCCGCCGCGCGACGCCCTCGCTCAGCAAAACCGCCTGGTTGAAACCGCGCCGCCACAAGCGCCAGCGATGCAGCGGTACGGGCACCAGCAAGTCCACCCCCGGCGGCAAGCGCCGCGCCATCGGCCCGGCCATCGTCTCGGCCACGCCGATCCGCCCGCCATGCTTCAACCGGATCGGCAATTCGCGGGCGATCGGACCATAGGCGACGGCCGCGTAAATGCCCGCGTGGCGTGGCGGCCGGGCCATGCAGGGCCCGCACCACGGTTCACCGACCGCATCGCCGCCCAGCGGAATGCCGCACCGCGCACAGCCGCCATCGTCGAGGAAACGCAACTGCCCCCAGCACTGCGCGCAAAAGCGATGATCGGCCTCGACCGGTTCGGCACAGCCCGGGCAGCGCGGCGGCAGGGCCCAGCGCACGATTCCCGCCACGATCGCCCCGGCGCGCGCCATCGCGAATCCCGGCCATTTCATGCTTGCCCCCATCGGCTGCACCTTGTTCCCGATCGCACAAGCGCGCACAAGCGCGACCGTGACCCACCCCAGCATCTTCGACCGACAGGCGCGCCGCCTGCGCCGCGACCGGGCCCAGCCCGCTTATGCCGAGCATGATTTCCTGCGCGCGGCCATGCTCGACGGCCTTGCCGAGCGGTTGGATGCGGTGACCCGGCCGTTCCGCGATATCCTGGACCTGGGCTGTTTCGACGGTGCCTTCCTGCCGCCGCCTGGGGCACGGGTGGCGCGGCTGGACCCGGGCTTTGCCTTTGCGCACGACGCACATGGCGTGCAGGGGGACGAGGACCGCCTGCCGTTCGCGGATCGCAGCTTCGACTTGGTGGTCAGCGCAGGCGTGCTCGACCAGATCGACGATCTGCCCGGCGCGCTGACGCTGATCCGCCGCGTGCTGCGTCCCGACGGGCTGTTCCTGGGCGCGTTCGTCGGCGGCGGTTCGCTGCCCCGCCTTCGTGCGGCGCTGCGTGTGGCGGAGGCCGAAAGGCCGGTCGCGCGGCTGCATCCGCAGGTCGATGTGCGCTCGGCGGGCGATCTATTGATGCGCGCAGGGTTTACCCTGCCGGTCGCGGATATCGAGACGCTGGACGTGCGCTACCGCGATTTCGGGCGGTTGCTGGGCGATCTGCGCGGCATGGCGGCGAACAACCTGCTGGCCGAACGGCGGCCGATCACCCGCGAGGCGCTGGCGACGGCGGCCTCGGCCTTTGCCGACATGGCGGACCCGGATGGCCGTGTGCCCGAACAGTTCAACCTGGTCTTCCTGACCGGCTGGGCCCCCGATCCGTCACAGCCCGTGCCTGCGAAACGGGGCAGCGCCACCGCGTCGCTGGCCGAGGCACTGCGCCCCAAGCCGGACGCGGACTGATCAGCCGATGATCGCGCCGCCGCGATCGCCCGCCAGGATACGGCCCATCGATTCAAACAGCTGATCCATCGCGACGGGCTTGACGATCACGTCGTCGGCTCCCGCCGTGATGCAGCGCTCGCGCAGGTCGACCCCGCTGTCGGCGGTCACCACGATGATCGGCACCTCCGCCTTGCCATCGCTGCGCGCGCGAATGTGGCGGATGGCGGTGATGCCGTCCATGCCGGGCATCCGCAGATCGATCAGGATCATGTGATAATCGTCGCGGTCGATCATCTCGAGGCCGAGTTCGGCGCTCTCGGCCTCGGCCATCTGGGCGCCCGCCACGTCCAGCATATCGCGCACGACCCGACGGTTCATACGGTCGTCCTCGATAAAAAGGACGTTCATCGACGTCCTCTTTGCATCGCGGACAGGATGGCATCCAAGGCGCAGGTCATGGCTTCGCCCTAACGATCATGCCGCTTGCGTTACAAGCGGCGATTCAGGGCTTTGCGGCGAGATGTCGAACATTTTGCTCATCACCTCGGCCCCTGCGATCGGTTTGGCGATAACGTGAACCAATCCGCCGCGTGGCAAATCGTTCCCCGGCAGCGGATCGGCAGCGGGCCACAGCAGGAATAGCGGCACCGCCGTGCCCGCCGCCGCTGCTGCCAAGGTATGCAGCGCCGCAGCCACGTCATCGTCCCGAATCGCGCCATCATCGACCAAAAGCTGCGCGACCCCGCCCTCGCCCAGCCGCGCCACCGCTTCGTCCACATTCCCGGCAAAGGTCACGACGGCATGGTCCGCACACAGCTTGGTCCACATGGCACGACGGATCGGATTGCGATCGACCATCAGGACGGTGGGCCGCGCGACGTCGGGCTCCACCGGCAACTCGGAGAGCGGTAGCGTCAGGGTAAAGCATGATCCACGCCCCGGCTCGCTGTCGACAGTCACGTCGCCGCCCATCGCACGGGCCAGCCGACGACAAATGGCAAGGCCCAGGCCGGTGCCGCCATATTGCCGCGTCGTGCTGGTATCCGCCTGGCGAAACGCCTCGAAGATTTCCTCCAGCTTCTCGGGCGCAATGCCGATGCCGGTATCGGTGACGCAGACCGAAACGCCGTCTGCCAGGCGCGTCACGGTCAGCCGGACCGCACCCTTGCTCGTGAATTTCAGGGCGTTGGACAACAGGTTGAAGACGATCTGCCGGATTCGCGCGGAGTCGCCGACCACCATCGCGGGGCAATCGGACAGGTCGCGGGTAAAGCCGATCGCCTTGGCCGCCGCCTCCCCCTCGAACAGGCGGGAGGCATCGCGGATCGTCGCGGCGAGGTCGAACGGTGCCTCCTCCAGGGTCAGGCGGCCATTCTCGATCTTGGCGACATCGAGCAGATCGTCGACCAGCGCGCGCATGGTCAGGCCTGCGCCGTGCATCACCTCGACCCGTTCGCGCTGTTCGTCGGGCAGACCGGCATCGGCCAGCATGACCTGGGTCATGCCCAGAATGCCGTTCAGGGGCGTACGGATTTCATGGCTGGTCGTCGCCAGGAACTCGGTCTTGACCACCAGCGCCTTTTCGAGCTGGTCGTTGGTCAGGGCCAGTTCGCCATGCGCCGCGCGAATCCGGTTGCGGCTGCGGCCCAGCGTGAACAGCCAGATGCCGAGCAGCGCCAGCACCACGACGATGGCGACGACCGATCCGATCAGGATGAAGCGCTCCGTCCGCAACTGGGCGCGTTCAAAGGCGATATTGCGTTGCAGGTCGGCGGCCTTCATCCGCGCAATCCGCAGTTCCTGATTGGCGAAGTCGAACCGCGCGCCCATCAGCGCAAGACCGGTCGAGGTCGCCAGCCGGGTCGATTCGTCATCGATCCGCTTGAGTGCCTCCAGATGGCGCAGCGCATCGGCGGTCCGGCCGACCGCATTGTAAATCTCATAAGCGCTGCGATGCGCGTCCCGCTGCAACACCGTGGTCGTCGCGAGATCGACGCCGGCAAAGCTCCGGTCGATCAGCCCTGCCGCCACGGCCGCGTCGCCGCGCTGGAACGCGGCCTGGGCCGCGATGCTTTGCAGCGCGCGGATATCCTCGGCCCCTGGCCGGGGATCGGCCCGCCGCACCTCGGCGATCGTCGCCTCGGCTTCGCCGATCCGGCCCATCCGCAGTTGGGCCCGCGCGATGTTGCGTCCGATCACCGCCTGTAGCGCGGCGCTGTCCACCCGCCGGGCCAGCCGCAACGCCTCGCGAAGCTGGGTCAGCGCATCGGCCGTGCGCCCCATCTCCGCCAGGGTCAGCGCGCGGTTGTTGAGAATGGCGAGGCGAAACATATCGTCGCCGCGATAGGTGCTACTCGCCTGTTCCAGGTAACGAAGCGCCGAGGTGAAGTCCTTGGCATCATTGTACAGGTCCGCGATCTGGACCAGCGCCTTTGCCTGCCCGCGCGTATCGTTCAACTGCTGGAAGACGCGGTGCGCGGATTGATAGGCGTTCAGCGCATCGGCGATCTCGCCATCGGCGCGGTTCAGGCCCCCCTGCGACAACAGGATATTGGCCATCAGATCGGATTTCGGCGAAAGCGTCCGCGCGATCCGGTACGCTTCGGCAATGGCCCCCTTCGCCTCGCCGGTGCGCCCCATACGAACCGCGCTTTCGCCGTGCAGCCAGTCGGCGGTGGCGAACGCCAGCACCCGATCGTTGGAGTCGGGAATCGCGGCGGCCGCCACGCGCGCGGCATCGGCACTGCGCATCGCCAGCGCGGGGTCGCGCAGCATGTCGGTCTTGGCGGCATCGATCGCCCGGCTATAGGGCAAAGGCAAGGATGGTGCGGCGGCGGCGCGGGCTTGCGCCCCGGCCACGACCAGCGCGACGAAGATCAACGCCAGCCTAAGGGCGCGCATTGGCGACCAGCCGGGCAAAGGGCGTCGGCTTGGCCAGCGCCGCGACGGCTTCATGGGTGCGTTCGGTCAGGAAATGGATCAACGCCTCCAGCCCGATCGGACGGCTGATCAGATAGCCCTGGATCATGTCGCATCCCATCACGGTCAGCAGCGCCAGCGTGGCGGGCGTCTCCACCCCCTCGGCGACCACCTCCATCTCCAGCGCATGGGCCAGGTCGATGGTCGAGCGGACGATCAACGGATCGCGATTGGAACTGGTCAGCTGGGTAATGAAGAGCTTGTCGATCTTCAACTCGCAGGCGGGCAGCTGCTTCAGATAGGAGAGCGACGACAGGCCCGAGCCATAATCGTCGATCGCCACCGCAATGCCCGTGTCGACCACGGCCTGAAGATGGGTGATGGCGCTTTCGGGGTCGTGGATGACCGAGGTTTCGGTGATCTCAAAGCCGATCTTGGCACCGCTTTCGGTGACGATCGCACAGGCCTCTTGCACGAAATTCTCGTCGCCCAGCAGCATGCCCGAGATATTGATGAACATGCGCAGGTCATGCCCGGCTTCGGCCAGGCGCCGCTGGTCGGCGATGACCCGGCGCAGCACCCACAGCGTCAGCGGCGCGATGATCCGCGCTTCCTCCGCCACCGGGATGAACTCGACCGGACTGATCGGCCCATGCACCGGATGCCGCCAGCGCAGCAGGGCCTCGGCACTCGACACGCGCTGTTGGCGGACATGGACCTTCGGTTGATATTCGATCGACAGGCCGTCCTGCTCGATCGCGCGGGTCAGTTCGCGGGCCAGGGCGATGCGGTCGAGCCGGTCGGCGCGCGCGGCGAGTTCGCGGATGACCGTCCGCCCCTCGATCTGGGCGTCGGCCAGCGCCTGCTCGGCTTCCTCGAGCAGGCGCATATCGTCGTCATGCGGGACGGCGGCCAAGGCCGCCCCGAGCACCGGATCGATCCGGCACTCTCCATCGGGCAGCAGGAAGGGATAGCGAAGCGCCTCGCCCAGGGTCAGCAGACTCGCGTCCAGCGCTTCCCGGGAATTGGCGCGGATCATCACCTCGATCTGCGACGGCGTGGCGGCGCGCGCGATGGCGTCCGGAATGCACTGGCCCGCCCGCCCCGCCACGGCATCGACCAGCGTGGCCACGACCTTCCGCCCGAGATGACGGCGCAACAAGGTGAAGTTGCCCAGCCCGACCAGGACGAGCAACTGCCACTGCGCCCCGACTTCGGTCGCGGCGACAGGGTCCGATGTGGCGGGCGCAGACGCGCCGGACGCGATTCGAGAGAGGCCGTTATCCACCCCTCCAAATTAAGGGTCACGGCTAAACAAGGTGTTAACCCCGTTTGGTGCGACATTCCAACCGGTTGTCGGGCGGTGGCGCCCCACGCCCCTTCCACAAACGCTGTGGGCTCCCAATCGGCTGTACGGGTTAACGTAAGAGAAGCGGCAACCCATTGCGAAATGGTTAATAGCGAATTAACCATAACCATGCGCCGGATGACGGCGCTAACGAGGGAGAAAACCCATGCTGAAGTTCATTCTGGCGCTGATCTACGGCGAGTCGATCCGCCCCTGGTAATCCCAAGACGGTCATGGGGCGGGGCAACACGGCCCTAAGCCACGGCAACGCCCCATGACTTTTAATTCGCGTCGCCAGACCGGCGCGCTTCAGCCTAGCAGGTCGTCGGCCAGCCGCAGCATGAAGGCCGCGCCGCGCTCCATCTGAGCGACCTCGATATACTCGTCCGGCTGATGCGCCTGGGCGATCGAGCCGGGGCCGCAGATGACGGTCGAAAATCCCGCTCCCTGAAACTGGCCCGCCTCGGCTGCATAGGGCACCGCCCGCGCCGGGCCATTATCCCCCGCCCATCGCCGTGCCAGCCGCTCGGCCACGCCATCCGCCTCGGGCGCGAAGGATGGAGTGCGCGACCGCCGCTCGACCCGCACACCGGTATCGGGAAAACGCGCGCGCAGGTCCGCATCCGCCGCTTCGCAGGCCCGAAAGAATGGCGCCAGGATCGCCTCCGGCTCCTGCCCCGGCAGGGTGCGCAGATCGAAGGCGAAGCGGCACTCGCGCGCCAGGATGTTGACCGCCGTGCCGCCATTCACCTGCCCGATGGTCAGTGTCGCATGATGCGGACAAAAGGGACCATGCGGATCGCCCTCCCCCGCCAGGCGGTCCGCGATATCGGCGAGCTGCTGCATTAGCCGGACCGCCACCATGTTCGCCGACGCGCCCAGATGGATGAGGCTGGAATGCGCCTCATGCCCGGTCACCGTCACGGTCCAGGTCGCGATGCCCTTGTGGCCGCTGACCACCACCATGTCGGTCGGCTCGCCCACCACGACAGCGGCCGGGCTCGGCACCTCTCGCGCAATCTCCGCGATCATCGACGGCGCGCCCAGACACCCCACCTCCTCGTCATAAGAAAAGGCCAGATGCAGCGGACGGACCGCGCGGCCCTTTGCGATATGCGGTGCCAGGGCCAGCGACAGCGCCAGAAACCCCTTCATGTCGCAAGTGCCGCGGCCGAACAGCCGGTCGCCCCGCCGGGTCAGCCGCCAAGGATCGCTGGTCCAATTCTGCCCGTCGACCGGCACGACATCGCTATGCCCCGACAGGACGACGCCGCCGGGCTCCACCGGGCCGATGGTGGCGTAGAGATTGGCCTTGGTGCCCTCCGCATTGAACACCCGCCGTCCCGTGACGCCGATCTGGCCCAGATGCCGCTCGACATAGGCGATCAGGTCTAGGTTCGATTCGCGCGACGTGGTGTCGATCGCGATCAGGTCGGCCAGGATGGCGGTGGCTTGGGCGGCGAGCTGGTCCGGGGTCATGCCGCCATCCTGCCGGATGTTACGGTTTGGTGAAAGCCCTGGTGGATGCCTCCGCCCTGAAGGCCAGTCGACATTTATACCGCCACTATTTCCCTCTCCTCTGGATAGGGGAGAGGGTTAGCGAAGCTTGCCAGCCTGCTGGCTAGCGCAGCTTGGGTGAGGGGTTGAGCGAGCCAAAGGCTCGC
>NZ_BCTY01000082.1 GCF_001591005.1 Sphingomonas sanguinis NBRC 13937
GCTGCAATGGCATTGCAGAGGTCAGGGGTTCGATCCCCCTCGGCTCCACCATTCCGCCGTGACGGCTGCATTCTCTGATATGCGCTGTAGGGCCGATCCGCATCCCGCCGGATTGGTGCCGAAATCGATGGGGCCGTAGCTCAGCTGGGAGAGCGCTGCAATGGCATTGCAGAGGTCAGGGGTTCGATCCCCCTCGGCTCCACCATCCTTCCGATAGAGTATATTCGGCGTCATCCCTGCGGTGAGGCCTTTTTTGCGTTGGCGGGTCGCGATATCCTGCACCCTCGATCATCAACAGGGGGAGCGATGCGGAAGCGGGCTCGAATACTCGTCGTGCTGGTCGCTGCTTCATGGGGGCTGGCGCTTACACCCGCGCGGCTGGGAGCGGCCCGTCCTACCGAGGGGCCAAGCTTTTCCTGTGCCAAGGCCGGAAACGCGGTCGAGCGCGCTGTTTGCGGTTCGGCTGATCTGTCCGCCGCCGATCGGACGATGGCATCGCTCTATAGCCTGGCGAAGGTCAGCGCTTTCGGCAAAGGCCCTTCCAATCAGCTTGCGGCCCAGCGCGACACCGTCAAGGAACTGGCGGCGTGCGGAACGTCCAACGGGCGCGCTGCGATGGCGAGTTGCATCACCCGCGTCTATGCGCATCGCAGCAACGATCTGGCGATCGCCCTGGCCCTGAACGCCCCCGACCGCGCCTTGCCGATCATCCGACGCAACGATCCCGTCTTCGCGCCCGTCATCGAAGCAATCGCTCTCTGGGCGTCCGAGCCGCGAGACGCCGACTGGTCGAAGCCCGAAAGAGCAGACAAACGCCTTCAGATCCTGACCCTGATGGCCCCCTCCGCGGCGATCATGTTCACGGACAAGGACCCGCCATGGGGCCGCGACCTGCTGCGCGATGGATCGCAGGGAGTGTCCGTGGCGACGGTCGGCGGCATCCTGACGTCGGACCGGCATTTCGCTTTCTTCCTGAACGCGCTGGGGCCCTATCTGCCCGAAGGAATGGGTGACCGCGCCGGCTCCTTCGATCGGGCCATCCCTTGCGCCGCCATCATTCGGCATCCCGCTCTGCTGCAGGCGACGGAGTCCCTTTTCGGCTCGACCCTCGATAATTTCGTCTTTGCCAATGACTGTGGCACTACGACCCCGCCGCTGCCGCGTCTGGCCGCTCTGAGCGCGCAGTTGAACAAGAGTTGGCCCCCGTGCGAGGGGACGATCCGCTTTGCGGCCTATCGGGCGGCGACGACCGCTTATGATGAAGCGCGATTGGGGCGGGCGCCGCACAACCGCGATGCCTGGCCGCGTGAGCGCTATGGGGTGAGCGCTGCCGCGCTACAGGCGGTACGGGCGGAGCTGGCCGATTATTACGTCACCTATCTCGGCAAGACGCCCGAGGTGGGCAGGGTCATGGCCGGTGATTCGCTCAAGGGCATTTTCGCGACGACTCATCAATGCGAGTGACGCGGCGGCGCTGACACGAAACGGGCCCCAACCTACGCCGGAGCCCGTTTGCGCTTTGGGAAATGGGATCAGGCGGCGGCCAGGCGGCGCTGCATCTGGTGAACCGGATTGTGGAAATCGCCGCTCATCTCGGCGAGCTGGAAGCGGGCCACCTCATGCGCCAGGGTTTCGGCCTCGTGTGCCAGGTTGCGGGCCGAGTCGGTGACCTGCTCGACCATCGCCGCGTTGCGCTGGGTCACAACGTCCATTTCGGAAACGGCAGTGTTGACCTCTTGCAGGCCGATCGCCTGTTGCGCGGCCGAGTCGGCGATCTGGGACACCAGAACGCTGATCTCGCCGATGCGACCAATGATCCGGCCCAGCGCCGCTCCCGCCTCGTTGACCAGGGCAACGCCCGATCCGACCTGGGTCGACGAGGCCATGATCCGGGTCTTCACGTCCTTGGCCGCCTCGGCCGAACGTTGCGCCAAGGCACGGACCTCGCTGGCGACGACGGCGAAACCCTTGCCGGCTTCCCCGGCGCGAGCCGCCTCGACGCCTGCGTTCAGCGCGAGCAGATTGGTCTGGAACGAGATGCCGTCGATGACCGAGATGATCTCGCTGATTTCGGACGAGGAGCGTTCGATCTGGCCCATCGCCTCGACGGCCCGGCGAACGATATCGCCCGATTCCTCGGCTTCGTGGCGGACTTCGCCGACGATGCGGTTGGCGCTGGAGGCACCTTCGGCGGTCTGGCGGACGGTGCCGGTGATCTGCTGCATGGCGGCGGCGGTTTCTTCCAGCGCGGCCGCCTGCTGCCGGGTGCGATCGGACAGGTCGTCGGACGCTTCGCTGATATCGCCCGAACCGGTGCGAATCTGCACGCCCGAACTGGTGACCACGCCCAGGGTGGCGCACATCTGCGCGCGCATCGCCTCGAAACTGTCGGCCAGCGCCTGATATTCGGCGGGCAGTCCGTCCAGCGAGGCTGTCAGGTCACCCTTCGCCATGCGCTCGAACACTGCGCCGCAGCGTTCGATCACCGCGCGGCGCCCCGCCTGCTCGGCGTCGAAATAGGCGGCCAGCGCGATATCCATGTCGATCAGCGACGCCTTGACCAGCGCCGTCGCGGCCCGGGCCCGCCGCCGTGCGCCGAATGGCCAGAACAGCCAGCCCAGGATGAGCTTGGGCAGCACATATTCCAGCATCCGGGCATAGCCGCTGATATACCAGGTCGGGGCCAGCCCGATCCGCGCATGGACCTGACCTATATGGGTCGACGAGGCGGCATAGTCGTGGTCGAGCGGACGCGAGAACAGCTTGCGCCAATGCTCCATCTGCTTGTCGCGGGCATGATCCATCCGCGCCTGTGACGAGAACATCCCGCGGATTTGCGACGTGTTGGCGATGTGGCGGTAGAGTGCGGCCAGTGCGGCGGGCGCATGCCGCTCGATCGCGCGCTTGACCATGGGAAAGGTCGAATAGCTTTTCGTGCTATAGTCGAACGCGGCCAGCCGCTGCTCAAAATCAATCTGTTCCGCCCCGCTCATCGTTCATCCCTCCATGCCCAGCTTTTCTTATCTTTAAGAGGGTTAACGAAGCGGAATCGCGGACGGGGCGGCGGGAAATAATTTCACTGACGCATGTTACAAAAAAGAAAGAAGGCCGGGGCCCGTGACAGGCCCCGGCATGGACATCAGGCAGCGAGGCCGTGATGACGCAGCAGCGCATCCGGTTCCGGCGCGCGACCGCGAAACGCGCGGAAATTCTCGGCCGCCGGACGGCTCGCTCCGCGCGCCAGCACCTCCCGGCGGAATCGGTCGCCCGCCGCCTGGCCTTCCTCGGCAAAGGCGGCGAAGGCATCCGCCGACAACAGCTCGGCCCAGAGATAGCTGTAATATCCCGCCGCATAGCCACCCGCGAAGATGTGGCTGAAGCTGTGCGGGAAGCGATTCCATTCGGGGGGACGGATCACCGCCACCTCGTCGCGCACGGCGTTCAGCACGTCCATCACCCGGCCGGTCTGCGTCGGATCGAAGTCGCGGTGCAGACGCAGGTCGAAGGTTGCGAACTCGATCTGGCGCAGCAAGAACAACCCGGCCTGGAAACGCCGCGCCGCCAGCATCTTGGCGAACAGATCATCAGGCAGCGCCTCGCCGGTCTCGACATGTGCCGACAGCTGGGTCAGCGTCGCCCGGTCCCAGGCGAAATTCTCCATGAACTGGCTGGGCAGCTCGACCGCATCCCACTCCACGCCCGAGATGCCGCCGATCGAGGGCAGGTCGACCTCGGTCAGCAGATGGTGCAGCACATGGCCGAACTCATGCAGCAGCGTGACGACATCGCCATGCGCCAGCAGGGCAGGGGTGTCGCCGGTTGCGGGCGGGAAGTTGCAGGTTAGATAAGCGATCGGCCGGTGGAAGCGGTCGGCATCGCGGAAACGCGGACGGCAGACATCCATCCACGCGCCGCCACGCTTGCCCGCCCGCGCATGGAAATCGCAATAGACGCCCGCGACGATCTCACCACTCTGGTTCTCTACGTCATAATAGCGGACATCGGCGTTCCATACCGACACGCCCGGCCGCTCGACCAAGCGAACGCCGTAAAGCCGCTCGATCAGTGCGGTCGTGCCCTCCATCACGCGGGGCAGGGGGAAATAGGCGCGGATCGCCTCGCGATCGACGCCGAAGCGCTCGCGGCGCATATGCTCGGCAACATAGGCTGCGTCCCAGGGCTCCAGCTTGGCGATGCCGAATTTCGCCGCGGCATAGGAGGTGGCGTCGGCCAGTTCCTGCTCCGCCAGCGGGCGGGCGCGGGCGGCGAGGTCGGCCAGGAAGGCCAGCGCCTCGTCCGCCGACTGCGCCATCTTGGTCTCGACAGAACGCGCGGCGGCGTCGCGGAAGCCCAGCAACTGGGCCGCTTCATGCCGCAGCGCCAGGATACGGTCGATCCGCGCGCTATTGTCGTGGGAGGGATCGGCCGCCTGGTCGGAGGCGCGGGTGGCATAGGCCTTGGCGACGCGGGCGCGCAGGTCGCGGTTGTCGGCCTGGGTCAGGATCGCCTGAACGCTGGGCTCGCGCAGTGTGACGAGCCAGCCGTCCAGCTGCTTCTCGGCGGCATAGGCGGCGAGGATCGCCTTGGCATTGTCGGTCAGGCCGGAGAGCATCGACTCGTCGGTGACATGCTCGCTCCACGCCTCGCTCGAATCGAGCACGGCATTGCCGAATTCGGTGGTCAGCTGGTTGAGCTCCACGCCGATCTCGCGGAACCGGGCCTTCGCCGCATCGTCCAGCGCGACGCCGGACAGGGTGAAGTCGCGCCGGGCGAGCACCACCGCCCGCGCTTCGGCCTCGCTCAGTGGGGCCAGGTCCACGCGGTTGAAGGCGGCGAACAGGCGCGGGTCCTGGCCTGCCTCCAGCCCATATTCGGCGAGCTTCGCCTGCGCCTCGGCAAAGGCGGCGCGCAGCTCGGGCGTGTCGGCCACCGAATGGAGATGCCCGGCGGGCGACCAGCCGCGCGACATCGCAAAGCCCGCCCGCTCGCTGGCCAGCACGACATCGGCGAAGTCGCTGGCATTCGATCCGCCGATCCGGTCGGCGGCGGCGCGCGCGTCGGCGATCATCTGGTCGACGGCGGGAACGAGATGTTCGGGCCGGATCGCGGCGAAATCAGGCAGGTCGGTATCGGCAAGTAGCGGATTGGTGGTCATTCGGCATCCTTGAGCAGCATCTGTCGCAGCGTCATCTCGGCAGCGTCGACGCTTTCGGCAAGCCCCTGTTGCGCCAGCCAGCGTATATCATGGTGACAATCGGCATAGCGCGCACCATGATCGCAGATCAGCGTGGCCACCGACCCGGTGCCCCCGGCCTCCGCCATTTCGAGCGCTAGCATCGCGGCGGCGACGAAGTTCGTGCCGGTCGACGGCCCGACGGGGCGGCCCAGCAGCTCGCTGGCGATGCGCATTCCGGCGATCGAGACGGCATCGGGCAGCTTCATCATCCGGTCGATCGTGCCCGGCAGGAAGGACGGCTCGACACGGGGCCGACCCACGCCCTCGATCCGCGAAGGGCTGGCACAGCGCGCGGCCGGGTCTCGATCGCGATAGCCCGCATAAAAGGCGCTATGTTCGACATCGGCGACGCACAGCCGGGTGGGCAGTCCGCGATACCGGCAATGCCGCCCGATGGTCGAGGCGGTGCCGCCGGTGCCCGCGCCGACCACGATCCAGTCGGGTACGGCATGGGGCTCGCCGGCCATCTGGGTCAGGATCGCGGAGGCGATATTGTCGCAGCGCCAATCGGTCGCGGGCGCGGCGTTGGTGAATTGGTCGAGATAGACGCCGCCCATCGCATCGGCCAGGTCACGGGCTTCGTCATATAGCCGCTCGGGACGGACCAGATGGCATTGGCCGCCCTGCGCCTGGATCGCGCGGATCTTGGCGGGCGCGGTGCTCAGCGGCATGACCGCGTGAAAGGGCAGGCCGAGCAGCCGGGCGAAATAGGCCTCCGACACCGCGGTCGATCCCGACGAGGCCTCGACCAGCGGGCGCCCCTCGCGGATCACCCCCGCCACGATGCCGCTGGTGAACAGCGAGCGGGCGAGGCGGTGCTTCAGGCTGCCGGTCGGATGCGCCGATTCGTCCTTCATATAGAGGTCGATGGTCGGCGCGGCGGGCAGGGTCAGCGCGAGCAGCGGCGTTTCGGGCGCGCGGCGGCGATCGCGATCGAGCACGGCCAGCGCGCGGGCGATAAAGTCCTGATCCACCGCACGCTCGGCCATGGTGATCCCCAGCGCATCGGCGACGCTCTGGCGTTGGATGGGGGGGATGGTCATCAGCATGGCAATATCCTTCTGTGCTAAAGGATATGCCGGGACGCTTGCCAAATCATACCAAAGTTGTCAGCGTTTTGCCGATTCCGCGGAAGGATATCCCAATGAAAGGCGTTACGATCGATAAAATCGACACCGCGATCCTTGCCGAGCTTCAAACCGACGCCAGTCCCTCGGTCGCCGAGATCGCGCAGCGGGTGAACCTGTCGCAAAATGCCTGCTGGCGACGGATACGCCGCCTGGAAGAGGAGGGCGTCATCCTGCGCCGTGTCGCGCTGCTCGATCCCGAGAAGCTGGATGCGGGCATGACCGTCTTCGTCAGCGTCCGCACCGCCGAGCATTCGGCCGCCTGGCTAGAGGAGTTTGCCCGTGCGGTCAGCGATCTGCCCGAAGTCGTCGAATTCTACCGCATGGCGGGAGAGATCGACTATCTGCTCAAGGTCCGGGTCGCCGATATCAAGGCCTATGACCGGGTCTATAAGCGGCTGATCGAGCGGGTACGCCTGGTCGATGTCAGCGCGGCATTCGCGATGGAGGAAATCAAGAACAGCACGGCCATTCCTCTCCCCACGATATTGCGGTAGCGTTACCAATTGCATTTCATGCAACTATGTTTGCGGACGTTGCAATTGCGTCGATCGCTGCTGCAGTGCACAAGGATCGGGCCTTTCAGGCATCCTCTCCTAAAAACTTTTCGGCCGGTCCTTTGACCGGCCTTTTTTTTGGCCGCGATTTCCCCTACGGAAAGCACGCATCGTCGGCCGACAATCAACAAGAATCAGAAATCGGGAGTGGAAGCCGCCGGCAAGACCGGCAACGGCATGGCGATCGGGTTGGGGGTTGAGCGATTCGGGCGTCGCTCCCCCCGATTTCCCCTGGGAAGATTTGGTATTTCGCGGGTGCAGCGCCTATCAGGCGGGCTTTATAGCGCGTCGAGGCAAGGCCTTCCGCCTTTCGCCGTCGCGCAACCAGTCCAGGGAGCGCTCCATGATCCAGCGCCTGTTTTCCGTTTTTGAACCCTTTGTGCTCAGCCTGCTGGGCACGGTTCTGCTCGCCACCGTCCTGCCCGCCCGGGGTGGCTTTGCGACGTTCATGGGGCATCTCGCCGAGGCGGGGATCGTCCTTCTCTTCTTCCTCCACGGTGCCAAGTTGTCGCGCGACGCCATCTGGCAGGGCTTGCGCAACTGGCCGCTGCACTTGGCGGTCCTCGCTTCGACCTTTCTCCTGTTCCCGGCGATCGGGCTGGGGATGGTGCACCTGCCCGGCATGGACCCGGCCTGGGCGAGCGGCATCCTGTTCCTGACCTTGCTGCCTTCGACCGTGCAGTCGTCCATCGCCTTCACCGCCATCGCGCGCGGTAATGTGGCGGCGGCGATATGCAGTGCATCCTTTTCCAATCTTCTGGGCATCGTCCTGACCCCGGCGCTGGTCGCCCTCGTCATGCAAGGTGCGGGTGGAGCAGGGGGAGGTTCAGGTGTGTCGCTCGCCTCGATCGAAGGCATTTTGCTGCAACTGCTCGCGCCGTTCGTGCTGGGTTACCTGCTACGCCCCTGGATCGGCGATTTTGTCGGACGGCATAAGTCCCTGGTGACGACGGTCGATCGCGGCTCCATCCTGCTGGTCGTCTACACCGCCTTTGGAGCGGCGGTGGTCGAGGGGCTGTGGTCGCGCGTGTCGCCCGGCGATCTGGGGCGCCTCATGCTCTTATGCTTGTTGTTGTTGGGAGTGGTGCTGGCAGCGACGTATCTGATCGCGCGCATCATGCGCCTTTCGCCAGAGGATGCGATCGTGCTGCAATTCTGCGGATCGAAGAAGAGCCTGGCCTCGGGCGTGCCGATGGCGGGCGTCCTCTTCCCGGCGGCGCAGGTTGGCGTGATCCTGTTGCCGGTCATGCTCTTCCACCAGATCCAGCTAATCGCCTGCGCCATGCTGGCCCGTCACTATGGTGAAAGAGCCCCGGCCGAGGAGGCGAGCGAGAGAGCTTAGGGAAGGCGTGTTACGCCGCAGCGCAAGAAAAACGACAATGATGTGAAAAAAGCTGTTGACCGCCTGAGCGACCCCGCCTAGAGGGGTGTCACCGCAGCGGTGGCCGACACGGTCGCCGCGGCGCTAGCGACTTCGCTGGCACACTGGTTACCCTGGGAACGGGGTGATTGGTTGTT
>NZ_BCTY01000083.1 GCF_001591005.1 Sphingomonas sanguinis NBRC 13937
AAATCTTTTCCATGCGGCTGAGGAGAGTTCGAGAGCTCAAATGCTGCCGTGACGCTCTTGCCAAGCTCATCGGCGCGACCCTCTATCTGCTCGACACAGGCGCCAAGAAGGCTCTCGTCGCGGACCTGACGCATCTGCCGGGTTGCAAGCTGCGCGATCTCGACCGCAGTCCCGGCATCGATCCCCTCGATCGCCTCATCCTCCACTAATTGGGCCAAGCTGCGGATCCGACGACGAGCGGCCGTCAACCGTTTACGCAGGAGTTCAATCCGCAAATCGGCGGCGTTTCCTTCGTTCGCAGTCTCGACGAACTCCCGGTACCGCGCTCCCAGCGGACTGAGATCGATCCCGTAAGCGTAGATCAGTCGGCCATCCTTGCCACGGGCGCCAATCCGGTTGCCATTGGCACTATCACGGTGAGTCAGCAGCCCGTGGCGTGCTGCACTGGTCAGCATTTTCTGCAGTTGCCGGACTCCGATGCCGAGCTTCTGGGTCAGCTTCTCATTAGAGGGGAAGACGATTGGACGCTGTCCGTCAGACCAGTCGATCGCGCGGGACCAGCTCATCAGCGTATCGATGGCATGGACGAGGCGAGGGGGGATACCCAGATAGGGTGCCGCCCTCTTGAACATGGTGAGGACTTGCCGGTGGCTGACGTCGTCAGGAAGACCGTTGAATGCATAAGCAAGCTGGTCAGTGGCGGCGGTGCGCTCATCTATCCGGCGGTGACCGGCGCCTGGAGCGTAGACATAGGTGCTCATTCGGAAAATCCCCTTTGGATTTCCGTGCGGACGCAGAAGTCCGTGGCGCCCTGAGCGCTTTCGTCTTGCTGCGTATTCGGAGCTCGGTTAGGTGATCGTTGTCACACGGCCTCTTCGAGGTTCCGAAAAGCCCGGCCTAGTGCCGGGTTTTTCTTTTCTGCACGGCATTCCCTTGTTCTGGTTTCTCGCCGTCGCTCGGCGACGAGGTCGCGCCTGGGACACCCGGGGCTTGCGACTTTCACAAGGTAAACGGCAGTTGCGTCGAGAGTCGCGTCTCGCGGCTCGTGCTATCTGTTACCGTGTCTAGGAAATCCTCGTGCTTTCAGTTTCCCTATGCGCCGATTGGCGCCATGCGCAGCGGAGTAGGGGGATACGGTAACTGATAGCACGTGCCCATCTGGGGCTTGATCGTGCTTGCTCGCTTGAACGGCAGCGCCTCGTGCTTTCAGTTACCCTATGTCTGAGAAGAGCGAGCGAGCGCAGCTGGGCGGACGATCTCCACTACATGAACCCCTTCCCAGCGTGATCGCGGTAGCGCTCGGTATCCCGGACATACTCGGCCACCATGTCGATCGACGCATGGCGGCTGTGCTGCCGCATCTTGAACAGATTGGCGTTCTGGCGTCCGGCCTCGATGAGGAACCCCGCTCACAAGGAATGGCCCGCGAACAGTTCGGGCGCATAGCCGGCTGCGGCTGCGGCAGCCTTCACCACCAGCGCCACGCCCTTGGTGCTCATCGCCTGCTTGGTTAGGCGACCCTGCGGTGTGAGCTTGCGAAAGACCGGCCCAGCGGTGATCCCGCCGTTATAATGGTGTACCGGCTCCAGCCGCCGTCCGTCGAGCACGGAGACACTTTGGCCAGCGCCAGACTGGTTCGTCTTTGACGACTTCATGTAGATGGTAAGTCCCTCTGGGTCCCGCGTCACTCTTGCAACCGCGATCGCCACCAGTTCGGAGCGACGAAACGCGCGTCACCGGAAACCGAGAGGCTTAGGGCTCGAATGGAACTGGCTGTGTCAGTTCTGCGGCGTGAGAGACGGTGATGATCAGAAGGTTTGTCGCGTCCTCCGATCTGGCGGATAACGCATTGGGATTAATCGGCGCGGCGACGGCGTGAACAGAACTATGAAGAGCGTCAATTTCATGCTGGCGTTTGCGAAGGTAGAATTCTCGCCGCGCAACGTAGGGATCGTCGCTTGCTCTAATCCGCTGCAGATCCTCGTCGAACTCGGCCCTGCGGTCGAGTACGCCCAACGCTGTGGCAGGAACTGCGTATCCCGGTTGATTGAAGGGAGGTCCCCCAATGCCTGGAACGATCGCGCGATCGACAAGGCCACCGATCGCGTCGCGCAGCGTGGTTGGTCCAAGGAACGGAAGAAAGATGAACGGGCCGGGTTTGACGCCGTAATAGCCGAGCGTATAGGCAAAGCCATTGGGGCGGCGTGGCAAGTTGAAGGGTTTACGCTTGGCCATATCCACGAGCCCGGCGACCCCGATCGTCGTGTTCACTGCGAAGCGGCCTGCAGTCTCCGCAGCTTTGCCGGGCTTGAGCTGTAGCAAGTAGTTCGCAAAGACCACTGGCTCTCGCAGGTTTTTGAAGAAGTTGCGTAGACCGCTACGGACCGGGCTTGGCATGGCCCGCTTGTAGGCCAGAGCGACGGGACCGAACACGGCCTTGTCGACGGCCTGCGTCGCCTCGAAGGACTTCGCGTTCACGGCCTCGAGCGGATCGCCGGCGGATCGACGACGACCGGTCACGACGATTTCGCCGACCGGCTCGGGCTGAGAGGGACCCGGCGGCACGGTCTGAGTGATGCCCGTCGCGGCCGGCGGCGGCGATGGGGGCAGCAACGCGGGAGCGGCCTGAACGAACGCGGCGACCGGAGATCGCGCACCGACAGGCTGGACGGTCGCAGCGAGCGGCATCGTTATCAGCATGTAATTGTTCTCCGGCAAGGCACCGCGAGGAATCGCCAGCGGGTCGGCGACCTTCTCCCTTCATGACCTCACGCAGCGGACGGCACGGCGAGCGCCTAGCCGCAGCTGTTGATCAAAAGATCGGTCGCGATCGGCGCGTCGGGTGAAGATTCGGCTTAGGATTTGGAAGGTGTGCGCGCTTATCGAGCCATAGCGACCACCTCCAACTTCGCGAGAAGGGTAGGGTGGCGAACTGCGGCGACGCCGCGCGACATCGTCTTGCCCGCATGGAAAGCTTCTTCATTGCGTTCGGCGATAGTGGTGACGTCCGCCAGCTTATCAGGATCATCCGCGCCTTCGCTCTCGCGAGTCGGCTGGGTGACCGGCTGACGATCGTCGGTTGCGCGCAGAAGCGGCGCAAGCTGGCGAAATGGGTCGAGGCACTTCGGATTGACGGCGTAACAACCCTCGCCGATGTCGATGACTGGGAGTTCTGGGTTCGTGATCCTCGCGCGGTGATCATTTTTGCGCGTTTGCACAGCGGACGCGAACACCTGCTCCTCAACGCCCTGGCGCAGGGGGTGCCGATTGTAGCGCTCGGTTTCGATGACCGCTCTGCGGAGTTCGCACGCTATGCGACGTTGATCAATGTACCGGAAGCCGACGACGTAATTGGGCTTTGTAGCACTCTGTTGTACCTTCAGCGACGGGACAGACACTCGGTCGAACGAGGGGCACCTTCCGCGTCGGTCAGGAACAACCTAGTCGGGGTCGGTACATAGAACGGACACAGATATACGCTAAGCGCCGACAGGTCTGCTTGAGTGTCCGAAAACACCTGTTTGTCGCACATTGATGCGGAAGATGGCCGTTTTTGTGCTTGCGGGAGTCGAAGGCCGGTGTTCCGATCGCAACCGCATTAGCGGACGCTCGAGTCACAAATGGGGGGATCCAAAAACGGTCTTTCGTTCAGGTCGATCTTTGCCATCCCGGTCGCTTTTGATGCAAAAATCAAAACTTTTGCATCAACGAAATGGGCAACCACAATGCCATAAATTATCGAGAAGTTGACGGATTTACCGACGCTGGGATTTCATTAGAGCATGTCGTTCGACATGTGCCAGCAGCACTTCGATATCTTCACGACTGATATCGAAGCTTTCGTGCATATCTTCCAGTGCCGCATCGATATCGGATGAATGAAAAGCTCGTGGAACGCGAGGCTCCGGCGTGAGGGCTGGTACGTGCGGATAGCTATGTGTGGTCATACGATGAAAGAACATAGCTATCGACACAAGTGCTATGGAATTGATCGCTACCGGCGCGAAAGCGAAGCTATACCCTGCTGCGTGAATGCCTTGGCTGCCAATTACTGCAGTAAGCGCAGCCGCGCCTCCCGGAGGATGTAGGCAGCGTAGTAGCGACATCACCAGAATCGCGCCGCCCACCGCGACGCCAGCGGCAAGTGTGATGTCTGGATGTTGATTGCCACTGAGAAGTGACCCGGGGCGCGTATAAATTACCACTGAGAATTGACCCATGTTTTCCTCCCTTCCGGCTGCCAGTCGGAGGGGCTTGGAGTGATCGACATGGACTTACTCAGTGTGATCCGCCGGTGGCATTTCCGGCAGGGGATCTCCATTCGGGAGATCAGGCGCCGGACCGGCCTGTCCCGCAACAACATCCGCAAATATCTGCGCTCCGATACGGTTGAGCCCAGCTTCAAGGTCCCGTTGCGACCCAGCAAACTCGATCCCTTCGCGGACAAGCTGACGGCTTGGCTGCGGGTGGAATCCAAGAAATCCCGCAAGCAGAAGCGGACCGCCAAGCAACTCTACGTTGATCTGGTGAAGCTGGGTTACGATGGCTCCTATAACCGGGTCGCCGCCTTCGCCCGGCGATGGCGGACCGAGCTTCAGTATGAACAGCAGACCAGCGGGCGCGGGACGTTCGTGCCTCTGGTTTTCCAGCCTGGCGAGGCCTTCCAGTTCGACTGGAGCGAGGATTATGCCGTGCTGGACGGCAAGGTGACCAAGCTGCAGGTTGCCCATACCAAGCTGGCACATAGCCGCGCCTTCATCGTGCGCGCCTATCTGCTCCAGACCCATGAGATGCTGTTCGACGCGCTGGCGCAGGCATTCCGGGTGCTGGGCGGCGTGCCGCAGCGGGGCATCTTCGAC
This sequence comes from Sphingomonas sanguinis NBRC 13937, assembly GCF_001591005.1. GTDB lineage: Bacteria > Pseudomonadota > Alphaproteobacteria > Sphingomonadales > Sphingomonadaceae > Sphingomonas > Sphingomonas sanguinis. The sequence goes on from NZ_BCTY01000083.1 coordinate 4,860, forward strand.
AATATGCGCACCGCTGTCGACAAGATCGGGACAGGGAAGGCGCGGCAGGTCAATGCCAGGTTCGCCGCCTTGGCCAGCCACTATCTGTTCGAGACCGATTTCTGCAATCCGGCTTCTGGCTGGGAGAAAGGACAGGTCGAGAAGAACGTCCAGGACACTCGACGCCGGTTGTGGCAACCGATGCCCAGCTTCCGCGATCTGGCTGAGTTGAACGCCTGGCTGGAAGAGCAATGCATCGTCCAATGGGGCGAGATCCAGCATGGCGTCATGCCCGGCACCGTGGCCGATGCGCACGCCGAGGAAGTTGCCTGCCTGATGCCGCTGGGCCGGCCCTTCGATGGCTTTGTCGAGCAGATAAAGCGCGTGTCGCCGACCTGCCTCGTCGCCTTCGATCGCAACCGCTATTCCGTGCCTGCATCCTTCGCGAACCGGCCGGTCAGCCTGAGGGTCTACCCGGATCGTCTGGTCATAGCGGCCGAAGGCCAGATCGTGTGCGAACATGCCCGGCTCATCGACCGTTCCCATCACAAGCCGGGACGCACAATCTATGACTGGCGGCATTATCTGGCAGTGGTCCAGCGCAAGCCCGGCGCCTTGCGCAATGGCGCGCCTTTCCTCGAGATGCCGCAAGCCTTCCGGCAGTTGCAGGGCCATCTGCTCAAGCGCCCAGGCGGCGACAGGGAGATGGTCGAGATCCTGTCTCTCGTTCTGCATCACGACGAGCAGGCTGTGTTGAGAGCGGTCGAGTTGGCTCTGGAAGCCGGTGTTGCCACCAAGACCCACGTGCTCAACGTGCTGCATCGCCTTATCGATGGCAAGGCGCCTCCAGCAGCGCCGATCGATGCGCCTCAGGCCCTGCGTCTGGCGCAGGAGCCCGCGGCCAATGTCGTTCGCTACGATACGCTCAGGGAGATCCGCCATGCGTCATGATCCCGCCAGCGCGGCCATCGTCGTCATGCTGCGCAGCCTCAAGATGTTCGGCATGGCGCAAGCTGCCGGAGAACTGATCGAGCAGGGCGCGCCTGCCTTCGATGCTGCCGTGCCCATGCTGTCTGGGCTCCTGAAGGCAGAGATGGCCGAACGGGAGGTCAGGTCGATCGCCTATCAGATCAAGGCGGCCCGCTTCCCGGCCTACAAGGATCTTACGGGCTTCGATTTTGCCGCCAGCGAGATCAACGAAGCCCTCGTGCGCCAGCTTCACCAGGGCGACTTCATGGAAAACGCCGACAACGTCGTGCTGATCGGCGGGCCCGGCACCGGCAAGAGCCATATCGCCACGGCTCTGGGCATTCAGGCTGTCGAGCATCACCGCAAGAAGGTTCGCTTCTTCTCCACGGTCGATCTGGTCAATGCGCTTGAGCAGGAAAAGACCTTGAACCGGTCCGGCCAGCTGACAGAACGCCTGCTACGACTCGACCTGCTCATCCTCGATGAACTGGGCTACCTGCCCTTCAGCCCATCGGGCGGTGCCATGCTCTTCCATCTTCTCAGCAAACTGTACGAGCGCACCAGCGTCGTCATCACCACCAACCTGAGCTTTAGCGAATGGGCTGGCGTGTTCGGCGATGCCAAGATGACCACCGCGCTGCTCGATCGGCTCACCCACCACTGCCACATCCTGGAAACCGGAAACGACAGCTTCCGCTTCCGTGCCAGCACCGCAGCCCCCACAACCAGAAAGGAGAAGCCCGCATCTTGAACCTGCCGAGAAACGGCAGCACATAAACCACACCCACCCGGGTCAATTCTCAATGGAAATCCCGGGTCACTTCTCAGTGGCAATCAACAGTCTGGAAACAGATTGAACGCCCATACGCCAATCAAGGTTGAAATGGTGTTGCCGCCGACCACGGCCCAAGGCTGGGCTAGAGGGCTGGAAGGCACGGCAAATACCAGTACCGCTGAAGCACCAAGGGGTGCGACAATGATCGGCAAATCCATAGCAGAAAGAGGAAGGCCAGCACAAACTACGATGGTAAGAGCGATGGCAATCGCAGCACCCAAACTTGCGATCAATCGATCTGGCAAGGTCGCGCCTGCAAGGATTGGCTTGAATATGTTTAGCACGATATCTGGGAAATTAGTTGTAGACTAAAGTGGTGCTGGCGCGGGGTACGTTCGAGAGCTGGATCGCTGCAGGGAGCCGTGAGCCAGCGGCAGCCTGCGCAAGAGTTTGTTGGTCCAACTCAGCGAGAAATACGCCCATAGCTTTGTTAAGCATACCTCTTAGACCACAGCTGCCGCGCAGGATGCAGTTTTCGCAATCGGCAAGATTCAGACATGGCTCGGTAAGTCTCACCACTTCACCAAGCGTGATAGTTTCGGCTGAACGCCCGAGACGAAATCCTCCGCTGCGCCCGCGCACGGTCTGGAGTAGACCAGCGTTGGAAAGCACATTTACTACCTTCATCGCATTATTGCGTGAAATAGCATGGTCGGCAGCCACTTGCGCGACCCCCAACAGCCCGTCTCCATCCCGAGCAGCTAGTGCTGCATGGAGCAAAATGCGTAGCGCGTAGTCGGTATGCGCGGTCAGGCGCATCTCAAATCTTGACCTTAAACATGCAGGTGCATTGCATCTTTTTAGAGCAGGAGTATAGATGCATTCCATCAGCATGTTTATATGGAATTGCCCATGACCACGCCGCTTTCTGAACAGACTATCGCCATCGTCAAATCCACTGCGCCGATCCTGCAGGTTCATGGCGTGGAAATCACGACGCGCATGTACGAACGGCTGTTTGTCGATCCTGAAATCAAAGCCCTATTCGATATGGCGGCTCAAGAATCTGGCGAGCAGCCTAAGCGGCTTGCGGCTGCCATCCTTGCCTTCGCACAGAACGCCGACAAGCTTGAGGCGTTGAAACCCGCGATCGAACGCATCGCTGCGCGCCACGTCGCGACGCACATTAAGCCAGAGCATTACCCTGCCGTTGCGAACGCCTTGCTCCCGGCGATCAAGGACGTTCTTGGGGATGCGGTTGATGATACCGTGCTGAATGCATGGGGCGAGGCGTATTGGTTCCTTGCTGACGTTCTGAAGGCACGTGAAACCATGCTCTACACTGAGGCGGCGTGACATCGGAAATCATGCCATCAGAGGCCGCTGCCGAACTTCCCGAAGGCTTGGAGCCATATCGTCAGACTGACGTGTTTACAGAGGTTTCGATTCCAGCGGGCCTTCGTAAGGATCATTGTACGAAGCCAGGGGTATGGGGGCTGATACAGGTGGCGGAAGGCCGATTGCGCTATTGCGTAACCGATCCACGCCGAGTGGGTGCCGAACTTATACTGACGCCTGAGAGCAGACCAGGTTTGGTGGAGCCTACGGTCCTCCATCATGTTGTGCCGCTTGGACCCGTCCGGTTTCATGTTCAATTCTACCGTCAGCTTTCCGAGGCTGTGCCGCTGTGTCGGTTTGAAGAACTGGCAACT
>NZ_BCTY01000084.1 GCF_001591005.1 Sphingomonas sanguinis NBRC 13937
CCCGCCCCGCCCGCCCGCCCTACAGCCCGCAGGGGCCGCGATTATATCGCCCGGCATGGCGAGACGGTGTTCAACCGGATCGGTCGAATCCAGGGCGACCGGGCGGCGCTGCACACGCCGCTGACCCGGAAGGGATTCGCCCAAGCCGACAGGCTTGGCCAGGTGCTGCGCGAACGGCTGGGCGAAGCGCCCGCCCTGACCCTCTGGTCCTCGCCCACGGGCCGCGCGCTCCAGACCCTGGCGGTCATCACCGAGCATCTGGCGCTCGACTGGCATGGGGCCCATCACGATTCGCGGCTGATCGAGCTGGGTTTCGGCAGCTGGGGCGGCCAGACCTTCGCGGAACTGAGCGCGATCCACGGAACCATCGTCCATCCGCACGGCATGGCGGTGGGCGCGCCCGATGGCGAGCGCTATCCGGCGATGGCGGCGCGCCTGTGCGATTGGCTGGCCGATACCGCGGATCATGACGGCGACCGGCTGGTCCTGATGCATGGCCTGTCGAGCCGGGTGCTGCGCGGGCTGATGCTGGGCCTGGCCGACGATCCGCTATGCGGCGTGCCGGTCGCCGAGCGCCTGCCGCAAGGATCGATCGTGACGATCGAGGGAGGCCAGGAGACGCTGATCCACCGGGCCGGGCCATGAAGCGGCTGGCGCTGCTGCTGGCGCTGGTCGCCGCCCCCCTCCTCTCGCGCGAAACGATCGGCATCTACAAGGGCTGGGGCGCGTTCCGCGATCCCGATCGCTGCTATGCCATCGCCCGGCCGGTGCTGGCAAACGGTCGCCCGGATGGTTTTGCCAGCGTCGGCACCTGGCCCGCCCGGCGGCTGCGCGAATCCTTCCACCTGCACCTCAGCACGGCGCGCGACCGTGCCGCGCCGGTCACGCTGGCGATCGGCGAGCGGCGCTTTCCGCTGGTCGGCTCGACCCAGGACGTCTGGGCCCCCGACGCCGCCACCGACCATGCCCTGGTCACCGCGATGCGCTCGGGCCGCAGCATGAGCGCCTCGACCGTAGACCCCCGCCACCGCCCCTTCGCCGACACCTATGCCCTGGCGGGCGCGGCAGCGGCGATCGATGCGGCGACGCTGGCGTGCGTGGGGGCCTAAATTTTTCCTCCCCTGGAAGGGGAGGTGGCAGGCCGCAGGCCTGACGGAGGGGTGTCGCGCTATCGAGAGGGTGACACCCCTCCGACGCGCTACGCGCGCCACCTCCCCTTGCAGGGGAGGAAGAGTCTGCCCTGTGGAAATCCCTCCGATTTTGCGCTATGGGCACGCTATGCAGACAGTTTCGGCCGCCCTCATGCCCATTCCGGGGCACATCGATCCCGTGCCCGTGCCGCGCGGTGTGCAACCGCGTCCCGATGGCCGGGTCGACCTGATCGGCCTGACCAAGGACCAGTTGCGCGAGGCGTTGCTGTCGGCGGGCATGGAGCTGAAACAGGCCAAGCTGCGCTCGAAGCAGATCTGGCACTGGCTCTATAATCGCGGCGCGACCCGCTTCGCCGACATGACCGACATCGCCAAGGCGCAGCATCCCTGGCTGGAGGAACGCTTCGTCATCGGCCGTCCCGAGGTGGTCGAGGCGCAGGTGTCGAACGACGGCACGCGCAAGTGGCTGCTGCGCTCGGCCGACGGGCAGGATTACGAGATGGTGTTCATCCCCGACGCGGATCGGGGCACCCTGTGCGTGTCGAGCCAGGTCGGCTGCACGCTGAACTGCCGTTTCTGCCACACCGGCACGATGCGCCTCGTCCGCAACCTGACCGCGGGCGAGATTGTCGGACAGGTCATGCTGGCGCGCGACTCGCTCGGCGAATGGCCCAGCCAGCCCGAGGGGCGGATGCTGACCAACATCGTCATGATGGGCATGGGCGAGCCGCTCTATAATTTCGATGCGGTGCGCGATGCGCTGAAGCTGGTGATGGACGGCGACGGCCTGGCCCTGTCCAAGCGCCGTATCACCCTGTCGACCAGCGGCGTCGTGCCGATGATGGCGCGCGCGGGCGCGGAGATCGGCGTGAACCTGGCCGTGTCGCTCCACGCCGTGACCAAGGACGTGCGCGACGAGCTGGTGCCCCTAAATAAGAAATATGGCATCGAAGAGCTGTTGCAGGCCTGCGCCGACTATCCGGGGGCCAACAACGCCCGGCGCATCACGTTCGAATATGTGATGCTGAAGGACAAGAACGACTCGGACGCCGATGCGCACGAGCTGGTCCGCCTGCTGCGCCATTACGACCTGCCCGCCAAGGTGAACTTGATTCCGTTCAACCCCTGGCCCGGCGCGGATTACGAATGCTCGACGCCGGAGCGGATTCGCCGCTTCTCCGACATCGTGTTCGAGGGCGGTATATCCGCCCCTGTCCGCACCCCACGCGGGCGCGACATCGATGCGGCGTGCGGCCAGCTGAAGACCGCCGCCGAGAAGAAAAGCCGCGCGCAGCTCGACCGCGAGGCGGAAGAGAAGTTCGCGGCCCTGGGGTGATTATCTTTCCTCCCCTGTAAGGAGAGGGGGACCATGCGCAGCATGGTGGAGGGGTGTTACGGCTAGCGGCGACACCCCTTCGTCAGCCCTTTGGGCTGCCACCTCCCCTTGCAGGGGAGGAATTTGGTGCACGCTTGCCCCGCGCCCCAGCCTGAGGCACGGAAGCGCCGCACCATGCGTTACGCCACCTGATGACCGACTGGACCTTTCTCGCGCTGGCCGCCGCCGGGGGCTTTGTCGGCGGTGCGATGAATGCGCTGGCGGGCGGGGGCAGTTTCTCGACCATGCCGACGCTCATTGCGCTGGGCCTGCCCTCGACGGTCGCCAACGCTACCTCCAATGTCGCACTGCAGCCCGCCGCGATGGCAAGCGCCTGGGCCTATCGCCATGGCCTGGAGCCGGTGATGGGCGTCTCGATGCGGCGCATGGCGGCGCTGACCTTTGTCTTTGCGCTGCTGGGCAGCCTGTTGCTGTTCCTCACCCCACCGCGCGCCTTCGACCTGATCGTGCCCTGGCTGTTGCTGGTCGCGACGCTCGCCATTGCGGGCGGGAGGCACGCATCGGACTGGCTCGCGCGGATCGCCACGCCGGGCCCGCGCGCGTTGATCGCCGCGCAGGCGGTGCTGGGTGTCTATGGCGGCTATTTCGGCGGCGGCATCGGCATGATGCTGACCGCCGCTTGGGGATTGCTGTCGGGGCGCAATCCCGCCCAGCTCGCTGCCCCGCGCACGCTGATGCTGGCGACCGCCAATGCGGCAGCGACGCTGGTCTTCGTCCTGACCGGCATGGTCGCCTGGGCCCAGTGCCTGCCGATGCTGGCGGGCGGCATCCTGGGCGGGTGGAGCGGCGCGCTGATCGGACGCCGGCTGCCCGCCGGACTGATCCGCGCCTGGACGCTGCTGCTGACCACGGTGACGACGGCGGTGTTCTTCTACCGGGGCTACCTCGCCTGAAGAGCGATCGTCGGACGCAGCGGTTCGATCCGGCCGGATGTCGCCAGACCGCTCTCCAATCTGCTCAGGAACAGATCCTCGGTCTGCAACATGCCGTGGATGTCGGGACGAAACCGCGCCGACTCCGCACGATACAGACCCCATTCGGCAATGATCGCGTCCATCGGCCACCGCGCCAAAAACGTCGAAATTCGCTGGCGATAGGCCGGCAGCGCGGCCTTGTACGACAGCATATCGGCCGCGCCGGGGACATCGGCATGGCGCTCGGCCGTGACGAAGACGACATCATGCAGAAAGGTCATCCGCTGGCGGCTGGAATGCGCCAATCGCCAACGAATATGCCCTAGCGCCCGGCTATCGGGAGAGGGTGCCTCGCACAGCGCCCGATGCTCCTGCATCAGCGCCCGCAAAGAGTGATGAAGCTCGCGCAAGTCTTGCAACATAAGCGGCTGAGGGCCTTGTATGGGCCACATGTCCAGCACCCCACTTCGCAAGCCGAGCGAAGCGGAGACTGTCGTCCTGATCCATGTGGTGTCAGCCCCCCCCGGGTCGTCACGCATCCATGACCGGCGGCCGGACCATGATCCGGCACGGATATCCGTCGGTATTCCCGTCAGGGCATCGCGCTTCTCCCGTCGCCGCAGCGACCCGGGCACGCCCCTAAGCCCACCTTAATACCGAATACAATCGATTTTAGTACTCAATGTCAGGGGCCGGGACAGTGCACCCCGGCCCCCTTCGGACGTTACTTGGCCGCGTCGCACTCGCCGAGGCGGCGGCCTTCGCTATGCACCTTTTGCGACATGGCGTGGGCGCCCGACATCTCCATCTCCTGATCGGTCGAGAAGCTGGTGTCGGTGAACGTGCCCTTGGTCTTGCTCTTCATCGTCATGTTGCCGGGCAGCTTGCAGGTCAGGTCGCTCTCCACCTTGCCGCCCGCAAAGGTCGAGCTGGTGACGGTGCAGTCGGACTGCGCGCCCTTCAACAGTTCGGCGGGGCCCTTGGCGGCCTGTTCGGCGGTCAGGCAGACGGTGTTGGTGGCCGCAGGCGGGGTCGAGCTGACGCCCTTGGGCATATTCTCCATCTTAAGGTCGCTGACCTGGGTCTTGATCTCCCACTTGCCGGGCTGCAGCTTGGCGACGGGCGAGCCTGCACCGGTTTCCGTCTCCTTGACCTCGCCGGTCGCGGCGTTGGACGTGACCGTGGTCGAGCCGGTCTTCTGGTCGCATGCCGCCAGCGACAGCGCGGCGACCGCCATGAGGGGGATGAACGGCTTCATAGGTCTCTCCTCCATTGCCGGGCCTCATGCGTTATCGCCTGCCCGACAGATGATGGATGGATCGCGCCCGGCGTGATTTCGTTCCATCCCCGCATCCTTTGGATCAGTCGGGTCGGCGCATCTCGAACCGCGCCGCCTCGGTCACCTCGAAATAGTCGACCGGGCCGCCGCCGCGCAGGATCGGGCGGGCGCGGGCCGTCTGATAGACGCCGCTTTCGATCAGATCGGCGGCGATATGGATGCCGACCGCCTCGCCGATGACCAGCCACTGGTCGAGTTCATGTCCTTCCTTGGTCTCCAGCCGGATCAACTGGGTCAGGCGGCATTCGAACGATACCGGGCTTTCGGCGACGCGCGGCGCGGGTACGATCCGGCCATCCTCGGGCGTCACGCCCGCCAGCGCGAATTCGTCGACCTCGGCCCCGACCATCGCCGCGCTGGCGTTCATCGCATCGGCCAGCACCATCGTCGCCAGATTCCAGGTGAAGACCTTGGTCTCGGCGACATTGGCGACCGAGTCCTTCCAACCCTGCGACGAAAAGCCGATCAGCGGCGGACGGTAGTTGAACACGTTGAAAAAGCTGTAGGGTGCCAGATTGTTGACGCCCGCGCTCGACCGGCTGCCGATCCAGCCGATCGGGCGCGGCGCGACGATCGCGTTCAAGGGATCATGCGCCAAGCCATGACCGTTGACGGGTTCGTAGAAATGCCAGTTATCGATCATGAGTGGTCACCGGAAAGGGAGTGGGAATGGAAGCCGGAACGCCGACCGAGCCGGAAAGAGCCCCGGAAGCCGCTTCGGCGGCACCGGGTTCCGTCATCCGTCGCCATGGCGTGGTGACTCGCATCTGGCATTGGGTCAATGCGGTCGCGGTGCTGATCCTGCTGGGGTCGGGGCTGGGCATCTCCAACGCGCATCCCCGGCTGTACTGGGGACAGTACGGCGCGAATTTCGATCACGCCTGGGCCACCCTGCCCCATTTCCCGGACTGGCTGACCATCCCGGCGCGCTACAATCTGGCGATCTCGCGCCGCTGGCATCTGTTCTTCGCGCTGGTGCTGGGCTTCGGGCTGCTCGCCTATATGATCGGCGGACTGGCGACTCGGCATTTCCAGCGCGACCTGTGTATCCGGGGCCGCGAGTTGCGGCCCGCGGCGATCTGGGCGGATTTTCGCCAGCATCTGGCCTTCCGCTTCCATGATGCGCAGGACCCGCGCGCCTATAATCTGTTCCAGAAGCTCAGCTATGCGCTGGTCCTGTTCGTCGCGCTGCCGCTCGCCATCCTGACCGGCATCGCGCTGTCGCCGGGTATGAATGCGGCCTGGCCCTGGGTGCTGGACCTGCTGGGCGGACGGCAATCGGCGCGGTCTATCCATTTCATCACGGCAACGCTGCTGACGCTGTTCCTGATCGTCCATCTGGTGCTGGTCATCCTGGCCGGGCCGCTCAACGAACTCCGCTCGATGATTACCGGCCGCTGGAGGGTCCCCGAATGATAGGACGTCGCACCATCCTGACCGGCGGGGCCGGGCTGCTCCTCGCGGGCTGCGATCAGGTGATCCAGCACCCGACCGCGCGCAAGATCCTGTTTGCGGGCGAGGATATGCAGAAGGGGCTGCAACGCGCCCTGATGGACCGGGGCGCGCTGGCCCCCGAATATCGCCGCGACCAGATGTCGCCCTTCTTCCGTACCAACGGCACGCGCAATCCCGGCACGCCCGAATATGCCGCGATGCTCGCCAACCGGTTCGAGGATTGGCGGCTGAGCGTCGGCGGGCTGGTCGGCAAGCCGCTGTCGCTGTCGTTGCGCCAGATCGGCGAGTTCCCCGCGCGTCGCCAGATCACCCGCCATGACTGCGTCGAGGGTTGGAGCGCGATCGGCGAATGGACGGGACCGATGCTGGGCAGCATCCTGAAGGCCGCCGATATCAGCACGCGGGCGCGCTATGTCGTATTCACCTGTGCCGACCTTTATGGTGGCCAGCCCTATTATGAATCGATCGACCTGATCGACGCCTTTCATCCACAGACGATTCTCGCCTGGGGCATGAACGGTCGCATGCTCGACGTCGGGCACGGAGCGCCCCTGCGCCTGCGGGTCGAGCGACAGCTGGGCTATAAGCACGCCAAATATCTGATGCGGATCGATGCGGTCGAAAGTTTGTCCAACATAGGTTTGGGCAAGGGCGGATACTGGGAAGATCACGTCGATTATGACTGGTACGCCGGAATTTAAGGCACTAGGCGGTGCCGTATGGCGCTGATCGATCTCTTTCTGTCGCGCGCGGTCCGCAAGGGCCGCCTGTCTCTCACCCATCATGATGGAAAGGTCCGCGAGTTCGGCTCGCCCGAACCCGGTTATCCCGATGTCGCGATCCGCTTCACCGACCGCCAAGTCGCCGGGCAGATCGTGCGCAATCCCGCCCTCGCGGCGGGCGAATGCTTCATGGACGGCCGCCTGGTCGTCGAGAAGGGCGATGTCCGCGATCTCGTCGAGCTGCTGACCGCCAATGACAAATGGGAAGCGGGTCGCGCGAACCTGAATCCGTCGCGCTTCGTCCGGGCGGCGGGCGCGATCAAACACCGCATCGACCGGATCAACATGGAGCGCCGGTCGAAGAAGAACGTCGCCCATCATTACGACCTGTCGGGCACACTCTACGAACTCTTCCTCGACACCGACAAGCAATATAGCTGTGCGTACTTCACCGATCCGAAGAACGATCTGGAGCGGGCGCAGCGCGACAAGAAGGCGCATATCGCCGCAAAACTCGCGATCGAGCCGGGGATGAAGGTCCTCGACATCGGTTGCGGCTGGGGCGGGATGGCGCTCTATCTCCACCAGAAATGCGGCGCCGAAGTGTTGGGCGTCACCCTGTCCGAGGAACAGTTGAAGGTCGCCCGCGCCCGGGCCGAGGCGCTAGGTGTCGCCGACAAGGTGAAGTTCGAGCTGATCGACTATCGCCGCGTGGAGGGGCAGTTCGACCGCATCGTCTCGGTCGGCATGTTCGAACATGTCGGCCCGCCGCAATATCGCACCTTCTTCCGCAAGTGCCGCGACCTCCTCACCGAGGACGGCGTGATGCTGCTCCACACCATCGGTCGGCTGAACGGGCCGGGCGTCACCGACGACTGGACGACCAAATATATCTTCCCCGGCGGCTACAACCCGGCGCTGTCGGAGATCGTCCGCGCGCAGGAAGGCTTGCGCATGTTCCTGACCGATGTCGAGGTGCTGCGCTGTCACTATGGCTGGACGCTCGACATCTGGTACGACCGGACGGTGGCGGCAAAGGACCGCATCGTCGAGCTGTACGACGAGCGCTTCTATCGCATGTGGCTCTTCTATCTGGCAGGCGCGGGCGCGGCGTTCCGCAATGGCGGGCTGTGCAACTATCAGGTGCAGCTGACGCGCGGGCGCCTCTCGGTGCCGGTGACGCGCGATTATATGTACGAAGGCGAACGCGCGCTGCGGGATTGAGACATCCTCCCCGGCACGGGGAGGTGGCAGGCCGTCAGGCCTGACGGAGGGGGGCTCCCCCACAGGACATCCCTGGCGGCGATCCCCCTCC
>NZ_BCTY01000085.1 GCF_001591005.1 Sphingomonas sanguinis NBRC 13937
GGGTGTCCCGCTCTCGATAGGGGTACACCCCTCCGTCACGCTTCGCGCGACACCTCCCCTTACAGGGGAGGAAAGGGTACAGCGCCCTTTGACTTTACCGCACGCCCTTTGCTTTATCCGGCGGCGATCAGAAAGGGAGACGGCATGAGCGTGGCGGCGGCAAGAGCGATGGGGGCTCTGGCATCGATGACGGCGCTGTGCTGGGGGCTGGCGGCCTCCGCCCAGACGACGACCGCGCCCGCAACACCGCTAGGTCCGATCAACGCGGATCTGCCGCAGGGGGGCGATGCCTATCGCCGTGCTATCGTGGCGACGCCGGTCGTCGCCTCCAGCTGGACGCTGTCCGCCTGGGTCCAGCCCAAGACGGTGCAGGGCAAGGGCACGACGATGCTGATCGGCGGCTTCGGCGATCCCAAGGCGGGCCCGCGCCGCTATCTGGCGCTGGTCGACGGCCAGCCCGCGCTGGTGACCGAAGCGGGGGTGGTGCAGGGTGGCGGCGATGCCGATCGCAACAAATGGACGCACATCGCCGCCAGCTATGACGGAAAGGTCGTCCGCCTTTTCGTGAACGGGCGACAGGTGGTGCAGCGCGGTTTGTCGCTGGAGCCCGTCACCGGCGTCGCGACGCTGGCGCCGCGTGATTACCAGCCGGTCTTTGCGGGCAAGGTCATCGATTTCCGCATGGTGCGCGAGGTGGTCGATCCGCTGACCCTCCGTCTGGCCGCCCGGCGCGCGCCCGACCCGGCAAAACTGGCGCTCCAGACCGGCAGCCCCAGTTGGCCCTATCAGACCCGCCAGATGCAGGGGCAGACGGTGCCGCAGGATGCCTGGACCCTGCCCCAGTCCAAGGCCCCGATCCCGGCCAGCGGCACCGCCAAGCCCGAGCCCAAGGACCCCGCGCTCGTCTCCACCGCCACCGGCCAATGGGCGGTCAATGGCTGGCGGTTGATCGAGGCGGCCAAGGTCGGCCCCGGCGGCGCAGACCTGTCGCAGGGCAATTTCGACGCGAGCAAATGGTATGCCGCAACCGTGCCGGGCACGGTGCTGACGACGCTGGTCGATCGCGGCGTCTATCCCGATCCGGCGGTCGGGCTGAACAATTTGGCGATCCCCGAGACGCTGGCACGGCAGGATTACTGGTATCGCACCGAGTTCGACACGCCGCCCGAGGCGGCCGGGCGGCAGATGTGGCTGACCTTCAACGGCGTGAACTATTCGGCCGAGGTGTGGGTCAATGGCCGGATGACGGGTACGATGAAGGGCGCCTTCATCCGGGGCTGCTTCCCGGTGACGCTGGCCGCCGGGCGCAACGCCATCGCGGTGCGGGTGTCGCCGCCGCCGCATCCGGGCATCGCGCACGAGGAGTCGATGACCGCGGGCGTCGGCGAGAATGGCGGCGTCCAGATGATGGACGGCCCGACCTTCGTCGCGACCGAGGGCTGGGACTGGATTCCGTCCGTTCGCGATCGCAATACCGGGCTGTGGCAGGGGGTGACGCTGGCCGCGACGGGCCCGGCGGTGATGGGCGACCCGCAGGTCGTGACGACACTGCCCAAGCCCGACAACTCGGTCGCCGATATCGAGATCGCGGTGCCCGTCACCAACACCGGGCAAGCTCCGGTGACGACGACGGTGCGCGCGGTGTTCGACGATGTGGTGGTCGAAAAGCCGGTGACGGTCGCCCCCGGCCAGACGATCCGCGCCGTCCTGTCGCCGTCCGAGTTCCCGCAGCTGTCGGTCAAGAACCCGCGCCTCTGGTGGCCCAACGGCTATGGCGACCCGGCGCTGCACAAGCTGGCCATCACGGCGGCGGTCGATGGCGCGCTGTCGGATAGCAAGGCGTTGCGCTTCGGGATGCGGCAGGTGACCTATGATCTGTCGCTGTTCGACGATGACGGCGATTTGGAGCGGGTGACACTCGACCTCAACCGCGTCCGTGGTGGACCCAAGGTGATCGACACCAGCCATAAGGGCATTCGCAAGACCGCCAATGGCTGGGCGATGAGCTTCACGCCGGGCGGCGACCAATCGGCGGCGGTCGCCAAGGTCACCGACGATCCGCGCCTCGCCCCCTATCTGACCTTGCGGGTCAACGGCGTGCGGATTGCGGCGCGCGGCGGCAATATCGGCATGGACGACTATATGAAGCGCGTGGACCGCGCGCATCTGGAGCCGTTCTTCCGCCTGCACCGCGATGCGCATCTCAACATCATCCGCAACTGGGTGGGCCAGAATACCGAAGAGAGCTTCTTCGACCTGGCCGACGAATATGGGTTGATGGTCCTGTCCGATTTCTGGGAGTCGACCCAGGATTACAATATGGAGGCCGAGGACCCGCAGCTCTTCCTCGCCAACGCGACCGATGTGGTGCGCCGGTTCCGCAACCATCCCTCGATCGTCGCCTGGTTCGGGCGGAACGAGGGCGTGCCGCAGCCGATCCTCAATAACGGGCTCGACACGCTGCTGCGCGCCGAGGACGGGACGCGGCTCTACATGCCCTCGTCCAACGCGGTAAACCTGCAAGGCTCTGGGCCCTATAACTGGCGGCCGCCGGTCGAATATTTCACCACCCATGCCAAGGGTTTCTCGGTCGAGGTCGGGACCCCCTCGCTGCCGACGCTGGAGGCGTGGAAGCGCGCCATCCCGGCCGAGGCGGATCGCTGGCCGATCGGCGATGTCTGGGCCTATCATGACTGGCACCAGACCGGGAACGGCGCGGTCAAGAGCTTCACCGACGCGCTCGAAAAGCGTTTCGGCGCGCCCACGGGCCTCGAGGATTTCGAGCGCAAGGCGCAGATGATGGAGTATGAGTCCTACCGCGCCATCTTCGAGGGGATGAATGCGGGCCTCTGGACCGAGAACTCCGGCCGGATGCTGTGGATGACCCAGCCCGCCTGGCCGTCCTCGGCGTGGCAGATCTTCTCGTCCGACTATGACACGCACGCCGCCTTCTACGGCGTGAAGAAGGCCGCCGAGCCGATCCATGTCCAGATGAACCTGCCCGACCACCGCGTCGTGCTGGTCAACAACACCCGTGATGCGCTGAAGGGCGTGCAGGTGCGCGCGCGTGTCGTCGGGCTCGACGGCCGCAGCGAGGGCGATCAGGAGGCGAAGGTCGTCGCCAACGCCGAGGGCGTCACGCCGGTCCTCAACCTCGACCTCGCCTCGGCGATGAAGCGCGGGGCCGTGCTCGTCCGGCTGGAGGCGACCGATGCGGGCGGGCAGGTGCTGTCGACCAACAGCTATTGGCAGGCGGCGGACGATGCGGGGTACCGCGCGCTGACGACGATGGGCGCAGCGACGGTCACCGCGAATACCAGCCTGGAGGGGCAGGGTGAGGAGACGACCGCCAATATCACCCTGACCAACAGTGGTTCGGTCCCGGCGGTCGAGACCAAGCTGACCGTGATGAACGCCGATGGCACCCAGGTGCTGCCCGCCTATTTCAGCGACAATTACGTCACCCTGTTGCCCGGAGAGACACGCGTGATCGAGATTCGCTTCCCCAGTGCCAAGGCGGACAAGCCGACCGTCGCGATTCGCGGCTGGAACGTCACCGCGACCCAGGCCGAGCTGCGTCCGTGAGCCGTCTGGTCATCACCGCGCTGATCGCGCTGACCCTCGCCACGCCCGCCCTTGCCCAGCAGAAGGAGACGGATGCGCAGCGCTGGACCCGCGAATGGGAGGAGCGGTTGCACAACGACTTCGCCTATCTGGCGCGCTACCGCGACGACAATGCCAGGCTTGCCGCGCCCGTGGCGGGGCAGCCGCGCGTGGTGTTCATGGGCGACTCGATCACCGAGAACTGGGCCAGCCGCGCGCCGGAATTCTTCGTGAAAGGCCGGATCGGGCGCGGGATCAGCGGGCAGACGACCTCGCAGATGCTGCTGCGCTTTCGCCAGGACGTGATCGACCTGAAGCCTGCCGTCGTCCAGATCATGGCGGGCACGAACGACATTGCGGGCAATACCGGCCCCACGACCGACGCGCAGGTCGAGGGCAATATCATGTCGATGATCCAGCTGGCCCAGGCCAACGGCATCCGCGTGATCCTGGCCTCCATCCCGCCGGCCGACCATTTCGAGTGGAAGCCGGGCCTACCCACCGCGCCGCGCATCGCCACGCTGAATGGCTGGTTGAAGGAGTATGCGGCCCGCGTCGGCGCGACCTATGCCGATTACTGGTCGGTGCTGCATGTCGGCGATGCGCTGAACCCCGCTTACGGCACCGATGGGGTGCATCCCAATGCGGCGGGCTATGCCGCGATGGCGCCGGTCGCCGACGCCGCGATCAAGCAGGCGCTGGCCAAGCCTCAGCCGCGCAGGACGCGATAGTTCAGCCGGGCAGTCGCGATCGGACGGTCGCGATCCTCCTGCCAGGCGGTCGCCTCGATATGGGCGGTGCGCTGGCCCAGGCGCAGGATCGTGCCGACCGCGCGCGTCGGATGCTGGTCGCGCCCGGTGCGCAGGTAATCGGTGGTGACCGTCACCGGCTTGATCCGGCCGCCGCCCTCCTGCGACAGGCGGTGGGTGAGCGCGGCGATCCCCGCCACCTCCAGCAACCCGGCGATCGCCCCGCCCTGGAGCAGGTCGGGCCAGCCCATCACATGCTCGCCGAACGGCAGGACCAGCTCGGGCACGTCGCCGACCCACTCGATCGAACAGCCGAGCCACTCGGCATAGGGCGGCAGGACCATCGCCTGTCCGATCGCGGTGCGCGGGGCGCTCATGCGGCCATGCCGATAAAGGTGCCCGCGACATGCGCGACGGGATCGTCGGGGTCGCCGTCATGCGCGATGCCCCGGACAAAGGCGATGCTGCGGGTGATGCGATAGCATTCGCCGCGCCCGACCACGGTGCGCTCCGGGATCGCCGGGCGCAGATAATCGACCCGCAGGTCCAGCGTCACATGCGGCTCGAACTTGCCCCGTTTCAGCCAGACCGCGACGCTGGTCGCCATGTCCATCATCGCGACGATCGGGCCGGAGGCGAGCACGCCGCTGGCCGGATCGCCGATCAGGCGCGGGTCGTATGGCAGCGCCAGCTCCGCCCAGTCGTCCCCATGCGCGCGGTATCCGATGCCCAGATGCCGTCCATGCCCGCCGCCCAAGCCGCCCATCGCGACGAAGCGTTCCATATCGAACCCCATGGGGCCATGGTCTACACGAGCGGCCACGAAGCGCAAAAGGAGAGCGACATGGAAAGCCGGGTGACGATCGCGGTCGAGGAGGGCGTCGCCGATGTCCGGCTGGCGCGCGGCGAAAAGCTGAACGCGATCGACCGCGCCATGTTCGACGCGCTGGCCGAAGCGATCGAGACGCTGGGCGCGCGGCCCGACCTGCGCGTGGTGGTCCTGTCGGGAGAGGGGGACGGCTTCTGCTCCGGCCTCGACATGGCGGCGATGGCGGGGGGTGAGCTTGCCGGGCTGGACCTTGCGGTGCGGAGCCATGGGGCCGCCAATCTGGTGCAGCAGGTGGCGTGGGGCTGGCGGACGCTGGCGGTGCCGGTGATTGCGGCGGTGCATGGCGTGGCCTTTGGCGGCGGGACCCAGATCATGGGCGGCGCCGATATCCGGCTGGCGCACCCGGCGACCCGCTTTGCGATTCGCGAGGTGCATTGGGGGATCGTGCCTGACATGGGCGGCTTCGCGCTGTGGCGCGGGGTGCGCGAGGATATCTTGCGCGAATGGATCTACACCGCGCGCGAGTTCGACGCGGACGAGGCGCTGGCGGCGGGGTTCGTGACCCGGCTGTCCGACGATCCGCGTGGGGAGGCACTGGCCCTGGCGCGCAGGGTTGCCGCGCGCAGCCCCGACGCGTTGCGCAGCGCCAAAAGGCTGTTCGGGGCGATGGGATCAAGCGGACCCGAGGCCATGCTGGCGATGGAAAGTGCCGAGCAATTGGCGTTGATGCGAGGGGACAACCACCGCGAGGCGGTCGCAGCGAACATGGAGCGGCGATCGCCCGCATTTCGCGACGTTTGAGGAAGGCCGTTCCCTCACCCCAAGCGATAGCCCCTCCCGCAGGCGGGAGGGGTTGGGGAGGGCAGGGTGTCTCACCGAGATTGTCGCCTGTGGCGTGCCCTCCCCCCATCCCAGTTTCAGGTAAACGATGCCCCGCATCGTTTAGGTCATGCCGGGGGCATGACCGACCTGAAACTCGCTTGCGGGAGGGGCGTGCCTGTGGCGGCTGGCGTGCCCAAATAAAAAGGGGGAGCCTCTTTCGAGACTCCCCCTTCCTTCGGCTCTCGCGGAAGAATTACTCTGCGGTCGCCTTGATGATCTTGCCCGGATTGC
Organism: Sphingomonas sanguinis NBRC 13937; assembly: GCF_001591005.1. Lineage (GTDB taxonomy): Bacteria > Pseudomonadota > Alphaproteobacteria > Sphingomonadales > Sphingomonadaceae > Sphingomonas > Sphingomonas sanguinis. The sequence goes on from NZ_BCTY01000085.1 coordinate 6,295, forward strand.
GGGGGGGCTCGCCCTTGGGCAGCGCATCGACATGTTCCATGCCGCTCTCGACCTGGCCCCAGACGGTGTACTGGCGGTCGAGGAAGCGCGCGTCGTCGAAGCAGATGAAGAACTGCGAATTGGCCGAGTTCGGATCATTGGTCCGCGCCATCGAGCAGGTGCCGCGGACGTGCGGCTCGGCATTGAATTCCTGCTTCAGGTTGGGCTTGTCCGAACCCGACATGCCGGTTCCGGTGGGGTCGCCACCCTGCGCCATGAAGCCGGGGATCACGCGGTGGAACACGACGCCGTCGTAAAAGCCTTCATTGGCAAGGCCGCCGATGCGCGCGACATGCTCGGGCGCCAGGTCGGGGCGCAGGGTGATGACGACATCGCCGCTCTCGAGCGTCAGGGTCAGCTTGGAAAAGGTCTCGGCCATAAGGGTTCTTCCTTGGTTGATGGTGCGCAGGTAGGCGTTCACACGCCCGCTGGCAAATGCCGCCGTCGCAGTTTAGAGGCGTGACACAGCGTTCATGATCGATCGAGGGAGGCCGAGATCAGCGACACCGAACTCCCTGAACTCGAAACCGAAAGCCCGCTGCCCGAAACGCAGCTGGACGAGGATGACCGGCTGAAGCCCGAATATGTCACCAGCGTGCTCGCCGCGCTGGAGGATGGCGACGACGAGGGCGCCCGCGCGCTGGTCGAGCCGCTCCACCCTGCCGACATCGCCGACCTGTTCGAGCTGGTGGGCGACGAGGAACGCGTCAACCTAGCGCGGGCGGTCACCGACCTGCTGAACGGCGACGTCTTCGCCGAGATGAACGACTATGTGCGCGAGCAGCTGATCCAGGCGCTCGAACCGCATGAAGTCGCCGATATCGCGTCGGAACTCGACACCGACGACGCGGTGGCGATCATCGAGGACATGGACGAGGACGAGCAGCGCGCGGTGCTGCGCGCGCTCGACCCGGACGACCGCGCCGCGATCGAGGAGGCGCTGTCCTTCCCCGAGGAGTCCGCCGGTCGCCTGATGCAGCGCGAGCTGATCGCGGTGCCCGAGCATTGGACGGTCGCCCAGACGATCGAGTTCCTGCGCGATGACGAGCAGCTGACCACCGATTTCTGGGAAATCTTCGTCGTCGATCCCGGCCACCGGCCGATCGGGACGTGCCAGCTGTCCTGGATCTTGCGCGCGCCGGGCGGCATCGCGATCGGTGACGTGATGAAGCGCGAACAGACGCTGATCCCGGTCGACATGGACCAGGAAGAGGTCGCGCTGCGCTTCCAGAAATATGCGCTGATCTCGGCCGCCGTGGTCGATGCCAGCGGACGGCTGGTCGGCATGATCACCGTCGACGATATCGTCCACATCATCCAGCAGGAGGCGGGCGAGGACGTGCTGCGCCTGTCGGGGGCGGGCGAGGGCGACATCAACGAGCCGATCCTCGACAGCTACAAGAGCCGCGTCCGCTGGCTGATCGCCAACCTCGTGACCGCGATGGTCGCCTCGTCGGTGATCGCGGCGTTCGAGGGGACGATCGCGCGGATGGTGGCGCTGGCCACGCTGATGCCGATCGTCGCGGGCGTCGGCGGCAATGCGGGGACGCAGACGCTGGCGGTGACGGTCCGGGCGCTGGCGACCAACCAGCTGACCCAGTCGAACACGGCGCGTGCGATCATGCGCGAAATTCGCGTGGCAATGATGAACGGCCTGACCGTGGCCGCCGTGATCGGGATTGGCGTCAGCCTGGTCTTCGGCAATCCCGCGCTGGGCATGGTGATTGCGGCGGCGATGCTGACCAACATCATCATCGCCGGGCTGGCGGGCGTGCTGGTGCCCGTCACGCTGGACCGGTTCGACGCCGATCCGGCGGTGGCGTCGTCGGTGTTCGTGACGATGACGACGGACTCGATCGGCTTCCTGGCGTTTCTCGGCCTGGCCACGGCGTCGGGCCTGACGGGGTAAAGAATTCCTCCCCTGCAAGGGGA
>NZ_BCTY01000086.1 GCF_001591005.1 Sphingomonas sanguinis NBRC 13937
AAGGCGAGGGAGGGAAAAGCCCTCCCCTAACCCCTCCCGCCTGCGGGAGGGGAATGGTCGTCAAACCAGCGCCTTGGCCTCGTCGTCCATGGTGCCCGATACCTCATTGGCCTGCAGGATCATGTCGGTATGAGCAGCACCCGACGGGATCATCGGGAAGCAGTTGGCCAGTTTGGCCACGCGGCAGTCGACGATCACCGGCCCGTCATGGTCCAGCATTCCGGCGATGCCGTCTTCCAGCTGGTCGCGATGCTCGATCAGGATGCCCTTCCAGCCATAAGCCTCACCCAGCTTCACGAAGTCGGGTAGGCTGTCCGAATAGCTCTCGGCGTAGCGGCTCTCATAGGTCAGTTCCTGCCACTGGCGGACCATGCCCATATATTCGTTGTTCAGGATGAAGATCTTGACCGGCAGGCGATATTGCGTCGCCGTCGCCAGTTCCTGAATGTTCATCTGGATCGAGGCTTCCCCGGCGATGTCGATCACCAGCGCACCCGGATTGCCGAGCTGCGCACCGATCGCGGCGGGCAAGCCGTACCCCATGGTGCCGAGGCCACCGCTCGTCAGCCACTTGTTCGGCTTTTCAAAACCGAAATGCTGGGCAGCCCACATCTGATGCTGGCCGACCTCGGTCGTGATGATTGGCTGGCGCGCCTTGGTCGCGTCGTACAGCGCGCGGATCGCGCGCTGCGGCATGATCGCGTCGCCGGTCTCCGGGAAGGAGAGGCAGCCGACCGCGCGCCAGCCCGCAATGCGGCGCTGCCACTCGGTGGTGTCGGGCTTGGGATGCTGGCGCGACTTCCAGATGCGCACCGCATCCTCCAGCGCGTGGCCGACATCGGCGATGATCGCCAGGTCGACGCGGACATTCTTGTTCACGCTTGACCGGTCGATATCGACATGGACCTTGCGGCTGTTGGGGCTGAACGCGTCCAGACGGCCCGTTACGCGGTCGTCGAACCGGCTGCCCAACGCGACCACGAGGTCGGCTTGGTTCATCGCCATATTGGCTTCATAGGTGCCGTGCATGCCCAGCATGCCCAGCCATTGCGGGTCGCTGGCCGGAAAGGCACCCAGGCCCATCAGGGTCGAGGTCACGGGCGCACCGGTGATGCGGGCCAGTTCGCGCAGCAGCTGCGACGCGGCCGGACCCGAATTGATGATGCCGCCGCCGGTATAGAGGATCGGGCGTTCGGCGGCCGCCAGCATGTCGACCAGCTGTTCGATCTGGCTCTGGTCGGCCTTCACCTGCGGGCGATAGGTCTTGTGGCGGATCGGACCCGGCTTCTGATAGCGGGCGGTGGCGACCTGCACGTCCTTGGGAATGTCGATCACGACCGGGCCGGGGCGGCCCGAGGTCGCGATATGGAACGCCTCATGCACCACCTCGCCCAGACGCGCGGGGTCCTTCACCAGATAATTGTGCTTGGAGCAGTGGCGCGTAATGCCGACGGTATCGGCTTCCTGGAACGCGTCGGTGCCGATCAGCGCGGTCGGCACCTGACCGGTGATGACCACCATCGGGATCGAGTCGAGCAGCGCGTCGGTGATGCCGGTGACCGCATTGGTCGCACCGGGGCCGGAGGTGACGAGCACCACGCCGGGCTTGCCAGTCGAGCGGGCATAGCCCTCCGCCGCATGGGTCGCCGCCTGTTCGTGGCGGACGAGAATGTGGCGGATGCGCTTCGATCGGAACATGGCGTCATAGATCGGCAGCACCGCACCACCCGGATAGCCGAAGACGACCTCCACGCCGAGATCGCACAGCGCCTCGACCAGGATATCGGCTCCGCTTTTCTCGGTCATCGTCTTCGTCCTTCTGCATCCGTTGCCCGCTGACGGGGCGTGTCGGGAAAGGCGCGGCTACAAGTTTAAAAAGTGCGCGTCAACCGTCAATTGCGCAATAAAGTTTCTATTATGTTGCGTCGCACATCGGGAGCGGTTTCGGAAATCGCGGTCCAGCCGGGGCCGGGCTGGTGACGGAACCAGGTAAATTGCCTTTTGGCATAACGCCTTGTCGCAAGCGCGCCCGCCGCCTCAGCCTCTGCGCGGGTCATGGTGCCCGCCAGTAGTGCCGCAGCCTCCGGCACGCCGATCGCGCGGCGGATGGGGGCGTCGGCGGGTAGGTCGGGACGGGCGAGGAGTGCGGCGGCTTCGTCCAGCCCTTCGTCCAGCATCTCGCCGAAACGCCGGTCGATCCGTGCGTTCAGCCAGTCGCGGTCGGGGAGCAGGATGACGGCGGACAGCGCGATGCGGTCGCCGATGCCGCCTTCCTTGCGCGCCTGCCATTCGTGCAGCGGACGGCCGGTCGCGCGCATCACCTCCAGCGCGCGGGCGACGCGGGTGGTGTCGGCGGGGTTGAGCCGGGCGGCGGCGATGGGGTCTTCGCGCGACAGGGCTTCATGGGCCTCGGAAACGGGCAGGGCGCGGACCTCGGCGCGGATGGCTGGGTCGATCTCCGGCACGGGTGCGATGCCGTCGAGCAAGGTGCGCATATACAGGCCGCTGCCGCCGACCAGGATCGGCAGCGATCCCACCGCCACGCTGTCGTTGATCGCTGCGCGCGCCTCGGCGGCCCAGCGTGCCGCCGAATAGCCGGTATCGGCCCCGTCGACATGGCCGAACAGCCGGTGCGGGGCCTGCGCCACTTCGTCGGGAGAGGGGCGGGCGGTCAGGATCGACAGGTCGCGGTACACCTGCGCCGAATCGGCATTGATGATCGTGCCGCCGGTCGCCTTGGCCAGATCGAGCGCCAATGCGGACTTGCCGCTGGCGGTCGGCCCTGCGATGAGCGCGACCCTGGGTCGGTCAGAGGAGTTCGCCATGTTCATCGCCACGCTGATAGCAGCCGAATCGATCGCCGAGCGCGATATTTCGGAGGCGGTGGCGCAGATGACGCCGCTATGCGGGGTCGCCGACTGGAACTGGATCGACGAGGGTCGCGCGGCGGACATCCATTTCGCTGAAGACCCAGGCTTTGCGGGCGGTGTGCTGCACGGCTATTTTTCGACCTCTGAATATCGCACGGACGTGGTGATCCAGCCCGCCGCGCACCGCGCCAAGCGGTTGCTGGTCGCTGACATGGACTCCACCATGATCACCGTCGAATGCATCGACGAACTGGCCGATTATGCCGGGATCAAGGAGCAGGTCGCCGAGGTGACCGAGCGGGCCATGCGCGGTGAGCTCGACTTCGCCGCCGCGCTCGACGCGCGGGTCGCGCTGCTCGAAGGGTTAGACGAAAGCGTCATCGAACAATGCCTGGCCGAGCGGGTCAAACTGATGGCGGGGGCGCGGGCGCTGGTCCGTACGATGAAGGCGCGCGGCGGCCATGCCATTCTGGTGTCAGGCGGCTTCACCCGTTTTGCCGAGCCGGTCGCGGCGGAGATCGGCTTCGACCGCGCCATCGCCAACTACCTCGAGATTGCGCATGGCAAGCTGACCGGCACGGTGCGCAAGCCCATTGTCGGGTCGGATACCAAGGAAAAGACGCTACTGGCCGCGCTGGACGAACTGGGCATCGGTGCAGCGGAGAGCATGGCGGTGGGCGACGGCGCCAACGATCTGGCGATGATCCGCCGCGCCGGGCTGGGCGTGGCCTATCGCGCCAAGCCGATCGTCGCTGGTGCGGCGGCGGCGCGGATCGATCATGGCGACCTGACCGCGCTTCTCTATGCGCAGGGCATTCCTAGTGCGGAGTGGGTCACCGCCTGACCCGCTCCGCCCCGGTCGGTCGCGTCAGGGCGCGACCACCACACAGGGCTGGCCCGAGCGGCTGCACGCCGCCTGTGCTTCGGCCCGGTTGGCATAGCCGCCCGCCTGCAACCGGACGACGCCGCCCGCTGCGACATAAGAGGGCTGTGCATCGCCGAGGCGGCCCTTCACCCGCTGCCATAGCGCGGTAGCATTGCCCCGGTCGCGGAAGGCGCCAAGCTGGATACGCCAGGCGCCGCCGCTCGCGCGCGGCGCAGGCTTGGCGGCGGGCTTGGCCGCCGCCTTGGTCGCGCGGGGGGGCGGGGGCGAGCGCATCGGCTGCGCGCCGTCCGTCCGGTCGGAGGTGTCCTCCCGAGCCGGTTCGGGCTGTGTCGTTGTCGCTGGACGTGCACCGGGAGCCGGATAGCTGGCGCCATAACCCGACGTGGCGGGACGGGACGGCGCGACGGGCACCGGCTGGACACCGGGGCGGGGGCGGGCCGATGGGATGGCTGCCGTCTGAACCGGTTCGGCCCCCACCATCACCCGGGTCGGCCCGGCGGCCGCCGTCAGCGGTCGGGTGGCGAGCTGGGCGCGATATTGCTGGGCCAGCTTCGTGCCCGCCTCGCGGTCCGGCGGGGTAATATACTGGTCCATCTGGGTCAGCGTCTGCGACGCCGATTGCAGCCCCGCCTGCGACGCCAGCGACATCAGCGCATAGGCGCGCGGATAGTCGCGCGGCACGCCGTCGCCGTTGAACAGCATCGTGCCCAGCACCAGCTGCGCCCGCGGTTCGCCCCGCGCCACCGACTTCTCCAGCCAGGGGGCGGCCTCGGCCTTCTTGCCCGCCTGGAACAGCGCCAGGCCGTAATTGTCGGAGGCGGGGATATGCCCCTGGATCGCGGCCTTGCGGAACCAGCTTTCGGCGAGCGCGGGGTCGAGGGGAACACCGCGGCCCAGCTTATAGGCCTGGGCGAGGTTGAACTGCGCATCGGGATCGCCTGCCACGGCGGGGCCGCGCCATTCCTCCACCGCCTTGCGGAAATCGCCCTGTGCCCAGGCATCGGTGCCCGCCTTCACATCGGCCATTGCCGGACCGGCGGCCAGGCCGACGGCCAGGGCGATCATGCCTGCACCGATGACCGGGAATCTGCGCATCATCTTCGTCCGTCCCCCAATAGGATATCGCCCATCCATGCCCCGCCCCCGGTCGCGGGTAAAGCGGACAGTTGGCGTGTTTACCGTTCGTTAGACGCTTGGGCCCTAGCGTCGGCTCCCATCGGGGAAATGGGGTCATGTACGCACTGTCCTTCACACCACGACGTCCGGCACCGGTCCGCCTGCGCGCGACCGGACCCATCGTCGTGCGCAAGGACAGCGGCGCATCGGCAGACGCCCTGTGCCCCCAGGCTCCAGACGGATGACCCCTATGACGACGATCCGCACTCTCCTGACCTGCAGCGTCGGCGCGCTGATTGCGGGGTGCACCGTGACCGGCCACCGCGCCGCGCAACTGGGCGAGGCGGCGACCCCGGTGGGCGAGGCGCGCGCCACCGCCGCGCTCGCCGATCAGACCAGGCGCGTCCTGGCGCAGCGTGACGGCGACGGCGCGGTGGCGCTGGCCGAGCGGCTGGTCGCGGCGGACCCGCATCAGGCGGCCTATCGCGCGCTGCTGGGCCAAGGCTATTTGCAGGCGGGGCGCTTCGCCTCGGCCCGACAGGCCTTTACCGATGCGTTGCAACTCGATCCCCAGGATGGCCGTTCCGCGCTGAACCTCGCCCTGGCGATGATCGCGGGCGGCAATGGTCCGGGCGCGCGGGCGCTGTTGCAGCGTCACGCGGGCGCGATCCCCGCCGCCGATCTGGGCCTGGCCCTGTCGCTGTCGGGCGATCCGGCCGAGGGCGTCCGCATCCTGACGGCGGCGGCGCGTGAGCAAGGGGCAAGCGTCAAGACCCGGCAGAATCTGGCGCTATCGCTGGCGCTGGCCGGGCAGTGGGACATGGCGCGCATGGCGGCGTCGGCCGATATGGCCCCGGCCGATGTCGAGGCGCGGATGCAGGAATGGACGTCCTTCGTCGCCACAACCAGCCCGGCCGATCAGGTCGCCTCATTGCTTGGTGTGCGCCCGGCGTCGGACCGGGGTCAGCCTTTGGTGTTGGCGCTGAACGCCGCGCCGTCTGCGGCCGTAGTGCAGGATATGGTCCAGGCGCTGCCGCAACCGGCGGCCCCCGTCGTGACCGATGATACCCCGGCCCAAGTAGCCGAAGCACCGGCCGCGCCGCCTGCGGTCGAGGACTCATCGGCGGCGCGCATCCTGTACGCCGCGCGGCAGGAAGTCGTCCAGCCGCTGGCCCCGCAGCCTTTGGCAGCGCAGACCCAAGAGACTCGGGTGCGGCGCATGGCGGCGGGCCTGGTCACCACGCCCGTGCTGCTGCGCCGGGCCGAGGAACGCCGCAAGACCCTCCGGCCCAAGGGCGAGTGGAACGTCCAGATCGGCGCGTTCGGCAAGGAGGATGGCGCGCAAAAGGCGTGGACGCTGCTGACCCGGCGCTTCGCCGATCTGTCGGACTATGCACCGCAAAGCGGTACGATTCGCCGTCCGGGCGGCAATCTCTATCGCCTGTCGGTCGGCAATCTCACCCGCACCGATGCGGATACGCTGTGCCGCCGTTATCGCGGTGCGGGGGGCGCGTGTTTCGTGCGCCGCCAGGCCGATGACCGCATGGCCTATTGGGCGCGGCCCGGGGTCGGCATGGCGTCGCTCTGACGCCTTCGGGGCCTGGCGATCAGACGGCCTCGCCCGCCGCGCGGCCGCTCGCCCAAGCCCATTGGAAGTTATAGCCGCCCAGCCAGCCGGTGACGTCCACCGCTTCGCCGACGAAATGCAGGCCGGGCACCGCCTTGGCTTCCATCGTCCGCGATGACAGCCCGGCGGTGGAGACGCCGCCCACCGTCACCTCGGCCTTGGCATAGCCCTCGCTGCCATTGGGGTGGAAGGGCCAGTCGGCCAGCCGTCCTTGCGCCGCCGCCAGCGCCTTGTCGGTCGCGGCGCCCAGTTCGGCGGGCAGCGCCAGTCGCTCGGCTAGCGTCTCGGCCAGCCGGTCGGGCAGATGCTGTGCCAGCGCGCGCCTGGGGCTGGTGCGCGGGGCGGCGCGTTTCGCTGCGAGCAGCCAGTCGCCATCGCAATCGGGCAGGAAATCGATCCCGATCGCCTCGCCATGCCGCCAATAGGACGACACTTGCAGGATCGCCGGGCCCGACAGGCCGCGATGGGTAAACAGTGCCGCCTCGCGAAACCGGGTCTTGCCCGCCCGCGCGACGACCTCAGACGCGACGCCGGAGAGCGATCGGAACAGCGTCTCCTCGCCGCCCAAGGTCAGCGGGACGAGGGCAGGGCGCGGCTCGACGACCTTCAAGCCGAACTGCCGGGCGAGGTCATAGGCATAGCCGGTCGCACCCATTTTCGGGATGCTCGGCCCACCGGTCGCGACGATTAGGCGCGGGGTGGCAAAGGTCTTGCCGCCGCGTGTGACGTGGAACTGGGTGCCGTCATGGGTGACGCTCTCGATCGACTGGCCCAGCGCGATGTCGACCGATCCGCCCGAGCGGACGGCCTTGTCGCATTCGTCGAGCAGCATTGCGACGATCTGCCGCGCCGATCCGTCGCAGAACAGCTGGCCCAGCGTCTTTTCGTGCCAGGCGATGCCATGCGCCTCGACCAGTTCCAGGAAGTCGGCGGGCGTGTAGCGGCCCAGCGCCGACTTGGCGAAATGCGGGTTGGCCGACAGGAAGCGGTCGGGCGCGGTGCCGATATTGGTGAAGTTGCACCGCCCGCCGCCCGAGATCAGGATTTTCTTCCCCGGCGCGTCGGCATGGTCGACGACCAGAACACGCCGCCCCCGCTGCCCGGCGGTCGCCGCCGCCATAAGCCCCGCCGCCCCTGCGCCGAGGATGATCGCGTCATAATGCTGCATGGGCGGGGTTTAGATGGAAATAGGAGAGGGGGATACACAGTTGTTCTTGGCACGCCCCTCCCGCAGGCGGGAGGGGATGGGGGAGGGCAGGCCACAAGCGATGGTCTCGGTGAGACTCCTTGCCCCCCCCCCCCCCCCCCCCCCCC
>NZ_BCTY01000087.1 GCF_001591005.1 Sphingomonas sanguinis NBRC 13937
GGGGGGGGGGGGTGTCACCGGTCGCGAGGGGTGTCCGACCTCTCCTGCCGGGACACCCCTCCGTCAGGCCTGCGGCCTGCCACCTCCCCTTGCAGGGGAGGAATAAGAGGAGCGAAATCATGCAATACTGCCTGCACGACCAGCGTCGTGACCAGCGCAGCGACACACTGTCGCGTTTCGATCCGCGCTACTGGACGGTCGATTTCCCGCGCCCGATGATGGCGGCGGCGGTGGCGAGCGCGCCGGATGGCCTGCGCGTCGATACCGTCTTTTACCGCGCCGACGATCTGGCGGGGCTGATCTGGGAATCGGCGGACCGGCATGACCATCCGCTGCTGCGCTACGCCACGGTGCGCGATTATCGCGATTGCCGGTTGCGGTTCCGGTGGCGCTCGGGCGGGATCAAGCCGCTCGACGCGCGGCATGGGCCGACGCTGACCATCGAGGGGCGGGACGAGACCGGCGAGGCCCGCGCCTGGTATGTCCGGCTGTGGAATTACGCGACCGGTACCCCCGAGGATGCCGAGGTCGTGCTCGATTTCGCGACGCTGGCGGGCGGCTTCCGGTTTCCCGAGAATCGTGACCCCGTGTGGGCGGGCGATGTCGATCGTATGTTCGTCTCGCTGGTCGCGCCCGATTACGATACGGACGCGCGCTTTCTCGACCAGCCGCAGGAGGGCTGGGTCGAAATGACCGGTATCGCCTGTGACGGGCCGGGGGCGGTGATCGATATCGGCGCGGCGGTGCTGCCTGAACAGGGTTTCGGCATCGCGAGCGGTTATGACGACAGCTATCACCTGACGCCGCAACGTTTGCTGCGCAACATGCTGCACCTCGGCTATCGCGGCGATATCGTCCATTATGTCGGGATGAGCCATTATTTTCGGCTCGAGCGTAGTGGCGAGGGGCTGTACGCCAGCCTGACCGGCGGGGCGCTGAACGTCGCGAGCGCGGCATGGCATCGCGGCTTTGCGCGGGACGCCAGGGCGCTGGGCTATGGCCTGATCTGGTCGCTGTCGTACGAGCTGTTCGACGCGCATTGCTGGGGCGACTGGAAGCAGCGTGCCGCCGACGGCGCGCCCGCGCTGACCGGCTGGGAGCCGCCCTCGACCCTGCTCAGCCCGGCCCATTCCGGGGCGATGGCCTATCTGCAGTCGGTGGCGCGGGCCTTTTTGGCGCTCGGCACAGCGGCGGGCCTAGCGCCGAAGTTCCAGGTCGGCGAACCCTGGTGGTGGGTGCGGCCTTCGGACGGTGCGCCGTGCCTGTACGATGCGGCGGCGGTGGCGGCCTTCGCGCCCGTGCCGATGGCGAGCATAAGCGGTGCGAAGAGCCAGGCCCAGCGCGACACGCTCGACCGGGCGGGGGCGTGCCTGGCGGCGTCGACGGCGGCGCTCTGTGCGGCGGCGAAGGCGGCGGCACCGGGCTGCGTCACGCATTTGCTCACCTATCTGCCGACCGTGCTCGACCGCCAGGCGCCCGAGGCCAAGCGGGCCAACATGCCGGTCGGCTGGGCCAGCCCGGCCTTCGATGTGTTGCAGCTGGAGGACTATGATTGGGTAACGGCGGGCGACACCGCCGCGACCCGCCAGGGCGTGGCGCTGGCCGAGGCGCGGCTCGGCTATCCGCCCGCGCGCCAGCATTATTTGTCGGGCTTCGTGCTGCGCGCCGACCAGCGACAGCAATGGGGATGGATCGCCGACGCGGCACAGGTCGCGCGCGAGCGGGGTGTGGCCGCGACCTATTTGTGGGCGATCCCGCAGGTGATGCGCGACGGCTTCGTCTGTTGGGAAGGGGACGGTGATATGCAGGCTTTCGACGATGTGCTCTTCCCGCTGGCGCTGGGACGCGAAGCGGAGGTGACGCCGGGTTTCTCCACCGCGATCCTGACCAGTGCGGGCGGGCGAGAGGCGCGCAATGCCGCCTGGGCCGAGGCGCGGACGACCTATGATGTCGGTCCCGGCATCCGCTCGGCGGAGGATATCGCGGCGCTGCTGGGCTTCTTCCGCGCGCGGATGGGCCCGGCGCGCGGGTTCCGGCTGCGCGATCCGTTCGATAGCGTGGGGACAGACGAAGCGCTGGGCATGGGCGACGGCACCACGCGCCGGTTCGCGCTGATCCGCCATTATGGCGACCAGACGCGGCGGATCACCCGCCCCGTCGCCGGCAGCGTGTCGGTGAAGGTCGCGGGCCAAGGCGTCGCCGGGTTCGGGATGGAGCCGGGCGGCTGGCTGCTGCTCGACACCGCGCCCGCCGCCGGAGCGGTCGTCACCGCCAGCTTCACCTTCGACGTGCCCGTCCGTTTCGCCGAGGACCGGCTGAGCGCCACGCTGGCGGGGTTCCAGGCGGGGGCGGCCTCCTCGGTCCCCCTGGTCGAGGTGCGCGAGGCATGATCGCGGACACGCTGACGAGCTGGGTGCTGTGCTGGCGGATCGAGCGGCGCGACGGGGTGACGATCGGGTTGACGGGCCACGATCATGATCTGTGGCTCGATGGCCTGCGCTACCGCGCCGCACCCGGCCTGACGCCGAGTGCGATCCTGCGCGGCGACGGGCTCGACCCCGATCTGATGGATGCGTCGGGCGCGCTGACCAGCGCGGCGATCGGCGAGCGCGATCTGCTCAGCGGACGCTGGGACGGGGCGAGCGTCGCGGCGATCGCGGTCGACTGGTCCGGCGAGAATGCCCCCGTGCCGCTGGGCCAGGGCGCGATCGGCGCGGTGCAGCTGGGCGAGGGGGGCTTCACCGCCGAACTCGGCGGGGTGGCTGCGCTGCTCGACCGACCGGTGGCGGAGGAGACCTCGCCCGATTGCCGCGCGTCGCTGGGCGACCGGCGGTGCCGGGTGGCGATGGCGGGGCGGCGGCGTTTCGTGCGGGTCGTGGCCTGGGATGGCGAGGCGATGCTGACCCTCGACACGGCCGAGCCGGTCGCCAATGCGTACGGCCAGGGGCGGCTGATCTGGTTCGGTGGCGCCAATGCGGGGCTGGAGGCGATGGTCGCGCGATCGGAGGGGAGCCGATTGTGGCTGTCCGCCGCGCCCGCCTTCGCGGTCGAGGGGCGTCCACTGGTCGAGCTGGTCGAGGGTTGCGACAAGCGTCTGGAAACCTGCCTGTCGCGCTTCGCCAACACCGTCAATTTTCGCGGCGAGCCGTTCCTGCCCGGCATCGACCTGCTCACCCGCTATCCCGGCGCATGAACCGGGTCGAGGCGGCGGCGCGGGCGCTGCTGGACACGCGGTTCCGGTTGCATGGCCGGGACGCGGCGCACGGGCTCGATTGTGTCGGTCTGGTCGCGGCGGCGACCGGGCGGCAGGCACCGACCGGTTATGGCTGGCGCAGCGGTGATGCGGCGCGGGTGACGGCGTTGCTCGACGCGCAGTTCGTGCGGGGAGCGGACACACCCGGCGCGGTGCTGCTGATGCGGGCGGGGCCGGGGCAGCTGCATCTGGCGATCCGGGTCAGCGACGGAATCATCCATGCCGATGCAGGGCTTCGCCGCGTCGCGTGGCGGCCGGGCGTGCCGCCCTGGCCGGTACTGGGATATTGGAAGGGGGAGGGGTAATGGCGACCTTGGTCTTGGGCACGGTGGGCCGTGCGCTGCTGGGGCCGGTGGGCGGCGCGATCGGTGCGCTGATCGGCAACCGGTTGGATCATGCGGTGCTGGGTTCGCCGCGTCGGCAAGGCCCACGCCTGGCCGAATTGTCGGTGCAGACATCGACCTATGGCACGCAGATGCCCGCCATTTTCGGCACGATGCGGGTCGCCGGGCCGGTCATCTGGGCGACCGACCTGATCGAGGCACGGGGCACGAGCGGCGGCGGCAAGGGGCGGCCGGGTACCGAAAGCTACAGCTATTCGGCGAATTTCGCGGTGGCCCTGTCGGGGCGGATGATCCGGCGGGTGGGTCGTATCTGGGCCGATGGCCGGTTGCTGCGGGGGGCGGCGGGCGACTTCAAGGTCGCGACCGGCTTTCGCCTTTACACCGGCAGCGAGGACCAGCCCGTCGATCCACTGATCGCCTCGGTCGAGGGGACGCGCGCCTCGGCCTTTCGGGGGCTCGCCCATGCGGTGTTCGAGGGGCTGGCGCTGGCCGAGTTCGGCAACCGCATTCCGCAACTGACCTTCGAGGTGGAGACGGATGCTGCGCCGGTGACCTGCGGCATGATCGCGGGGGCCCTGTCGGCGCTGGTGAAGCCTGGGGATGCAGGGCTGTCCGTGGCGGGTTTCGCCGCGAGCGGTGGCAGCGTGCGCGCGGTGCTAGCGACGTTGGCCGATATGAGCGGCGGACAATGGGTGGCGGATGGTGCGGGCGTTCGGCTGGTGGCGAGAGAGGGCCTTCCGTCGCGGACGATCCGCGACGACGCCATGGGCGCGCGGGGGGCGGGACAGCGCGGTCGGCGCAGCATCGCGGCCGAGGCGGCGGTGCCCGCCAGCGTGACGGTGGCGCATTACGACCCGGCGCGCGATTACCAGATCGGGATGCAGCGCGCGCGGCGCTCCGGCGGGGTACGCGACGAGCGGCTGGACCTCGCCGCCGCCCTGGACGCCGCGACCGCGCGCACCCTGGCAGAGACCCGGCTCGCCCGCCGCGCCACCGAGCGGGTTCGCCGTACGGTGACGCTGGGGCCGGAGGCGCTGGCGATCACCCCGGGCACGATCCTGGGCATCGAGGGCGAGGCCGGGCGCTGGCGCGTGGTCGAGGCAGCGTGGGAGGCGATGGCGGTGCGGCTGGCCTGTGTGCCGGTGGGGCAGGCGGGGGCGATGCTGCCCGCTTCACCCGGCCGGATCGCACCCGCGCCGGATCGGGTGATCGGCGCGACCCGGCTGATCGCGTTCGAGGCGCCGCCGCTGACCGACGATCCGCTATCCAGCCCGCGCCTGTCGGTCGTGGCGGCGGGCGGCCCTGGCTGGCGACAGGCAAATCTGGCCTATAGCCTGGACGACGGTGCCAGCTGGATCGCGCTCGGCGCCACCGCGCTGCCCGGTGTGATCGGCGCGGTGGTCGCGGTGACCACCGGTGGGGGTGCGCGGCTGATCGACCGGCGGGGGGTTTTCGTGGTGCGGGTGGCCGAGGATCTGGCCGATGCCGATCCGGCGGCGATCCAGGCGGGGGCCAATCTGGCCTGGATCGATGGCGAGCTGATCCAGTTCGCCAGGGCCGAGCCGCTGGGTGACGGCCATTGGCGGTTGAGCGAATTGCGGCGCGGCTTGCGCGGGACGGAGGCGCGGATCGGGCAGGCGGGACCGGGCGCGCGCTTCGTCCTGCTGGAGCCTGGAGCGGTCCGCACGATCGATGTGCCGGTCACGATGCTCGGCGGCCGGGTGCACGTTCTGGCGCATGGTGTCGGCGATGACGGCGCGGGCGTTCAGGCCATGGCCGAGGTCACCGGCGCGTCGATCCTGCCCCCCGCCCCGGTCGGCTGGCGGTGCACACGGGGAGCGGACGGGCAGGTCGCCATCGGCTGGACGCGGCGGAGCCGGATCGGCTGGCGCTGGCTCGACCGGGTGGACGCGCCGCTGGGTGAGGAGGCGGAGCGCTATCGCATCGCCATCGGCGACCGGGTCGAGGAGGTGGCCATGCCCGGCTGGCGCGGCGCGGTGGCCGACGACACGCGCGTGACAATCTGGCAACTGGGAACCTGGGGCGCATCGCTGCCGCTGGTCGGTTTCGTGGGGGAGGGATGACATGGTGACGGAGACACCGCGCTGGACGCTGCCGCTGCTGGAAGCGGGGCAGGCGCAAAAGGAAATCACGCATAACGAGGCGCTCAGCCTGCTCGATCTGATCGTGCAACCCTGTGTCGAGGCGGTCGGGCTCAACGTCCCGCCGGGCGTGCCGCAACTGGGCCAGGCGTGGATCATCGGACCGCAACCGACCGGGGCCTGGGCCGGGCATGCCGCTGCGCTGACGGGGTGGACCGATGGCGGCTGGCGATTCCTGGCACCGCGCGAAGGCATGGGGGTCTGGAGTCGGGCGGAGCAATGCCGGTCCGAATGGGATGGAAATGCGTGGCGGACAGGGCGTGTCCTGGCGCGCGAAGTGATTGTGGAGGGAAAAAAAGTTATCGGGTCGCAACGATCCGCAATCGCCGTTCCAAGCGGTGGTCAAGTCATTGATATTGAAGCACGTAATGCGCTGGCCTCGGTGATTGCGGCGCTCGGTGCGCACGGTTTGATCGCCTCGGGGTGAGCAAAATCCTGTGCCTTTAATGCCACAGTCGCGGGCTTTTGTTTGCTTGCGTGGAAACCAACGCTCCGATAGTGGGTTTGCGCTGTCCGTAGTGACAACCAAGAAAGGGGACTATGATGCGGAAGCTTGCCATTGTTCTGGCACTCGCCTCCACCGCTCTGGCTTCGCCTGCCCTCGCCCGCGACAAGTCGTGGTACGTTGGCATCGAAGGCGGCGGGATGATCGTCGAAGATATCAATTACGATATCACCGGCACGCGCACCGGCACCGCCAGCGTCAACCATGATTATGGTTATGACGTTGACGGCGTGATGGGTTACGACTTCGGTGGTTTCCGTCTGGAAACCGAAGTCGGCTATCGTCGTGCGACCGTCGACTCGTTCAGCTCGACCACGCTGACCAACACCGGCGTCGGTGCGGGCACCGTTCCGGCTGGTAACTACGACTATGCCGGTGGCTCCACCTCGGCGCTCAGCTTCATGCTGAACGGCTTGCTGGACTTCGGTGCCGATGACGGCATCCAGGGCTTCGTCGGCGGCGGTGTCGGCGTTGCGCGCGTCAAGGCGAACTACGCCCTGACCCAGCGTGCTGACTTCCTGAACGACTCGGACACCGTGTTCGCGTGGCAGGCTCTGGCGGGCATCCGTGCTCCGCTGACCGACCACATCGACGCGACGCTGAAGTATCGCTTCTTCAACGCCGAGAACGTCAAGCTGGTCGACGTCGCGAACAACACGTTCGACGGCCGCTTCCGTTCGCACTCGATCCTGGGTGGCGTGGCGTACAACTTCGGCGAACCGGCTGCTCCGCCGCCGCCGCCGCCGCCCCCGCCGCCCCCGCCGCCTCCTCCCCC
>NZ_BCTY01000088.1 GCF_001591005.1 Sphingomonas sanguinis NBRC 13937
GGGGGGGGGGCTTCCTCAAGGGACATCCATCCCGGCACGCCCCCTCCACCATCGCTTCGCGGCGGTCCCCCTCCCCGTGCCGGGGAGGATCGATCCAGCCGGTTGACGCATAGGTCCTCGCCCGGCACGGCAGGGGCATGACGACGATATTGGTAACGGGCAGCAGCCGAGGCATCGGTGCGGCCATCGCATCGAGCCTGGGCGACCTGCCCGACACGCGGGTCCTGGGCCATGCCACGCGCAGCGGCCCCGGCGCGAATCTGGCCGCCGATCTTTCCGAACTCGATGCGCCCGCCCGGCTCTGGGCCGAGGCACTGGAGCAGGCGGGCGGCGCGATCGACGTCCTCGTCAACAATGCCGGTATCTTCGAGGCGAGCCCGCTGGACGCCGACGACTGGTCGGAGAGCTGGGCGCGGACGATGCAGGTCAACCTGACCGCCTCGGCCGAACTCTGCCGCCTCGCCGTGCTGCACTGGCAGGAACGGGGCGTCGGTGGGCGGATCGTCAGCATCGCCAGCCGCGCCGCCTATCGCGGCGACTCGCCCGCCCATTGGCATTATGCCGCGTCCAAGGGCGGCATGGTCGCGATGACCAAGACCATAGCGCGCGGCTATGCGGCGCAGGGCATCCTCGCCTTCGCCGTCTGCCCCGGCTTCACCATGACCGGCATGGCCGACGACTATCTGGCCAGCCGGGGCGGGGACAAGTTGCTTGCCGATATCCCGCTCGGCCGGGTCGCCAGCCCGGAGGAGGTCGCCGCGACCGTCCGTTTCCTGTGCACCGATGCGCCGCCTTCGATGACCGGCGCGATCCTCGACGTGAATGGAGCCAGCTATGTCCGCTGACAGCTGGAAGCTGACCCTGCCCTGCACCCGCGATGAGGCGGAGGCGATCGACGCGGCCGACGATCTGGCGATCGAGGCGGTTATCATGACCACCGAGGAGGTGGAGGACGACCGCGAGCATTGGCGGCTCGACGCCTATTTCGAGGCGGAGCCCGATGCCGCCACCATCGAAGCGATCCGCGCGCTGGTGCCGAGCGCGGGCGACCATCCTGCCACGGTCGAGCATGTGCCCGCGCAGGACTGGGTGACGATCAGCCAGGCGGGGTTGGAGCCGCTATCGGTCGGGCGCTTCTTCGTCCACACCGGTGACGAGGCGGTGCCGGAAGGATTGCGCGGCTTCCACATCCCGGCGGGCCGTGCTTTCGGCACCGGGCATCATGAGACGACGAGCGGGTGTCTGGCGATGCTCGATGCGATGGCGGGCCAGACGATTGCGAACGCGATCGATGTCGGCACCGGCACCGGGCTGCTCGCCTTCGCGGCCCGCCACCTCTGGCCGGAAGCCAAGGTCGTCGCGACCGATATCGATCCGATCGCGATCGACGTGACGGCTGAGAATGCGGCGATCAACGGCGTGGACGGCGTCGAACTGATCGTCGCCGATGGGGCGCTGGCCGATCCGATCATGGCGGCGTCACCCTATGATCTGGTCATCGCCAATATTCTGGCCGGGCCGCTGATCTCCATGGCACCGGAACTGGCCGCGATTGCTGGGCCGGAGGCGACCCTGGTGCTGGCGGGCCTGCTGGAGACGCAGCGCGCCGATGTGGTCGCGGCCTATGAAGCCTGCGGCTGTGCGCTGGAGACGGTCGACCGGCGCGGGGACTGGAGCGTGCTGCGGTTGCGTGCGGGGGCAGAGCGGTTCGTGCCGAATGCGCCGTTTGACCCCAAGGGTCGGGATGGCTGGGCGTTAGATATCTGACCTTCTTCTCCCCTCCCGCAAGCGGGAGGGGGAGGGCAAGGCCACGGGCGAGGGTCTCTGCGAGACTCCAAACCCTCCCCCCAACCCCCTCCCGCCTGCGGGAGGGGGAGCGTGCTTGGCCAGCGTCGGCCTTCTTCACCCACCTTCCCCTTACGAAAGCGGAAATCCCTGCGATTGCCATCGCCTACGCCTCTCGGGCATAAGCCCGGGCAAAGACGTAAGGAGAGGTCATGGCATCGACGATGGTCGAACTGGAACGCCGCCGCGAGGGTGCTCGTGCCGGTGGTGGCGAGAAGCGCGTCGCGGCGCAGCACGCCAAGGGCAAGCTGACCGCGCGCGAGCGGCTCGATGTGCTGCTCGACGAGGGCAGCTTCGAGGAACTCGACATGTTCGTCGAGCATAACTGTACCGATTTCGGTATGACCGAACAGGTCATCCCCGGCGACGGCGTGGTGACCGGCTCGGGCACGATCAACGGGCGGCTGGTGTTCGTCTTTAGCCAGGACTTCACCGTGTTCGGCGGCTCGCTGTCGGAGCGTCACGCGCAGAAGATCTGCAAGATCATGGACATGGCGATGAAGGTCGGCGCGCCGGTCATCGGCCTGAACGACTCGGGTGGTGCCCGCATCCAGGAAGGCGTGGCCAGCCTGGGCGGCTATGCCGAGGTGTTCCAGCGCAATGTGCTGGCGTCGGGCGTGGTGCCGCAGCTTTCGCTCATCATGGGCCCGTGCGCGGGCGGCGCGGTGTACAGCCCGGCCATGACCGACTTCATCTTTATGGTGAAGGATTCTAGCTACATGTTCGTTACCGGCCCCGACGTGGTGAAGACCGTCACCAATGAGGTCGTCACGCAAGAGGCCTTGGGCGGCGCGGTGACGCACACCACCAAAACCGGCGTCGCCGACGTCGCGTTCGAGGACGATATCGAGGCGCTGCTGGCGGCGCGCGACTTCATCGACTTCCTGCCCGCCAACAACCGCGAAGGCGTACCCGAGCGGCCGACCGCCGACGCCTGGGACCGTATCGAGGAAAGCCTCGACACGCTGATCCCTGCCAGCGCCAACCAGCCGTACGATATGCACGAACTGCTATCGAAGGTCGTCGACGAGGGCGATTTCTTCGAGGTGCAGCCCGCCCACGGCGCCAACATCATCACCGGCTTCGGCCGGATTGAGGGGCGGACGGTCGGCTTCGTCGCCAACCAGCCGATGGTGCTGGCGGGCGTGCTCGACATCAACGCCAGCCGCAAGGCGGCGCGCTTCGTGCGCTTCTGCGACGCGTTTGAGATTCCGATCGTGACCTTTGTCGACGTGCCCGGCTTCCTGCCCGGCACCGCGCAGGAGCATAACGGCATCATCAAGCATGGCGCCAAACTGCTCTTTGCCTATGCCGAGGCGACGGTCCCGAAGATCACAGTCATCACCCGCAAAGCCTATGGCGGCGCGTACGATGTGATGGCGTCGAAGCATCTGCGCGGCGACCTCAACTATGCCTGGCCGACCGCCGAGATCGCGGTGATGGGCGCTAAGGGCGCGGTCGAGATCATCTTCCGCGGGCGCACGCCCGAGGAGATCGCCGAGCGGACGGCCGAATATGAGGCGCGCTTCGCCAACCCGTTCGTGGCGGCCAGCAAGGGGTTCGTCGACGAGGTGATCCAGCCGCACTCGACCCGCAAGCGGATCGCCCTGGGCCTGCGCAAGCTGCGCAACAAGGACCTCGCGAACCCATGGAAGAAGCATGACAATCTGCCGTTGTGACGCTTTTTCTGAAGGAGGCTTTGGATGAAGAAGCTACCGCTTTCCAAGCAGATCACCTTCGCGGCGATCGTCGTCGGTGTCGCGATGCTGACGTCGTTCCTTCTGGCCCTGCTGCGATCGGCTGCGGCCGGTCAAAGTGGTCAGCCGCTACCTTCGCCGCTGATCGGCCTGACGCTGGGTGTCGTCGCGGGGGCGGCCTATCTGGGTTTGGCCGGGAACAGGAAAGTCGCCTTGGCCAGCGACGATAGTCGAAAGGCGGCATTGGAACCGGTAACGGACGGCACGGCGCGGTTGATCGTCTTCCGCAAAGGCTTTTACGGCAAGCTGGCCGGCATCGACGTCATGGTGGATGGGGCGACGCGCGCGCAGTTGAAAAGCCCGCGCTTCGCTGTCCTGCCTCTGACCCCCGGCATTCACGAGGTCGGCGCACGGGTGCAGGGCAAGGACGCCCAACCGCTGACCTTGAACCTCGCTCCCGATGAAACGATCGTCGTGGAGCTATCCACCGGCCTGAAAGGCCCGGCGCTGGCTCCGGCGGGACCGCTGGCGACCATGCGTGATACGCTCGCCGCTATTCCGATGGTGCAATCATGACCCTGGGCCGCCTCAACCATATCGGCATCGCCACCCCTTCCATCGAGAAGACGGTTGAGACCTATCGCCAGCTGCTCGGCGCGGACGCGATTGGCGAACCTTTCGACCTGCCCCCGCAGGGCGTGCGGGTCTGCTTCATCGATGCGCCCAACACCCAGATCGAGCTTATCCAGCCGCTCGACGACACCTCCCCGATCGCCAACTTCCTGAAGAAGAATCCGGCGGGCGGGCAGCATCATCTCTGCTTCGAGGTCGCGGACATTCCTGCCGCTGTCGCAGAACTTCAGGCCAAGGGCGCGACGCTGCTGGGCCAGCCGCGTATCGGCGCACACGGCACGCCGGTCGTCTTCCTCCACCCGCGCGACATGGGCGGGGTGCTGGTCGAACTGATGGAAACACAGGGAGAAGGCCATTGAGCGAGCCCATGCTGCTGGCCGAGCGCCGGGGGGGCGTTCTGGTGCTGACGCTCAACCGCCCCGACCGCCTGAATGCGGCGCCGCCCGAACTGTTCGATCGGATCGGTGAGGCGTTGGCGGCGCGCGGTGATGCACGGGCCGTCCTGCTGACGGGTGCGGGCAAGGCATTTTGTTCAGGGGCGGACATTTCGGGCGGCGAGATCGGCCCGGAGACGGTGCACCGCGCACTGGTCGATCACTTCAACCCGCTGTTCTTGACGCTGGCCGACCTGCCCATTCCCATAGTCAGCGCGGTGCGTGGCGCGGCGGCTGGGATCGGGTGCAGCCTCGCGCTGGCGGCCGATTTCTGCGTGGCGAGCGAGGGTGCTTATTTCCTCCACGCCTTCGTCAATATCGGCATGGTGCCCGACGGCGGGGCAAGCTGGATGCTGCCGCGCCTGATCGGTCGCGCACGTGCCGCCGAGATGATGATGCTTGGCGAGCGCATAGCTGCGGCCAAGGCGCTGGATTGGGGCATGATCCACAAGGTCGTCGCCGACGATGCGCTGGACGCCGAAGCCCTGGCGCTGGCCGAGCGGCTGGCGGCGGGGCCGAGCGTCGCGCTGGGCCTGATGCGGCGTGCGCTCCAGGCCGGGTTCGACAGCGATTATGCGACCGCATTGAGCCGCGAGGCCGAGGACCAGCGCGCCGCCCGCGCGACGCAGGACGGTGAGGAGGGCGGCCGGGCCTTTTTCGAGCGGCGTCCACCGCGTTTCCTGGGGCGGTGAGACTTGCGCGCGAACGATGATTTCGCTCTAGTGAAAGAAAATAAGTAGCGCACGTAACGAATGGATGAGGAGTGGCCGATGGCCGAACGCCCTGACCTATCCGATTGGGAAGCCCTTGCCGCCCGCGAGGTGAAGGGGCGCGACCTCGACTGGCAGACGCCCGAAGGGATCACGGTCAAGCCGCTCTATACCGCCGCCGATGTGCGCGAGGACCCCGGCCTGCCGGGCTTCGCGCCGTTCACGCGCGGGGTGCGCGCCAGCATGTATGCGGGGCGGCCCTGGACGATCCGGCAATATGCGGGCTTCTCGACCGCCGAGGAATCGAACGCCTTCTACCGGCGCAACCTGGCGGCGGGGCAGAAGGGGCTGTCGGTCGCCTTCGATCTGGCGACGCACCGGGGTTACGACAGCGACCATCCGCGCGTGACGGGTGACGTGGGCAAGGCGGGTGTCGCGATCGACACGGTCGAGGATATGAAGATCCTGTTCGACGGCATCCCGCTGGATGCCATGTCGGTCAGCATGACGATGAACGGCGCGGTGATTCCGGTGCTCGCCTTCTTCATTGTTGCCGCCGAGGAACAGGGGGTTCACCGCTCCAAGCTGGAAGGGACCATCCAGAACGATATCCTCAAGGAGTTCATGGTCCGCAACACGTACATCTACCCGCCCGAGCCGAGCATGCGGATCATCTCGGACATCTTTGCCTATACCTCGGCCGAGATGCCCAAGTTCAACAGCATCTCGATCTCGGGCTATCACATGCAGGAGGCCGGAGCGACGCAGCTCCAGGAGCTGGCCTTCACCATCGCCGACGGCATGGAATATGTGAAATATGGCGTGGCGTCAGGGCTCGACATCGACAAATTCGCCGGGCGCCTGTCCTTCTTCTTCGCGATCGGCATGAACTTCTTCATGGAGGTCGCCAAGCTGCGCGCCGCGCGCGTGCTGTGGCACCGGGCGATGACGCAGCTGGGGGCGAAGGACGAGCGCTCCAAGATGCTGCGCACCCATTGCCAGACGTCGGGCGTGTCGCTGACCGAGCAGGACCCGTATAACAACGTGATCCGCACCACCATCGAGGCGATGGCCGCGATGCTGGGCGGCACCCAGTCGCTGCACACCAATGCGCTGGACGAGGCGATCGCGCTGCCCACCGACTTCTCCGCCCGGATCGCGCGCAACACGCAGATCGTGCTGCAGGAAGAAACGGGGATGACGAAGGTCGTCGATCCGCTGGGCGGCAGTTACTATGTCGAGAGCCTGACGCAGAGCCTGGTCGACGGCGCGTGGGAGCTGATCGAGCGGATCGAGGCCGAGGGCGGCATGGCCAAGGCAGTCGCGGCGGGCTGGCCCAAGGCGATGATCGAGGAAGCGAGCGCGGCGCGCGCGGCTAAGGTCGACCGGGGCGAGGATGTCATCGTCGGGGTCAACAAATACCGGCTGGCGGATGAAGCGCCGGTCGAGATCCTCGATATCGACAATCATGCGGTGCGCGCCGGACAGGTGGCACGCATCGCGGCGGTGAAGGCCGCGCGTGACGAGACGGCATGTCAGGCGGCTCTCGATGCGCTCCGTAACGCCGCCCGAGTT
>NZ_BCTY01000089.1 GCF_001591005.1 Sphingomonas sanguinis NBRC 13937
TCCCCTTCCAGGGGAGGAATTTGATGGTTCGCGCGGAGGCGCGGAGGACGCAGAAGGGTTTTGCCCGGTGGCAAATCCTTCGGATCAATAATCGGCCAGAGCGGAAGCCTTGTCAGCGCGGCAAGTCCGCCAATCTCCGCGCCTCCGTGCGAACAATCCTTCCTAGAGCGCCCGCTTGAACGCCCAGCTGACATGCGCGCCGCCCGCAGGCGTCTCGCCGGTCACGACCAGTTGCTGCGTCGCCACCGGCCGCCCGGTGCCGTCGATCCACAGCGATTCCTCGATCGCCAGTGTGCCGCCCCGACAGCGGAACTGCCACAGCGCACCATCATCGAGGCGCAGGATCGCCTGGCCGCTCTCGGCCGTGACCATCGCCTCCACCCCATCGCCGAGGTGGAAGCGCAGCGCGAAGTTCGTGCTGCCCGCCTGCCGCTTGCGCCCCTCAGGGAGCAGCGCATCCTCACCGCGCAGCTCGCGACCGTCGCCGGTCAGCAGCAGCTGGCGGCGATGGGTGAAGCCATAACGACGGACATAACCGTCATGGCTCGCCTCGATCCGGCTGGCCGCGTCCGATTCCTGGCGGCTGAGTTCCACCTGGGCAACCCCGCGCCCCAGCGTGCCGTCGGCATGGATGGCCGTGGAATTGCTGTCGCCCAGCGTCAGCGTCGAATGCGCCGCGGTGGTGCGCAGGCCGTGCGCCAAGCTGGCGGGCACCTGCGCCACGGTCGCACGGGCGCCGCCGCAATTGACGACGATCCGCTGCGCGCCGTCCGAAAACTCGAAGGCCAAGGTCGAGGCGCAGCCGCCCTCGATCGCGCGGGCGATCGGCGGGGGTGCGGCGTCCATGACCAGCACCGCCTGCGCCGCCGCCAGCCGCTGATAACCCCAGTCGCCCGCCTGGCGCAGCGGCCGGGTGCGCACGCCCGATGCTTCGATGACAGCGGCGATCCGCTCCGGTGTTTCGGGGCCGGAGCCCTGCCAGCTCGACAGCGCCCGGTCGCCGTGCATGACGCCGAGCAACGCGGAGATCATCCGCTGCAACCGCGTCTGGAACGGATCGGGGAAGGCCAGTCCGCGCGCGTCATAGACTTCGCGCATCATGGTCAGCAGCATCACCGCGTCGAGCTGGACCGCCGGACTCCGCGCGATGACACCGCCATCGGCGAACAACCCGGTATCGAGCGCCCGGGCGAGCCCCGCCTCGCCGAACGCCTGTCGCGGATCGCCACCC
Organism: Sphingomonas sanguinis NBRC 13937; assembly: GCF_001591005.1. GTDB lineage: Bacteria > Pseudomonadota > Alphaproteobacteria > Sphingomonadales > Sphingomonadaceae > Sphingomonas > Sphingomonas sanguinis. The sequence goes on from NZ_BCTY01000089.1 coordinate 1,232, forward strand.
GCGAGCAGCAGCCCGGCCGCGATCACCCCGCACCACGCCGCGATGCGCGCAACGCCCGGCGGGGCCTTGTCCGCACCGCGATCCAGATGCCGGGCTCCGCGCGCCATCGTGTTGAGCACACGCGAGCGATAGACGAGATCGTTGGACGACAGGATCAGCGGCGCGTGCGCGGTCCAGAACAGGATGCGCCGCCCCCACAGATCGGGCCGCCACGCGGTCGCATCGACCGTCTCGGCAAAGGCGTCGAGCCAGCGCCCCATCAGATATTCGGCGATTGGCGCACCCTGTTGCCGGGTCGCGACGGTCGACAGGTCGCGCAGCCAGGCAAAGCTGTGCAGATGATCGGCAAACCCCGTCGACCAGTCGGGCCGGGCGAAATCGATCGACTCGACCCCGCGCTCCTCGCCCCGCCAGTCGAGCACCCCTCCGAGCAGCGCATGACCGCGCTCGATATCGCCCAGCACCGGGTCCTCGGGCACCGCCATCAGCTTGAGCGGATGCCGCCCCTTCAACCGCAACGAATGCAGCGGCGTACGCCAGGTCAACCGGTGGAGATGCTCGCTGAGCCGATCCGCGAGCGACAGGCCGCCGCTCTGCACGCGGACCAGGCGTTTGCCTTCCTCGATGCTGTCGGCGGCGATACGGGCCTCTTCGGCCCCCATACGTTCACGCATTTCGCTCAACCGCGCAATGCGGCGATGTTCGCGGCGTAATGCTCCGGGCCACCCCGGAAGGCGGCGGTGCCTGCGACCAGCGCGTCGGCCCCCGCCTCGATACAGCGCTTGGCCCAGGCCGGATCGACCCCGCCATCCACCTCCAGGTCGATGGCGCGGCCCGAATGCTCGATCATCTTGCGGATCGCCGAAATCTTCTTGAGCTGGCTCTCGATGAAGCTCTGCCCGCCGAAGCCGGGGTTCACGCTCATGACGAGGACCAGGTCGACCATGTCGATCAGATAATCCAGCATCTTGGCAGGCGTGGCGGGGTTCAGGACCACCCCGGCCCGCTTGCCCAGCCCCTTGATATGCTGGATCGTGCGGTGGATGTGCGGGCCCGCCTCCGGGTGGACGGTGATCGTGTCGGCGCCGGCCTCGGCAAAGGCGTCCAGATAGGCGTCGATCGGCGAGATCATCAGATGCACGTCGAACGGCTTGGTCGTATGCGGGCGCAGCGCCTTCACCACTGCCGGGCCGATGGTGATGTTGGGCACGAAATGCCCATCCATCACATCGATGTGAATCCAGTCGGCGCCCGCGGCGTCGATGGCGCGGACTTCTTCCCCCAAACGGGCGAAATCGGCGGACAGGATGGAGGGTGCGATACGGACCGGGAGCATGGCATTTGTCCTTAACGTCATATCGCGCCCAAGTCAGCCTTTGCGTTGCAGCATCGCGATGAAGAACCCGTCGAGCCGCCCTTCCTTTGCGAGCATCGTCGGCAGGGTGCGGATCGTGCCCTTGTCCGTAATCCCCGGCCACACGCCGGTGATCGGGACCAGCGCGTAATCGGGCCGCTGATCGAGGAAGGCCGCGATCTGATTCTCGCCCTCTTCGGGCTCCAGCGAACAGGTGGCATAGACCAAGGTCCCGCCGGGCTTCAGCCAGTCGGCGGCACGGGTCAGGATGACCCGCTGCAACTCCGCCATCTCGGCGATGATCGCGGGGCGGACGCGGTAGAGGACATCCGGGTGGCGGCGGAAGATGCCGCTGGCGCTGCACGGCGCGTCGACCAGGATCGCGTCGACCGGTTCCTTCGGGGCCCATTCGCGCAGGTCGGCGGTGACGACCTCGGCGGACTGGTTGGTACGCTCTAGATTTTCGCTCAAGCGGGCAAGGCGCGACTCGGACTGGTCGATCGCGGTGACCGTCCAGCCGGCGGCGGCGAGCTGGAGCGTCTTGCCCCCCGGTGCGGCGCACAGGTCGAGCACATGGCCCCTGCCCTCGCCGAGCAGCCGTGCGGGGATCGAGGCGGCGAGGTCCTGCACCCACCAGGCACCCTCGTCGAAGCCCTGCAACTCCATGACCGCGCTGCCCGAAGGCAGCCGGACATGACCGGGGAGCAGGCTGACCCCGCCCAGCTTTTCCGCCCATTCTTGCGTGGCGGACGAATCGGCCAGCGTCAGGTCAAGCGGCGGCGGCGCGGCGATGGCGTGCGCCGCGGCCTCGACCATCTCCTCGCCCCAATTCTCTTCCCAGCGCGCCTCGGTCGCGTCGGGCAGAGCGGGGATTTCGGGGAGCAGTACGCCGCTCTTGGTGATGGTGCTGAACACCCCATGCACCAGCTTGCGCGGGCCGCCATCGACCAGCGGCAGCACGGTTGAGATCGCCGCGTGCGGCGGTGTGCCCAGCGCCAGCACCTGGACGAGCGCGATGCGCAGGGCAAAGCGCGCCTTGGCATCGTCGGGCAGGCGTTGCTTGGTCGCCGAGTCGATCAGCGCGTCGAGATCGGGCAGGCGGCGCAACGTCTCCGCCGCGATGGCATGCGCCAGGCCCCGGTCGGGCCCGCCCGGCAGCGCGCGAGTCGCCGAGGCGAGGGCGGCCTCCAGCGGCTCGCCCCGGCGCAGCACCGCGTCGAGCAGGCGGATGGCGGCGCGGCGGCTCGCGGTGCCCAGCGGCTCGGTCGGGCGCTGCTGCCGCCCGCGCCGGTCCTCGCCCTTGGGCGCACCCCGACGATCGGGACGGCCACGGGTCGGCGATTGGGGAGGACGTGTCACTTGGCAAAACTCCTGTCAGCCCCGACATGGGCTGCACTCTATCCGCCCCTTAGTCGAAAGGACCGCCCATGGGCCAGCGCCCCGACCATGTGAAGCCGCCCGCCTATCTGTCGAAGAACCCGCCGGTGCCGGAACCCGAGGCCAAGCCGGAGCCGGAAGCCGATCCGTTGGGGAAGAATCCGGTACGGTACGGGGATTGGGAATTGAAGGGCGTGGCGGTCGATTTTTGAGGGTCGAGACCCTCCCGCCTTCTTCTTTTAAGCCCCTCCTTCTTCTGAAGCCCCTCCCGCAGGCGGGAGGGGTTTGGGGAGGGTAAGGAGCCTCGCAGAGACCATCGCCTGGGGCTTGCCCTCCCCCATCCCAGTTTCAGGTAAACGATGCCCCGCATCGTTTAGGTCATGCCGGGGGCATGACCGACCGGAAACTCGCCTGCGGGAGGGGCGTGCCTGGGGCGACCGAACTACCCCAAAATCCGGTCAGCCTGAGCGAAGTCGAAGGCCACGCGCCCCAACCTCGCCCCACCCCATCACCGCCGAACGAGCGTCCCCGCCCCCTGCTTGGTGAATATCTCCAGCAGCATCCCGTGCGGCACACGCCCATCCAGAATCACGGCCGCGTCCACGCCCGCTTCCACCGCGTTGACGCAGGTTTCCAGCTTCGGGATCATCCCGCCTGAGATCGTCCCGTCGGTCCGCAGTTCCGCGATCCTGGCCGGGTTCAGGTCGGTCATCAGCTCGCCCTGCTTGTCCAGCACACCCGCGACATCGGTCAGCAGGAAGAAGCGCGACGCGCCCAGCCGCGCGGCGATCGCGCCCGCCATGGTGTCGGCGTTGATGTTATAGGTATGGCCGTCCAGCCCGATGCCGACCGGCGCGATGACCGGGATGATGCCGTCGGCGCAAAGGCTCTCGATCAGGCGCGGGTCGACCGCGACCGGCTCTCCGACGAAGCCCAGATCGACATGGCGCTCGATCCCCTTCAGCGGATCGGCCTCGCGCCCCTGCACCTTCTCGGCGATGACCAGCCCGGCATCCTTACCCGAGATGCCGACCGCGCGGCCCCCGGCGGCGGCGATCCAGCTGACGATTTCCTTGTTGATCGATCCCGCCAGCACCATTTCGGCGATCTGCGCGGTTTCCTTGTCGGTCACGCGCAGGCCGTTGACGAACTGCGACTCGACGCCCAGCCGCTTCAGCATCGCGCCGATCTGCGGGCCGCCGCCATGGACCACGACCGGATTGATGCCGACCGCCTTCAGCAGGACCATGTCCTCGGCGAAGTCGCGCTGCCGCTCGGGATCGCCCATGGCGTGGCCGCCATATTTCACCACGAAAGTCTTGCCCGCATAACGCTGAAGATAGGGCAGCGCCTCGGTCAGCGTCTCGGCCTTGGCGAGCAGGGCGGCGTCGGGATCGTGGTTGGTCATGGCGGCCCTTTATCGCGCGTGGACGGCGGGGAAAACCGGCAATATGGGTTAAGCGCGATCCAGCCGCCGACCGATCGCCACGAACACATAGATCAGCGGCGGCACCAGAATGGCCGACAGCGTGACCTTGGCGATCATCTGTCCGATGACGAGCTGGCCGATCGGAAAGGCGCCGTAAAAGGCGATGGTGACGAACAGCAGCGTGTCGACCACCTGGCTGAGCATGCTGGCCACCGCCGCGCGCAGCCACAGCATCTTGCTGCCCTCCCGCCCCTTCAGCGCGGCGAAGATGGTGACGTTCAGCGTCTGCGACACGCCGTAGGCGACGATCCCGCCCAGCCATATCCGCCAGGTCGACCCCAGGATCAGCTGGATCGCCTCGCGATTGGCGGGCACCATGTCGGGTGAGGGCGGCAGCATCCACACCACCCAGGACAGCGCCAGCGACACGAGCAGCGGTACGAAGCCCACCCGCACCAGCCGACCCGCGACGGCGGGGCCATGCAGTTCGGCCACCGCGCTCGACGTGACGACCAGCAGCAGGAAGGCGAAGATACCCGCCTCCACCGCGATCGGCCCGAGCGAGACCTGCTTGTTGCCCAGCACGCCCGCGATACACACCATGCCGCCGTAAAAGATCGACAGGGCGAACAGGGAAGGCGAGATCAGGCGCGGGCGGGATGCGACGTCGGGATGGTCCATCGGCGATGGTTAGCGCGAAATGTCCGCATGGCAAAGGATTAGGCGCGTTTCATATTCCTCCCCTGGAAGGGGAGGTGGCAGGGCAGAGCCCTGACGGAGGGGTGTCGCCC
>NZ_BCTY01000090.1 GCF_001591005.1 Sphingomonas sanguinis NBRC 13937
GCTTATGGCTCCGACCTTCCGCTCAGCGGAGCATCTTCCACTCCTTCCTCCGCTGTCATCGAACCAATAGGGTTGGCAAGGCTTGTCACGACGTAGTGTATTCGCCTTATGGCTTGCTCGAGTTCGGCGAGATCAAGTAGCAGACAAGTGTAGCCGGCGACGAACGTCTGCCGGGTCATCAAAACGATGACCAGTCTTCGTGTGTCACGGCAAGCGCACTCGAGGAGGAGGCGGAGGATGTTCGCTGCGTATTCACCATGCGCCTAACAGACTTTGCCGCATAGTCCTGGAGATGGTGGACAGTATTCGAGGATGGCAATGCTTCTCTTGCCTGAGCTTTCTGGGTCAGTTTAAACCGGGTCACTTGATTGGCGAGATCTTCAGCTTCCGACGCAAGGGAACGCGTTGCTGCGGTCGCTTCCTCGACCATCGCGGCGTTCTGCTGCGTTACGCCATCCATCGCCGCAATCGCGGAATTGACCTCTTGGATGCCCGAAGCCTGCCGATCCATCGAGCCCGCAATATCACTGACGATGGTGCTGATCTCGCCAACCCGATCAATGATACCATGCAAAGCGCTTCCGGTATCGCTTACCAACTTAACCCCGGCTTCGACCTGTTCGGTTGAGGCGGTGATACGTGCCTTCACATCCTTCGCGGCATCTGCCGAACGCTGTGCCAAGGCGCGCACCTCGGAGGCAACAACGGCAAATCCCTTGCCTGCATCGCCAGCGCGCGCAGCCTCGACACCGGCGTTGAGCGCAAGCAGGTTGGTTTGAAATGCGATGCCGTCAATCACGCTGATGATTTCGGAGATTTCGCCCGACGTCCGTTCAATCCCTTCCATGGCAAGGACCGCGCGCTGCACCACCTCGCCCGACTGCTGTGCCTCCTGACGGGCTTGGGACACGAGTTGATTTGCCTTGGTGGTTCCTTCCGCACTCTGACGAAGCGTCAACGTAATTTCCTGCATGGCAGCGGCCGTTTCTTCCAAAGCAGCTGCCTGCTGCTCCGTGCGGCAAGACAAATCGTCCGATGCTTGCCGTATGTCCGAGGCACCGCTGTTGATTTCGCGAGCGACGGTCGTGACGGTCGACAAGATGAAATCGAGCGCCTCTACGGCGGCATTGAAGTCGTGGCGCAGCCGTTCGTAATCTGACGAAAATTCGGTTGTGATCGGCAGCGAAAGGTCTCCAGCGGCCAGGCGGGTCAAGCCGTCACCCAGTTCCTGAACGACCAGCTTCGTCGCAATGTTCGTCGTGCGAACCGCGTCCGCGTTTTGACGGAAGATGTGCATGGCGCGCGTCATGCGTCCCACGCAATCCCGGTTGTCGGTAAACTGTACCGGGCTCTCCAGATCGCCTTCGGCCATCGCTTCCATTCGCAGGACCGTAGTGACATAGGGCGTACTGATCAGCCTACCGCTGAACCAGGTCAGCAAAGCGGGCAGAAAAGCCATCACGTAAATACCCGTGCCGACTGGCCATGCCAGGTTGGCGTGGCGCATGACGAACAGGTGGATGATGCCAGATGCGAGCGCAGCGATCGCTAGCTGGCAAACGAACAGAGCTTCGAATTTTTGACGAATAGGTGCGTGATTGGCGAACCAGTCGATCATCGGACATCTCCCCTACCTTTCCAAGACGTACCCCCGCGGAAGTTAAAAAATGCCTTACTGATACGGACCATATTGGTCCATTTGATGTTTTCTTTGCACAATATTGGATATTTTTGCGCCGTTATGTGCATAGCCATGCCACTTACTGGCGCGCACAAAGCTGCGGCGTGCAACCCGTTCGTCGGCGCCCGCTTCGGGCACACCGTTGACGAGATTGGCCGGAGCAGCAAATGGGCCAGGGTGGGGCATGCCACAACATCGTGAAGCCGTATGATCCATTCGCCATACGCCTGTCGTAAAACAATGCAAAAGCCTTCATACGATGGCTTGGTCGTTGCGTTGTGATTCAAAGAGTGTCTTCTGTGGTGCAAGGCGGGCGCGCTTTTGGTAGATCGGGTCGCATGGCCAAAGAGGTAGTCAGCGAAGAATGGCTGCGACGTTTCGTTTCCGAAACGTCTTCAGCGACATGGGTGGTCGATGCCGATGGTTATGTGATGGACATTCCCGAATGGGTGGCGCTGACCGGCCAGAACCCGGCAGACGTTGCGGGAGACGGATGGATGGCGGCGTTGCACCCCGACGACATCGATCGTGTCCGCGCTGCCTGGGAAACCGCCGTTACCCACCATTCCCATTACAATACCGACTACCGCCTCCGCTGCGCAGACGGCATCTATCGCTGGTTCAACGCGCGCGGTGTGCCGATGCTCGACATCGGTGGCGGCGTTCTCAAATGGTTCGGGGTCATCCTGCCGATCGCGGGTTCCGCGCGTCTCGCGCGTAATGAGTCCGCGATGCGACCGCTTCGCGCAGATCAATTCGATGACATCGCGGCAGGCGCGTTGCGCGCTGCCCGCGCACTACTCAACTGGCCGGCGGAGAAGCTAGCGGAAGAGGCAGGCGTATCGCGTTCGACCATCCGGCGACTCGAAAACGGCGAGGCAACCACTACTCCGCGGCGCGGCAGCGTAGAGAAGATCCTATCGGTACTGGCCCGGCATAATATCCGGTGTCTTGGACAGAATGGCGTCATTGAAGGCGTGGTGAGCGCAGAATGACAGCCTGAAGCTACGGAACGCGTCAAGTCGCAGTCTCACTCGACCCACTGCACGAAGCCGCTGCGCGGCAGTGTTGTTCGCGGTGAAGTAGCGCGTCAGCACTGAGGTTTGGCCCTGCGGCAGCGGGGGCAGACGATGGAGATCCTTCAACAAGAGGAACTCCATCATGGCTACTGCACTTGTCGAACCGAGCGTTACCCCACTGCGTCAGCGGATGCTCGACGACATGGCGATGCGTTCGATGCGGGCTCGGACGCAGCACGACTATGTCCGCCACGTCCGAGCCTTCGCGGCGTTCATCAAGCGCTCGCCGGACACCGCGACGGCCGAGGACGTGCGTCGCTTCCAGGTCCATCAACGCGAGCACGGCGTCAGCGAGTCCGTCATCGGCGCCACGGTATCGGCGTTGCGCTTCCTGTTCGGTGTGACGCTCGACCGGCCGGACCTGTCGCGCAAGCTGGTGCTGGCGCCGCGGCCCCGGAAGCTGCCCGACGTGCTGAGCGTCGATGAGGTCGCGCGGCTGCTCGAGGCGGCACCGGGCATCAAGTACCGCGCGGCACTCGGCGTGGCGTACGGCGCCGGCCTGCGCGTGTCCGAGGTTGCGCATCTCAAGGCCGACGACATCGACAGCAAGCGCATGCTCATCCGCATCGAGGAGGGGAAAGGCCGCAAGGACCGCAACGCGATGCTGTCGCCGCAGTTGCTCGAGCTCCTCAGGATCTGGTGGCGCGAGGGCAAGCGGCGCAGCGTCCTCTTGCCGCACGGGTGGCTGTTCCCAGGCCGCAGCTACACCGACCCGATCTCGACACGGCAACTACACCGTGCGGTCCACGAGGCGGCCGAGGCGGCGGGCATCCGCAAGCGGGTCAGCCCGCATACGCTGCGGCACAGCTTCGCCACCCACCTACTGGAGCAGGACGTCGATATCCGCGTCATCCAGGTCCTGCTCGGGCACAGCAAGCTTGAGACGACTGCGCTCTACACCAAGGTCGCGACCCGTACGATCCGCGCCGTCACCGGCCCGCTCGACCAGTTGATGGCGCTGATGGAGGGCAGGACGCCCGCCGGGTGACGCCCGAGTGCGCGCCTCGCTCGAGGTGGCCGACATCTTCCGCGCTGCCGGTCCTGCATACCGGATGACCCGCGCCGGGCACCTCAGCCTCGACCAGTTGAAGGTCATGTCGGCGATAGAGACCTGCCGAACCGCCGTCATGGGCGGACACGTCGAGGCCTGCACCGACTGCGGGCATTGGCGGGTTGCGTATAACAGCTGTCGCAACCGGCATTGCCCGCGCTGCCAGGGGGCGGCCGCACGCACCTGGCTCGCCGAACGCGAGGCCGACCTGCTGCCGGTCGGCTATTTCCACGTCGTCTTCACGCTGCCCGCCGAGGTTGCCGATGTAGCGTGGCAGAACAAGGCGGCGGTCTACGGGCTGCTGTTCCAGGCGGCGTCCGAGACGATGACGACCATCGCCACCGACCCGAAGCATCTCGGCGCACGCATCGGCATGACCGCAGTGCTTCACACCTGGGGCTCGGCGATGACCCACCACCCGCACATCCATATGATTGTCCCAGGCGGCGGGTTGTCGCGGGACGGCCGTCGCTGGATCTCGTCACGGCCGGCGTTCCTGCTGCCGGTGCGCGTCCTCGGCAAGCTGTTCCGCCGCCTGTTCCTGACCCGGCTGATGGCGCTGTACGACGCCGGGCGGCTCGGCTTCCACGGCAGCCTCGCGCATCTTGCCGACCGGCGGACGTTCCTGCGGCACCTGGCCCCGGTCAGAAAGAAGCGCTGGGTGGTCTATGCCAAGCCGCCGTTCGCCGGCCCCGAGACGGTGCTCGCCTATCTCTCGCGCTACACTCACCGCGTCGCCATCTCGAACAGCCGGCTCCTGCGCTTCGACCAGACCGGCGTCACCTTCCGCTACAAGGATTACCGCCGGGGTGGTGCTGACCGCCAGCAGGTCATGACGCTCAGCCCCGACGAGTTCATCCGCCGCTTCCTGCTCCACGTCCTGCCCAAGGGCTTCCATCGTATTCGCCACTATGGCCTGCTCGCCGGCGCCACTCGCAAGGCACATCTCGAACGGGCCCGCGAACTGCTCGGTGTTGCGCCACCACCAATCGATGCCACGTCGACGGTCGAACCCGACGACGTCCGTCCGCCATGCCCGTGCTGCGGCGGGCGCATGCTGGTCATCGAAACCTTCGAGCGCTGGCGACAACCCCGCGCACCGCCGCATGACACCAGCGCGACCGGGACCACGACGCCATGACCCGGCACGGCCTGCCTTCATCCCGCCACGCGGCTCCCGCGCTTACGGCGTTCATCCCACTCGCGCCGGCGAAACCGCCAGTCACATCGACGCTTGCCCCGACCGCCTGTCCTGGCCGACATCCATGCCGCACGCTCTTGCCGAGTGCCGCGTCGCGGCCTCACACCGTTAATCCCGCCCGACATCACACCGACCGGCCAGCCACCGGAAAACCGCTTTCCCCATAGACCAGCGCCCGTGGCCCGCGGCTTCCTGCTTTGGAGGATATCATACACCTGCCGGTGCCTGATTTCCTTCACAATGTCGGCCATTCAACGGCGGGCGGCCCCCTCTCGAAAGCGGACGCTCGTTAATTGCAGCCTGGCCGCTGCTTACTCAGCTAGCGCCACCTAACCGATCTGCATCCGTCAGACCTTCGATGACGATCGCGGTCCCCTGCAGAGGCCAGGGGGGAGACGTTGTGCGTGGTCCTGTGAAAGAGATTCGACGCGGGATGATTGGCGAGCCGGAGCTCCAGCCGTGGTATTGACAAGTCGTCGAACCACGACCGATCAATCCCGGCAAACTGCCTTAAGAACGGCATGACGGCGCCATCCATCAAGCCGCCGTGGTACCGCAGAGCTGACCGCCAACTCTAGCCTGCCTCAGCGACCAGCCTGATCGACGCGTGACAGGCTCGTTGCAAATCACTTGCAAGTCAGACAGCTAGGCTCATACATTACGATTTAATGACATTTACCATCCCCGATACCTCACGGGACCGACGGATAGAAGATCCGACAAATCTCTGGATTATTCATCCAGCGGCACGCTTTCTCGTGCCCTGGTTCATCGCGCGCGGGATCTCGGCCAATGCCGTTTCCCTGGCCGGGCTGGCTTTA
>NZ_BCTY01000091.1:2500-5697 GCF_001591005.1 Sphingomonas sanguinis NBRC 13937
ACAGGCGATGAAGGACGTGGCACGCTGCGATAAGCGTCGGTGAGGTGTGAGCAACCTTTGACCCGACGATTTCCGAATGGGGAAACCCACCTATCCGTTTAATCTTGCACGTCAGCGATGGCGTTCAGGGTTAGGCGGTTCAGGTATCTCTTAACTGAATACATAGGTTTCGAGAAGCGAACCCGGTGAACTGAAACATCTCAGTAGCTGGAGGAAAAGACATCAACCGAGATTCCGTTAGTAGTGGCGAGCGAACGCGGACCAGGCCAGTGCCTGATATTCAACTAGCAGAACACTCTGGAAAGTGTGGCCATAGCGGGTGACAGCCCCGTATGCGAAAGTGATATATCAGGACTCGAGTAGGGCGGGACACGTGTAATCCTGTCTGAACATGGGGGGACCACCCTCCAAGCCTAAATACTCGTACATGACCGATAGCGAACTAGTACCGTGAGGGAAAGGTGAAAAGCACCCCGATGAGGGGAGTGAAACAGTACCTGAAACGGATTGCCTACAAGCAGTAGGAGCCTCTTTATGGGGTGACTGCGTACCTCTTGCATAATGGGTCTGTGACTTAATGTTTCAAGCAAGCTTAAGCCGATAGGTGTAGGCGCAGCGAAAGCGAGTCTGAATAGGGCGACTTAGTTTGAAGTATTAGACCCGAAACCCGGCGATCTATGCATGACCAGGATGAAGGTGCGGTAACACGCACTGGAGGTCCGAACCGATTAACGTTGAAAAGTTACCGGATGAGTTGTGCTTAGGGGTGAAAGGCCAATCAAGCCGGGAAATAGCTGGTTCTCCGCGAAAACTATTGAGGTAGTGCCTCGAGCGGACACCATAGGGGGTAGAGCACTGGATGGTTGCGGGGGTCGCGAGATCTACCAATACTAACCAAACTCCGAATACCTATGAGTGATACTCGGGAGACAGACGGCGGGTGCTAAGGTCCGTCGTCAAAAGGGAAACAGCCCTGACCTACAGCTAAGGTCCCCAAGTCGTGTCTAAGTGGGAAAGCATGTGGAAATCCCAAAACAACCAGGAGGTTGGCTTAGAAGCAGCCATCCTTTAAAGAAAGCGTAACAGCTCACTGGTCTAAACAAGGGTTTCTGCGGCGAAGATGTAACGGGGCTCAAGACACGCACCGAAGCTTAGGGTGTGTACTTTGTACACGCGGTAGCGGAGCGTTCCGTAAGCCTGTGAAGCGATCTGGTAATGGGTCGTGGAGGTATCGGAAGTGCGAATGCAGACATGAGTAGCGATAAAGAGGGTGAGATGCCCTCTCGCCGAAAGACCAAGGGTTCCTGCGCAAGGCTAATCCGCGCAGGGTGAGCCGGCCCCTAAGACGAGCCCGAAGGGGGTAGTCGATGGGAACCACGTTAATATTCGTGGGCCTGGTGGTGTGTGACGGATGGTGTGTGTTGTCTGACCTTATCGGATTGGTCAGGCTTCGAAACTGTCCCGGGAAATAGCCCCACCGTATAGACCGTACCCGAAACCGACACAGGTGGTCAGGTAGAGTATACCAAGGCGCTTGAGAGAAGTGTCCTGAAGGAACTCGGCAAATTGCCTCCGTACCTTCGGAAGAAGGAGGCCCCATGTAAGCGCAAGCTCTCATGGGGGGCACAGGCCAGGGGGTAGCGACTGTTTAGCAAAAACACAGGGCTCTGCTAAGTCGGCTTCAAGACGACGTATAGGGCCTGACGCCTGCCCGGTGCCTGAAGGTTAAGTGGAGGAGTGCAAGCTCTGAAATGAAGCCCAGGTAAACGGCGGCCGTAACTATAACGGTCCTAAGGTAGCGAAATTCCTTGTCGGGTAAGTTCCGACCTGCACGAATGGCGTAACGACTTCCCCACTGTCTCCAGGACATGCTCAGCGAAATTGAATTCTCCGTGAAGATGCGGAGTACCCGCGGTTAGACGGAAAGACCCCGTGCACCTTTACTGCAGCTTCAGAGTGGCATTGGATAAGAACTGTGTAGCATAGGTGGGAGGCTTTGAAGCATTGGCGCCAGCCGGTGTGGAGCCATAGGTGAAATACCACCCTGTTGTTATCTAATGTCTAACCTCGTACCGTGAAACCGGTACAGGGACCCTCTGTGGCGGGTAGTTTGACTGGGGCGGTCGCCTCCTAAAGAGTAACGGAGGCGCGCGAAGGTTGGCTCAGGCCGGTTGGAAACCGGCTGTTAGAGTGCAATGGCATAAGCCAGCCTGACTGCGAGACTGACAAGTCGAGCAGAGACGAAAGTCGGTCATAGTGATCCGGTGGTCCCTCGTGGAAGGGCCATCGCTCAACGGATAAAAGGTACGCCGGGGATAACAGGCTGATAACCCCCAAGAGCTCATATCGACGGGGTTGTTTGGCACCTCGATGTCGGCTCATCACATCCTGGGGCTGGAGCAGGTCCCAAGGGTTTGGCTGTTCGCCAATTAAAGTGGTACGTGAGCTGGGTTCAGAACGTCGCGAGACAGTTTGGTCCCTATCTGCCGTGGGCGTCGAAATTTGAGAGGAGTTGACCCTAGTACGAGAGGACCGGGTTGAACGTACCTCTGGTGTACCTGTCGTCGTGCCAACGGCGCAGCAGGGTAGCTATGTACGGACGGGATAACCGCTGAAAGCATCTAAGCGGGAAGCCTCCCTCAAGATAAGATTTCTCAGGACGGTCGAAGACCACGACCTTGATAGATCGGATGTGGAAGTGCGGTAACGCATGGAGCTAACCGATACTAATTGTCCTATTCGCGCTTGAGAGCTCCACACCCCCACCATCAGCCCTGGGCTGATGACGAGAGGGTCTGGTCATCAACAAAAGCCAGTGCAAGCATCGATTTTATACCCACACACCCTCGAGCCAACCCTCGAGGGTCAGTATTCGCGGACTCTATTGCCTGGTGGCCATAGCGTCGGTGTCCCACCCGATCCCATCCCGAACTCGGCCGTGAAACCCGACTGCGCCAATGGTACTACTGCTCAAGCAGTGGAAGAGTAGGGCGTCGCCAGGCATTATAGCCCGCGAATACACAAAAACCCATTCACATGTTTCCTCGGGCGCATCAGCCCGGGGCGCTAAGCCCCACGACACCACGCGTGAAGCGTGCCGCCGTGCGGCTCAGCTAACGTCGCGGGGTGGAGCAGCCCGGTAGCTCGTCAGGCTCATAACCTGAAGGCCGCAGGTTCAAATCCTGCCCCCGCAACCA
>NZ_BCTY01000092.1 GCF_001591005.1 Sphingomonas sanguinis NBRC 13937
GGGGTGTCCCGCTATCGAGACGGTGACACCCCTCCACCAGCTTTGCTGGTCCCCCTCCCCTTGCAGGGGAGGAATTGGTTAGGCCCGCTCCACGCGATATTCGATCGGCTTGAAACTGCCCCCATTGGATGCGGGCGCCGAACATGCGGTCAGGCCGATCACCAAGTCCATATGCGCCACAAAGCGGATATGATCGCCCGGCCCGCTCAAGGGTGGCAGCACCTCCAGCTTGCCCGTCTTCCCGTCGACGGGCACGTTCATGAAGCAGTTGAACGCCACCGGGATCCGGTCCGGCACTACGCCATAAGGCTCCAGCGCCGCCGCGAGATTGCCGAAGCACCCCCTATGGCGCGGCAGGTCGGGATAGAAATGGTCGAAGGTATCGACCGAACACGGCGTCAGCAGGAAGTCGTGCATCCCAACCGTATCCTCGACGATCTCAAGCATCACCCGCGACCGGTTGGAATAGAGCTTGTGCCCCTTGGTCAGCCGGATCGTCTCGGCATAATCGAGCGTACGGCCCGACGAAATCACCTCGTCCAGATCGTCGGCATTAAAGGCGAGCAGATCAGCGACCTGTCGCCCGCGCGGGTCGATAACGGTCAGGCTGTCTCCCTTGGACAGACGAAAGGCGTCCCCGCTGCGCGGCGGGATTTCGACGGTCGCAGCGTTCATGCCTTGGCCTCGCCCGGCGCGCCTGCATAGTGGAAGGGGCAGCGCCAGCCCTCCTCGACCACCCGGCCGCTATATTGCCGCGCCTCGCTCATCTCACCATGGCGGGCGAGCATGGGATTGCGCGTACCCGCCAGCGCTTCGTCGCGCATCATGATCTTCTCTCGCATCGTTTCGTACTTGCCCTGCGCGCGCAGCGTCTCAAACTGGTCATGCAGGTTGAAGATCATCGCGGGACGCGGGAAGCGCCGCGCCGGGCGGCTGGCATGGGGATGCAGCCCGACCACGAAAAATGCCTCACCGCCAAAGGACAGCGAGAAATGCGGATCGTCGGGATCAGCGCTGACCCGCGCATCCCAGTCCTGGCCCAGCCAGACATCCTTGTCGGACAGCGACTGGATACGCGCCCAGACCGCGCGCTCGAACGCCGCTTCGTCCAGCTCGTCAGGTCCGGCAAAGACGACCGCGAGGCTGCGGAACAGTTGCGGCTCGGCCCGGTAACACGCGGCAAAGCGGCGCAAGCGGTCATGGATGCGCAGGTCGTCCCAAGCGCTTGCAATGTCGCGGGCGCCCAGGATTTCCAGGGTGCCGCGCGCCATTGCCGCTTTGGCACCGACACAAGGGAAATCCGCAGCGGCGATATGGTCGCGCAGCAAGGCGGCCGACTCCGGCTCGCTCGGATCGTGCGCGGGGAAGAGGGTGCTATTATGGTTCGACATCGCCCGGCTGAACGTGCGCCGGATAGCCGCCGTTCCGCGAAAATTCTTTCGCGTCAATATATTGCCGGTCAATGCTCCATTAGATTGATAAAGATCAACATCACCGTGCGGTCCGTCGCCATTCAGCCGCGCTGCTGGGCCAGCCGGGGCACGTCGACCGATGATTCCGAGATCAACCGAACCGGCGATGGTCGGCGATAATGGAAGCCCTGCTGCCACCGCGCACCGCTGGCATGGGCGAGATGGACCATGGCTTGGTTCTCCACTCCCTCGATAATGACCGTGCCGCCCAATTCCCGGATCAGGCCGATCAGATGCCGCAGGCTCTGGGCGACACCGTCATCCGTCATGGCCCTGTGCAGGAAGAGCGCATCGATCTTCACCAAGGCCGGCATGAGGTCCATCAATTCCCGGATAGTGGTGAAACCCGCGCCGAAATCGTCGAGCGCCAATGTCGCACCGGCAGCGCGGAGCGCCCGAGCGAAGGCCACCGCTTCGTCTAGGCGGAAAATCGGTTCGGTCTCGGTAATCTCGACGATCAGCCGGCTGGCAATGTCCGGTCGATCGGTCAGGTCGCGCAGGATCTGGCGCCACCACCCGCGCAGATGCGCCGAGGTGGCCGAGATGTTGAGCCCCAATGTCGCGGTTGGATCGGCGCGTAGCTCGGCCAGGACGTAATGCGCCATCACCTTGTCGAAGGCCGACGCCATGCCAAGCCGCTCGAGCGCGGGAAATATCACGGCCGGGGACAGGCTTTCCCCATGATCCCCGAACCGCGCCAGCGCTTCGTGATACAGGATGCGGCCGCTGTCACGACAATCGCACACCGGCTGCCAATGCGGGTTCAGTCGCCCGTCGCGCGTGCAAGCAAAGGCGTGGGCCACCACCTGCATGTCGCTCTTGTAGATCGCGAACCAGCGCTCACCATGATCGGCCCGCATGTCGCGCGGCGTCCGATACCGCGGGATGTTGAGCGCCTGCCAGGATATCACCGCATGAACCGCCGCACCCATTTGCCCCGTCACCAGATCGATCGGAATGGGCTCGGCGGTCAGTTGATAGGGCAGGCTGGCCAAGCGGTCGGGGTCGATGGGGCCACCGCTGCGTATGTCCCCGAGAATCAGGAAACGGCCATGCTCGCGCTCCAATTCCACGCGCAGGCCCGCCTGCCGCAGCCGCGTCTGCACATGGCCCATGACCAGATCGGCAACCACGACGCCCCAGCAAGCCTCGAGCAATTCGAGATTGCCGACCTCTATATGATGGATCACATCCGACAAAGCACCCACCCCATCGTGCCGCATTGCCAGTAGTGAAGCCAATCTCCCCAGCCGCGACTCCTAATAACGCGGCGAGGGCTTAATCATATTACGCAATAACACAATCAGAGACGATATACGTTAACCACGATTTATCAACTCGATCCAAATTGATATGGGCAGAAATGTGCAACCTTCCATTTTTGGCAATTACCAATTTAGTACATATTAACTATATTAATTAACTAATTCAGCGTAATACTTACATGGACTTAGTCCAAGTTGGGGCGCAACCAACGTGTTGCCTGCGGCACGTCCACGCCGCGGCGAACGGCATAATCGGCGACCTGATCCTCGCCGATCCGCGCCACGCCGAAATATTCCGCCTGGCCATGACCGAAATAGAAGCCGCTGACCGCCGCCGTCGGCAGCATGGCGAAGCTGTCGGTCAGCTCCAGCCCAACAGCCGCCTCGCCCCCCAGCAGGTCGAATAGTGTCCGCTTGATGCTGTGTTCCGGACAGGCGGGATAGCCGGGTGCGGGGCGGATGCCGCGATATTGCTCGCGGATCAGCGCCTCGTTGGTCAGTTGCTCACCCGCCGCATAACCCCACAGGTCGGTGCGGACATGGGCGTGGAGGCGCTCGGCGAACGCCTCGGCCAGACGGTCGGCCAGTGCCTTGAGCAGGATGTCGTTATAATCGTCATGGCCGCTGCGGAAGCGTTCGATATGCGCGTCGATGCCGTGGATGCCGACCGCGAAGCCGCCGATCCAGTCACCCGCCGGATCGATGAAGTCGGCCAGGCACATATTGGCGCGGCCTTCGCGCTTGGCGATCTGCTGGCGCAGGAAGGGGATGCGGGTTTCCTCGCCCTCGGCGGTCAGGATCACGTCGTCACCATCGCGGCGGCACGGCCACAGCGCGGCGACGCCGCGCGCGGTCAGCCACTTCTCGGCGATGATCGTGTCGAGCATCGCCTGCGCATCGGCGTACAGCCCGCTGGCGCTCTCGCCGACCACCTCATCGGTCAGGATGGCGGGGAAGTTGCCCGCCAGTTCCCAGGCGCGGAAGAAGGGCGTCCAGTCGATATAGTCGCGCAGGTCGGACAGGTCCCAATCCTGATAGACATGCACGCCCGGCTGCTTGGGCTCACCCGCCTTCAGGGTCATATCCGCGACGAAGCCGCGCGCGCGGGCTTCCTCCAGCGGCAGGAGCGCGTTCGCCCCCTTCCCCTCGCGCGCCTTGCGGACGGCTTCGTAATCGGCCGCGACCTGCGCGACGTAAGGGTCGCGCTGGGTATCGGACACGAGCGTGGTCGCCACGCCGACCGCGCGGCTGGCGTCGAGGACGTGGACCACCGGCCCCTCATAGGCGGGCGCGATACGCAGCGCGGTGTGGACCTTGGAGGTGGTGGCACCGCCGATCAGCAGCGGCATGGTCATGCCCGCCCGCTGCATCTCCTCACCCACCGTCACCATCTCATCGAGCGAGGGGGTGATGAGGCCCGACAGGCCGATCATGTCGGCGTCATGCTCGACCGCCGAGGCAAGGATTTTCGACCAGGGGACCATGACGCCCAGATCGACCACCTCGAAGCCGTTGCACTGGAGCACGACGCCGACGATGTTCTTGCCGATATCGTGCACGTCGCCCTTGACGGTGGCGAGCACGATCTTGCCCTTGCCCTTGGCGCCCGGCTCCTTCGCCGCCTCGATGAAGGGAAGTAGGTGGGCGACCGCCTTCTTCATGACGCGGGCGGACTTGACCACCTGCGGCAGGAACATCTTGCCCGATCCGAACAGGTCGCCGACGACGTTCATGCCGTCCATCAGCGGGCCTTCGATCACCTCGATGGGCCGCGCGAACGCTTGCCGGCATTCCTCGGTATCGTCGACGACATGCGCGTCGATGCCCTTGACCAGCGCATATTCCAGACGCTTCGTCACCGGCAGGCTGCGCCATTCGGCCGCCTGCTTCTCGGCCACCGCATCGGTACCGCGATAACGCTCGGCCAGCGCCACCAGCCGCTCGCCCGCGTCCGGGTCACGGTTGAGGACGACATCCTCGCACGCCTGGCGCAGTTCGGGGTCGATCGTGTCGTACACGTCGAGCTGGCCCGCATTGACGATCGCCATGTCCATGCCCGCCGGAATGGCGTGGTAGAGGAACACCGAGTGCATCGCGCGGCGCACCGGTTCGTTGCCGCGGAAGCTGAAAGACAGATTCGACAGCCCGCCCGAGATATGGACGTGCGGGCAGCGCGCCTTGATTTCGCGGCACGCCTCGATGAAGTCGACGCCGTAATTGTTATGCTCTTCGATGCCGGTGGCGACCGCGAAGACATTGGGGTCGAAGATGATGTCCTCGGGCGGAAAGCCGATGGACATCAGCAGGTCGTAGGCGCGCGCGCAAATCTCGACCTTGCGGTCCTTAGTGTCGGCCTGACCGACCTCGTCGAACGCCATGACGACCACCGCCGCGCCGTACGCCATGCAGCGGCGGGCATAGTGAAGGAACGCCTCCTCGCCTTCCTTCATGCTGATCGAATTGACGATCGGCTTGCCGCTGACGCACTTCAGCCCCGCCTCGATCACGCTCCATTTCGAGCTGTCGATCATGATCGGCACGCGCGCGATATCGGGCTCGGCGGCGATCAGCTTGAGGAAGGTGGTCATGGCGTATTCGGCGTCGAGCAGCCCTTCGTCCATGTTGACGTCGACCACCTGCGCGCCATTCTCGACCTGGCTGCGCGCCACCTCCACCGCGCGGGCATAGTCGCCCGCCAGGATCATCTTCTTGAACGCCGCCGAGCCGGTGACGTTGGTCCGCTCGCCGACATTGACGAAATTGGTGGAGGAGGCGGTCTGGGTCATTTTTCGATCTCTATTCCTCCCCTGGAAGGGGAGGTGGCAGGGCGCAGCCCTGACGGAGGGGTGTCACGCTATCGAGAGGTGGGATACCCC
>NZ_BCTY01000093.1 GCF_001591005.1 Sphingomonas sanguinis NBRC 13937
CTGAACGGCATCACCGTGCGCGGATCGATCGTCGGCACCCGGCTCGACCTTCAGGAGTCGCTCGACTTCGCCGCCGACGGCAAGGTCAAGGCAACCGTCGCCACCGCGCCGCTCGCCGAGGTCAACCAGGTGTTCGACCAGATGCGCCGTGGCCAGATCGAGGGCCGCATCGTCCTCGACCTGGCGGCCTGAAATCGCGGCGGGCGGTGGCTCCGGCCCCGCCCGCCAGCGTTGGAGAAACAATGACCGACCGTATCGCCTGTGCCGCCCTTCGTTCGCGTATCACCGATGCCGACACCGCCTCCGCCCTGATCCGCCCCGGCGAAACGGTGGCGACCAGCGGTTTCACCGGCTCCGGCTATCCCAAGATGGTGCCCCAGGCGCTGGCCAGGCACATCGCCGAGTCCCATGGCGCGGGGCATCCGTTCCGCGTCAATCTGTGGACCGGCGCCTCGACCGGCCCCGAGTTGGACGGCGCGCTGGCGGCGGTCGACGGCATCGCCCAGCGCCTGCCCTATAGCGGCGACCCGGTCGCGCGCGAGAAGATCAACCGGGGCGAGATCGACTATCTCGACATGCATCTCAGCCAGGTCGCACCGATGGCCTGGGAAGGCGTACTCGGCCCGCTCGACACCGCGATCATCGAGGTATCGGGCATCCGTGCCGACGGATCGCTCATCCCCTCGTCGTCGGTCGGCAACAACAAGACCTGGGCAGACCGTGCAAAGCGCGTCATTCTGGAGGTCAATCGCTGGCAGGACGCAGCGCTGGAGGGGATGCACGACATCTATTACGGCACCCGCCTGCCGCCCGAGCGCGTGCCGATCCCGCTGGTGCGGCCGGACGACCGGATCGGCACGCCCTATCTGGCCTGCGATCCCGGCAAGATCGTCGCCATCGTCGAAACCGAGGCCCCCGACCGCAACCTGCCTTTCGCCGCGCCCGACGACACCGCCCGCGCCATTGCCGGGCACGTCATCGAATTCCTGGCCCATGAGGTGTCGCGCGGACGCTTGCCCCCCGCCCTGCTGCCGATTCAGTCGGGCGTCGGCAATATCGCCAATGCGGTGCTGTCCGGCCTGGTCGACGCGCCGTTCGACCCGATGACCGCCTATACCGAGGTGATCCAGGACGGCATGCTCGACCTGCTCGATGCCGGGCGCCTGCGCATGGCGTCGGCCACCGCCTTTTCGCTCAGCCCGCAGGCGGCGGCGCGGCTCAACGCGAACATGACCGCATACCGGGACCGCATGATCCTGCGTCCGCAGGAGATCAGCAACCATCCCGAACTCGTCCGTCGCCTGGGGTGCATCGCGATGAACGGCCTGATCGAGGCGGATATCTATGGCAACGTCAATTCGACGCTGGTGATGGGATCGCGCATTCAGAACGGCATCGGCGGATCGGGCGATTTCGCACGCAACGCCTATGTGTCGATCTTCATGACCCCCTCCACCGCCAAGGGCGGCAAGATTTCCGCCATCGTGCCGCAGGCCTCGCATGTCGACCACATCATGCAGGACGTGCAGGTGATCGTCACCGAACAGGGGCTGGCCGACCTGCGCGGCCTGTCGCCGCGCCAGCGTGCCAAGGCCGTGATCGAGCGCTGCGCGCATCCCGATTACCGACCGATGCTCGCCGACTATGCGATGCGCGCCGAGGGCGGGTCCTATGGCCTTCATGCCCCCTCGCTTCCCGCCGAAGCGCTGTCCTGGCATCGTCGTTACATGGAAACGGGAACGATGTTGCCGTCTTGACGATGGTCAATGTCGCCAAGGGGCAGACGCACCATGGTCGCAGCCATCTAGGAGAACATCATGACGATCGCCGACACCCAGCTGCTTGTCACCCGCCTAGGCGTGCGGCTGCACGTTCGCCGCGCGCGCGGCGAGGACGAAACGGCGCTGGCCACCTTCTTCGCCCATGTCTCGCCCGAAGACCTGCGTTTCCGCTTCCTGACCGGCGTGCGCGAGGTCAGCCATGAGCGGCTGAGGAGCATGATCGATACGAATGACAGACACACCGAAAGCCTGATCGCCTTTGCCGAGGACGGATCGATCCTGGCGGCGGGGATGCTGGCGGGCGACGACCACTCGACCACCGCCGAAGCCGCCATCGCCATCCGACATGATATGAAGCGACAGGGTATCGGCTGGACGCTGCTCGACCATCTGGTCGAACATGCACGCCGCAAGGGATATCACACGATCGAGGCGATAGAGGATCGCGAAAACCGCTCCGCCATCATGATCGAAAAAGAGATGGGCTTCGAACCTCATGCGGTCAAAGGCGACCCCATGCTGGTCCTGCTGAGACGACACATCGCGTGACGCGGGTGCGGGACGGGATTGATGGCGAAGCCCTATCCTATCGAACACCCGACAAGCCGATCGCCCCGGCACCAGCGGATACCAGTACATGGGCCTGACGGACTGGATCAGACGGTGCTACGGACGATCCCAGCAGCATAAGAGGTACGGTCCCACCCGGCCTTTGCATGACATGGCGGTTAGTCGCGCAACAACGAACGGACGATTTCGGCAACCATGGGCTGGCGGCGTCGATGATAGCGGCGCCAGCCTTTGCGCAATAGGCTGATGTTCTGGAGATCGGCCGCCGCTGAAAGCCGGGCAAGCTCGTCGATCGTATCCGCCATCAAAACGGCCTCGACCAGACGGACCGCATGGAGGCGTGCGTTGATGTCACGAATGGCCCGTTGATGCTCCTCGTTGCGCGACGCTTCCGCCAACCGCATGGTGAGGGCCGCCGTCGCTGTCGCGGTGTCGACGGCAGGCCCCGGTTCGGTGAGGCCACCCGAAAGCCTGCCCGTCGCCGATCGCAGAATGATCGCGATGACGTCCTCGTTCCAGCGATAGAGATCGGCGAGCGCGGGCGCGTCGATCATAGGGACGTGGAAGCCGCCGCCGGGACGGGCATCGACGCAACGCCATCGGTGCCCGAGGGCGCCACGGTGCGGATCGAGCCGACCAAGGCCGCGGCGAGCCAGGCGGATCATACGGTCGATGCCATCGCGCGTGCCAATGGCGGGCGCTACTCGATCGACCTGCACCTGCGCTACGATCCCGGTGCGAGCGAAGCGTTTGCGACCAGCCATGTGCGGCGGCTCGAAGCGATGCGCCGCGCGGGCGCCGGACCGGATCGTTTGGCGGATGGTAGCTGGTTGATACCCGAGGATCATCTTGTCCGCGCCGAAGGGTTTGCGCAGCGGCAACAGCGAGACCGCCCGGTTGCCCTGTCGATATTGTCGTCACGGCAAGTCGGTGACCTCTCCACGGTCGAAGCACCGACGTGGATCGATTGGGAGCTGGCGACCGGCGTCGGCACTCCAGTGCGTGATGTGGGCTTCGGCCGTGAGGTGCGGACAGCGACGGCCGCGCGGAGGCAGTGGCTGGTCGAACAGCAATTGGCGACGGGCGAAGGCCGAGAATTTCGGCTGCGCAATGGCGCGCTGGATGAGCTTGGCCGGCGCGAGATGCGCGATGCCGGCGGCCGGCTCGCCCAGCAGTTCGACAAGCCGTTTGAACCGGCGCATAATGGGGACCGCATCGAAGGCGTGATCGCTCGTCGCGTTGACCTGGAAAGCGGAAGCTACGCCGTCGTCGAACGGTCGCGGGATTTCACGCTCGTACCCTGGCGCGATGTGCTGGAGCGCAACATCGGCAAGGCCACCTTGGGGATCATGCGGTCGGACGGCATCAGTTGGCAGTTCGGGCGAGGACGATCAGGTCCGACGATCAGCTGACTTTGGATCTGCGCCATGCGGGATTCGCGCACATGAAGGCCCGACTAGTTCCCAGCCCGCGCGCAATCCGGACGAGTTCGCCATCGGCTACTGCTCGTGAGATGGTCGGAGGATGGACGCCCGCGTTGCGCGGTTCGAACGCGCGAACGATCTGTTGCTTGAGCAGGTCTACCAAAAGCTAGCGTTGGGTCGATGCCGTAATCTGTTACATATCCTGGGTGAAAGATGCAGAGACCCTCAGGATATGTATCATTGGGGGGCTGCCGACGCCGAAGCGAAATCCGGACGGCAGCTGCATTATTTGTGGTGATCATCTAGCCCGTGTGAAGCGTATCGTCAGTCCCACGTACCTTGAAGATATTGCGACGCGCCGGTGACGTCGGCGACTATCGCGATTATCCGGTGCGCTTTACCGTGTTTGATGGTGCGCCGGAATTGACCAAGGCGTTGCCCATCGTTTTTAGCGTCTGATCTCGACAGTCGTTGTCGCTCGCCATGATCACGGCCCGTGGTCGGAACATGCCAAATGGACGACCGTGTGCGCTGCCTTCAATTTTTGGGCCGCGAACAGGGAAGTCGGAACTCTGGGAGGAAAGCGGACGCTCGCGTGCCTTGGAACGTTAACATAGCGGGCTTACCGATCACGCCTCGCCCGGATGATGTGAAAGCCCAACAGCCCGATCGCGACGATAATTCCGAGCATTGCCGAAAATACATATGCCAGATCGGCTTGGCGCGAGTTCGAAGCGAACATCCAGCCCCAGAACGCCACAGCGACGACTAGCCAAAAGAGAACGCTGCGCTTCATTGCATGGGCAGCCTACCGACGAGCACCGCCTCTGCCAATCGTCACAACCACGTCCGCAACTGGGCGAGAGCTGCCTCTCTACCCTTCGCCACGATGACCCACATCCGGTCATTCGCGCCATCTTCATCGCTTACCAACTTC
>NZ_BCTY01000094.1 GCF_001591005.1 Sphingomonas sanguinis NBRC 13937
GTGTAGCTTTCAGCGGTAAATGTCACGAAGTGACATCACTGATTGTCGCCTCCTGCGGCCTGCTCCTTTGGGGAAGCACTGATAAAGCCAGCTTTCCCGCTCGGTCCGGCACGTTGCGCTCTGAGGAAGGGCCTCATCATAGGCTTGGTGAGATCCGTCCAGCCTGAAGGATCGTGGTTTGTGCCAGCGCCAGTCCATCCATCGATTTATCGGCATCAGCACGTTCGTTCCTGCTTCACCTCGCTTTGCCGAACATGACGTAACCGAAAGGCGCGACAGCCAGGAAGCCGCGAACAGACCACGTCGCAATCTGCCGAACAGGCATTGGCCGGCAACAGGAAGGCCAATGATTTCGGTCGATGATATCCGCATAATATTTGAGGGTGAGGAAGGTAGCATAGTATAAATGCTGAACTGATCACCTGCCTGCTCGACGCGGGCGATCGGCAGTTCGACATCTCCGAGAGGGGTGCCACCACGGTCATTCAGCAGACCCAGTGCTGCCCAACCGGCGAAAGCACCCATCATGGCCGAGGTAAGCCAATAACCGATGCGGCCAATGGTAGACTGACGCCGCATCAGAGGAACATAAAAAGCCGCAGCCCCCAAGCCAGCTATCACGCCTAAGAGGCTACCCCAACCGAGAATACTGGTGAGGCCGGGTGTAACCGGCGCAAACGGACGTGAAAAGTAAACAACGGGCAGCGTGATGGATGCTAGAAGTGAAACCAGCCACAGCCCTTGGCGAAGGATGAAGTCGAAGCGGCGAGCACTACTCGCATCTTGTTGTTCGGTGAGATTCATGCCGCTGCCGCCGCTGTGGCAGCATGCCTGCCGAGCGTTCGATAAACGGTCGGCCGGGAAATCGAGAACAGCTCGGCGAGGTCGCTGATCGAGTAGTCGTCGGTATCGTACATGCGACGAAGCTCCTTCTGCTGCCGATCGGACAGCTTGGGCTTCTTCCCACGCAGCTTCCCCTTAGCGCGGGCGACCGCCATGCCCTCGCGGGTGCGGAGCTTGATGAGGTCCGCCTCGAACTCGGCAAAGGTGGCAAGGATGTTGAAGAACAGCTTACCCATCGGGTCAGCCGGATCGTGGACGCTGGCACCAAGCTGTAGCTTCACCCCACGGGCAGCAAGGCCGTCCCCGATCGCGCGCGCGTCCGGAACTGATCGCGCGAGCCGGTCAAGCTTGGGCACTACCAGCGTGTCGCCGCTTCGTACTGCGGCTAGTGCTTGGTCGAGGCCGGGGCGATCCCGGTTCGTGCCGGTGAGCCCCTTGTCGGTGTAGATGCGATCGGCCGCCACCCCGAGCTTGAGCAGCGCGTCATGCTGGGCGGCAAGGTCCTGTTTGTCGGTCGAGCAGCGGGCATAGCCGATCAGCGTGTGCGTCATAGCCGGAGTGTAACGTATAAGGCCCCATCACCGCAAAACATATGGTACCATCTATGTGAGACTCGGCTTTCGGCCGCTTTCCGTGCTGTTGGAGATCGACCGGCCGAGTCCGCTGAACGATCCTCTATCGGACAGGGGGCGATCACCATGGCGGATGGTCGAAGATCGGAGACAGGAGGCGCGGAGGTGGCGCGGCGAATGGCGGCACTTCGCGCCCATCTGCATGGTGGCGCGTCGCTGGCCAAAGTCGCGGCCGATGCCGGTGTTTCGCTGCGCACCGTCCAGCGATGGCTCGCTCGCTATACCGCCAACGGTCCAATGGGCCTCGCGCGGCCGCTTCGTCCGGAAGCTGGCACACGGACGTTCCCGGACGGTCTGGTCCAACTGATCCAGGGCATGGCGCTGACGAAGCCGCCGGCCTCGATCGCAACCATCCATCGTCGCGTTGTGCATGTCGCTAGCGAATATGGATGGCACACGCCGTCCTACGGCAGCGTTCGCGATATCGTGCGCCGGATCGATCCTGCGATGCTGACGCTCGCGCATGAGGGCGCTGCCGCTTTCCGCGACAAATACGAGATGGTCCATCGTCATCGCGCCGATCGCCCGAACGCGATCTGGCAGGCCGACCACACCGAACTCGACATCCTCATCCTCGATGCTCGTGGCAGGCCGACACGGCCGTGGCTGACGACGGTGGTGGACGATCATTCCCGCGTGATCGCAGGCTACATGGTGTTTCTCGGCGCGCCATCCGCGCTCAATACGTCGCTCGCGCTGCGCCAGGCCATCTGGCGCAAGGCCGATCCGGCATGGCCGGTGTGCGGCATTCCCGATGTGCTGCACGTCGATCACGGATCGGACTTCACCAGCCTCCACCTCGAACAGGCCGCGGCCGATCTGCGTATCAGGCTGATCTACTCAGCCGTCGCCCGTCCGCAGGGGCGTGGCAAGATCGAGCGGCTGTTCCGGACCATCAACACCGAACTGCTGGCCGAACTCCCCGGCAACCTGCGCGCCGGCAAGACGGTATCCCCACCGGCCCTTTCACTGGCCGAACTGGACGCGGCGATCGGCGCCTGGATCATCTCGACCTATAATGCGCGTCCCCACCGTTCGATCGGGGCGGCACCGATAGCCGCATGGCGGGGCGATGGCTGGTTGCCCCGGATGCCGGAGACGCTTGCCGAACTGGACATGCTGCTGGTCATGGTCGCCAAGCCCCGCACCGTTCACCGCGACGGCATCCGCTTCGAGGGATTGCGCTACTTCGATCCGACGCTGGCAGCCTACGTCGGCGAGCCGGTGACGATCCGCTACGACCCCCGCGACATGGGCGAAGTCCGCGTGTTCCATCGCAACGTGTTCCTGTGCCGGGCGATCGATGCGGATCATGCCGCGAACAGTGTCACCCTAAAGGACATCCAGGCGGCGCGGATCGCGCATCGGCGTCGCCTGCGGCAGGAGATCAGGGAGAAGCAATCGAGCGTTATAGACTATCTTCCAGCGATCCTGCGCACTCCGGCTCCGATCGCGAAACCGGCGCGATTGCCTGAATTGGCGCCGGTCTCCGCAGCGACTCCGGCGCCGCCACCAAGCCGGCCGAAGCTACGCACCTATTATGAGGGCGACTGATGACCGCCGGCAGTACGCGCGCGACCAGCTTCATCTCGACCCAAGAGCACCGCCGCTTCATCGAGTTCGCCGACGCCGTTCGGAAGCATCGCTACATCGGCCTGTGTCATGGCCCAGCGGGCGTCGGCAAAACGCTCTCGGCCTGCCGGTATGCCCGATGGCACAAGGCTGCGCCCCTGCTCACCGTTTGGGGACCACGCGATCCATCCGACCTGGAAATCTATGCCCACCTCGCTCAGGCACGTGCGGTTTTCTACACACCTTCGGTCGGCAGCACGTTGCGCGAACTGCGGCAGGATCTGCCCCGGCTGCTCGACCGAGTGGACCATTGCATCGACGAACACGTCCGGCCTCAGAAAGTCGGACAGGTCCGTTATGTCAGTCGTCATACCCGCTACGTCGAAATGGTGATCGTCGATGAAGCCGAGCGCCTGTCGACGACGGCGCTGGAATACATGCGTGACGTGTTCGATCGGCAGGGGATCGGGCTCATCCTGATCGGGATGCCCGGTATCGAAAAGCGCATGGCGCGCTATCCCCAGCTCTTCAGCCGGGTCGGCTTCGCCCACCAATATCGGCCGTTGCAGGATGCGGAGCTGACCTTCGTGCTGACCCGCCGCTGGCGCGACCTCGGCCTTGCCCTCGACGACGCCGATTTCACCGACGCGCAAGCGGTCGCGGCCATCGTTCGGATCACAGGTGGCAATTTCCGGCTACTGCACCGCCTGTTCGTGCAGATCGAGCGCGTGCTGAAGATCAACGGCCTCGCAACCATCAGCGAGGATGTCGTGGAAGCCGCCCGCAGCACCCTCGTCATCGGCGTCACCTAGTGCTGACATTCGTGACATTTACCGCTGAAAGCCACA
>NZ_BCTY01000095.1 GCF_001591005.1 Sphingomonas sanguinis NBRC 13937
AGCATGGTCCCGTCCATGACCGGGCGCGGGCGTTCGGGACGCTGGCGGCCATCGCCTCCATCCTGTTGTTCGGGGTCGGCTTCGCCTTCGTCGCATGGGGCGATATCGGCTACCGGATCGTCGGCGCGGTCGATCCGCTCGGCCCGTCCAATCCCTTGCGCATGACGGCCGAACCGGCGGGCGGCGCATGGCTCGACAATTATGCGACCTATCCGTGGATGATGGCGCTGCCCGCGCTGGGCTTTGCCGGGGCCGCACTGGCGCTGGTCGGCATCCGTTCCGGCCGCGAAGCGCTGGCCTTTGCCGGGTCGTCGCTGGCCGCGACCGGGATCATCGCGACCGTCGGCTGCGCGATGTTCCCCTTCATCCTGCCGTCCAGCATCGACGCGCATAGCAGCCTGACGGTGTGGAACGCCTCGTCCACGCACAAGACGCTTGGCATCATGCTCTTCGTCACCATCGTCTTCCTGCCGATCGTGCTCGCTTACACCGCCTGGGCTTACCGGGTGATGTTCGGGCGGGTGACGGCGGAGGCGGTGCGCACCAATCCCGACTTCTACTGAGAAAGGAACGACCCATGTGGTATTTCTCCTGGGTCCTGGGCCTTGGCCTGGCGATCGGCTTCGGCATCCTCAACGGCATCTGGCACGAATTCCATCTGCCGCAGGAGGATGACGTGTCGCCACGACACTGACAGATAGGACAATCCGTCCAACGACAGGGGATCATGGCCGCGCTATAGGGCAAGGCCATGATCTCGAACGACATCTGTGCCGATTGCGCAGTGCGCGACCGGGCCTTGTGCGGCAGCCTGGACGACCGGGAACTGCTCGCCCTGAACACCATCGGCCAGCGCCGCCATGTCACGCGCGGCCAGACCATCGCCTGGGCGGGCGACGAGGCGGTGATCTGCGGCAACCTGTTGTCCGGCGTGCTGAAGCTGGTCGCGGCCACCGCGGACGGCCGCGAGCAGACGGTCGGCCTGCTCTATCCGGCCGATTTCTTCGGACAGCCCTATGCGGGCGATGTCGACTTCACCCTGACCGCACTGACCGAGGCCGAACTGTGCGTCTTTCCCCGCGCCGCCTTCGAGCGGGTGCTGGAGGATCACCAGCGCATGGAGCGCCTGTTGCTCCAGCGGACCTTCGAATCGCTGAACGAGGCGCGCGGGCGGATGCTGGTGCTGGCGCGCAAGTCGGCGGGGGAGAAGCTGGCGGGCTTCCTGCTCGACATGACGGCGCGGGCCGGGGCCAGCGGGTGCCAGGCCAGCCGCGACGGGCCGGTGACGTTCGACCTGCCGCTGACACGCGGCCAGATCGCCGATGTGCTGGGCATGACGATCGAGACGGTCAGCCGCCAGCTGACCCGGATGAAGCAGAGCGGCGTGATCGGCCTGCCCGGCGGCCGCGCCATCACGATCAGCGACCGCGAGGCGCTGATGGCACGGGCCGAGGCGGCATAGGCCCTGATCCAGCAAAGCCGGATCAGGGCGGCACCGGCCCACGTCAGTGGAACAGACTCTAAGCCGCCAGGCTCTCCGCCAGCGCATCGACCAGCAGGCCGCGCGCCTCCGGGGTCAGTCGCTGTCCTGCGAGCGCGATGATGGCCAGTTGCTCGAAATCGACCGCGCGGCGACAACCGTTGAAGAAGCTGCGCAGCATATGGCCCAGCGTCTCGGGCGCGGCGAAGGCATCCGCCTCGACAAAGGCTGCGACCAGTTCGCGCGCCGCCGCCGCATCTGCCTCATGCCGGTGGCGGACATGGTCGAGGAGCGTGTCGGTGAGCGGATCGGCCCGCCCGTTGGACAGCATTGCCTCCAGATAGACGCCGTCCGCCTGCTCGCCGCGCGTCACCAGCGCCTCCAGCGCCTGCCCGAACTGCATCATGGTCGGAGCGTCGGGACGATCGGGCAAGGCGTCGGCCATCGCTTCCGCCTGCCCGCATAGCGCCAGCCGACGACGATGCTCCTGAAGCAGGCGGATCAGGTCGATTTCCTGAATGACGTGCCAGCGCCGCGCGAACGGCACGACGCTGCCTTGAAGCGGGTTGCGATCCATCGCGAGTCTTCTCCTTCGCCCCCCTGATGACGAAGGGTGTTGGCCCCCACATTGACGATGGTCAAAGCGCCGTGCCGCAGCCCTCAGTGCTGGCGGGCGAGATGCCGGTGGATGGTGCTGCGATGCACGCCCAGTTGCCGCGCCGCCGCCGAGACATTGCCGTCATGCGTCGCCAGCGCCGCGTCGATTGCCTCGGCCCGCTCGTCGGCCAGCGGGCGCGCGACGGACAGTTCGATGCCGCCACCCCGAACATCGGCATCCCAGCCGCCGATCAGGGTCGCCCCGTTGGTCAGGCGCAATCGGCCCCGCGCCGCTGGCCCCCGCGTGTCCACCAGTTCGCCGAGTGCCGCATCGTCCAGCGCCTCCCAGCTGCGCCCGACCAGTGAAAGCCCGCGCCGATTGGCAGCGACCAGCCTTTCGTCGCGGAACACCAATATCCCCTCGCGCGCAGTGCCCAGCATCGCGGCATCGTCATGCATCCGCAGCACGCGGCAATCGGCGAATCGGTCGCGAAACAACCGATGCTCGATCTGGTCGACCGCCAGCCGAATCAGCCCCAGCGCATGGCCATGGCCGCTGGCCGATGGTCCCGAAATGTCGAGCGCGCCGACGATCGCCCCGCGCGGGTCGAGGATCGGGGTCGCCGCGCAGCTCAGCACCGCATGTTCGGCGAAGAAATGCTCGGGGCCATGGACGGTGATCGGGCGACGCTCGGCAATGGCGGTGCCGATCGCGTTGGTGCCGGTGCTCGCCTCGGTCCAGGAGACGCCGGGCCGGAGCGCCACCTGCGCCGCACGCGACAGAAAGCCGGTATCACCGATCGTGTCGAGGATCATGCCGTCCGCGTCGGCCAGGATCACAACGCTGCCGGTATCGCGCGCCTCGCCCGCCAGCATCTCTAGCTCCGGGCGACACAGGCGGCGCAACGACTCGCGTCGCTGGCGCAACGCATGGAGTTCGCTTTCGGCCAGCGGTCCGCCACCCTGAAGCCGCCCCTGCGCCAACCCCATGTCGGTGCAGCGCAACCAGGATCGCAGCACCGGCTGGCGCACGGTTTCGAGGGGCAATTGCCCCTCGTCGAAATAGGCGCGTCGCCCCTGCTCTATACCGGCGCCGTCCATCGCCGCATCCCTCTCCGCTACATCCTTCGTGTGTCGCACATTGCGACACTGGCGCGCGTCTTCCGTCGCGCCGTGCGACACATGCTACGCCTCGGCCCCGGAAAGTCCACCACATCGCCGACACTTCGTCGCGGATCGCCTTGCCCTTGTCCGGGTACGGGCAGAGCCTTGGGTCATAACAGACCAAGGAGAGAGTTCGTGACGATCCAGGAAGCCATCAAAGCGCGCAAAGCGCCGTTCAAGCAGCGCTATGCCAATTTCATCGGCGGCCGCTGGGTCGATCCGGTCGAGGGGCGCTGGTTCGACAATCGATCCCCCATCGACGGACAGGTCATCTGCCAGGTCGCGCGCAGCCAGGCCGCCGATGTCGAACTGGCGCTGGATGCCGCACACAAGGCCAAGGACGGCTGGGGTCGCACCAGCGTCGCCGAACGCGCGCTGATCCTGCACCGCATCGCCGACCGGATGGAGGAGCATTT
>NZ_BCTY01000096.1 GCF_001591005.1 Sphingomonas sanguinis NBRC 13937
AGCATGGCCCCGTTCATGACCGGGCACGGGCGTTCGGGACGGTCGCGGCCATCGCCTCCATCCTGTTGTTCGCCATCGGCTTCGCCTTCGTCGCGTGGGGCGATATCGGTTACCGGATGGTCGGCACGGTCGATCCGTTCGGGCCCTCCAACCCGCTGCGCATGACGGCGGAGCGGGCGGGCGGCGCCTGGCTGGAAAACTACGCCGCCTATCCGTGGATGATGGCGCTGCCGGTGGCGGGCTTTGCGGGCGCGTTGCTGGCGCTGGCCGGTATCCGGGGGCGGCACGAGGCGCTGGCCTTTGCCGGTTCCTCGCTGGCCGCGACGGGGATCATCGCCACCGTCGGGTGCTCGATGTTCCCCTTCATCCTTCCGTCCAGCATCGACGCGCATAGCAGCCTGACGGTGTGGAACGCCTCGTCCACGCATAAGACGCTGGGCATCATGCTGTTCGTCACGGTCGTCTTCCTGCCGATCGTGCTGGCCTACACCGCCTGGGCCTACCGGGTGATGTTCGGCCGGGTGACCAGCGAAGCCGTCCGCACCAACCCCGACTTTTACTGAAGGAGCCCGATCATGTGGTATTTCTCCTGGGTCTTGGGCCTTGGCCTGGCGGTCGGCTTCGGCATCCTCAACGGCATCTGGCACGAATTCCACCTGCCGCGCGAGGACGACGTGTCGCCAAGACAGTGACAGATAGGACAATCCGTCCGACGACAGGGGATCATGGCTGCGCTATAAGGCAAGGCCATGATCCCAAACGACGTTTGTGCCGACTGCGCGGTACGCGACCGGGCCTTGTGCGGCAGCCTGAACGACCAGGAACTGGTCGCCCTCAACGCCATCGGCCAGCGCCGCCAGGTGGCGCGCGGCCAGGCGATCGCCTGGGCAGGCGACGCAGCGGTGATCTGCGGCAATTTGCTGTCAGGCGTCTTGAAGCTGACCGCAGCCACCGCCGACGGGCGCGAGCAGACGGTCGGGCTGCTCTATCCGGCCGATTTCTTCGGCCAGCCCTATGCGGGCGATGTCGACTTCACCCTGACCGCGCTGACCGATGCGGAACTCTGTGTCTTTCCGCGGCCTGCGTTCGAGCGGGTGCTGGACGACCACCAGCGTATGGAGCGGTTGCTGCTCCAGCGGACCTTTGAATCGCTGAACGAGGCGCGCGGGCGGATGCTGGTGCTCGCGCGCAAATCGGCCGGAGAGAAGCTGGCGGGCTTCCTGCTCGACATGGCGGCGCGGGCAGGCGCCAGCGGATGCCGGGCCAGCCGCGACGGCCCGGTGACCTTCGACCTGCCGCTGACGCGCGGCCAGATCGCCGATGTGCTGGGCATGACCATCGAGACGGTCAGCCGCCAGCTGACCCGGATGAAGCAAAGCGGCCTGATCGGCCTGCCGGGCGGCGGCGCCATCACGATCAGCGACCGCGAGGGCCTGGCCGCCCGCGCCGAAGCGGCTTAATCCAGCAGGCTGTCGGCCAGCGCGTCGATCAGCAGAGACCGCGCCTCGGGCGTCAGCCGGTGACCCGCCAACGCGATGATGGTCAGCTGCTCGAAATCGACCGCGCGGCGGCATCCGGTGAAGAAACTGCGCAGCATATGACCCAGCGTCTCGGGCGTGGCGAAGGCGTCGCCTTCGTCAAAGGCGGCGATCAGTTCGCGCGCCGCCGCGACATCGGCCAGCTGGCGATACTGGACATGATCGAGCAGCGTCCGGCCCAGCGCATCCTCCCGTCCGCTCGACAGCATCACGCGCAGGTCATGCCCCTCCTCGCGCTGCCCGCCCAGCACCAGCGAGTCGAGCGCCGTCAGGAAATCCGCCATGACCGGTTCGGCGGGCCGTTCGGGCAGACCATCGGCCATCTCCTCCGCCTGCGTACAGAGCGCCAGCCGCTGGCGATGCGCGCGGATCAGGCGGATCAGGTCGATCTCATGGATGACGTGCCAACGCCGCGCGAACGGCACGATGCGGGCTTCGGGCGGGTTGCGATCCATCGCGGGGCCATCTCCTTCGCCGCCCTCGTGACGAAGAAGAGCCGCCGCGACATTGACGCCCGTCAAAGACGCTGGCGGGCCAGATGCCGGTGAATCGTACTGCGGTGAACGCCCAGCTGCCGTGCCGCCGCCGAGACATTGCCGTCATGCGCGGCCAATGCCGCATCGATCGCCTCGGCCCGGTCGTCGGCCAGTGGACGCGCCGCGACCGGTAGGTCCATACCGCCCCGCCCCTCGGCATCCCAGCCGCCGATCAGCGTCGCGCCGTTGGTCAGCCGCAATCGCCCCCGCGCCGTGGGGCCCTGCATATCAACCAGCTCGCCCAGCGCCGTATCGTCCAGCGCCTCCCAGCTGCGCCCGACCAGCGACAGGCCGCGGCGGTTCGCGGCCACCAGCCGGTCGTCGCGGAACACCAGCACACCCTCGCGCGCCGTGCCCAGCATCGCCGCATCGTCATGCATCCGCAGAACCCGGCAATCGGCGAAACCGCTGCGGAACAGGCGATGCTCGATCTGGTCGACCGCCAGCCGGATCAGCCCAAGCGCATGGCCGTGGCCGCTGACCGAGGGGCCGGAGATGTCGAGCGCGCCGACAATGGCCCCGCGCGGGTCGAGGATCGGGGTCGCGGCACAACTCAACACGGCATGTTCGGCGAAGAAATGTTCGGGGCCATGCACCGCGATCGGCCGACGCTCGGCAATGGCGGTGCCGATGGCGTTGGTGCCGGTGCTCGCCTCGGTCCAGGACACGCCGGGCCTCAGCGCCACCTGCGCCGCGCGCGACAGGAAGCCGGTGTCGCCGATACTGTCCAGGATCATGCCGTCGGCGTCCGCCAGGATCACGACGCTGCCCGTCTCGCGCGCCTCGCCCGCCAGCATCTCCAGTTCCGGGCGGCACAGGCGGCGTAGCGACTCGCGACGCTGGCGCAGCGCATTCAACTCGCTTTCGGTCAGCGGCCCGTCACCGCACGGCCGCCCTTGTGCCAATCCCATGTCGGTGCAGCGCAGCCAGGAGCGCAGCACCGGCTGGCGCACGCTTTCCAGCGGCAACTGCCCCTCGTCGAAATAGGCTCGCCGCCCCTGCTCTATCCCGGCGCCGTCCATCGCCGCATCCTCTCCTATTGTCGCAAGTTGCGACACTGGCGCAGCTTTGGCGTCGCGCCGTGCGACACATGCTACGCCTCAGCCCCGGAAAGTCCATCACTCCGTCCGCACTTCGTCGCGGATCACCTTGTCGCGAGGTCCGCACAGGCAGAGCCTTGGCCCATAACAGACCAAGGAGAGAGAGTGTGACGATCCAGGAAGCCATCAAGGCCCGCACCGCGCCGTTCAAACAGCGTTATGCCAATTTCATCGGCGGGCGCTGGGTCGATCCGGTCGACGGTCGCTGGTTCGACAACCGATCCCCCATCGACGGGGAGGTCATCTGCCAGGTCGCGCGCAGCCAGGCGGCCGATGTCGAGCTGGCGCTGGATGCCGCGCACAAGGCCAAGGACGGCTGGGGGCGCACCAGCGTCGCCGAACGCGCGCTGATCCTGCACCGCATCGCCGACCGGATGGAGGAGAACCT
>NZ_BCTY01000097.1 GCF_001591005.1 Sphingomonas sanguinis NBRC 13937
AAAGGCCTTTCTCAACAGCCACCACGCTGAACTATCCGCTCGACCAATTGACGTAGGAATCGCAAGCGATGCGGGCCTGAAGCGTGTTGAACGGTTGCTGGCCGAGCGGCCTCTCAATGAACGTGAGGCCGCCTGATCAGTCAAAAGTCGTGCCACACGATAGCAGACGTAAATTGATATCGTAAGCTTTTGATAAAACCGCGATACACCAGAATTTAAAGCGCTGAATGCCAAGCGCTGCGCGCAATTATGGTCGCGTGATCTATTTTATCTAGAGTTGAGCGACGAAATTCGTTGAATGACTAGCACTTCAGAAACGACCTACAAAGACCGTTACACGGAAGCGTTGGCGTCGAGCGCTTCGACGACGACACTTGCATCCATACCAGCAAAAGCGGCCGCATCGCCGACGAACCCGCCGATCACGGGCAGCACTGCCGCGCTGGTCACGCCGACCGCCGTAGCTACGAGCCCGGCTCCGCCGATCCGTCGCTGGGTCGGGTCGAAGGCGATCCACCCTGCACCCGGCAGGAAGACCTCACACCAGGCATGGGTCGCGCCGACATCGCCTGCCGCCATCCCTGGATCGAACAGATAGCCCGACACCGCTCGCGCTGGAAAGCCCAGCCGCCGCACCGCCCAGAGAAACAGCGCCGCCAAGTCACGGCACGATCCGCTGCGCAGCGCCAGGGTGCGCGAGGGCGATTGCGTGCCTTCTTCGTCGCGCGTGCGATAGGCGATGGCGGCCCCGACGGCTTCGTTAAGGGCGTTGAGCAACCTCAACGTATCGTCCGGCGCGGCCGCCCGAAACTCGGCCAGCCACCGCGCTTGATCTTCGTCTTGATCCGCGTCCCCGCCGAGCAGCCCCGGCCCGAACAGTGCCCGGTCATCGGACGCATAGGCAAAGGGGTACCGGTGGGCAGCCGGGTCCAGCCGGAACACCGGGTAGGGCTCCGCGCAGTGCAGCACCTCATGCTCGGCTTCGATGGTCAGGGTCGCGGCGGCCTCGGCGATCAGGGCCAGCGCCACAGTATTGCCCGCAGCGTCTTCGCTCCAGACCAGCGCGGCGGCGGGATCGATCTGCACGCTCGACCAGATTATCGCCACGTCGCGGGTCGCGCGTGGCGTGACCAGCAGGCGGTGATCCGAAAAGCGGACCGGTCGGGTATAGCGATAGACGGTGCGATGCCGGATGCGCAGCCTCATGGCTTGATCAGCCCCGCCGCCCGAAGTGCATCGTTGATCGTCGCCGTTGGGTCGAACCGTGATGGCCGCACCGTTGCCGGCCGCTGCGGTGCGATTGCCGCGGTAGCTACCGGCCGGGATGGCGCCACGGCGGGCACGATGCCCCAGGCGGCCGCGATCCGATAAGTGGAGGAAATATTTGCGGTGAGCATATGCGGACCCGGCACACCGCAGGCTTCATCGCCATTTGTCGCGAGCGGCGTGCCATGCCCCATGGCTGTGACCCTATACTCCTCGATCACCGCGCGTCCGGTCGCGTCGTGCCAAGCGCGGCGGGTATGACCACCGACCCACTCGGCGATGTCCGGCTCGCCGACGCGGTGCACCTCGCGCCACTGGTCGACGATCAGCGCGGCGTTGACGGGCGCGACCGTCAAGTCCGCTGTACCGTGCCAGACCGACACCATCGGCCAAGCACCGCTGTGTGGAGACGCCGCTCGTACCCGGTCGCTCAAGCTAGTGCGGTCATGGCCGCGGCCACGCATCCGCTCCATCGCCTCGGGCACGCTATGGGCGGTGTCGAACGGTAGACCGGCAATGATCGCGCCTCCCGCAAAAAGTTCGGGATGGCAGGCTAGCAATGCGGAGGTCATCGCGCCGCCCGCCGACAGGCCGGTGACGAAGACCCGTGCCGGATCGAGGCCGTGGCGCTCGACCGCGGTTGCGACCATCTCGCGGATCGACTCGACCTCGCCGCTACCGCGGCGCGTGTCTTCGACCGAGAACCAGTTGAAGCAGAGATTGGGGTTGTTGGCGCGCTGCTGCTCGGGAAACAAGAGCGCGAAGCCAAACCGGTCCGCCAGCGTCGACCATCCCGATCCATGATCGTAGGTGGCGGCGGTCTGCGTGCAGCCGTGCAGCACGACGACGAGCGGAGCATGGGCGGGCAGATCGTGCGGAACATGCAGATACCCCCGCAGGCCGCCGGGATTGCGCCCGAAATCATCCATGGCGACCAAGGGCGCCGTCCGCTGGTCTGGGTGGGGCTCGGCGGCCGCCATGGTGCGGAGATGGGAGATCGTATCGGAAATCGAGCGCATGGCGGCGCCTCATTTTTGGCAGAGGAAAGCAATGGATAGGCTATGCTGCCGCACGCGCCCTATTGTGCATTGCAGCATAAGTGGTGTTTCCTCGCCTGCTGCACAAGATAGCGACACATAAGCCTTCTGTGCCACTTGTCGTACCGGCGGTTCAGCACCATATTTTGCGTACCGGGTTGCCCTTCTGAGCAACGACCTGGCTGAGAGACTTGCTTGCGCTCCCGCTTGAATGAGGAGTCGCCATGTCTCGCGCCATCAATGTCAACGCCACCCAAGCGGAAGTGATCAAGTTTTGCGCCCGACACGGTGCTGCGGTCAGCGCTATCGAGACGCTGGCATCCGGCGGGACACGCGTCGTCCTGATGAACATCATCGCTGCCGAGACAATGCGGGCCGCTTTCGGCCGAAAGCTGCTGACGGGTACCGTGCGGCGTACACCACTGCGAACCTGGGCGCTCTAGATGCTGACCCATTCTGGCCTGACCCGTACACGGTCCTCGATCGTGCACTTTCGCGGTAACGCAAGGATCGGAAGCGATCCCCGAGTTCTTCCGGCTGGACGCTATGCCATCCACACGCGTGAGGAGGTGCATCAGGGATCGTTCGATCCCGTGTACGTCGCGACCAGCATTGACCTGATGGTTGAGTCCCCTGGGAGCTGTAGTACCCGTGTCTTACGGCCCGCCGATCTGCACGCCGCGATGGAGCGTGACGCTCGCGGCCTCGACGATCGGGGCGAAAATCTTAATCGGGGCCGTGCAGGAAAGGTCGTGGCGGGGCGCCCGCTTTCGATTGGAAGTCCGAGATGAACGATCAGCGACGCTGGACGCAGAGCGACATCACAGATCTACGTGGTCGAGCGCTATTGGGTGCCACGCTGGGGGAACTTGCCGGTAACCTGGCGCGAACATCAGCCGACGTGGTCCACATGGCAGCACGGCTTCGCATTCACATTTCCGATGGCAAATTATCTGGTCTCTGACGCCCCCCCTAGTTGTTTGATCCCGGCATTTGATGGTGCATCATCGGCGCAAGCCTGGAGGGATGCACTATGGGACAGGTTCTACACGGGAGCGCCCGCACGACAGAGGCGGTCCGTCGAGCGATACAACATAGTCAAGAGAGCCTG
>NZ_BCTY01000098.1 GCF_001591005.1 Sphingomonas sanguinis NBRC 13937
TACTTTCCAATGCCATAACCGCCCGGATCATCCCGAGGCGGTTTTTTTGTGCTTGTTTTGCGTGACTTAGCCCCGAGTCGCGGACGCTCAGGGCGGTTCATTTCTGCCCCGGCGATGCCAGGACGTCGATTTGCCTTTGGGGGTATTTTCGTGGGTATCATCCCGGCCTCGGCAGGAGATACCCCCATGGCCCTCAAGGAGCTCGAAGTCCGCTACGCCACCAAGCGGGCAAAAGACTATAAACTCACCGACGGCGAAGGCCTCTACCTTCTCGTCCGCCCCAATGGCTCCAAGCTCTGGCGGATGAAATACCGCTATGGCGGCAAGGAAAAGCTCTTGAGCTTTGGTGCCTATCCGGCGGTCTCACTCGCCGAGGCGCGGCTGCGCCGCGCCAAGGCCAAAGTGGTGCTGGGCGAGGGGGGGGATCCTGGCGCGGGCAACAAGCCCAGGGCGCAGATGACCTTCGAGGAAGCGGCGCGCAAATGGCATGGCCACCGCCTGGACGCGCTCGATGCCGGGCATGCCGCCCGGCTGCTGACCCGGCTCGAGCGCGATGCCTTTCCCGTGCTCGGCAAGCTGGGGTTGTCCGTCATCACGCCGGCCGATGTGCTGGCAATGGTGCGGCGGGTCGAGGCGCGCGGCGCGCTCGACGTCAGCCGCCGTTTGAAGCAGCATGTCAGCCAGATCTACCGCTTTGCCATCGCGCATGGCTGGGCCGAGCGCGACCCGGCCGAGCATCTCGGCCAGTTGCTCAAGCCCAAGCCGCGTACCCGGCATATGCCGCGTATTGGCCGCAGCGAGCTGCCAGCGCTGATCCGTGCGATTGACAGCTATGACGGCGAGGAGACGCCGCGGCGTCGCGCGGTGACCCGGGCGGCGTTGCTGTTCACGCTGCTGACCTGGGCGCGGACCAACGAGACGCGTCATGCCCGTTGGAAGGAGTTCGAGGATCTCGATGGACCTGCGCCGCTCTGGCGGGTGCCTGCCGAGCGCATGAAGATGGGGCGCGAGCATGTCGTGCCGCTGGCGCCCGCGGTTGTCGCGCTGCTCAAGGAGGTGCGGGTCTATAGCTCGGCGGACTATGTCTTTGTCGGCGAGAAGCCCGACCAGCCCATCTCGCAGAACACGATGATCTATGCCTGCTACCGGATGGGCTATCGCGGCCGCCAGACCGTACATGGTTTTCGTGGGCTCGCCTCAACCTGGGCCAATGAGGCCGAATGCTATCAGCCCGACTGGATCGAGATGGCGCTCGCCCATGTCGAGCGGGACGAGGTGAGGGGGGCGTATAACGCCGCGCTCTATCTTTCCCCCCGTCGGCGCATGCTCGCGGACTGGGCTAGCTTTATCCAAAGCCACCTGACTGCAGCGCCAGCTGCCGACGAGGTGGTCTTGGCGTCAGTCGGGAGTAGCAGGCAGGGCTGTCTTGAAGCCAGCCCTGCCTGACCGGTCACTCGCCCGACAGATGCGCGGCCGCAGCGCTCTTGGCGGCCTTCACGCCCTTGGGCTTGGCTGCGCCTGCGACCTTGGTGCCCGGCTTGCGGCCGAGGCCGATCTTCTTGGCCATCGCGCGGCGGCTTTCCGAATAGGTCTCGGACACCATCGGATAGTCAGCCTTGAGGTTATAGCGCTCGCGATATTCCTCCGGCGTCAGGCCGTTGGTGGCGAGGTGACGGCGCAGCGTCTTGTAGGGCTTGCCGTCGATCATCGAGAGGATGTGGTCCTTCGAAGCCAGCGACTTCCGCACCGATACCGCAGGCGTGTATTCGGTGGTGTCGACAGCGTCTGCTGCCGCCGACTCGCTGCCGCCGGCCAGCTTCAGGATGGCGCTGTGCATGCTGCCCAGAAAAGCCGGGACCTGCTCGGCGTCGATGCGCGTGTTGGGATTGCCCAGCCAGGCAATGGTCAGTTCGGTGGCGAGTTCGACCGCATGCGCGGTGTCGGTGATGGTTTCGTCAGCCATGGTCTATCCAGATGGGAGTGGCAGGAGTGTTGAAACGCTGCGCGGTTCCGGGGAACCGTAAACGGCCATGTCACAGCAACGGCCTTGCAGCAGCAATAAGGACACGGCGTCAAGCGACGATTTGTTCCGATATACGGCCGATGTGTTTCATCGCGCTATCACGCGGAGTGAATCGTTGATTTGTCTCATACGGTTGGAGACATCGTTGTTTATTTAGCGACGTACCTTCCATTCACGATATGCAAGCTGCCCCGTTCGGATCAAATCGGTGAGGCGGCACGAACGGCGGTATATGCCAAGCGTTATCTCAGCCATCCCAAGCGCATGCTCAGGCGGTGGGTTTGTTCCGTCTTCGAGATGTGGGTGGCGTAGCACCCAAACCCGCGCATATGGAGGCCGCTCCACAACTTGAGAGCATGACATGAACAATTCCGACCTCGCCGACCGTATCGCTGCCAGCCACGACGTCAGCAAGGCTGATGCCCGCAAGCTCGTCGACGGTGTCTTTGCCGCCATCGTCGAGGCCGCGGTCGCCGGTGACGAGATTTCCGTCAACGGCTTTGGCAAGTTCAAGGTCAAGGACAGCCCGGCACGTGAAGGTCGTAACCCCGCCACCGGCGAGGCCATGCAGATTGCCGCGTCCAAGAAGCTCGGCTTTGCGCCGGCCAAGGCCGTCAAGGACAAGCTCAACGGATAAGCTTCTGTCGCTCCGCCCGCACGTCGGGCGGGGCGGCGCTATAAGC
>NZ_BCTY01000099.1 GCF_001591005.1 Sphingomonas sanguinis NBRC 13937
GGTAAGCGTGTCGTGGAGGCCGCGGACTATGCTGCTTGCGCAATCGGCTGATCTACTGGCGGCATCCAATTCCAGGGCATGAGTTCGTCCCATCGGCTGGCAGGCCAGTCTGCCGCGACTTTGGCAATGACGTCGGCGATATAGGTCTGCGGGTCGACGCCGTTGGCCTTGCAGGTCTGGATGACGGTGTAGAGGGCCGCGGCCCGTTCGCCACCTGCGCGAGAGCCGGCGAACAACCAGTTGCGGCGTCCGACGGCGACACCGCGCAGCGCACGTTCCGCGATATTGTTGTCGATCTCCAGGCGGCCATCATCGAGAAAGCGCGACAGGGCCGGCCAGCGCTTCGTGCCATAGGCGATGGCCCGGGCCATGTCAGACTTGGGCGACAGGCGTCGCAGAGCAGCGTCGAGTACATCGCGAAGGTCATCGACCAGCCGCCGGCTTTTCTCCTGACGGGTTCGGCATCGCGCATCGGGCGGTTGGCCGCGGACCGCGGCCTCAACGGCATAGAGCGCGCCGATCCGCTCGAGGATGTCGGTGGTCAGCGGCGTGGGCGACCGCTCGTGAAGATCGAAGACCTTGCGTCGGAAATGTGCCCAGCAGGCGACCTCGGTGACGCCGCTGCGGTAGAGCCCGTCGTATCCGGCATAGGCATCGGCCTGGAGAAAGCCGCGAAAGCCGGCAAGATGGGCCAGCGGATGCGCGGCGGTGCGGTCGGGCGTGAAGCGATACCAGGTTGCACGAGGTGCCGTGCTGCCGGATGCCCGGTCGTCGGTCGCGTAGATCCAAAGCCGCCCGGTCGCGGTCTTGCCCCGGCCGGGGTCGAGCACCGGCACGGGCGTGTCATCGGCATGGATCTTATCGGCCTTGAGCAACTCGTCACGGATGCGGCCGACGATGGGGTCGAGGAGTGCTGCGGCCTGTCCGGCCCAGCCCGCCAACGTCGAGCGGTCGATGTCGAGCCCTTGCGCCGTCATCATCTCGGCCTGGCGGTACAGCGGCAGATGATGGTCGAACTTCGAGACGATGACGTGCGCCAGTGTCGCGAACGTGGCCTTGCCGCGTGCCACGGCGCTGACCGGTGCCGACGCCTGGACGATCTTCTCGCACACCCGGCAGCTGTATTTGGGGCGGACGTTGCGCACGACACGCCAGCGCACCGGCACGATGTCGAGCATCTCGTGCGCGTCGATACCCAGCGGGCGCAACGCACCACCGCAATCCGGGCAGGTGCAGGCGCCCGATGCCGGTTCGTGGACGACCTCCTCGCGCGGCAGGTGCCCCGGCAGACTGCGGACGGGCATCGGCCGCGCCGCTACGCTGGCCGCAGTGACATCGACCACCGGAGTGTCACGCTCCGTCTCCAGCTCTTCCAGCGCCAGTTCGAGTTGCTCGATCTCGCGTCCCAGCTTCTCGGACGAGGCGCCGAACTGCATCCGCCGCAGTCGGGCGATCTGGCCGCGCAAGGTATCGATGAGCAGATCGCGGGCGGCGAGCGCGGCATTGGCCCGGGCGAGTAAGGCCTCCAGCGCGGCGATCCGCGCGGTGGCATCTGCAGGGGAAACAGGCGCTTCCGACACGCTGTCTTCATAGCAGATTGCAGGTCGGCGAGCGAGCAAAAGCGGCGTAAAACCGCCGTTCTCACCCCGCCAGCGTCGGCGTAAACGTCCGCTCGGGCCGACGCCAGTCGATGCCCTCCAGCAGCATCGACAATTGCGCCGGCGTCAGCGTCACCGTGCCAGTCGCGGTCACCGGCCAGACGAAACGGCCACGGTCGAGCCGCTTGGAAAACAGGCAAAGTCCCTGGCCGTCGAACCACAGCAGCTTGACCAGATGACCGCGTTTGCCCCGGAACACGAACAAGGCACCCGAATGCGGGTTCTGCGCCAGCACCTGCTGCACCAGCACCGCCAGGCCATCGAACCCCTTGCGCATGTCGGTCACCCCGCACGCCAGGAACACCCGCGTCGGTAGCGGCGTCGGGCTCATCGCAGCACCGACAGCACCCGTGCCAGCGCGCCTGCATCCACTGCGGCATCCACACTCACCCGCACGCCACCCGGCAGTTCGATATGGATGAACCCCGATGGACATGGTGCCGGCTGCGGTGTCGGCGCGACCGGTTCCGCCACCTGCACTTCGGCGAACACCGGCACCGAAGCCACGACGCCCGCCAGCTTGCCCTCCCGCAATTGCTTGCGCCACGTGTAGATCAGGCTGCTCGACACCTCACGCCGGGCGATGACGTCGCAAACCCGCACCCCCG
The DNA here is from genome assembly GCF_001591005.1 of Sphingomonas sanguinis NBRC 13937. Lineage (GTDB taxonomy): Bacteria > Pseudomonadota > Alphaproteobacteria > Sphingomonadales > Sphingomonadaceae > Sphingomonas > Sphingomonas sanguinis. Next base: position 2,267 of record NZ_BCTY01000099.1, read on the forward strand.
GCCGGAACGCCTCGGCCAGGATCTCCAGCTTCTCCGCGTCAGACCATCGGCGCCGGCCTGACATACGGCCAACGACATCCATACGACTGGTCATACGAGCGCTCGTATGACCAGTCGTAGAACCAACAACTTCCCGCACCGCCCGCGCCCTCGTCAAAGGCGACAAGCATCCCGACCGCCAGCGCTACCGCAAGGCGGCCTGCTGAACACGCTTA
>NZ_BCTY01000100.1 GCF_001591005.1 Sphingomonas sanguinis NBRC 13937
TGGAATCGGGAAGCGACAAAGATGTCGTGAATGACCGATTATGGGTCGAGGTGGCGGGAAGACGGCGGTCGGCGCGGTGTCACAACCGTTCGGACGTGACACCTACCGCCCGGTGCCCGCGCAGACGGGCAAGTTCCTTGTGACGGCGTTTCTGAAGGTAATCCGCGGCCTCCCCGGTGTCGATCAGTTCAAGAGCCTTGATCTTGGCATCGATCAGGCTGTCGTGTGACGCCTTCCCGCGCGCCGGCCCCAATCCGATATAGAACTTTCCATCGGCCTCGCTGATGCGAACAGCGATGCCGGCGCGGACGATGCTCTGTTCGCCGGACTGCAGCGTCTTCCAGTTCGGCGAGGAGACGAAGCGTTTCAGCTTGCCCCGATCCTTCAGCATCATGTCGTGATGCTCGCTGGCATCGGTGGTGCCGGTCAGTTTGTCGCAGCAGTCGGTGCCGACAGCCATCGCTCCCCAGCTCGGATGCACGATCGCATAGGAGTAGCGCAACGCCGTGCCGCACAATTCGCAATTGCCGTTCAGACCGCCCAGATCGTCGGTTCCCAATAGGCACCAATCGCTGGTGGGCATGATGATTCCATGTTCTTCAGCATGGCATCCCTTGCACAGCGTCTCGCATTCGGAATGCGCGTATTCCCACGGCTTGCGGCCAGGAATGTAGCGTTTGTGGTGGACCTGAAGGACAACATCGTTATGACCGCGTGAGCAGCGGACACATCGATCGCCGTCCAGCTTGATGACTTCGCCGCGAAAGCGCTTCCAATCGGCATGAGTATACAGATTCATTTCGGCACCCGCCTTCCGAACCATAATAGCCTATGGGCGGGTGATACGTAAGGTGAACATTCTAGCCGATTGCTTGCCCATGTCGTAATGATTGACGCGGAGGCATCGCACGATGAAGACCTATCCTGTCCGCGTCCCGCGTGACCCGTACAGTGGACGAAATGATGCGTGCCGGCGAAAGCAGGCGAGCTTCAACAATGCCGCGCAAGCGGTCGAACGGTATTTGAATCAGGCGATGGAAGCGGAGCCGGCCGGTAACGCGCGCGAGTTCCTGACGGTGGATATTGCCCGTGCGCTGCATCTGGACGGCGAGCTGGTAGATCGCATCGTCTTCGGGATCGACTGCGGGCATAATGGCGTGACGATCCGCAAGGCTGGCGAGGTGCGCGCCAATGAGAGGTAAACCGGGAACGGTGAAGCGGCCGGAAGCCGAGCGTGTGATCCGGCAGTTCACGCACGACTGGGCCGCAGCACACGGCGTGCAACCCGGCTCGGGCGAGATGCCTTCTTTCAGCGCATTCCATCGTTGGGTTTTGGGCCGGGGCGGTGCGGCCTATTTTCAGTTTCGTTCGACGCTCGGCCCGCTTGAGGATGCTGAAAGCTGGTTCGACCAGGAGCTGCTTCAGGCCTGGCGCAACTAGGAGGACGTGATGACGGACCTGCCCTCACGACGCGAGTTCAAGGTGCTGAAGGCGCTTTGCCTCAATACCGTCGAGGACCGCGGGCAATGGCCGGGCGTCGGTGCCGGCACCGAGGCGGCGCTGGTCGCAAAGGGATGGATCGAGCCTGCCACATGCGAGACGTATGATACCGTAGGATTTCGGGCGACGAAGGCCGGTCACGAAGCGCACGAGGCAGGTTGGAACGCGGGTCTGCGCTAACCGCGTATGGTGGCGTTGACGATCGAACTGCCGGCCCGCCTGGCGTCACAACCATCCGGTTATAACATTAACGCGCAGATGGCCGTTTTCTGCGAGGTCAGCCGTGTCAAAAGTCCGCGTCAGATCGTCTGCCGGGAAATGCGCGTCATCCGGTGCAGACCCATTAACTGGAATTGGTTCGTACCTGCAGAGATGAACAAGCGTCTGCTTCCGGCAAGGGGAAAGTCGCCGCTGAATGTCCGGGTATGGGTCCAAGCCACAGTTTCTATCTTGGACGCCATCGATCGCGTAGGTCGCAGGTCATGCTGGCTTACAATTTGGCGCATTGAGCCTATATGTAAGTTATCACTGGCATCCGATTGTAGGCGCCATTGGCTGAGAGACTTGCGCGCTCCCGCTTACAAACGGGATTAGCATATGGATCTCAACTACCTCTTTCACCGTCATCAGGTTTCACTGGTTGCGGCGTCGACTGCCGGGTCTGCGGAAGCGCGCCTTGCCCATCGTGGACTTGCCGCGGCCTATGCACGCTGTATTGGTATGTTGCGTGCCGGCACGGGTGGCGTTGCTCTCATGGGCTCGCGCGTAAGTTGACCGAGACTGTCACCCCAGAGGCTGCCAGTGACGGCACAGTCAATCAACAGAAAAAGCGGCGACAATTTCGTCCGGGACGCACCGCCATGCCGCGTGAAACCGCCGCGCGGCAACTCCGTCTCACTTCGGCTGCCTGGGCCGCATTGCGCACGCCTGAATGCGT
>NZ_BCTY01000101.1 GCF_001591005.1 Sphingomonas sanguinis NBRC 13937
GCGCGCCAGTAGCGGATGGTGATAAGCGTCGCGAGCGCCAGCCACCACAGGCCGAAACCCCAAAGGCAGAGCCCGGCGACAACGCCGATCCCCTGCGCGACGGTGCCGACGCCGGCTAGCCCGTGCGCGGTGAGGATCGCCGGCGCATCCGCGCCGAGCACCAGCATGCCCAGAGCACCCGTGCCGATCGGCCCCAGCGCCAGCCAGGAAGATGCCGCCATGCTTTCATGCGGCAACTTGTGGAGTGCCATGCGCAGGATGAGGATGGCGAGGATGCCAAACGCGACCGGCACCGAATAGGCCCACAGCACATAGGAGGTCGCGAGCGTCACTATCTGCGCGTGGGGATCGGTTAGATGCGGCGCGAGCAGCCCGCCGCTGGCGCCCGCCACTTCGGCAGCGACGACCGGCAGCAGCCATACGGCGGTCATGCCGTCCAGGCTGTGCTCGTGGCGGGTAAACATCAGGTAGGGGATCAGCACGCCGCAGGCGAGCGACATGGCGACGTCGATCCACCACAGGATATGCGCGACCGGCACGATGCCATTTCCGAACCGCGCGATGCCGAAGGCGAGACAGCCGTTGATGATCGTCGCCAGCCCCATCGGAATGGTCCCGATGAACATCGACACGGTGTTGTGCCCGAAGATGCGCCGCGCCTCGTGCCCGAACATCACCCAGCGCGCGCCATAGAGGCCGGCGAACAGCGCGAAGAGCGCGATATTGAAGAACCACAACACCTCGCCGACAGGTTTAAGCGAAGGCCCGATGCCGGGCACCTGCGGCAGCGCGAGGGCAAGGATGCCCGTGCCCATCGTCGCGGCGAACCAGTTGGGCGTGAACTGGCGGATCATCTCGCGGGGGTGATCGAGCCGGCTGAGCGGCTTGAGGCCGCTGAGAACGGAGTGCGTGTCGGCAGTCATGCGACCTGCTCCTTGATGAGATCCGTCAGCGCGTCGGCCGCGCGGGTGCGATAGCGTTCCTTGTGGCGCAGCGCGTGAAAGGCGCGGTCGGGCAGCCCGAGCGGCAGCTCGACGAGATCGCCAGCCTTGAGCGCGCGCGCGACGACCAATCGCGACAAGACGGCAACGCCGGCACCGGCCTCAACGGCGGTGCGCACCGCCTCGTTGGACGGCAGCGTCATCGCTATCGTCAGCTGGGCCGGATCAAACCCGCGCGTTCGCAGCACGTCCTCGAAAGTCGAGCGCGTACCCGATCCCTGCTCACGGACGATCCAGCGTGTAGTGCGCAGCCAGGCCTCGTCGATGCGTTCGGCTTCCTCGCGGCCGACCAGCACCATTGGGTCATGCCCGACATTCCAGTGGGCAAGCGCCGGTTCGTCCACCTCGCCCTCGACAAAGCCGAGTTCCGCCGCGCCGCTCAACACCTGCGCTGCCGCGCCTTCGGTGTTGTCGATCGCCAGCTCGACCGCGATCTGTGGGTGGCGTTCGTGGAAGGCGGCGAGCTTTGCCGGCAACCAATAGCTCGCGATCGTCTGGCTGGCGACGATCCGCAACGAACCACGCGCGAGCCCGGCATAGTCCGCGAGCATCGTCTCGGCATGCGCTGCCCGCCCCAGCACCGCGCGCGCTTCCTCCAGAAAGCCGCGGCCTGCCTCGGTAAGCTGGATGCCACGCCCGACGCGGTGGAACAGCGGAACGCCGTAGCGCGCTTCGAGGGCCGCAACCGCCCCGGAGGCAGCAGACTGCGTGACGTTCAGCGCCTCCGCTGCCTTGGTGACGTGTTCGCGCTCCGCGACACCGACGAATATTCTGAGCTGCTCCAAAGTCATGCAGCATATATCGCGTACTTAGATCGATACGACCAACCGTTTGATATGGTCATTCCAATCTGGATATCGGAATGGTCGGCAGCCTTTCGTCTGCGATGGTCTCGAAGACTTGAAGCGTTACGCGTGCCCGCGACGTTTGATCGTCCATGACCGATATGATCGAGCGCAGTTCTGATCCCTACAATGCCGAGCCGACGCCCGGTGCGTTGATCGAGCGGTTTCTGACGCCGCAGGCGCTGTTCTACGTGCGCAGCCACGGGCCGGTGCCGGATCTGCCCGCCAATCATCGGATCGAGGTGAGCGGGAGGGGCATGGCGAGCCGCTTCTTCTCGGTGCAGGAACTGAAGAGCACGTTTGCCACGCGCACGGTAACGGCGGTTCTCCAGTGCGCCGGCAACCGGCGTACCGATCTCCAGCAGGTCGCCAACACCTCCGGCGATCCGTGGGACGTAGGCGCGATCGGCAATGCGGAGTGGACCGGCGTACGCTTGGCCGATGTGCTCGATGCGGTCGGCGCGCCGGATGCGTCCGAGCTGTTCGTGGCGTTCACCGGCGCGGACGAGGTGGACGTGGAGGGTGAAGAAGCCTTGTTCGGGGTATCGATCGCCATGAGCAAGGCGCGGGAGCCCGACGTACTCC
>NZ_BCTY01000102.1 GCF_001591005.1 Sphingomonas sanguinis NBRC 13937
GATGGCGGATGACGTGGTGCAGGATTGCCTCGAGCGCGCAGTCGGGCGCTGGCGACAGCGACGCGGCGTGGAGGTGCGCCCGTGGGTCTATACGATCCTGCACAACCTGTTGGTCGACCATCAGCGGCAGCATAACCGGCGAGGCACGGCGGTTCCGCTCCACCTCGTGGACGACGCTGCGCTCGGCCGCCCGGCCGATCAGGATACAGGCCTGCACCACCGCGACCTGCTGCGCGCGCTTGATGCGTTGCCTGAGGAACAGCGAACGGTGCTGCTCCTCGTCTCGGTCGAGGGGCTGCCCTATGCGGAGGTCGCTGCCGTCGTCGGCGTGCCGCTGGGCACGGTGATGTCGCGCATATCCCGGGGGCGCGACCGTCTGGCGATACTCCTCCGGGAGGGTGAACGGCCGCGATTGAGGAGCGTGCAATGACCAGCCCGATCGGCGAGGACGATCTGGCCGCATGGATCGATGGCAGGCTGTCGCCCGAGCGGCAGCGCCTGGTCGACGCTTACCTTGACGGCCAGCCGGACGTGCATGCCCGTTTGCGGGAGCGGGCGGAGCAGGCGCGAGCCCTTGCATCGCTGTTCGCTCCCATCGCGGATGAACCGATCCCGGCGACGATGCGCGTCGCAGCCATCAGGGGACGGCAACGCCAACCGCGTTGGCAACTCGCCATCGCCGCGTCGCTTCTGCTGGCGGTCGGGTTTGGCGGGGGGTGGTCGAGCGCGCGGTGGAGCGGCGAACCCCGCGCGGGCATCGCGGCGCTGGCCAACGAGGCGAGTGACAATTTCCGGGTCTATGCCGCCGACCGGATACGACCGGCGGAAATCGGCCCCGACCAGCGCGCCATGCTGATCCGGTGGACCTCCGCCCGATTGGGTGAGCGCGTGACCATCCCGGACCTCAGCACAGCCGGTTACCACTATGGCGGGGGGCGATTGGTCGCGACGCCCCACGGCCCTGCGGCACTGCTCCTCTACGACGGACCGCAAGCGTCGAAACTTGCGGTGCTGACGAGGCCCATGCAGATCGACAAGACCGCGAGCATGACCAGCACGTCCAGCGGGACGATGGGCCGGGTCACATGGGCGGTCGACGGGATCGGCTATAGTGTGGTGGGCGAGCGACCCGCGGCCGAACTGCATCCGATCGCTGATGAGGTCCGGCGGCAGGCCGATGCCGCGCTTGTGTCCTGATAGCGCCTTGCCGCTTCTCGGCGCCGACAGGCACTGGGTGGACCGCCGAGATCACGGCTTGCGCTCGGCATCCTTCCTGTCGGCCTCGGCCGGCGTCAGCCTGGCGCGCTCGCGTATGCGGCGTTCCAGCGGCGCTCCGACGAACAGGACGAGCATTGCGAGGCTCACCCCGCCGACGATGAGCGGCCACACTGCCAATCCCGCTGCCGCGCCGATCGTGGCGGTGACCCAGATGCACGCGGCGGTCGCCAAACCATGCACTTCCTGACCCTGGCCGACCCGCAGCACCGCACCGGCACCGATGAAGCCGACGCCGGACAGAATGCCCTGCATCGCCCGTCCTGCGGCATCGGCGTTCACGTTCGGCAAGCCACTATGCACGATCGCCTGAACGGCGATGCAACTCGCCAGACCGACCAGACCCAGCGTCCGCAGGCCCATGATCTGCCGGTTCTCACGCGAGCGTTCCCAGCCGAGCACCATCCCGGCCGCGGTCGCCACCACCAGCCGGCCAATCGCATCGATCCAGAAAGCGACGTCCGGTGCCGCTGATGCTTCGATCATTCGACCAGCACGTGAACGTGATGCCAGGCGGTGCACAGATAGCCGGCGAAATTCCACATCGTATCCGGCCGCTCGGGCTGTCCCTGCCCGGTCTCGTCGAAGGCACGGGCGACAAGGTGCTGGCGTCCCTTGGCAAGTGTGGCGTCAAGGATCCAGCGCCGCCAGCCCCAGCGCGTCTCCGGATCATCGGCGAAGGTCGCCTGTTGCCAGTCGCGACCGCCGTTCACCGACACTTCGATCCGAGAAATACGGCGGTCATAGGCAATGGCATATCCCTCAATCCGCACCTCTCCGGCGGCCAAACTCTCGCCCGCACCGGGCGAGCAGATCGCGGCGTTGAGCGGCATGGCATTGATCGTCAGACCCTGGCTCCAGTCGACGGTGTCGCTCGTCACAGCGGCGGGGAAGAGCTTGTAGTCGTGCGCCTGGATCGGTGCCTCGGAGGGCGTTTCACGCACCTCGATCCGTGTCAGCCATTTGGCGCTGCGGACCCCGGCATAGCCAGGCACCACCATGCGGAGCGGGGCGCCATGTTCGGGCGTCAGCGGCTCGCCATTCATCGCCCAGGCGA
>NZ_BCTY01000103.1 GCF_001591005.1 Sphingomonas sanguinis NBRC 13937
ACCGGAGGCGGACATGGGCTACCGGCGGGCAGTGCAGCCGCTGCCGAAGCTGGGTCCGTTCCAGGCGCGACTGGATGCTTTGCTGGAGGACGATGAGGCACGGCCGCGGCGCGAGAAGCTGCGCCTCACGCGCATCCACGACCTGCTGCTACGCGAAGGGTTCGACGGCTCGTACGACGCGGTTCGCCGTTATGCGGCCCGCTGGCGGCAGGCGCGACGTCGCGATGTGATGGATGCGCCGGCGTTCATCCCGCTGCTGTTCCGACCGGGCGAGGCCTATCAGTTCGACTGGAGCCATGAGGACGTGGAGATCTCGGGCAAGCCGATGCGCGTGAAGGTCGCGCATGTGCGACTGTGCGCGTCGCGGGCCATGTATGTGCGGGCCTATCCGCGCGAGACACAGGAGATGCTGTTCGACGCGCATGCGCGGGCGTTTGCCTTCTTCGGAGGCGTGCCGACGCGCGGCATCTACGACAACATGAAGACGGCGGTGACGAGCGTGTTCACCGGCAAGGAGCGTGTCTTCAACCGGCGCTTCCTGGTCATGGCCAACCACTACATGGTCGAGCCGACCGCCTGCTCGCCCGCGTCGGGTTGGGAGAAGGGTCAGGTCGAGAACCAGGTGCAGACCGCGCGCGGCCGCTTCTTCCAGCCACGCCTGCGCTTTACCAGCCTCGCGGAGCTGAACGGCTGGTTGGAGGCCGAGTGTCGGCGCTGGGCCGACATGCACCAGCATCCCGAGCAGAAGGAACTGACGGTCGCCGAGGCATGGGCAGCCGAACAGGCTGTACTCCAGCCTGTTGTCGCACCCTTCGACGGCTTCCACGAGAGCGAGCATGCGGTAAGCGGCACATGCCTCATCAGCTTCGACCGCAACCGCTATTCCGTTTCTGCCAGGGTGGCGCGACGCGCGGTGCAGGTTCGCGCCTATGCCGACCGCATCGTCGTGCGCTGCGATGGTGAAGTCGTCGCCGACCATCCCCGGTTCTTTGGCCGCGACCGGACCATCTACGACCCGTGGCATTATCTGCCGGTGTTGGCGACCAAGCCGGGCGCCCTGCGCAACGGCGCACCGTTCCAGGGCTGGGAGCTGCCGCCTGCGCTGGCACGACTGCGGCGCAAGCTCGGCGTCGGTGACGATGCCGACCGGCGGTTCGTGCGGGTGCTGGCAGCGGTGCTCGACGACGGACTGGAGGCGGTGGAAGCGGCCGTGCGAGAGGCGCTGCTGGCCGGCACCGCCAGCGACGACGTCATCGTCAACATCCTGGCCCGCAGGCGAGAACCGCCACGACCGCTGACCATTGTCACCCCCGAGGACCTGGCGCTGCGCTATCCGCCCCGTGCCGACTGCAACCGCTATGACAGCCTGCGAGGCCTCCATGCAGCGGCATGAGATGATGACGGCCATGACCGAGTTGGGGCTGAAGGGCATGGCTGGCGCCTTCGACGAGGCGGTGACCACCGGTCTCCAGCGCAAGCGCACGACCATGGAGGTCCTGACCGACCTGCTGCGTGCCGAGGCGACGCACCGCCATGCAGCGTCGGTTCGTTACCGGATGTCGGCCGCCAGGCTGCCGGCGGTGAAGGACCTCGACGCCTTCGTCTTCGGCGACACTCCCATCAACGAAGGACTGGTGCGCTCCCTGCACAGCGGCTCGTTCCTCCCCGGCCGGCGCAACGTCGTGCTGGTCGGTGGGACGGGCACCGGCAAGACGCACCTCGCCACCGCCATCACCGCCAATGTGGTACGAGCCGGCGCCCGCGGGCGCTACTTCAACACGGTGGACCTGGTGAACCGGCTCGAGGAGGAAACGCGCCTCGGCAAGGCCGGCACGTTGGCGGCCCAGCTCTCGCGTCTCGACCTCGTGGTGCTCGACGAGCTTGGCTACCTGCCGTTTGCACGCTCGGGCGGTCAGCTGCTCTTCCATCTCGTCAGCAAGCTCTATGAGCAGACCTCGGTCATCGTCACCACGAACCTGGCCTTCGGTGAGTGGCCGACCGTCTTTGGCGACCCCAAGATGACCACCGCGCTGCTCGACCGCATTACCCACCACTGCGACATCGTCGAGACCGGCAACGACAGCTGGCGATTCAAGCACCGCAGCTGACGCGCGGGACCACCGGCAGAAGATGCTTCGCGCTGGTTGCGCCTCCGGTCGGGCTACGCCCGCCCTACGCCGCAACCAGCGCGAACGGCACGCCCGCCATACCCGTCACACCGCTCGACAAACGGGGTCCCTTTTGG
>NZ_BCTY01000104.1 GCF_001591005.1 Sphingomonas sanguinis NBRC 13937
GCCGGAGGCGGACATGGGCTACCGGCGGGAGGTGCAGCCGCTGCCGAAGCTGGGGCCGTTTCAGACGCGACTGGATGCGTTGCTGGAGGAAGACGAGGCACGGCCGCGGCGCGAGAAGCTGCGCCTCACGCGTATCCACGATCTGCTGCTGCGCGAGGGGTTCGACGGCTCATACGACGCGGTGCGCCGCTATGCGGCCCGCTGGCGGCAGGCGCGGCGTCGCGACGTGATGAATGCGCCGGCGTTCATCCCGCTGCTGTTCCGACCAGGCGAGGCGTATCAGTTCGACTGGAGCCACGAGGACGTCGAGATCGCGGGCAAGCCGATGCGCGTGAAGGTCGCCCATGTGCGGCTGTGCGCTTCGCGGGCCATGTATGTGCGAGCCTATCCGCGCGAGACACAGGAGATGGTGTTCGACGCCCATGCGCGGGCGTTCGCCTTCTTCGGAGGCGTGCCGACGCGCGGCATCTACGACAACATGAAGACGGCGGTGACGAGCGTGTTCACCGGCAAGGAGCGGGTCTTCAACCGGCGTTTCCTGGTCATGGCCAACCACTACATGGTCGAGCCGACGGCCTGCTCGCCGGCGTCAGGCTGGGAGAAGGGCCAGGTCGAAAACCAGGTGCAGACCGCGCGTGGCAGGCTTTTCCAGCCGTGCTTGCGCTTTGCCAGCATCGAGGAGCTGAACGGCTGGCTGGAGGCGGAGTGTCGTCGCTGGGCCGACATGCACCGGCATCCGGAGCAGAAGGAGCTGACCGTCGCGCAGGCATGGGCTGCCGAGCGTGGCGTGCTCCAGCCGGTCGTCGCGCCCTTCGACGGCTTCCATGAGAGCGAGCACGCGGTGAGCGGCACATGCCTCATCAGCTTCGACCGCAACCGCTACTCCGTCTCCGCCCGGGCGGTTCGGCGGGCTGTCCAGGTCCGCGCCTATGCCGACCGCATCGTCGTGCGCTGCGACGGCCAGGTCGTCGCCGACCATCCCCGGTTCTTCGGGCGTGACCGGACCATCTACGACCCCTGGCATTACCTGCCGGTGCTGGTGACCAAGCCGGGCGCCCTGCGCAATGGCGCGCCGTTCCAGGGCTGGGAGCTGCCGCCTGCGCTGTCACGACTGCGCCGCAAGCTCGGCGCCGGTGACGATGCCGACCGGCGGTTCGTGCGCGTGCTGGCAGCCGTGCTCGACGACGGGCTGGAGGCGGTGGAAGCGGCCGTGCGCGAAGCATTGCTGGCGGGCACCGCCAGCGACGACGTCATCGTCAACATCCTGGCCCGCCGACGCGAGCCGCCCCGGCCGCTGACCATCGTCACGCCCGAGGACCTGGCGCTGCGCCACCCGCCGCGTGCCGACTGCACCCGCTATGACAGCCTGCGAGGCCTCCATGCAGCGGCATGAGATGATGACGGCCATGGCGGACCTTGGCCTCAAGGGCATGGCTGGCGCCTTCGACGAGGCCGTCACCACCGGGCTGCAGCGCAAGCGCACGACCATGGAGATCCTGACCGACCTGCTGCGTGCCGAGGCAACGTACCGCCATGCGGCGTCCGTCCGCTACCGGATGTCGGCCGCCAGGCTGCCGGCGGTGAAGGACCTCGACGCCTTCGTCTTCGACGACACCCCCATCAACGAGGGCCTGGTGCGCTCCTTGCACAGTGGCTCGTTCCTCCCCGGCCGGCGCAACGTCGTGCTGGTCGGTGGAACGGGCACCGGCAAGACGCATCTGGCCACCGCGATTACCGCCAACGTGGTGCGGGCCGGCGCCCGCGGGCGCTACTTCAACACGGTCGACCTGGTGAACCGGCTCGAGGAGGAAACGCGCCTCGGCAAAGCCGGTGCGCTCGCCAACCAGCTCTCCCGGCTCGACCTCGTGGTGCTCGACGAACTCGGCTACCTGCCCTTTGCCCGCTCGGGCGGTCAGCTGCTCTTCCACCTGGTCAGCAAGCTTTACGAGCAGACCTCGGTCATCGTCACGACGAACCTCGCCTTTGGCGAGTGGCCGACCGTCTTCGGCGACCCCAAGATGACCACCGCGCTGCTCGACCGCATTACCCACCACTGCGACATCGTCGAGACCGGCAACGACAGCTGGCGCTTCAAGCACCGCAGCTAACGCCCGGAACACCCGGCAGAGAACGCTTCGCGCTGGTTGCGCCTCCGGTCGGGCTACGCCCGCCCTACGCCGCAACCAGCGCGAACGGTGCGCCCGTCATACCCGTCACGCTGCTCGACGAAGGGGGTCCCTTTTGC
>NZ_BCTY01000105.1 GCF_001591005.1 Sphingomonas sanguinis NBRC 13937
TGTCGCGCTATCGAAACGGTTACACCCCTCCGACGCGCTACGCGCGCCACCTCCCCTGCAAGGGGAGGAATGAAGGACGGCGTTTCGCGATAGCGTTATCATTTTGCCCCTCCTATGATCGCGACGAAGGTGTCGGCAGCACGGAATCGTCGTTGCGCCGGGCATAGGAGAGGGATGATATGCGGAAGGGGCAATCACGGTCCGGCGCCGGGCGAGGGGCGGTTTGGGCGCTGCTTTTGGGCACGGCGGCGGCCTGGCCGGCTATGGCGGAGGCAAGGCCGCGCATCCTGACCCCGATGAGCGCCCATGCCGTTCTGCAACGCGACCGGCCGATCGCCGTCGAGGGCGCGGCCGATGCGGGCGAGAGCGTCACCGTGACGCTGGGCGGGACCAGCGCCACCGCGACCGCCGATGCGAAGGGTCATTGGCGCGCGACCCTGCCCGCCATGGCGGCGACCGCCACCCCGCTGACCCTGACCGCGACGGGCAAGGACGGTGCTGCCGATACGATGGACGACCTGCTGGTCGGTGACGTCTGGCTGTGCTCGGGCCAGTCCAACATGGAATATCCGACCAAGCAGGCGCTGAACGGCGAGGGGCTTGTGAAGGGCGCGGCCAATAACCGTATCCGCCTGCTCGACATGGCCCATCATGTCGGCCTGTCCGCCGACGAGCCGCTGGAAAAGCGCCCGGTCTGGGCCGCCGCCTCGCCCGCCAGCGTCGCCGACTTTTCGGCGGCCTGCTATCTGATGGTCAAGGACCTGGCGGCCAAGGCGAATGTGCCGATGGGCGCGATCGACTCGAGTTGGGGTGGGACCAAGATCCTGCCCTGGATCGACGCGACCGACGCGCGCAAGCTGCCCGGCCTGTCCGCCGATGCCGACCTGCTGGCGCTCTATGCCCGCGACCATGCGGCGGGCTTGCGCGCGTTCGGCGATCGCTGGGGTGACTGGTGGCGCAAGGCGAGCGGGACGAAACGCGGGCAGGAGCCGTGGAACGCCCCCGACCGGCTGAACTGGACCCCGGTGCCCAAATTCGGCCCGTGGGAGGAATGGGGCGTGCCCGAACTCGCCGACTATAACGGGCTGGTGTGGTTCCGGCAGGGCTTCGACCTGCCGACCGCGCCCAGCGGGGATGGCGTGATCGAGCTGGCCGGGATCGATGAACTCGACACCGTGTGGGTCAATGGCGTGGTCGTCGGAGCGACCTTCGGCTGGGGCGACTGGCGGCGTTACACCGTGCCGCGCTCGGCCCTGAAGAAGGGCCGCAATGAGATCGTCGTCGGGCTGGGCGACACCTATGGTCCAGGCGGCATGTTCGGCCCCGGTGACAAGATCCAGTTCACGCCCGCAGGCGGCCAGCCGATCCCGCTCGGCACCGGCTGGCGCTATTCGGTCTATAAGGCGAACGACCAGAGTTATCCGCGCAGCCCGTGGGAGAGCCATGCGGGGCTCGGCACACTCTACAGCGGCATGATCGCGCCTCTGGGGCCGATCGGGTTGAAGGGCGTCGCCTGGTATCAGGGTGAGTCCGACGTCGGGCTGGCCAATTATGGCGACCGGCTGGCGGCGCTGATGACCGGCTGGCGGCGGCAGTTCCAGAACCCCGAACTGCCGTTCCTGATCGTCCAGCTCGCCAATTTCGGTGCGCCGCCGGTCAAGATCGAGAACAGCGGCTGGGCGGCCCTGCGCGAGACGCAGCGTCTGGCGGTGCTGCGTGATGCGCATGCGGCGCTCGCGACGACGATCGACATCGGCGTGCGCAACGACATCCACCCGGCGGACAAGAACGAACTCGCCAAGCGGCTGGTCTTTGCGCAAGGCCGCCTGGAGGCGGGCGACCGCGCCGATGCGTCCGGACCGATGATCGCCTCGGCCACCCGCGCGGGGGGGGAGGTGGTGCTGCGCTTCGACGGCGTGCGGGGCGCGCTTCATGCGTGGAGTGCGGCCGCGCCGATCGGGTTTGAGCTGTGTGATGCGAGCGCCTGTCGTTATGCGAATGCGAGCGTGAACGGGGCGGAGGTGCGGTTGGCCGATGCGCAGCCGGGGGATGTCCGCGTGCGTTACGCCTGGGCGGATGCGCCGGTGGTCAATTTCTATGATGAAGCGCCGCGTCCGGTGGTGCCGTTCGAGGCGGTGATTACGGGGAACTGATCGTCCTA
>NZ_BCTY01000106.1 GCF_001591005.1 Sphingomonas sanguinis NBRC 13937
GGTGGCAGGCCGAAGGCCTGACGGAGGGGTGTCGCCCTCTCGATAGCGCTACACCCCTCCACCAGCTTCGCTGGTCCCCAGTGACAGGTCGATCATGCCCCCGGCATGATCTGGATTGCCTGGGAGGCAATCCACCTGCCACTCCTTGCAGGGGAGGAATGAAGCTTCCCCGAATCACATTTTGCGCTTCGGCGAATCGGAGTCTATCGGGTCCGCAAACTCCCCAGCATGTAGGACCCGCTGCCCGATGGCCGTTTCGCTCCCCACCGCTCCTTCCGTCGATCTGGTGCCGGTCCGCCGCGCGCTGCTGTCGGTGTCCGACAAGACCGGCGTCATCGACCTGGCCCGTGCACTGGCCGAGCGGGGCGTCGACCTCGTCTCGACCGGCGGCACCGCCAAGGCGATCCGCGACGCCGGGCTGCCGGTGCGCGACATTTCGGAGGTCACCAACTTCCCCGAGATGATGGACGGCCGGGTCAAGACGCTGCACCCGATGGTGCATGGCGGCCTGCTCGCGGTGCGCGACGATCCCGCCCATGCCGCCGCGATGACCGAGCATGGCATTGGCGCGATCGACCTGGTGGTGGTCAATCTCTACCCGTTCCAGCAGACCGTCGCGAAGGGTGCCGAGCGGCCCGAGATCATCGAGAATATCGATATCGGCGGGCCTTCGATGGTGCGCTCGGCAGCCAAGAATCATGGCTATGTCTCGATCCTGACCGACCCGGCGGACTATGCCGACTTCCTCGCCGATCTGGCAGCGAATGACGGCGCCTCGACGTTGAAGACCCGCCAGCGTCTCGCCGCCAAGGCCTTCGCCGCCACCGCCGCCTACGACTCGGCGATCGCCCAGTGGTTCGCCTTTGCCGATCAGGGCGAGGCGTTCCCGGCGACCCTGCCGCTCGCCTTCACCAAGCATCCCGAAACGCTGCGCTATGGCGAGAACCCGCATCAGGTCGCCGCGCTCTATCTGCCGCAAAAGGGCGGTCAGGGCATCGCCCAGGCCGAGCAGCTGCAGGGCAAGGCGCTGAGCTACAACAACCTCAACGACGCCGATGCCGCGCTCGAGCTGGTGTCGGAGTTCCTCGATGGCCCGCCGACTGTGGTGATCGTCAAGCACGCCAATCCCTGCGGCGTGGCGAGCGGCGAGACGCTGCTGGAGGCGTACCAGGCGGCGTTCGCCTGCGACACGGTGTCGGCGTTCGGCGGCATCATCGCCTGCAACCGCCCGCTCGACGCCGAGACGGCCGAAGCGATCTCGGGCATCTTCACCGAAGTGGTGGTGGCCCCGGATGCTTCGCCGGAAGCGCGCGAGATATTCGCCCGTAAGAAGAACCTGCGCCTGTTGCTGTCGGGCGAACTGCCCAACCCGGCGCGGCCCGGCCTGATGATGAAGTCGATCGCGGGTGGCCTACTGGTCCAGAGCCGCGACAATGGCCGCCTGACCGACGACATGTTGAAGGTCGTCACCAAGCGCGCGCCGACGGAACAGGAACTGGCCGATTGCCGCTTCGCCTGGACGGTCGCCAAGCATGTGAAGTCGAACGCGATCGTCTATGCCAAGGGCGGCTCGACCGCCGGTGTGGGGGCGGGCCAGATGAACCGTCTGGAATCGGCGCGCATCGCCGCGTGGAAGGCCAAGGATGCCGCCGAGAAGGCGGGCTGGGCGGAACCCCGCACCATCGGTTCGGCGGTCGCGTCGGACGCCTTCTTCCCCTTTGCCGACGGCCTGCTGGCGGCAGTCGAGGCGGGCGCGACGGCGGTTATCCAGCCGGGCGGCTCGATCCGCGACGACGAGGTCATCGCGGCGGCGGACGAAGCGGGCCTGGCGATGGTCTTCACCGGCATGCGGCACTTCCGGCATTGATTTTATCCTCCCCGGCACGGGGAGGGGGACCATCCGAAGGATGGTGGAGGGGGAGCGCCACGAAGGTTGTCCTTTGCGGAAGCCCCCCCCCCCCCCCCCC
>NZ_BCTY01000107.1 GCF_001591005.1 Sphingomonas sanguinis NBRC 13937
CTTCAGATAGATGCGCAGCATCCCGACTTCGCGGTGCTGAACGGTGAAAAGGTCGGGCATGGTAGAGCTTTCGACAGGAAGCGGGATCAGGCGCGCGCGCGCCGGCGAGAAGCGCGGCGCGTGCGGGCATCGCGCAGGGTGGCGTCGGGTGTGAGGTGTGCGGCAGGCACCTTAAGCACGGCGACGCGCTGCGACAGGTAGATGCCGTTGTGGCCTGAGCAGAGATAGGCGACGAAGCACGCGACTGCGATCGGCACCGCATAGGCCGCGCCGAACAGCTCGATCCCCATGAACGTGCAAGCCAGCGGCGTGTTGGCCGCGCCCGCGAACAGCGCGACGAAACCGATCGCCGCGAAAACCCCTGTCGGCACTCCGAACATGGGCGCGAGCGCATTGCCGAGCGCCGCGCCAATGAAGAACAGCGGCGTCACCTCTCCGCCCTTGAAGCCAGCGCTCAGGGTAACGACGGTAAAGAGCAGCTTCAGCGCCCAGCTCCACGGGTGCGTATCGGGGCCGAAAAAGCTGGCAATGGTCAGGTCGCCCGGCGTTGCCGCCAGCGTGCCCAGGCCGAGATAGTCTCGCGTGCCAAATAGCCAGACCAGCGCGATCACGGCGACACCACCGATAGCGGGTCGTAGTGGGCCATAGGGTATCACGCGCTTCAGCCATCCGCCGAGCGCATGGTTGGCCTCTGCAAAGGCCAGCCCGACCAATCCGAATACAACGCCCGCGACGCCGGCTTTGGCGACGAGCAACGCGTCGACCGGCACCATCGCATCGACATGGTAGGCGCCGTGATGAATGCCCCAGGCAAGACAGGTCCAGTCACCCACCAGTGCCGCGACTAGGCACGGTACTAGCGCGCGATACTCGACCCGGCCGATCGCCAGAACCTCCAGTGCAAAGACCGCGCCCGCGATCGGCGTCCCGAAGACCGCGCCGAAGCCCGCCGCGATTCCGGTCATAAGGAGGGTGCGTGTCGCTTCCGCATCCAGCTTGAGGGCGCGCCCAAACCCGCTGGAAAGACTGCCGCCCAATTGCACGGCGGTGCCTTCACGCCCCGCCGATCCCCCGAACAGGTGCGTCACGACCGTGCCGAAGAGGATGAGCGGGGCCATGCGCAGCGGCACACCGCCCCCCGGTTCGTGGATTTGCTCGACGATGAGGTTGTTGCCGCCTTCGACCGAACGCCCTGTCAGATGGTAGAGCAGTCCGACCAAGAACCCGCCGATCGGCAGCAGGTAGAGCAGCCAGGGAAAGGCATAGCGAAGCCGGGTTACGGCATCGAGGCTCCGCAGGAAGGCCGCGCAGAGCGTTCCCACCGCTGCGGCCATCGGGACCAGAATCAAAGTCCACCGCAGCACCGACATGGCATGGGTGCGGCGCTCGCGAATGAACGCTGCCATGTTGAACTGGTCGTAGAGATTGCGAAACGTCGCGTGCACGATTCCTCCTTGCTGCCTTGCGGCGCCTGGTAGGAATCATCGGCCCTTGCGAGGGCGGTTCGGCCGAATGGCCCGGCGGAAATCCATCGCCGTGCCCGAGCATATGCTGTCCGACGGCGACCTGGTCAACCACGGCAGGGTCACGATGAGACCGTTGTTTTGGTGAAGATAAATAATTGGCTCGCCCATGGAATAAACCCCGACGAGCATCGTCTACGCTTTCGAGACCGATGCGCCGGAGGCTTATGCATAGACGAAACTGGATGCTGGGTCTGACGGCTTTAGCCCTGCTCACCGGCGCAGCCGCGGCCGCCCCTGCCGATGGCTACGCCAGCATGGTGTCTGCCGCGATGGACCGGATGATGGCGGGCATGATGGTCAAGCCGTCCGGCGACGTCGACCGCGACTTCGTCGCGATGATGCTTCCGCACCATCAGGGCGCCATCGATATGGCGGTGGCGGAGCTGCGCTACGGT
>NZ_BCTY01000108.1 GCF_001591005.1 Sphingomonas sanguinis NBRC 13937
TTTCAGATAGATGCGCAGCATCCCGACTTCGCGGTGATGGACGGTGAAACGATTGGGCATGACGGGCTTTCGACAGGAAACAGGATCAGGCGCGCGTGCGCCGGCGAGAAGCGCGGTGCGTGCGGGCATCGCGCAGGGTCGCGTCGGGTGTGAGGTGTGCGGCAGGTACCTTTGGCACAGCGACGCGCTGCGACAGGTAGATGCCGTTGTGGCCTGAGCAGAGGTAGGCGACGAAGCACGCGACTGCGATCGGCACCGTATAGGCCGCGCCGAACAACTCGATCCCCATGAACGTGCAAGCCAGCGGTGTGTTGGCCGCGCCCGCGAACAGCGCGACGAAGCCGATCGCTGCGAATAGCCCCGACGGTACTCCGAACATCGGCGCGAGCGCATTGCCGAGCGCCGCGCCGATAAAGAACAGCGGCGTGACCTCGCCCCCCTTGAAGCCCGCGCTCAGGGTCACGACGGTAAAGAGCAGCTTCAGCGCCCAGCTCCACGAGTGCGTATCGGGACCAAAGAAGCTGGCGATGGTCAGGCTGTCCGGTGTCGCGGCGAGCGTACCCAGGCCAAGATAGTCGCGGGTTCCGAGCAGCCAGACCAGCGCAATCACGGCCAGCCCGCCGATAACGGGTCGTAGTGGGCCATAGGGGATCACGCGCTTCAACCATCCGCCCAGCGCGTGATTGGCCTCGGCAAAGGTCAGCCCGGTCAGACCGAAGGCAATGCCGGCGACACCGGCCTTGGCGACGAGCAGCGCGTCGACCGGCACCAGCGCATCGACATGGTAGACGCCGTGATGAATGCCCCAGGCAAGACAGGTCCAGTCACCGACCAGCGCCGCGACCAGGCATGGCACCAGCGCGCGATACTCGACCCGACCGATCGCCAGCACCTCCAGTGCAAAGACCGCGCCCGCAATCGGCGTCCCGAAGACCGCGCCGAACCCAGCCGCGATCCCGGTCATAAGGAGGGTGCGTGTCGCTTCCGCATCCAATCTGAGCGCGCGTCCAAACCCGCTGGCAAGACTGCCGCCCAACTGCACGGCGGTGCCTTCACGTCCCGCCGATCCCCCGAACAGATGTGTCACGACCGTGCCGAAGAAGATGAGCGGAGCCATGCGCAGCGGCACGCCGCCCCCCGGTTCGTGGATTTGCTCGACGATGAGGTTGTTGCCGCCTTCGACTGAGCGCCCTGTCAGATGGTAGAGCAGTCCGACCACGAACCCGCCGATCGGCAGCAGGTAGAGCAGCCAGGGAAAGGCGAAGCGAAGCTGGGTTACGGCGTCGAGGCTCCGCAGGAAGGCCGCGCAGAGCGTTCCCACCGCTGCGGCCATCGGGACCAGGATCAAAGCCCACCGCAGTACCGACGTGGCATGGGTGCGGCGATCGCGAATGAACGCTGCCATGTTGAACTGGTCATAGAGATTGCGAAATGTCGCGCGCACCATTCCTCCTTGCTGCCTTGCGGCGCCTGGTAGGAATCATCGGCCCTTGCGAGGGCGGTTCGACCGAATGGCCCGGCGGAAATCCATCGCCGTGCCTGCGCATATGCTGTCCGACCGCGACCCGGTCAATCAACCGCAGAAGCATGAGACTATCGTTTTGGTGAGGACCGATAAAATGGCTTTGGCCACGGAATAAACCCCGACGAGCATCGTCTACGCTTTCGAGACCGATGCGCTGGAGGCTTATGCGTAGACGAGATTGGATGCTGGGTCTGACGGCTTCGGCCCTACTTACCGGCGCAGTCGCGGCCGCCCCCGCCGATGGCTACGCTACCATGATGTCTGTCGCGATGGACCGGATGATGGCGGGCATGATGGTCAAGCCGTCCGGTGACGTCGACCGCGACTTCGTGGCGATGATGCTTCCGCATCATCAGGGTGCCATCGATATGGCGGTGGCGGAGCTGCGCTACGGC
>NZ_BCTY01000109.1 GCF_001591005.1 Sphingomonas sanguinis NBRC 13937
CTCTCGCCGCCTGACACACCGCCAAGCGAACAGCCTAGACCACCGGGATGAGGGGTCCCTTTTCGACGCCGATCACCCCGCTACCGGGGTCCTTTTTCCACGCCGATCCACAGCCAAACGGGGGGGCAAGGACTTTTCGATCCGCGCGATAACCTCGAGAGCGACTATGCACGAGAGGCGCTCGAGACATGGTTTCGCTTGCTCGCCGAGGGCAAGCTTCGCTCGATCACCTTCGCCACGTTCCAGCAGTTGACCGGGCTCGAACTCGAAGGTGAAGGTGGCGGATTGAGGGAGGATCTACCCCCCATCCAGCGCTGGCTCAATCGCATCTTGGCACTGGGCGTCGCTCTTCAGAACGCCATCTTCGACGAATATCTCGGCCTGATCGAAGCCCGGGTTGAAGCGGCTCGGGAGGCTGGGACGCTCGACGTCGGCGTCGAGACCATCAACGCCGAGCGAATTACCATTCTCGATCGAACGGTGATCAGGCGCGATCCGGTCAGCGGAGCCGAAACCGAGATCCTGCGCCTCGAAACAGAGGAACGCTACAAGCCTATCTCCCTAGAACAGGCATTGCGCCGCCTCGGCGACGATGCGCGGCCGATGGTCAATCGGAAGTCCGGCAAGGCGGCCATCCGCTGCACCACCTTTTCCCTCACCGATGATGACGGCGAAATTGTCCGCCGCTTCGAACTCATCCGGCCGACCCGAACCGAGCGGATGCGCCAGGACCTGCTGCTCGAGACCATGTGGGAGGAAGCAAGCGAGGAAGAGTTCTCGACGCTTTGGTCAGCCGAGGTCGACGATCTGCGCGGCAAAACCCGCACCAGCACCATCTATCTGGTGGCCGGCCTGCTCCTGCCTGTTTGGGACCGCCTTCCGGACGACCATGTCCAGGTCTGGCGTATCACCACCGACGATGGCCAGTCGTTCCTCGGACGTCTGGTGCCTGCGCCGGTCGTCCCGAAACTTGCCGCCGCTTTCGGGATCGAGGCAGCGATCGTTGTCTCAGGGGAGGATACCGCCAAACACGTGCTGGGCACCGGCGAGATGGCGACGCTTGGCAGCTACAGGCTGAAGCGCAGCCTGGTGGCAGGTGAGCATCGGCTCGAACTGCTCGACTGGCCATATTCGCGCCTCGGGGAGTTGAAGGCGGCCGGGTGTTTCACCGAGATCATTCAGCACAAGACCCGCCTGTTCATTCCTGTCCGGGCGGCCAGTGCCGTGATCGAGCGGATCGCCGTTTGATCACCCGCACGGCCCCGGCGTCACTCATTGGGGGCATAACATAGAACGAGCACGAAACGGCGCTTCGCCTATCGGAAAACCCGGCCGGGTTGACTGTCGCGCATATTGGCCATCCGGCATGGATTGTCGTGTCGAGATCGCGAGGGGCGCGAACAGTTGTCTTAAAACTGCTATTTGGCACCGGGAATCAGGTGCGTTCCGACAGGCTCAAGCGTCCCGTTTCCCCGTTGGTCCGGCGCCATTCCGGGAAAAGGCAACCGGGAACAGAATTTGGGAAAGCCTACCGCAGTAGCACTGATCAAACTGCACGGGGTACACCGTCATTCTCGATCAACCTTCCTTTACGGGAACGCCGATCAGGCTCTGGTTAGCTCAGTTTTGCGCGTGATAGTCCAATGCTCCAGTCGTTTGTAGACGATCACCTTGTCGCCGATCAGATCTCCATGCCGGCGACAGAAGAGGTTGAGCTGATCGCGATCGCCGACCAGTTCGA
>NZ_BCTY01000110.1 GCF_001591005.1 Sphingomonas sanguinis NBRC 13937
TAGCCAGTCGGCGGCCGCCGAGATCAGCGGCATGTCGTCGGATACGGTCGGTGCCGCCACCCAGGCGGGCGACATGCTGACCAAGCTGGTGCCCGATATCCGTCGCACCGCCGAACTGGTCGCCGAGATCAGCGCCGCCTGCCGTGAGCAGGATATCGGCGCGGTCCAGATCAACGAGGCGATCCAGCAGCTCGACAAGGTGACGCAGCAGAATGCGTCAGCCTCTGACGAGATCTCGGGCACGGCGGCGGAACTCGCCGCGCGCGCCGAGGAACTGCAGGAAGGCATCACCTTCTTCCGCCTGGCGGAAAAGGCTCGCCCGATGGCGGTCAAGCCCGCCGTGCGCAAGCCCTCGACGCCCGCCGCCAAGGCTAAGGTCAAGGCCAAGGCGGCGGGCCGTGGCCAATCGGTCGCGGATCAGCAGGCACGGGCACGCGGCTTCGCACTCGACATGACGAATGGCGGGGCGGACGGCGAGGACGCCGATTTCGGTCGCGCCGCCTGAACGGATCGACGGTGGCGGCGTACCGAGGGGGAACGCCGCCACCGTCGAAGTCAAAAATAAGAATGAGTTGTCGTGAACCGAAAATTCATTCGATTATGCAATAGTTTGTGATGTTGTCAGGTTATTCAAAAAATAGATTTTAACGGGGGTGCGTATGCGCGCGACAATCAAGATGAAACTTGCTGGTACATTTGTGATTGTATTGCTGCTTCTGGCGGTGGTGGTCGGGATCGGGATCTCCAGGATCAATGCGTTGAACACGATGATCTCCGATACCATTGACGGGCCTGCGCAGCGCATCAAGCTTTCGTTAACGGCGGACGGCGATGTCGGGCGCGCGATCCGCGCCGAAAAGAACATGATGCTGTCCGAAGATATGAGCGCGAACCGCAATTATGACGCCAGCTTCAACGACTATAGCACCAAGGTCGAGGCGAGCCTGAACAGCGGGCTGAAGATCGCCACCGCCCAGGGACGTCCGGTCTGGACGAAGGCACTGGAGGAATGGCGCGACTATAAGGAGGTCAGCGCCCGCGCCCGCGCTCTGGCGATGGACAATCACAATGCCGCTGCGGCGCAGATATCGATAACGGAGGGGCGTGTCATCGCCGTGCACCTCGGTGAAACGCTCAACAAGCTGGCGGACATCACCCAGGGTCAGATGGTCAAGGCGAAGGAGGATGCGGCCGCGCTCTACGCGTCGGCCCGGACCACCATGATGGTCACCGCCGTGGTCGCGCTGCTGATCGCGATCGCCGGTGGCGTATGGATCGCGATGCTGGTGTCGAGCGGCCTGCGCAAGATCGATGAGGCGGTGTCCGCCGTAGCCGATGGCGACCTGAGCAAGGAGGTGCAGGTCCGCAGCAACGACGAGATCAAGGACCTGGTCGAGACGGTCAATCGCATGACCAGTCGCCTGCGCGACACGATCGGCCAGACTGCTCTGGCGGCGCAGAATGTGGCGGCGGGCAGCCAGCAGCTGTCGTCGTCGTCGGAACAGGTGAGCCAGGGCGCGACCGAGCAGGCTGCGGCCGCCGAGGAAGCCTCGGCTTCGATGGAGCAGATGGCGGCGAACATCAAACAGAATGCCGACAACGCGACCCAGACCGAGAAGATCGCCCGCCAGTCGTCGCAGGATGCCGAGATCAGTGGCCAAGCGGTGCAGAAGGCGGTCA
>NZ_BCTY01000111.1 GCF_001591005.1 Sphingomonas sanguinis NBRC 13937
ATTGGCATTGATGACGTCGGCGTGCGGACCGTCGGGGTAGGTCGCGTCGTCGGCCGGCAGGTCGACGCTGGTCGAGGCAAGCGAGAAGCCGCGCGCTGACACGCTGGCGGCCGGTGCCGGCTCAGACATCTCGGAGATCGGAACGGGCGCCTTGCGGCTGCTCGGCGCGCCGATCGAGACGAGGATGATGCCGGTCAGGCCGATCAGGCCAGCAGCCATCATGCCGGGAGACGGAGTCTTCATGATTTGCTCGCTCCTCAGGCCGCGATGATGGTGGTGGTTTCAATGTTGCCGCGCATGAACCCGCCGGGATTCCAGATCGGCTTCATCGGCTGAGCGACACCGTTGGTGTTCCAGCAGCGCACCATGATGGGGTTAGGCCCGCGTCTCAGCGGCACCCGCCCGTCCCAGCGCCGGAAGCTGTACCTGCCCTCGTCCGCTCCGAGCGTCGTCCTGTACCAGGTGCGGCCACCGTCCGACGACACATCGACCTTGGCGACGCCGCAATCGCCGCCCATTGCGATGCCGCCGACCGGGATCGACGCTTCATAGGCGATCGCCTGACCATCGGGCAGGCTGGTCATCCAGCTACGCGGGATCATGCGATTGATCGGTACGGTCGGGAAGTCCTTGGCACCGGGCGCGACATTCGCGCCGGGTGTCGCGGGGATCTTGTAGGCCTTGGCCATCCAATACTGGTCGTCAGGGCCGGGCAGTACCTCGATCGCGTTCAGCATCTTGACCCAATAGGTCGAGTACCAGCCCGGCACGATCAGCCGGCAGGGAAAGCCGTTGAGGAGCGGCAGTTGCTCGCCGTTCATGCCGAAGGCGATCATGACCTCGCCGTCGCGGGCATGGTCGATGTCGAGTGCCTTCTCGAAGTCAGGAGCGCCCGCCACGACCGGCTGATCGAGAGCGCCGAAGCGCACCTGCACCGCGCCTGCCTTGACCCCGGCGAGGTCGAGCACGTCGCGCAGGCGAACGCCGAGCCACTTGGCGTTGCCCATCGCGCCATTGCCCCATTGCGCGCCGGCGACGCGCGGCTGGAACAGCCCGCGGCTGTTGCCCGAGCACTGGTTCACCGCCGCCATCTCGACCCGTGGAAGGCGCAGCAGCTGAGCGAGGCTGATCGACAGCGGCCGATTGACGTGGCCGAAGACGTTGAGGCGGAAACTTTCGACGTCGATCGAGGTCGGTATGTCGGCCCAGTGCCAGCGGACGAAGAACTGGTCGTTGGGCGTGAACACCGACTTGTCGAAGACCTCCATCGGCGTCTCCAGCAAGGGTGGATGGACGCGCTGGAGGATCATGCTGCCCTTGCCGGGAAAGGCGCTGGTCATCGGCCGCTCGGCATTGCCGCCGGGCAGCTTCAGGTCGACGAGCTGCTGCGCCAGTGCCGGCGCGGCGGCAAGGCCGGCGGTGCCGAGCGCGGCATGGCTGAGGAAGCGGCGACGGCTGGTCTCACTCGCCAGCCCGGCGTCGAAATTGTCCATGACAAGGCTCTCCTGTGGCCAGTCACACTGGCGGATCGAAGGGGCATTCTGCAAGTGATCGGACCGACTGATCCGATCATCATGGCGGATCAGTTCGGGGTGGCGATGCAGGGA
>NZ_BCTY01000112.1 GCF_001591005.1 Sphingomonas sanguinis NBRC 13937
GCCCTGCATCGCCACCCCGAACTGATCCGCTGTGGTGATCGGATCAGTCGGTCCGATCACTTGCAGAACGCCCCTTCGATCCGCCAGCGTGGCTGGCCACAGGAGAGCCTTGTCATGGACAATTTCGACGCCGGGCTGGCGAGTGAGACCAGCCGTCGCCGCTTTCTCAGGCATGCCGCCCTCGGCAGCGCCGGCCTTGCCGCAGCACCTGCGCTGGCGCAGCAGCTCGTCGACCTGAAGCTGCCTGGCGGCAATGCCGAACGGCCGATGACCAGCGCCTTTCCCGGCAAGGGCAGCATGATCCTCCAGCGTGTCCATCCGCCCTTGCTGGAGACGCCGATGGACGTGTTCGACAAGTCGGTGTTCACCCCCAACGACCAGTTCTTCGTCCGCTGGCACTGGGCCGACATCCCGACCTCGATCGATGTCGAGACTTTCCGCCTCAACGTCTTCGGCCACGTCAACGGACCGCTGTCGATCAGCCTCGCCCAGCTGCTGCGCCTGCCGCGGGTCGAGATGGCGGCGGTCAACCAATGCTCGGGAAACAGCCGTGGGCTGTTCCAGCCGCGTGTCGCCGGCGCACAATGGGGCAATGGCGCGATGGGCAACGCCAAATGGCTCGGCGTGCGCCTGCGCGACGTGCTCGATCTCGCCGGGGTCAAGGCAGGCGCGGTACAGGTGCGCTTCGGCGCTCTCGATCAGCCGGTGGTCGCTGGCGCCCCTGACTTCGAGAAGGCGCTCGACATCGACCATGCCCGCGACGGCGAGGTGATGATCGCCTTTGGCATGAACGGCGAGCAGCTGCCGCTCCTCAACGGCTTTCCCTGCCGGCTGATCGTGCCGGGCTGGTACTCGACCTATTGGGTCAAGATGCTGAACTCGATTGAGGTACTGCCCGGCCCTGACGACCAGTATTGGATGGCCAAGGCCTACAAGATACCGGCGACGCCCGGCGCGAATGTCGCGCCCGGTGCCAAGGACTTTCCGACCGTTCCCATCAATCGCATGATCCCGCGCAGCTGGATGACCAGCCTGCCCGATGGCCAGGCGATAGCTTATGAGGCGTCGATCCCGGTCGGCGGGATCGCGATGGGCGGCGACTGCGGCGTCGCCAAGGTCGATGTATCGTCGGACGGTGGCCGGACGTGGTATAAGACGACGCTCGGCGCGGACGAGGGCAGGTACAGCTTTCGCCGCTGGGACGGGCGGGTGCCGCTCCGGCGCGGGCCCAACCCGATCATGGTGCGCTGCTGGAATACCAACGGTGTCGCCCAGCCGATGAAACCGATCTGGAACCCGGGCGGGTTCATGCGCGGCAACATCGAGACCACCACCATCATCGCGGCCTGAGGAGCGAGTAGCATGAAGACCCCGTCTCCCGGCATCATGGCCGCTGGCCTGATCGGCCTGACCGGCATTATCCTGGTCTCGATCGGTGCGCCGAGCAGCCGCAAGGCGCCTGCCCCGATCTCCGAGACATCCGAGCCGGCGCCGCCCGCCAGCGTCTCAGCCCACGGCTTTTCGCTCGCCTCGACCAGCGTCGACCTGCCGGTCGATGACGCGACCTACCCCGATGGTCCGCACGCCGACGTCATCAACGCCAAC
>NZ_BCTY01000113.1 GCF_001591005.1 Sphingomonas sanguinis NBRC 13937
GGCTTTGCCCCCACCCCAAACCCCTCCCCCCTACCGGGAGGAGGGGCTTTTTATTGGGTGAGTGGTTATACCGCCCAAGCCCCGATATCCGGCTGTTCGCCGATCAACGCCAGGCCATGCGCGATCGAGGTGAGCTCGCCGCCCGTCGCGATCCTCTCACCTCCAAAGCGGACCTCGAACATCCGCCGGATCGCGGGCATCAACGAGGTGCCGCCGGTCAGGAATACCCGGTCGATCGCGCCCGCCTCGGTCCCTGCCGCCGTCAGCGCGCGATCGACCGCCTGTTCGATCCGGGCGAGTTCGGGCGCGATCCACGCCTCGAAATCCGTGCGGGACACATCCGCCTCGATCGACAGCCCACCACCCTCGAAGCGGAACCGCGCCTCCTCGGCCGAGGACAGGTCGCGCTTCACCCGGCCGACCGCATCGTAGAGCCGATATCCCTGCTCCTCCTCGATGATCGCGATCATTCGCCCGATCGCATCCGGGTCGAGCGCGGCGCGGCGCAGCTTTTCCAGCTCGGCCAGCGTCTTACGGTTGCGCATCAGGGCCAGGCGCGACCAGTCGCCGAAATCGGCGAAATAGCCGCGCGGAATCTCCAGTATCTTGTCGAACGAGCGATATTTTCCGCCCGCGCCCAGCAGCGGCAGGACAAGGTGGTCGATCAGTTTCTGGTCGAACCGGTCGCCCGCGATACCGACACCGGCATGGCCCAGCGGCTCGCAACGCCGGTCGGCGCCGGGGGCGGCGATGCGCACGACCGAAAAGTCGCTGGTGCCGCCGCCGAAATCCGCGACCAGCACGGTCGCGGGTTCGGTGATCCGCGACGCATAGCTGAACGCCGCGCCCAACGGCTCGTAGACATAATGGATCTCCGCCCCCAGCCGCGCGAACATCGCATCGTAGCGTTGGCGGGCCAGCGCTTCGTCGGGGCGGTGCCCGGCATATTCGACCGGCCGCCCGACGACGATCCGCGCCGCCCGGCCATCAAGCGTGCCGCCGCTGCGCGCCGCCATGCGATCGAGAAAGGCGCGACCCAGTTCCTCGAAGCGATAGCGTTTGTCGAACACGGTCGCGTGCTCGAACACCGGTGAGGCGGCGACCGACTTGAACGACTGGATGAACCGACTGCCGCCCGGGAAGTCGAGATATTCGGCGATCGCCCAGGGGCCTGCTTCCACCTCAATCCCGTCATCTTCCCAGAAGCATAGCGCCGAGCGGAAGACGGGGTTTTCTCCCTTCGGAGCCTTCAGGGGTACGAGATGGGACTCGCCGTTCTCGGCGCGGGCGACGACCGAGTTGGTGGTGCCGAAGTCGATGCCGAGGACGGTGTGCGGGGTATCGGTCATGCGGCGTCCGCTACACGATGTGCGGAGTAGAGGAAGGCGTTTTCTTTACGCAGCCTTCTTACTCCCCTCCCGCAGGCGGGAGGGGTTGGGGGAGGGCAAGGCCGCAAGCGATATGCCAGCCCCCCCCCCCCCCCCCCCCCCCCC
>NZ_BCTY01000114.1 GCF_001591005.1 Sphingomonas sanguinis NBRC 13937
TGACACCCCTCCGTCAGGGCTTCGCCCTGCCACCTCCCCTTCCAGGGGAGGAATTTAGCCGATCAGCAGGCCCGCCAGCGCCGCCGACATCAGGTTCGCGAGGCTCCCGGCGACCAGCGCACGGATGCCCAGGCGGGCGATGGTCGGCCGCTGGTTGGGGGCGAGGCTGCCGGTCACCGCCATCTGGATCGCGATCGACGAGAAGTTGGCGAAACCGCACAGCGCGAAGGTGACGACCGCGACCGTGCGCGGCGACAGCTGTGCGGCCTGTTTCCCTAGGTCGATATAGGCGACGAACTCGTTTAGCACGATCTTCTCGCCGAACAGGCCGCCCGCGATACCCGCTTCCTTCCACGGCACGTTGAGCAGCGCCATGATCGGCTGGAATACATAACCAAGCAGCGCCTGGAAGCTCAGGCCCGGAATGCCGATCAGATTGCCCAGCCCCCCGAGCAGCCCGTTCGCCAGCGCCACCAGCGCGACAAAGGCCAGCACCATCGCGCCGACCGCGACCGCCAGCTTCACGCCAGTCTGCGCGCCCTGGGCGGCGGCCATGATGATGTTGGCGGGCTTTTCCTCGTCATGGGTGGCTTCGGCCAGCGCGATCCTCTCGTCCTCGATCACATCGCCCAGCGGCAGCTGGCCGGCGGGCGGCTCGATCCGGTCGGGCATGATGATCTTGGCCATCAGGATGCCGCCCGGCGCCGCCATGAAGCTGGCCGCGAGCAGATATTCGATCGAGATGCCCATCGAGGCATAGGCCGCCAGGATCGTGCCCGCGACGCCCGCCATGCCGCTGGTCATCACGGTAAACAGCTGTGCCGGGGTCAGGCTCGCCAGATAGGGGCGGATGACGAGCGGCGATTCGGACTGGCCGACAAAGACGTTGGCGGCGGCGCAAAGCGACTCCACCTTCGACACGCCGATCACCTTCTCGATCGCGCCGCCCAGCCAGCGCACGACCAGCTGCATGATCCCCAGATAATAGAGGATCGAGACGAGCGCAGCGAAGAAGATGATGACCGGCAGCGCCTGGATCGCGAAATTGCGGCCCAGCGGATCGGACGCCAGCGCGCCGAACAGGAACTTGGTCCCCTCATTCGCATAGCCGAGCAGACCCGCGACCCCGCCCGACAGCCATTGCAGCACATGCTTGCCCCAGGGGACATAGAGGATGAGGACCGCGATCCCCGCTTGCAGTGCAAAGGCCGCGCCGACGACGCGCAGCCGGATGGCGCGCCGGTCGGTCGACAGGGCCACCGCGATGGCCAGAATGACAAATATACCCGCGATACCGATGGCAAAACGATTCATGCGCGCTGCTTAAATAGACCGCTTGGGGCGGGTGGTGGAACGGACGCGGCCCCCCGGCTGCGCGGGGGACGATCATAAGCATGGTGGCGCGCGACCGCCATAGTTTTGATCGGGGGCAGAAATCGTTGAAA
>NZ_BCTY01000115.1 GCF_001591005.1 Sphingomonas sanguinis NBRC 13937
GAACATGGGGTAATCGCGGGAGCGAGCTACCTCGATCAGCGGCGATGTAGAGGAAGGTGGCTGTTCCCCGGTAGATGAAGGTGCGGGCTCACGACTGGCAGCCGGGTCCATACATCGGACGGAGAACAGCCATGGGTGAGTATATCGGGCTCGACGTATCGTTGAAAGAGACAGCCGTTTCGATCCGGTGCGGCGGCAAGCGTGTTTGGCGCGGCAAGTGTTTGTCAGACCCGCAGGTCATTGCAGCTCTGATCCGCAAGCACGCCCCTGGGGTGGAGCGGGTGGTGTTCGAGACAGGGTCACTGTCGGTGTGGTTCTACCACGCGCTCACGGCGGAGGGGCTGCCAGCGATTTGCATTGATGCGCGCCATGCCAAGGCGGCACTCGACATGGCGGCGAACAAGACGGACGCCAACGACGCCGACGGCCTGGCTCACCTTGCCGAGGTGGGGTTCTATCGCGAGGTACGGGTAAAAGGATTCGACAGTATGCTCTCGCGCACGCTGATTGCGGCGCGCACGAAGCTCGTCCGCGCGACGCTGGACATAGCAGGGCAGATTCGCGGGCTGATGAAGACGTTCGGACTCCTCGTACCGCGTGGCATCGGCGGCAAGTTCGAGACGAACGTTCGTTCCCTGCTTGTCGACAATGCCGAACTCGCCCGAATCATCCTGCCCCTACTCGAGGCGTGGCGGGGTCTGCGCGTCCAGGCGACCGAACTGGGGCGCCAACTCCTCGCCGAGGCACGCAGGAGCCAGCAATGTCAGCTGCTGATGTCGATCCCCGGGGTCGGCGCGATTACCGCTACCGCTTACCTGACCGCGGTAGAGGACCCCGCCAACTTCAGGCGATCCCGCTCGGTCGGCGCTTGGCTTGGGCTAACCACTAGGCGATACCAGTCGGGCGAGGTCGATTATGACGGTCACATCTCCCGGCGCGGTGACGCGCACGTCCGCTCGCTCCTATATGAGGCGGCCGTCGTGATCCTGACCCGTAGCCACGCCGATAGCGATCTGCGCAGCTGGGGCATGAAGCTTCGCGAGAAGATCGGCTTCAAGCGTGCCGCCGTCGCTGTTGCCCGCAAGCTTGCGGTCATCATGCACGCCATGCTGCGCTCCGGCGAACTATTCACCAGGACGGCCGCTACCGCCTGATCCAAGAGCTCGACAGCGCCTATGGCGTGACGAGGCGTCCCTGCCGGGACGTAGGCTGGTCCATTCCGTTTCGGCCGTTGCACCACGAGCTCCAGCTCGATGCGTGCGGAATGAACATTGGAAGGGCCATCCCGCGAAGCCCCATGATGCGGCGGCACCTGCCGACCGCGAAGACGACCGTGCCCCGGCAAACAACGTCTCTCACGCGAAAGCGCTTGCAAACCCCGCTATTAGACGACGTC
>NZ_BCTY01000116.1 GCF_001591005.1 Sphingomonas sanguinis NBRC 13937
CGACCGCCTTCTGCACCGCCTGGCCGCTGATCTCGGCATCCTGCGAGGACTGGCGCGCGATCTTCTCGGTCTGGGTCGCGTTATCGGCGTTCTGTTTGATGTTCGCCGCCATCTGCTCCATCGAGGCCGAGGCTTCCTCGGCCGCTGCGGCCTGCTCGGTCGCGCCTTCCGACACCTGTTCAGACGCCGAGGAGAGTTCCTGGCTGCCGCTCGCCACCTGGTCCGCCGCGCCCGCGACGTTGGTCGCGAAGCTGGTCAGATTGTCGACCAGATTGTTGATCGCATCCTTCATCCGGCGATGATCGCCCTCGCACTCGATCTCCACTCGCTCCAACAGCGAGCCGGTGCTGACCAAATTCAGGACGCGGTTGCCCTCGCCGATCGGTAGCAGGATCGCGTCGAGCATCCCGTTAATGCCCTTGATCAAGCCGCCGAAATCACCGGGGAAGCGCTCGGCCTCGCCGCGCTCGCTCAACTGTCCGGCGGTCGACGCGTCGATCAGACGCTGGATTTCGCCGATAATGGAGCGGAAATTGGCGCGCAGTTCCTCGATCGTGTCGTTGATAAAGGCCTTCTTGCCCGGGAAACGCTCCAGCTCGGCGGCAAAATTGCCCTCGCCGAACTGCTTGATGCAGGCCATCGCCTGCTTCTTGACCGCGATATGGCCCGCGACCATCGCGTTGATCCCGGTCGCCATGCGGGCAAAATCGCCCTGGAATTTCTCGGCGGGCACGAAGACGTCGATGTCGCCCTTGTCGTGCTCGACCGACATGGTGTTCATCTCGGCGATCAGGCCCTTCAGGTTGCGGCGAAGCTCTTCGATCGTGTCGTTGATGAACGCCTTCTTGCCGGGCAGCGGCGCCAGCGGGGCCTCGAAATCGCCTTCGCCCAGCGACTTGACGCAGGCCATGGCCAGCTTCTTGACCGCGATATGGCTGGCGACGAGTTCGTTGACCATCCTGGCGGCATTGGCCAGGTCACCCTGAAACTCGTCGACGGGCAGCACGACGTCGATATCGCCGCGCTCATGCTCGCTGGCCATATGCGACAGGCGCCTCGTGAAGCCGGCGGCGGGCATCGCCGCCGCCTCGATCATATCGTTGACGGCGACCAGGACCTCGCGCGCCTTGCCCGTAACCGCCGACAGGTCGGCGCGATCATGGATTCGGCCCTGGGCAAAGGCACGCTGCAGACGCGTGATCTCCGCCGTGGCGGCGTCGACATGGGACGTGTCCTTGAGCGAAGCGTAAAACCGCATGAGTCTTTTCCTGAAAATTCCTGTCCGGCGACAGGTTGGATGGGAGTAGGACGGATCGCAGCACCGCCGCCGCCCCGCCCCTGGCGTTCAGGCCACCGCTGCTAAACCCAGCGTGGCGTTGAAATCA
>NZ_BCTY01000117.1 GCF_001591005.1 Sphingomonas sanguinis NBRC 13937
GAGTCATCGTGTAATTTGTGGCTGCTTCCCCGGGCCGGCTGAGTGGCGCACCTTCTGGTTGTCGGACCTGAAGGAAGGAAACAGCCATGAAGCACTATGCCGGAATCGACTTGTCGATGGAAACATCGCACGTCTGCGTCGTCGACGCCGACGGGTGCAAGGTCGCGGCGCAATGCGTGGACAGCACGCCCGAGGCGATCAGCGCGCTGCTGGAACGCCATGGCCCAGTGGAACGCGTGGTGATCGAGACCGGCCGGATGACACCGTGGATCGCGCGGGGCCTGCACGAGCTGGGCGTCGCGATCGTCTGCATCGATGCACGACAGGCGCACCAGAGCCTCAAGGCCATGAAGGCGAACAAGACCGATCCACATGACGCAGCGGGGCTCGCGCAGTTGGCCCGGACCGGCTTTTACAAGGAGGTGCACGTCAAGTCTCCGACCTCGCACGGTGTACGCTCGGTGATCACCGCCCGCGCGCACCTGGTCGAGGCGCGCGTCCGGCTCGACAATACCATCCGCGGCTTATGCGCTACCTTCGGGATCAGACCGGGAGCTGGCCAGGGCGAGCGGTTTCTCGCACGGGTGCAGGCCGCCATCGCTGTCCCGGGGCTCGGCGAGGCAGTGGCTTCGCTGCTTCGGGCGCGAACCGGCCTGGTCGATGAGATCCGTCGGATGGATCGCGAGCTCAAGGCGATCAGCATCGCCTCTCCAGCCTGTCAGGCGCTGATGAGCATTCCGGGCGTCGGTGTGCAGACCTCGGCTGCGTTCGCCGCTGCCGTCGATGAAGCGGGTCGGTTCAAGCGGTCGCGGACAGCCGGCGCCTACTTTGGCCTCGTCCCACGTCGGCACCAGTCCGGCGAGCTCGACTGGACCGGCCGGATCACCAAGCAGGGCGACGGCACCGTCCGCAAGCTCCTCTACGAGGCGGCAAACTCAATCCTGACGCGCACGCGGCAGACCTTCGCGCTGAAGATCTGGGCGCTGAAGATCGCGAAGCGGCGCGGCCTCAAGAAAGCTCGGGTCGCGCTCGCCCGCCGCCTCGCCGTCATCATGCACGCCATGCTCCGCGACGGCACCTTGTTCGAGGCCTGAAATGCGATAAGCTCCCGTTCGCCAGCGGTGATGCTCTCCAGCTGACCCGATGGCGGTGTCCCGCGAGGGAACGCAGGGACGGACGATCTGCGAAGGTTATCAGATGGGCTCCCGAGCCCGCTTCGAGTCAATGCAACGTCCGGCCTTGTGAGACCCGATACAGCACCACCGATCCTCGGATCGGCGAGTGCGGACAGATCCTTGAGACCCTCAAGGGACAACCGCCGGGCGACTACAAATTACAGATC
>NZ_BCTY01000118.1 GCF_001591005.1 Sphingomonas sanguinis NBRC 13937
TCGTCTCGGTCGCGACCTTCAAGACCGATGAAGAGGCGCTGAGCATCGCCAACGATACCCTCTACGGCCTGGGCGCGGGCGTGTGGACGCGCGACGGCACCCGCGCTTATCGGATGGGACGCGCCATTCAGGCCGGACGCGTCTGGACCAACTGCTACCACGCCTATCCGGCGCACGCGGCGTTCGGCGGCTACAAGCGTTCCGGCATCGGTCGCGAGACGCACCGGATGATGCTCGATCACTATCAGCAGACCAAGAACCTGCTGGTCAGCTACTCGGCCAAGAAGCTCGGCTTCTTTTGATCCCGGTCAAGGCAGGGGTCGGCGGGTGCGCCCATCCCTGCCCCATCATCATCCCACAGGAGAGATACCATGGCGAAGACGATGAAAGCCGCCGTCGTGCGCGCATTCGGCCAACCCCTTACCATCGATGAAGTCCCCGTGCCCGAGGTCGGCGACGGCCTGATCCAAGTCGCGATCCAAGCCTCCGGCGTGTGTCACACCGATCTGCACGCCGCCGAAGGCGACTGGCCGGTCAAGCCCAACCCGCCCTTCATTCCGGGGCATGAGGGCGTGGGCTATGTCTCGGCGGTCGGCAAGGGCGTGAAGCACATCAAGGAAGGCGACCGGGTGGGTGTGCCCTGGCTCTACACCGCCTGCGGCCACTGCGTGCATTGCCTGGGCGGGTGGGAGACGCTGTGCGAAAGCCAGCTCAACACCGGCTATTCGGTCAATGGCGGCTTTGCCGATTATGTCATCGCCGACCCCAATTTCGTCGGCCACCTGCCCGGCAATATCGGCTTCACCGAGATCGCGCCCGTTCTCTGCGCCGGGGTGACGGTCTATAAGGGGCTGAAGATGACCGATACCAAGCCGGGCGATACGGTCGTCATCTCCGGCATCGGCGGGCTGGGCCATATGGCGGTGCAATATGCGGTCGCCATGGGCCTGAACGTCGCGGCGGTCGATGTCGACGACGCCAAGCTGGACCTCGCCCGGCGGCTGGGCGCAAAGGTGACGGTCAATGCCCGGACCGAGGCGGACCCGGCGGCGGCGATCAAGCGCGAGACCGGCGGCGGCGCACAGGGTGCGCTGGTCACGGCGGTCAGCGAGCGCGCCTTTGCGCAGGCCGTGGGCATGATGGCGCGCGGCGGGACGGTCGCACTCAATGGCCTGCCGCCCGGCGACTTCCCGCTCAACATCTTCGGGCTGGTG
>NZ_BCTY01000119.1 GCF_001591005.1 Sphingomonas sanguinis NBRC 13937
ACACTCTTGAGCGTGAGAGGCGCTTACCTGATTGGAACGGGTCAAAAGCGCAGGCACAAGACGCAGCTAGGCGGTGGGCGGCGAAGGTGCACGAGGTACCGTCCGCAGCAATGTCGAACCGATACGCTCGTTACATCTCCTTCCCGAACAAAACCTGCATTCAGTTGCGGCTCAAGGATGGTGTGGGAGGGATGCCAATTTACTGTTACCGAGTAGGCACTTTGTATCTTGTGGAGGAATACAGCAACGTAGAGTGAGGTTTCACGCCGGTTCGATATGTTAAGACCCGTTGCTTCGCTGTCCACCGATCCCGCCAAATTGCTGAGGCTAGCGATAGAAGATACGGTTGTTTTCGGCAGTAGGAGGCTTCGAAATGGGAGCGGTTTCATTGCTCCTTCATCCGGCGGTGCGAGCGGCCCGCATCGTACTTAGCGTCGGGCTTGCGGCTTATTTCATCTGGTTAATCTGGTCTGATGGACATGCTGGCTACGGGACGTGGGCTGCCACGCTATGCCTGATGATCTGGAACATTGCAGCAAGACGAGCGAAGACCGCGAACCTGCGTTAACGCCCATTAGCGGATGCTATGGGCCACACTTGGTTGCCGCATCGGCTCGGCTGTATACGACCGAGGTTCCATCCGCAGCGATGATCTCAAAGCGGCCGCTATATTCGCTGGGAGCGCGCATACGCGAAGCCGTCCCATTAGGGAGTAGTTCCCAGAAATATCCGATGCCGCGATCCGGCAAAAAATCATAGCCGCCCGTGCTGATGGGATGTAATCCCAGTGCCGGATTGACTGCCAAATGGTAACCGGCCTTGTATGGCTCGGCGATGTAAGTGAAAGAACTTTGACGACTATCGCCGACATATATGGCATCAAAGCGGATGTGGAGTGTTGGCGCACCCGCTGCTGTATAACACCCAATCACCTGCTGGCGACGTATTGGTTCGGCCTTTAAGAAGAGTGCGCCAAGCAACAACAATGCGGCAATTGGCGCTCCGAGAATTCCCCAGCCGATTACCATGTCCCGCGCTTTCGCGCCTTCAAAGAAGCCTTGGCAACGGAGGTCCATAAGGACGCTGCGTAGAGCATCGACGGCGCATCGGTGCAAGCCGCACGTCAGCTATCCACCCACGCCGGACGTTCATCCAAC
>NZ_BCTY01000120.1 GCF_001591005.1 Sphingomonas sanguinis NBRC 13937
TGTTCGGTCCCGGCATCTGGTGGATCGGATTGACGATGAACCGGTCTGGCTCTGACGTCCAGATCTTGGCGATGAATTCGTAGGGTGTGAGCCCGCTGAGCGTCTTGAGCCGGCGGGCGAAGTTGTAGGCGGCCATGAAGTCGGCGAGGTGCGTCCGCAGTTGGTCATGGCTGTCGTAGTGGAAGCGTTTGACGGTCGCCTCCTTGATGGTGCGGTTCATCCGCTCGACTTGTCCGTTGGTCCACGGATGGTTCGGTTTGGTGAGCCGGTGCTCGATGCCGTTTGCCTCGCAGATCATGTCGAAGCGCATCTGGCGGGACCAGGCGGTATTCCGGTTGCGGGGCTGCTCGGCGAACTGAATGCCATTGTCGGTCAGGATGGTGTGGATGCGGTAGGGGACGGCTGTCAGCAGGTGTTCGAGGAACTCCCATGCTGTCCGGCGATCAGCCTTGTCGACCAGCTGCGTGACCGCGAACTTGCTGGTGCGGTCGATGCCGACGAACAGGTAGAGTTTGCCTTCGGCGGTCTGCACCTCGGCAATATCGATGTGGAAGAAGCCGATGGGGTAGCGCTTGAAGCGCTGCCGCTTCGGCTTGTCGCCCTCAATGTCCGGCAAGCGCGAGATGCCGTGTCGCTGAAGGCACCGATGCAGCGCTGAGCGCGTCAGATGCGGGAGCGACGGTTGCAGGGCGTAAAGGCAGTCGTCGAGTGGCAGCAGTGTGTGGCGCCGGAACGCCACAACCATCGCCTCCTCGGCCTCGGTCAGGGTCGTTGAATGAGGGGCCTTCGGCCCGGTCTTCAAATCATCGACCGTCGCCCGTTTCCGCCACTTCGCGACCGTCTTTGGGTTGATCCCCAGTTCCCGGCTCAGCGTCGCGAGCGAAGCTTGCGATCGCTGTATTGCTGCTCGGACGGCGTGCGTGGTCGTGGCGCACCCATGACGTACCTGTCCCATACGGCTTCCTTCCATTCCAACGAAAGGATCGCACCATCAAATCGTGGGATCAAACACCTA
>NZ_BCTY01000121.1 GCF_001591005.1 Sphingomonas sanguinis NBRC 13937
GCCCGATGGCCGATACGGCTATGTCTGTTCGTCGTTCAATCCGGTGCTGGCCGTGTTCGATGTCGCAACCCACGCGCAGGTCGGACAGGTGGCACAGCCGAGCCCATTCTGTCCCAACATCGCCGCGACGCCGGACGGCAAGCAGGTGTGGTTCACGCTGAAGGACATCGGCAAGACGGTCGCATTCGATGCCAGGCCACCCTTCGCAATCCTCAAGGTGCTGGATACCGGGCCGATCACCAATCACGTCAACTTCGCCCGCACGGTCAGGGGACAGTTCGCGTACGTCACGGTAGGCGGGGAAAACGCGGTGAAGGTGTTCCGCACGTCCGATTTCGCGCCCGTCGCCACCATCCCGGTCGGCAAGATGCCGCACGGCGTCTGGCCATCGGGCGACGGCCGGCGCATCTATGTCGGGCTGGAGAATGCCGATGAACTCGCCGCAATCGACACCACAGGCAACAAGGTGGTCGCCACCGTGCCGGTCGGACAGGCACCGCAGGCGATCGCCTATGTGCCGAACGCTGTCCCGACAGGCCCCGGCACCGACAATCTCCAACCGCTCGGTACGGCCGGCAAGGCGGTGCATCTGACCATGGGGCCGGTTGGCGGCAATGGTGCGGCAAGCAGCATCACCCTCTTCGACCAGGGCATCATCCAGGTCGTGCAAAGTGCCGTTACCGGTTTGCAGCCCAAGAAGCCTTACATGCTCGTGCTGACCGCCAACGCGGACGGCAGCGGTGCGGTAGAGCCGCTTGCGAACTTCATGAGCAACCCGGCAGGTGCGGCGATCGTCAACGCATCGGGGCCGATCCGGCAGATCGTTCAGGGCAGCACCGCGGCGCCCCGGCGCTTTCTGGCTGTCGCGGAGGTGGTGAACGGCGCGCCGGGTCGCATCGTGCAGGTGCAGCGCGACTGAGATGGACCCGCTTGCCGCCGCGATCGAACCCCTGATCCCCGGCCTGCGCCGCTATGCCCGATCGTGGTTGCGCGATCGGGC
>NZ_BCTY01000122.1 GCF_001591005.1 Sphingomonas sanguinis NBRC 13937
TCCCGATGGCCGGTACGGCTATGTCTGCTCTTCGTTCAATCCGGTATTGGCTGTGTTCGATGTCGCGACCCACGCGCAGGTCGGACAGGTGGCGCAGCCAAGCCCCTTCTGCCCCAACATCGCCGCGACGCCGGACGGCAAGCAAGTGTGGTTTACGCTGAAGGACATCGGCAAGACGGTCGCATTCGATGCTCGGCCACCCTTCGCGATCCTGAAGGTGCTGGATACCGGGCCTATCACGAACCATGTCAATTTCGCCCGCACGGCCAAGGGGCAGTTCGCGTATGTGACGGTCGGCGGAGAGAATGTGGTCAAGGTGTTCCGCACGTCCGACTTCACGCCGGTGGCAACAATTCCGGTCGGCAAGATGCCGCACGGTGTTTGGCCATCGGGCGACGGCCGGCGCGTTTATGTCGGGCTAGAGAATTCCGATGAGCTGGCCGCGATCGACACTGCCGGCAACACGGTCGTCGCTACCGTGCCGGTCGGACAGGCACCGCAGGCGATCGCCTATGTGTCGAACGCAGTTCCGACAGGCCCCGGCACCGACAATCTCCAGCCGCTCGGCACAGCGGGCAAGGCGCTGCATCTGACCATGGGGCCGATTGGCGGCAAAGGTACGGCAAGCAGCATCACCCTCTTCGACCAGGGCATCATTCAGGTCGTGCAGAGTGCCGTTACCGGTTTGCAGCCCAAGAAGCCTTACATGCTCGTACTGACCGCCAATGCGGACGGCAGCGGCGCTGTAGAGCCGCTTGCGAACTTCATGAGCAACCCGGCAGGTGCGGCGATCGTCAACGCATCGGGTCCGATCCGCCAGATCGTTCAGGGCAGCACCGCGACACCCCGGCGCTTTCTGGCGGTTGCGGAGGTGGTGAACGGCGCGCCGGGGCGCATCGTGCAGGTGCAGCGCGACTGAGATGGACCCGCTTGCCGCCGCGATCGAACCGCTGATCCCCGGGCTGCGCCGCTATGCCCGGTCGTGGTTGCGCGACCGGGT
>NZ_BCTY01000123.1 GCF_001591005.1 Sphingomonas sanguinis NBRC 13937
GGTCCGGTTCGGCTCCAGGATGAACAGCGCCTTGTTGTAGTGCAGCGTCAGCGCCGCGGTCACCGTGCGCTGCTCGCGCCACACCATCTCTGCCTCGATGTTCTCGTGCGGCGCCAGCGGGCGGTGCAGATCGCGCGGGTCGAACGGGGTCCTGGCGAACTGCCGGTTGTGCCGGGCCATGTAGGAGGGGAGGAAGGCATTGGCTTCGTCGATGGTGGAGATGCCCTCCAGTCTCATCGCCTTGACCAGCCGGTCCTGCAACGTGCCGTTCGCGCGCTCGACGCGCCCCTTGGCTTGCGGCGAGTTGGCGCAGATGATCTCGATGTTGAGCGCGTGCAACGCCCGCCCGAGATGGGTCATGCCGTCGCCGTTCGCCGAGGCCGTGTTGTTGCGAAACGCGCTGTGCTTGTCGGAGTAAAGGGCCACGGGTTTGCCATGGCGCTCGATATAGCTGCGCGTCGCCCGCATATACGAGAAGGTGCTCTCGCTCTCCACCATCTCCAGGTGCATCAGCTCGCTGGTCGCATCGTCGATATAGACCAGCAGCGTGCATTGCGGGCCCCGGTCCTCGAACCACCAGTGTTTGGACCCGTCGACCTGGATCAGCTCGCCGCGGCAGTCCCGCCGATAACGCGGCTGGTACGGGCGAGGGCGGCGCGCTGCGCGGTCCTTCCACAGCCCCGCTGCCATCATCATCTGCCGCAGCGTCTCGCACGAGATTCGGATGCCGTGCCGCTCGGCCAGATACTCGCGCGCGAGCGTCGGCCCGAAGCCGCTATACTGCTCGCGCACGAGGCTGACGACCTGATCACGAACGGCATCGCCGTAACGCCGGTTGCTCGGACGCCCACGCTTGCGGGATATGAGCCCGGCTGCGCCGTCCTGCCGAAGTCGCTCCAGCAACCGGTAGATCTGTCGACGCTCAAGCCTCAGCAGCGCCATCGCGTCCGCC
>NZ_BCTY01000124.1 GCF_001591005.1 Sphingomonas sanguinis NBRC 13937
GGTCCGGTTCGGCTCCAGGATAAACAGCGCCTTGTTGTAGTGCAGCGTCAGCGCCGCGGTCACTGTGCGCTGCTCGCGCCACACCATTTCCGCTTCGATGTCCTCGTGCGGTGCCAGCGGGCGGTGCAGATCGCGCGGGTCGAACGGCGGCTTGGCGAACTGGCGGTTATGCCGGGCCATGTAGGAGGGGAGAAAAGCGTTGGCCTCCGCGATGGTGGAAATACCCTCCAACCGCATCGCCTTGACCAGCCGGTCCTGCAACGTGCCGTTGGCGCGCTCGACACGGCCCTTGGCCTGCGGCGAATTGGCGCAGATGATCTCGATGTTGAGCGCGTGCAGCGCCCGCCCGAGATGCGTCATGCCGTCTCCGTTCGCCGAGGCGGTGTTGTTTCGGAAGGCGCTGTGCTTGTCGGAGTACAAGGCGACCGGCTTGCCGTGGCGCTCGATATACGTCCGCGTCGCCCGCATGTACGAGAAGGTGCTCTCGCTCTCGACCATCTCCAGGTGCATCAGTTCGCTGGTCGCATCGTCGATATAGACCAGCAGCGTGCATGGCGGGCCCCGGTCCTCGAACCACCAATGTTTGGACCCGTCGACCTGGATCAGCTCGCCGCGGCAGTCTCGCCGGTAGCGCGGCTGATAAGGGCGAGGGCGACGCGCTTCGCGGTCCTTCCACAGCCCCGCTGCCATCATCATCTGCCGCAGCGTCTCGCACGACACCCGGATGCCGTGCCGCTCGGCCAGATACTCACGTGCCAGCGTCGGCCCGAACCCGCTATACTGCTCGCGCACGAGGCTGATGACATGGTCACGAAAGGCGTCGGCGTAGCGCCGGTTGCTCGGACGCCCACGCTTCCGCGAGATCAGCCCGGCCGCGCCGTCCTGCCGAACTCGCTCCAGCAACCGGTAGATCTGTCGACGCTCAAGGCTCAGCAGCGCCATCGCGTCCGCT
>NZ_BCTY01000125.1 GCF_001591005.1 Sphingomonas sanguinis NBRC 13937
GAGCCCGACTCATAATTCGAGTTTTGCGATACGGCGTGTCATGCGCCTGATGGAAGCGATGATGAGCCAGGCTTCGGCGGAGGCGACGGACGCCTCCCAATCTTTGGCGAGACGCCGACATCGGTTGAGCCATGCGATGGTGCGCTCGACGACCCAGCGCCGGGGCAGGACGACGAAGCGGTGGGCATCGGAACGCCGGACGATCTCGATGGCGAGGTGGTCGATATGCGCGATAGCGGCGGCCAGTTTCTGCCCGGCATAGCCGCCATCGGCGAAGAAACGGCTCAGGGACGGATAGGCGTCGCGACAGCGTTCGATGAGGTCCGGTGCGCCGTCGCGGTCCTGGATGTCAGCGGAGAGCACCAGTCCGTCGAGGAGGTTGCCGGCCGTGTCGGTCGCGATATGGCGCTTGCGGCCCTTGATCTTCTTGCCGGCATCATAGCCGCGCGGCCCACCCGCTTCGGTGGTCTTGACCGACTGGCTGTCGATGATGCCCGCAGTCGGTTCTGCCTCGCGCCCTTCGGCAATCCGTACTCCGGCTACCAGCACCGCGTTGATCGCATCGAGCAGGCCGCTGTCGCGCATCCGGTAGAAATGGTACTGCACGGTCGTGAACGGGGGAAAGTCCCGGGGCAGTTGCGCCCACTGGCATCCCGTCGCGGCAAGGTACTGGATCGCGTTCCACAGATCCCGTGCCCGGTGCAGGCGCGGGCGGCCCACCTTCGTCGTTCGAGCCAGCAGCGGCGCAATGATCGCCCATTCCGCATCGGTGCAGTCGCTTGTGTAACGCAGCCTACTTCTGTCATGCTCGCGACGAGCGGTTTCGGTCCAGCCCATGTGCTCTCCAAGGTCTTCGCAAAACCCGGTGAATCACAACTGACTGAAATCGCTCAACCTAATTTTCGGTCGGGTTC
>NZ_BCTY01000126.1 GCF_001591005.1 Sphingomonas sanguinis NBRC 13937
ATCATTTCCGCTATTTCGCGGGCTGCATCCGCGCGCAGGAAGGCGGCATTTCGGAGATCGACCACGATACCGTCGCCTATCACTTCCACGAGCCGCTGGGCGTGGTGGGGCAGATCATCCCGTGGAACTTCCCGCTGCTGATGGCCTGCTGGAAGCTGGCGCCCGCGCTGGCGGCGGGCAATTGCGTGGTGCTGAAACCCGCCGAGCAGACACCCGCCTCGATCATGGTGCTGGCCGAACTAATCGCCGACCTGCTGCCCGAAGGCGTGCTCAACATCGTCAACGGATACGGTGTCGAGGCGGGCAAGCCGCTCGCGCAGAACCCGCGCATCGCCAAGATCGCCTTTACCGGCGAGACGACGACCGGACAGCTCATCATGTCCTATGCGTCGGAAAACCTGATCCCGGTCACGCTGGAGCTGGGCGGTAAGAGCCCCAACATCTTTTTCGGCGACGTCGCGGCCGAGGATGACGATTATCTCGACAAGGCGATCGAGGGCTTCGCCATGTTCGCGCTCAACCAGGGCGAGGTGTGCACCTGCCCCAGCCGCGCGCTGGTGCACGAATCCATCTATGACCGCTTCATGGAAAAGGCGGTCGCGCGGGTCGAGGCGATGATCCAGGGCGATCCGCTCGACCCCGCCACCATGGTCGGCGCGCAAGCCTCGCAGGAGCAGATGGACAAGATCCTCGGCTATCTCGACATCGGGCGCGACGAGGGCGCGAAGGTGCTGACCGGCGGCACCCGCAATCGGCCCGAGGGGCTGGAGGGCTATTACGTCAAGCCGACCGTGCTCAGCGGCCACAACAAGATGCGCGTGTTCCAGGAGGAAATTTTCGGCCCGG
>NZ_BCTY01000127.1 GCF_001591005.1 Sphingomonas sanguinis NBRC 13937
ACCATTTCCGTTACTTCGCGGGCTGCATCCGCGCGCAGGAAGGCGGCATTTCGGAGATCGACCACGACACGGTCGCCTATCACTTCCACGAGCCGCTGGGCGTCGTCGGGCAGATCATCCCGTGGAACTTCCCGCTGCTGATGGCCTGCTGGAAGCTGGCGCCCGCGCTGGCGGCGGGCAATTGCGTGGTATTGAAGCCCGCCGAACAGACCCCAGCCTCGATCATGGTGCTGGCCGAACTGATCGGCGACCTGCTGCCCGAGGGCGTGCTCAACATCGTCAACGGCTATGGCGTCGAGGCGGGCAAACCGCTGGCCCAGAACCCGCGCATCGCCAAGATCGCCTTTACTGGCGAGACGACGACCGGCCAGCTCATCATGTCCTATGCGTCGGAAAACCTGATCCCGGTCACGCTGGAGTTGGGCGGCAAGAGCCCCAACATCTTCTTTTCCGACGTGGCTGCCGAGGACGACGATTATCTCGACAAGGCGATCGAGGGGTTCGCCATGTTCGCGCTCAACCAAGGCGAGGTCTGTACATGCCCCAGCCGCGCGCTGGTCCACGAATCCATCTATGATCGCTTCATGGAAAAGGCGGTCGCGCGGGTCGAGGCGATGATCCAGGGCGATCCGCTCGACCCCGCCACCATGGTCGGCGCGCAGGCCTCGCTGGAGCAGATGGACAAGATCCTCGGCTATCTCGACATCGGCCGCGACGAAGGCGCGAAGGTGCTAACCGGCGGCACGCGCAACCGGCCCGAGGGGCTGGAGGGCTATTACGTCAAGCCGACTGTGCTCAGCGGCCACAACAGGATGCGCGTGTTTCAGGAGGAAATCTTCGGCCCTG
>NZ_BCTY01000128.1 GCF_001591005.1 Sphingomonas sanguinis NBRC 13937
CAGCGTCGCCCGCCCGCATCTGTCTGCGATGCGCAACCGACCACCGCCACGACCGCGCGGACGGCCACCATTGCCGGACGCCGACCTAGTCGCCGACATCCGGGCGCTTGTCGCCGATCTGCCCACCTACGGTTATCGCCGCGTCCATGCCCTGCTGCGCCGCCAAGCCGAGCAGACCGGTCGCGCTGCTCCCAATCCCAAGCGCGTCTACCGCGTCATGAAGGTGCATGGACTGCTGCTCCAAAGAGGCGGCGGACGGCACGAGGAGCGCCGTCACGACGGCCGTGTCGCCGTCGACCAGCGCAACACTCGCTGGTGCTCCGACGGGCTGGAGATCGCCTGTGACAACGGCGAGAAGGTGCGCGTCGCGTTCGCGCTCGACTGCTGCGACCGCGAGGCAATGGGGCATGTGGCAACCACGAGCGGCATCACCGCCGAGGATGTGCAGGACCTGATGGTCGCCACCGTCGAGCACCGCTACGGTCGGGTGAACCGCGTACCCCAGCCAATCGAGTGGCTGACGGATAACGGCAGCTGCTATACCGCCCGCGACACCCGCACCTTTGCTCGCGACATCGGGCTGGTGCCGCGCACCACCCCGGTCAGCAGCCCGCAGTCCAACGGCATGGCCGAGGCGTTCGTCCGCACCCTCAAGCGCGATTACGTCCGCGTGAACCCCAAGCCCGACGCGCAGACCGTCATCGCGCAGCTGCCAGCTTGGCTCGACCACTATAATGAGGTGCATCCACACCGCGCCCTCGGCTACAGGTCACCCCGCGAGTTCATCGCGACAACACGCGAGGCCCTGTCAGCCATTTAGGGGGCAACAAC
>NZ_BCTY01000129.1 GCF_001591005.1 Sphingomonas sanguinis NBRC 13937
GCTGCCGGGCATGTCGACGACCAGGATTCGCGTCGTCAGCGTCACCTCGGCGGGCGCCAGCCCCAGCCGGACCCGCAGGTCGACCATGGGCACCGACGTACCGCGCACATCGGTCAGCCCCAGAAACCAGTCGGGGGCATGCGGCACCCGATAGGCGTTGCGATGATCCAGGATTTCGCGGACCGTGGTCACGGGGAGGGCGAATTCCTCCTCCCCGAGACCGAAGACGACGACCTGGATGTCCCCGCCAGCATGGGTCATGCCGCGCGTCCGAACTCGGCATCCTCGCCGTCCGGACCGCCATTGGTCAGGTCGAGCGCGAAGCCGCGGACCCGAGCCTGCTGATCGGCGACCGAACCGGCACGCGGAGCCGATTTGGCGGGCTTGGCGGGCTTGGACA
The DNA here is from genome assembly GCF_001591005.1 of Sphingomonas sanguinis NBRC 13937. Classification (GTDB taxonomy): domain Bacteria; phylum Pseudomonadota; class Alphaproteobacteria; order Sphingomonadales; family Sphingomonadaceae; genus Sphingomonas; species Sphingomonas sanguinis. The sequence goes on from NZ_BCTY01000129.1 coordinate 401, forward strand.
CCGCCGTGCGGGCAACGGGCTTGCGGGCCACCGACTTGGGCTGGACACCGCGTGCGCCGCGGTCGACGCGGAAGTAGGCGATGCTTTCCTGAAGCTCCTCGGCCTGGCTGGCCAGCTCTTCCGAGGTGGAGGAGATCTGCTCGGACGCCGAGGCGTTCTGCTGCGTCACCTTGTCGAGCTGCTGGATCGCCTCGTTGATCTGGACCGCGCCGATATCCTGCTCGCGGCAGGCGGCGCTGATCTCGGCGACCAATTCGGCGGTGCGACGAATATCGGGCACCAGCTTCACCAGCATGTCACCCGCCTGGGTGGCAGCGCCCACCGTATCCGACGACATGCCGCTGATCTCGGCGGCGGCCGACTGGCTGCGCTCGGCCAGCTTGCGGACCTCGGCGGCA
>NZ_BCTY01000130.1 GCF_001591005.1 Sphingomonas sanguinis NBRC 13937
TAGCCAGTCGGCCGCCGCCGAGATCAGCGGTATGTCGTCGGATACGGTGGGCGCTGCCACCCAGGCGGGCGAGATGCTGACCAGGCTGGTGCCCGACATCCGCCGCACCGCCGAGCTGGTCGCCGAGATCAGCGCCGCCTGCCGCGAGCAGGATATCGGTGCGGTCCAGATCAACGAGGCGATCCAGCAACTCGACAAGGTGACGCAGCAGAACGCCTCGGCGTCCGAGCAGATCTCCTCCACCTCGGAAGAGTTGGCCAGCCAGGCCGAGGAAATGCAGGAAAGCATCGCCTATTTCCGCATCGGCGGCGTCGAGCGGAGCCATGCCCGTCCGGTGGTGCGCAAGGCACCGGCCAGCAAGCCTGCGGCCCAGTTCAAAAAGCCTGCGCCGCGAGCCGGTTCGGTCGCCGATCAGCAGGCCCGGGTCCGCGGCTTCGCGCTCGACCTGAGCAATGGCGGCCCGGACGGCGAGGATGCCGAGTTCGGACGCGCGGCATGAGCGCGGTCGGCGGGGACATTCAGGTCGTCGTCTTCGGTCTCGGGGAGGAGGAATTCGCCCTCCCCGTGACCACGGTCCGCGAAATCCTGGATCATCGTAACGCCTATCGGGTGCCGCACGCCCCCGACTGGTTCTTGGGGCTGACCGATGTGCGCGGCGCGTCGGTGCCCATGGTCGACCTGCGGGTCCGGCTGGGGCTGGCGGCGGCGGAGGTGACGTTGACGACGCGCATCCTGGTCGTTGACATGCCTGGCAGC
>NZ_BCTY01000131.1 GCF_001591005.1 Sphingomonas sanguinis NBRC 13937
CATAACGAGCAGCTCAAGCGCATCGCACAGGAGATCATCATCGATCAGCAGCAGGAGATCGCCGCCATGAAGCTGGCGATCGGCCAGCCGCTACCGCCTTCGACGCCAGCCCCGACGCAGGGCGGTGACCACCACAGCCATATGGAGCACTGACATGATCCGGACCATCCTGCGCTCGGCCGCCTTGCTGATAAGCGCCGCACCGGGCATCGCCATGGCCCAGCAGGCGCCGTGGAACGCCAGGGACGTGCCTGTCAGCCACCGCGACCGCGTCTATGCATCCGAACAATTCTCCAACACGGTGTCGGTGACGGACCCGGCCGACAACCGGCTGCTCGGCGTCATCAAGCTTGGCGATCCGCAGCCGATGAATTTTTCACCGCTCTACAAGGGGCAGGTGCTGGTTCACGGACTCGGCTTCTCGCCGGACGGGAAGACCCTCGCGGTCGTGTCGATCGCATCGAACGCCGTGTCGTGGATCGACACCGCCACCAACACCGTCAAGCATACGACTTATGTCGGGCGCAGTCCGCACGAGGCGTTCTTTACACCGAACGGCAAGGAAGTCTGGGTCACCGTCCGCGGCGAGGACTATATCGCCGTGCTCGACCCTACGACGTACAAGGAAACCGGGCGCATCAAGACGCCCGGTGGTCCGGGTATGACGATCTTCTC
>NZ_BCTY01000132.1 GCF_001591005.1 Sphingomonas sanguinis NBRC 13937
TCGACGGCGCGAGGAACGCGTCGTGATGGCCCATCAGCTCGGCGATCAGCGGCGCGACATTCTCGGCCAGCGCGTTGGCGTATGCCGCGTCGTCGGCGACATGGACCTTGCCGACGCCGGCGATCTTCGCGGCGGCCTGCGCCACGCCGTCCACGCCCTGGCCGGCGACGATCAGATGTACCTCGCCCAGCTTGGCCGCCGCGGTGACGGTCGCCAGCGTGGCATCCTTGACGGACCCGCCGTCATGCTCGACCCAAACCAGCGTCTTCACTTGGCCACTCCCAGTGCTTTCAGTTTCTCGACCAGTTCGTCGACCGAGCCGACCTTGACGCCCGCCTGGCGCTTGCCGGGCTCGGCGACATGGGTGATCGTCAGCCGGGGCGCGACGTCCACGCCGTAGTCGGCGGCGGTCTTGGTCGCCATCGGCTTGGACTTGGCCTTCATGATGTTCGGCAGCGACGCATAGCGCGGCTCGTTGAGGCGAAGGTCGGTGGTGACGATCGCGGGCAGCGTCAGCGCCACCGTCTCCAGACCGCCATCGACCTCGCGGGTGACGTTCGCCGTCTCACCCTCGATCTCGACCTTCGAGGCAAACGTGCCCTGCGCCCAGCCGAGCAGA
>NZ_BCTY01000133.1 GCF_001591005.1 Sphingomonas sanguinis NBRC 13937
TTTGTGTTCCCGCTGATTAGAAAAGACACATTCTGCCCCAAATAGAAATGACACACGGCTGGTAGCAGCGGGGGCAGCGTGGAGCCATCCACAAGCGCAGCGCTGACCCCGCTGATGCGGTGAGTTTCGAGGGAAGGGCGACGGACCCGCTGCGCCAGCAGCGGGCTCGGTCACACCAGAATGCAGACAGTCAGGCAGGTTCCTGGGGTGGGGTGGCGTGACCCGGACTCAGCCAGCGTATTCGGCCAGTCCGCGCGCGACGAGTTCCGTCTCGGAAAGGCGCGGCCCGCGCTTCAGTTTCGGCGTGCAGAGCGTGCGGCGATCCACCTTCGATGCGGTCGCAACAGCCGACGCGGCGAACATGCCGCCAGTCTGCGCCGTCCGCGCCGGCTCGTTGTTGTTCCGCTTGCGGTGCTGTGGCGCCGTTTCCTGCAGGAGCCGCGCCATCGCCAGCGCCGCGTCGAGATGCTTGTTGTCGACCACTGCTGCCTGGTTCACCCGCCGCATCTTGTCGAACACGCGATAGGGCAAGGCCTGCCCGTCGTGCCGGATCTCGATCCGTCCGTCAGGATACTCGCAAACCTCCACCCGCTTGCGCGCCAGCGCCTGGCT
>NZ_BCTY01000134.1 GCF_001591005.1 Sphingomonas sanguinis NBRC 13937
GTTCCTGCCAGTTAGAAAAGACACAATCCGCGCCAGATAGAGATGGCACACGTTGGTAGCAGCGGGGGCAGTGTGGAGCCATCCACAAGCGCAGCGCTGACCCCGCTGATGCGGTGAGTTCCGAGGGAAGGGCGATGGACCCGCTGCGCCAGCAGCGGGCTCGGTCATACCAGAACAGCAGTCATGAGGCAGGTTGCTTGGGTGGCGTGACCCGGGCTCAGCCAGCGTATTCGGCCAGTCCGCGCGCGACGAGCTCCGTGTTGGAAAGACGTGGCCCGCGCTTCAGCTTGGGCGTGCACAGCGTGCGGCGATCCACCTTCGATGTAGTCGAAACAGCTGACGCGGCGAACATGCCGCCAGTCTGCGCCGTCCGCGCCGGCTCGTTGTTGTTCCGCTTGCGGTGGTGTGGCGCCGCTTCCTGCAGGAGCCGCGCCATCGCCAGCGCCGCGTCGAGATGCTTGTTGTCGACCACTGCGGCCTGGTTCACCCGCCGCATCTTGTCGAACACGCGATAGGGCAAGGCCTGCCCGTCGTGCCGGATCTCGATACGTCCGTCGGGATACTCGCAGACATCCACCCGCTTGCGCACCAGCGCCTGGCT